>JAFXZU010000051.1:0-105083 GCA_017541085.1 Prevotella sp.
AGCAAGTTCCCTTGGATAGAGTGGGATAATGCATCAAAGAGCGGTAAGTTCCTGCACCGTCCTGAGCGTGCGGACATTCCAGAGAACATTAAGGAGCAGTTAATCGTTGAGTTGTACTCTAAATAAATCATTAAATTAATGGCGATATTAGCATTTCAAAAACCCGACAAAGTCGTGATGCTGGAGTCAACGGACAAGTTCGGCAAGTTCGAGTTCCGTCCGTTGGAGCCTGGCTTCGGTGTTACTATTGGTAACGCTCTCCGCCGCATCCTTCTTTCTTCTCTTGAGGGTTATGCTATCAATACCATCCGTATTGACGGTGTAGAGCAGGAGTTCTCTTCTGTACCTGGTGTGAAGGAAGACGTGACTAACATCATCTTGAATTTGAAGCAAGTAAGATTCAAGCAAGTAATAGAAGAATTCGAGAATGAGAAAGTTACTATCACCGTTGAGAATTCTACTGAATTCAAGGCTGGCGATATCAACAAGTACCTGACTGGATTTGAAGTGTTAAACCCTGATTTGGTGATTTGTCATTTAGATTCAAAGGCATCTATGCAGCTTACTATTACAATCAACAAGGGCCGTGGTTACGTTCCTGCTGATGAGAATCGTGAGTACTGCACAGATATCAACTCAATAGCCATTGACTCTATTTACACTCCTATCCGTAACGTGAAATTCTCAGTTGAGCCAACTCGTGTCGAGCAGAAGACTGACTATGACAAGTTGATTCTTGAGATTTCTACGGATGGTTCCATACATCCGAAGGATGCCCTTAAAGAGGCAGCCAAGATACTGATATACCACTTCATGCTGTTCTCTGATGAGAAGATGCAGTTTGAGGATACTGGTGTAGATGTAAACCAGGACTTCGATGAGGAGGTACTGCACATGCGTCAACTCTTGAAGACTCGTCTTGTTGACATGAATCTCTCTGTACGTGCACTCAACTGCTTGAAGGCAGCTGATGTTGACACACTTGGAGATCTCGTTCAGTATAACAAGACAGATCTTCTCAAGTTCCGCAACTTCGGTAAGAAATCGCTCTTAGAGCTTGATGATTTGCTCGAGAGTCTGAATCTGTCGTTTGGAACCGATATTTCAAAATACAAACTTAATCAGGACTAATACTTTCCCCTGATTACAAAACATTAAAAACTCAAAATGAGACATAATAAGAAATTCAATCATCTCAGTCGTACTGCATCACATCGCGGTGCCATGCTGGCAAACATGGCTATTTCGCTGATTATGCACAAAAGAATCACTACGACTGTTGCCAAGGCCAAGGCTCTGAAGAAGTACGTTGAGCCATTGATAACACGTGCAAAGGAAGATACCACAAACAACCGTCGTGTTGTTTTCTCTTACCTTCAGAATAAGTTCGCTATCAAGGAGCTTTTCTCTGTAGTTAGCGAGAAGGTAGGTGACCGCCCAGGTGGTTACACACGTATCATCAAGCTCGGTCATCGTCAGGGTGACGCTGCTGATGTTTGCTTCATAGAGCTCGTTGACTTCGACGAGGCTATGGCAAAGGCTCCTAAGGCTGCTAAGAAGACTCGTCGTGCAGGTAAGAAGGCTGCTGCTCAGACAGAGGCTCCTGTCGCAGAGGCTCAGGCAGAGGAGGTCGCTGAGGCACCTGCTGCTGAAGAGGCAAAGGCAGAGTAATTGTAAGATAATATAGATTACTTTAATAAACCAAGCTCCGTTGCAGAAATGCGACGGAGCTTTTTTGTTGTCATATACTTATGATACGAGTAAAGGCATTATGTCTGTAATGACACAGTCATACCTGCTATGTATGTTCCTATTCAATAATTGAGGCTATGATATAGATGTTGGCACAAATTTTTTGATTTTGTATGATATCCAAAATTTACTCTGCGTGCCCAGTGGTAGTTGGGTTTAAGGCCGGAAAAGGATATGGGGTGATGTGGGATGTCGATGCGGTGGGAATATATGTATGCAGACGGAGGGGACAATACGAAGAAACGACTATGAATATGAAGTCCATAGTCGTTTCTTTATGCTTTGTGTTATCGTGCGATATTAGTAGTTCTCCGCCAATACCTGGAAATATGACTGAGGATGGTCGCATACAGGACAGATATCCGGTGCCTGTTTGCCTACTACTATGTGTCCGCAATTCGCACATTGCCATATAGCATCGCCGTCCTTTGAGAAAACCTTCTTGTCCTCAATGTTCTTCAGCAGTTTGCGATAACGCTCCTCGTGATGCTTCTCTATGGCTCCCACCATCTCAAACTTCTTGGCGATGTCCTCGAAGCCTTCCTCACGCGCCTCGCGTGCCATGCGGTCATACATGTCTGTCCATTCAAAATTCTCTCCTTCAGCTGCGTCGGCAAGGTTCTCCGTAGTAGAAGGTACAGCACCGTCATGCAAATACTTAAACCATATCTTAGCGTGCTCACGTTCGTTTGCTGCTGTCTCCTCAAAGAGTGCTGCAATCTGCACATATCCGTCCTTCTTTGCCTTAGAGGCATAGTAAGTGTATTTGTTACGTGCCATAGACTCACCAGCGAAAGCCTCCAGCAAATTCGCCTCAGTCTTTGTTCCCTTAAGTTTCTTGCTCATAATGTTAGTTGTTGTTTTAGTAATAAATAATGACCGTTAGTATGTGCATCACATACGATGTAAAGTTACAATTTTTCCAACAATTACAATTGCAAAGCTATCCCAAATTAACACAAATTATGTTATCTTTGTTTATCTTTTCAAGAATACCTCTTGCATTGCCAGTATCAAGGTGTAACGCATATACACTTCTCCTGCATATAACGGTATGGCAACTAAGTAACGTGTTCATCTATGGAAATTGCTTCGTCACTCCATCGTTTATGTAAAATGAATTTACAAACGAGATATTGTCGGTGCCATTCATATAGAGCGCAGGTCTTTCGTCAAAGGCCAACGACTCCAGTTTAGAGTCTGTTATCCTTATCCCCTCGGCGTGGCTTATAGAGAATCCCCATGCCGGCTGAATGCCGTGGGCAGAAGGTTCTGGGTAATTCTTCTCCCCACGTTGTGTTACAGGCCTCTTCTCACTGAAGAAGAAAGGGTTACATCCACGTTGTTTTGCCACGTCATCAAGAGTCATCCCGCCACGGAACCTCACGGATAAACTGTCAATCCTTATGTCGCGCACCGGTTGTTGCTCCGTACCCACTATCAGACAGGCATAGCGGCTGTCCACATCTTCAGCACATACATTGCTTATCCTTATATTGCGTGCGTCTGATGGATGGAACCCCTTGGGTGCGCGCATTCTGTCGCCCACCCTTATATATATGGGAGAGTTGCATATATCCTTCATGTATATGTTACTTACGTCCACATCCTCCATCATAGCGCCGTCCACGGTCTCGAGGGCGAGTCCCCTGCAGTGTGTAAACGTACAGTCTTTTATCTTGATACGTCTGAAACCACCGTTACTCTCTGTCCCCAACTTAATACGTCCTGTCGGTCCATCACCGTCGGGAGCCTTCTCTATTGTGGTAAGCAGTGTGCCGTTAAGGAAAGAACCGATGTCATAGCCGCTCACATGGCAGTTCTCTATGAGCACGTCTTCCGTAGGCTTTGGCCAGCCGAGAGCATAAGAGCATTTAAGCACTATGGCATCGTCATTCAGCGTGTTGACTTTGCAATCCCTTATCATTACACGTTCACAGCAGTCTATGTCAAAGCCATCACGGTTAGTGTCAGCCGTTACATCCTCTATCAGCAGGTCGTCAACTCCTGTGAGCAGCATGGCGAAGTGTCCGCATTCCAAGAAACTGATGCCACGTACAGTCACCCTGCGGCAGTCGCGCATTGCTAGCGCCTTGTTCGCCTGCCTTTTCATCTTCGCATGGCGTGCCGCACCTCGCGACAACACGCCGGTGCCATCTATCAGTCCCTCTCCCTCAATGGTAACGTCATGCAGGTCCTCGCCCCATATCAAGGAGTTGTGCCAATGGCTGTGCCCGAAGTCCTGGTACTTCGAGTCGTTAGGCTCAGCCTCGTCATATCCGTCCGTCTTTGTTACGGGTGCCGCCTTGATTACAGCCCCTCGCTCCAGTCTCAGTGTAATGTTTGAGCGCAGGTGCAGAGAGTAACACATAAAAGTACCGGCAGGCACTATTACTGTATCACCCGTCAGTGCTGCCTTTTCAATGGCAGAGTTAATAGCAGGAGAGTCTATATGCTTGCCGTCCCCGATAGCACCACAGTCCCTTACGTTTATTGCTTTGATGCCGTATGTGGTGGAAAAGAGCAGTGTGAAGCATAGAATAAGTCTGTTTATCATAGAGAGAAAAGTTTTTACCATACAAAAAAGCCCTTCAGATGTTGCTGCTGCAAAAATAAGCAAATAATTTTGAAACCACAACTGTGCAGTGGTCATATTAATAAAAGTGAATAAAAAACATACCTATAAAGATGAAAAAGTGAGTATGTTGACTCCTATGATGCAAAGCGTACCAATGCTCATACGTGGATAGAAGAGGATTACGATAGTGAGGTAGAGTGGTAGTTTGCATTATGCAGATGTAAGAATAAAAAAGTTCAGAAGACGTATGTCCTCTGAACTTTTTTTGTTATCATCATGAATGTTTAGAATGTAAGCGTTGCGCCGGCATACGCCTTAACCTCCGTCGGTACGTTGTCGGTAGGTATGGCGTTATATTGGTAAGGCACAGCCACCTTGCCTTTGCTCTTCGGTGTTGACGGAGCGTGATTGGTGTCCGTCCATGTCCATGCCTCTGCATCTTTTGTGGAGAAGAAGTGCTTAATGCCCTCCGCGAAGTAGTTACCCTCAATGAGCACCTCTGAGTTCATGCGTGGGTTGATGCAAGCGCTTGGATTGCCGAAGCAGTCATAGTAGTTGCATAGCATGTGTATGCGTCCAGCCCTTGCCATAGGCATGCGTGCGTGGCAGCCCTTTCCCCAGTGGTTGTAGGCGTAGGTAACGTTGAGAAAACCCTTCGGCTCCTTGTCGCTGTAGCCCACCAGGTTGGTGTTCTGGTGCATGTATGCTCGCTCAGTATAGGCGAAGGTGCACCAGCTTACTGTTATGAAGTCAGAACTCTGTGTTATGTCAAAGTTGCCGTCCATGCCGTCACGGAAGTCGCAGTGGTCCACCCACACGTGGCGGCTGCCACCTACGATGCTCAGCAGGTCGGAACCTCCCACGTCGATAGAGCCTGGACCTTGGAAGAAGATGTTGCGTATGATAAAGTTTTCGCAACCTTTCAGTAGCATAATGCCCGACTCGCGGTATGTCTCCTTCTCGTCGCCCGTCATGTTGATTATAATCTGTCGGGTGTTATACTCCGCCTGCTCAGACACATACTTACCGTTGGAAAGACGTCCACCGGTACGTCCGTTCGTGCTCATCTGCGGCACTCCTGCGCGGTTCAGCGTGTCCGTAAGCTCAGGTGTCACATACCACTTTGTGCACAGCTTCGCACCGTTGATGCCGATGATGGTCTTGTTTGTCAGGTCCTCTATGCGCATCAGTTCACCGATAACGAAGTCGCCCTTCGCACCGTCAAGCACCACGATGCTGTGAGTCTCCAGTGCTTTCATGATGGCAGGTCCCATGTCTGCGGTGCCGTCAGCGGTCAGGGTTATGCTTCCGTCGGCGTGAATGGCATCGTCTGCCCATGCTCCGCCACCTGTTACGTTATATGTGGCGGTGTTGTTCGTGCGTGATGAACGCGTACAATAGCCGAAAGGCTTTGTGGTGTCATAGGATGACGGCCCGGCGGCAACCGCCGCGATGCCGGTGCTGAGCAGCAAGCTGCAGAGCATGTGTTTCAAAGTGGTCATATGTATTTATTTAGTTTGAATGCTGATAGACGTCTCAAGGTCATTGCCTTCGTCTTTCGCTTTCTTGTTTTTCACTGTCAGGCACATCTCCCCGGCTTTGCAGGTGCTCTGCAGTGTCACCACCAACTTTCCGTTAAACAGTTTCATTGTTGGCTGGGTAAATGGCTCCAACGAAGTGGCGTCACCGTTGCAGGCACATTTGAAAGAGCCCTCGCCTGTAACCTCGAATGTCAGCTGGTCGTCAGCCAGTGGACATGGATTGCCGTCCTTGTCCATAGCAGTCACGGTGACATAGCACAAGTCATTGCCATCGGCGCTGATGGTGCTGCGGTCAGGAGTAAGCATAAGCATCTCAGGCTCGCCGGCTGTGCGCAGAGTCTTGGTCATTGCGGCATTGCCGTCCTTGTCGTATGCCACCACCTTCAGCTCTCCCGGCTCATATTTCACGTTCATCCAGCGCAGACGGTAGCGGTCAAGGTTTGGCACATACTTGCTCTTGCCCACGTTAGGATTCTTCTCCGTGCTTTTCTTTATCCTGCCTTGTGACTTGCCGTTGACAAACAGCTCAGCCTCGTCATAGTCGCTGAATACCTGTACCGGCACCACCTTTCCCTTCATCTTCTTGCCCCAGTTCCAGTGAGGAGCGATGTGCAGGGTGTGCTCCTGCTTGTTCCATACAGAGCGATATAGGTAATATCTGTCTTTTGGCAGTCCGGCGAGGTCGCATATACCGAAGTAGCTTGAGCGGCTTGGCCAGTACTCATCGTATGGTGTAGGCTCACCGAGGTAGTCTATGCCGGTCCATACAAACTGTCCGATGGTATATGGCAGGTCGTCCATATCCTCAAAGTCAAGCTCTGGCAGGTTGCTCCATGAGCACCACTCCGTCTCGTAGGCGGAGCACTGGCCGTCGCTGTACACGCCCTTGTCGGTAAGGGTGTAAGGCAGTTTATATACGCCTCTTGAACTTACGGTACTTGCCGTCTCGCTGCCGAGGATGAAGCCCTTGGTCGTCTCGCGGTATGCCTTGTCATATTTGTGGTCGCGATAGTTCAGACCTACCACATCCATCACCTCTGCGAAACCGCTTGCCAGTGCGTTGTCCACGCGGTCCATGCCCTGTGTAACAGGACGTGTAGGGTCAAGCTCGTGGCAGATGTCCTGCAGTTTCTTAGCCCATTCCACGCCGGCATTCTTGTCCCACTGTTCAGGAATCTCGTTGCCTATGCTCCACATTATGACGGATGGATGGTTGCGATGGTTTAATACGAGGTTGGTGATATCTTTCTCTGCCCACTCCTTGAAGAAGCGTGCGTAGCCGTTCTTACACTTAGGATATATCCACATGTCGAAACTCTCAGCCATCACCATCATACCGAGCGAGTCACACAGGTCCATCTGCATTGTTGATGGCATATTGTGTGAGGTACGTATAGCGTCGCATCCCATGTCCTTCATCAGCTTTATCTGCCTTATGAGGGCAGCCTTGTTCACTGCAGCACCGAGAGGTCCCAGGTCATGGTGCAGGCATACGCCCTGTATCTTTCTTGTCACTCCGTTGAGCTGGAAGCCTCCCTCGCGGCTCACGGTCACTGTGCGTACGCCGAGGTTTGTTATGGTCTCGTCTATCACCTTGTGGTTACGCATAAGGCGTGTCCTTACCTTATATAGATAAGGTGTCTCAGGTGTCCACAGGTTAGGCTTGCTCAGAGTCAGTTCGGTCTTTATCACACCATCCTCAGGCACGTCGAAGTGGCTGCCAGCCTCCATGAAACCCTTGTCGTTGAGTATCTCGATGACACATGCCAGGTCAGCCGCGTCGGCAGGCGACACACACAGCTTAGTCTCATAGTCAATGGCAGCTTGGTTCTCGTCACGTCCGTGATTGTCCACACCCTGCTTCAGTCCTACGGTCCTTATTGACGTAGCCCATGGGTCGATATGCGCCTTAGGAGTGATGACGAGTGATACCGGCCTGTAGAGTCCGGCACCAGGATACCATCTGCTGCTCTCCTCCTTGTTCTCCAGTTCCACCTCTATGGTGTTGTCGCCGTCCTTTATCAGTGGTGTTATGTCCAGTCTGAAGGCGTTATAGCCATAGGCCCAGTAGCCAGCCTTCTGACCGTTTACAAATACTGTAGGCTCAGCCATTGCACCGTCAAACTGCAGTGTGAACACACCGTCCTTGTTTGTGAACTGTGCACTGTTGACAGTACATTTGTAGTACCCCTTGCCTATCCATGGCAGGGCACCAGAGCGGCCCGACTTCTCAGTGGCCTTCTTCTCTCCGTTCTGCTCAATGCGTACGGTCTGCAGGTCCCATTTCTTGTCGAAAGGTCCGTCAATGGCCCAGTCGTGCGGAATGTTTACATCTTTCCATTCAGCCTTGTCGCGTGAGAACTGCCATTGCTTCAAGTCTAATACCTGTCGTTGCGCCATCACATCGCTTGTGAATACGGCTGCGTTTATTAACAATGTTGTGAGAAATACAAAAAGTCTTTGTTGCATATAGTTGATAGATTAGTTTTCTTGAGAGTCTTCGTCAGTAAGTGATGCCATGTTCTCTGGTATCTGCTTAGTAGGTGTCACGCCAAAGCGTCTGAGCGTCTCCAGACGCTTGGACATATTGCCGCGCCCCTCGCGCAGCTGTCCCATGCCAGTGTCATAGGTAGAGCGTGCTATGTTGAGTTGGTTGCCGAGCTTCACATACTGTTCCACAAACGTGCAGTACTTGTCATAGAGGTCAGAGGCAGCCTTCAGTATTTCGCGGTTGTTCTTCTCCTGTCGGGTGTTCTGCCACGTCAGGAATATCAGTTTCAGCACCACCATCAGGTTCGTCGGGTTGATAATCAACACACCTTTCTGGTACGCCTTGGTGCTCAGCTGTGGGTCGCGGTTCATAGCCAGTATGTAGCTGCCTTCGTTAGGCACGAACATCAGTACCATGGGGATGGCCTTATCCACCTCCTTGTCATACTTCATGTTTGACAGTTCCACCACATGCTGCCATATAGAGTCATGGTTAGCCTTTATTGCCGCATTGCGTTCCTCCTCAGTCTCGGCACCCACATAGTCGGTGTAGGCAGTCAGCGACACCTTAGAGTCAATGATGAGCTTCGAGCCGTCGCCGCTGCGTACTATCACGTCAGGTCTTACGTTGGCTCCTCCCTCTGTCTTCACATTCTCCTGTACAAAGTATTCCTCGCCCTTGCGCAGTCCGCTGTCACGCAGTATGTTCTCCAGAACCTGCTCACCCCAGTCGCCCTGCACCTTGCCCCTGTTCTTCAGCGCCTCTGCCAGGTTGCGTGTAGTCTTGTCGCGTTCTTTGTCATGTTCAAACACCGCCTTGATGCTTGCCTCCAGCGCCGAGGTGTTCTTTGACTGCTCCAGCTTGTTGTCATCCACCAGTCGGTGCAGGTCCTCCAACTGCTTCTTCAGCGGGTCAACGATGCGGCTCATCTGCTCGCTGTTGGTCTGTTTCAGAGTGTCCATGCGCTCCTCAGCCTCGCGCTTCAGCGTTTCCATTCTCTCTGCCGCCTCGCGTTTCAGCGTCTCGGAGCGCTCGGTCATCTCGCGCTCAAACTGTGTGCGCATCTGCTCGCGAGCCAGCTCCAGTTCGGTCTTGAACCTCTCCTGTCTCTCCTCCTCGTCTTTCTCTGCCTGCTGGCGTTGTGCCTCAAGTAGTTTCTGTGTGCTTTGCAGGGCAGCCTTGAGAGAAGAGTTCTCCTCGCTCATCTTCTGCCTTGCCTCACGCTCAGCCTCACGCTCATCTCTCATCTCGCCAATGCGCAGCGCGGCCTCCTCCTTGGTGGTGGCAAGCAGTCTCTGGCTTTCCTCCTTCTGCTCGCTCATGCGCAGTGACATCTCCTCCTTCGCATCGTTGAGCCTGTTCTCAGCCTCGTCCTTGATAAGTTTTACGCTGTGTATAGCCTCCGCCTTCATGTTCTTGATGCGTATCTCCGCATATATACAATAGGCTATGGCCATTCCGAGTGATATGATAAGTATAGTGAGTTCCATCCGTATATGGGGTAATTACGGTGCAAATATACAAAACATTTTGCAAATTCCAAAAACTTTTGTAATTTTGCGCAGTCAAAGACTTAAAAGTTACTATGAAAAAAAGAAAAAACATTATCGCTGCAGTCATACTGTTAATGTGCTGCGTTGCTGCTTCGCTAAAAGCAGAGGTGCGTTATGCCACCATCTCTGTTACAGATATCCCGTTTGATATGCCCCGTGTGGCTTTGCCAGACATCCCCGCCAACACCGTATGTATTACCGACTTCGGTGCTGTGGGCGACGGTGGCTCTTTGTGTACTGAGGCCTTTGCCAAGGCTATGCAGGCACTCGCTGCCAAGGGCGGCGGCCGCCTTGTGGTGCCGGCAGGTATATGGCTCACTGGTCCTATACAGTTTGAGAACTGCACCGAGCTCCACCTGGAGCGCGGAGCATTGCTGCTCTTCACCTCAGACTTTGACGCTTATCCTAATGTCAGCACAGTGTATGAGGGCAACACCGCCAATAAGAAGATGGCACCGCTGTGGGCATACCGCAAGCATGACATAGCCATCACCGGCGATGGCGCTGTTGATGCGCAAGGAGAGCGCTGGCGCCCGTCAAAGCAGGGTAAGTTCACCGCCAATCAGTGGAAGGAACTGACCTCTGGTCAGGGCATAGCTCATAAGGGCGTGTGGTATCCTGACGCTAAGCAGGATGATGAGGCTGGCAAGGAGGGTAAGCCCGACTTCCGCAGGGCGTTGCAGCGCCCAGTGCTGCTTGAGTTTGCAGAGTGCCAGCGCGTGCTCTTGCAAGACGTTACGCTGAGCAACTCGCCGGCATGGAATACCCATCCGTTGAAGTGCGAGGACGTTACCATTGACCATGTCACTATACGCAACCCCTGGTATGCACAGAACGGCGACGGCCTTGACCTTGAGTCATGTAACCGCTGTGTCATCAAGAACTCCACCTTTGACGTTGGTGATGACGCCATCTGCATAAAGAGTGGTAAGGACAAGGAGGGACGCGACTGGAAGATGCCTTGCCAGAATGTTGTCATTGAGGGCTGCACCGTGCTCCACGGCCACGGCGGCTTCGTCATCGGCTCGGAGATGTCGAGCGGTGCACGTAATATATATGTATATAACTGTCTCTTCAACGGCACTGACACAGGTTTGAGAATGAAATCCACACGCGGCCGCGGCGGCGTGGTAGAGAAGATATATGTGGACAAGATAAACATGGTGAACATAGCCGGTGAGGCGTTCACGTTCAGCCTGTACTATGCCAACAAGCCGGTGGCAGGAAAGCAAGACGGCGATACCTCGTCTGCCGATGCCGTACCACCTGTGACAGAGGAGACACCGTGCTTCCGTGACCTGCATATATCCAACATTACCTGTCAGGGTGCGCGCAGGGCGGTATATTTCAACGGCCTGCCCGAGATGCCGTTGTCTGACGTGGTGCTTGAGAACTCCCTCTTCGTATGCGATGAGGGTGCCGACATGCACTATGCCAAGAACATCACGTTCAAGAACGTGAAGATACAGCAGAAGCGCGGTGAGCGCATCACAATGGCTGACGTGAAGAACTTTAAGGAGAAATAGTTGTTATGGCATCAATGAAATCATTGGCTAAGGATACCGCCATTTACGGCCTTAGCAGCATAGTGGGCAGATTTCTTAACTATCTGCTCGTTCCTCTCTACACACACGTAATATCAGTGGCGAGTGGCGGCTATGGCATCGTTACCAACCTGTATGCATACGTGGCACTGATACTGGTGCTGCTCACCTTCGGAATGGAGACCACCTTCTTCCGTTTCGCCAATAAGGAAGACGAGAACCCACATTGCGTATTCTCTACCTCGATGGCGGTCATTGCGGCGCTGACGGCTGTGTTCCTTGCCATAGTGTTTCTTGGCATAGACCAGATAGCCGATGTGTTACACTATACCGACCATAAGATATACATACTGATGATGGCTTGCGTAGTGTCGCTCGATGCCATACAGGCCATACCATTCTCTTATCTGAGATACAAGAAGCGCCCTATAAAGTTTGCTGCGTTGAAGATGCTGTTCATAGTAATGAATATAGGTCTCAACCTGCTGTACTTCGTATGGCTGGGCAAGACAGACGTGTTCTATATCTTTGCGCTGAATCTCGTGTGCACAGGCTTTATCACCTTCTTCTTCATACCAGAGTTTGCACATGAGCATGTAGCGGCACGTGCATACTGCAAGGAGCGTGGCATAGAGTTTAAGATAGTGGATTTTGCTTTGCTGCGCCGTATGCTCAGCTATTCATGGCCGATACTCGTGTTGGGCGTGGCAGGCATACTCAACCAGACTGTGGACAAAATGATATTCCCATTGGTATATCCAGACCATGCAGAGGGTACTGTACAGCTCGGCATATATGGTGCCTGCGTCAAGATAGCCATGATTATGGCAATGATAACACAGGCGTTCCGCTATGCCTATGAGCCGATAGTCTTTGCAAAGTCGAAGGACAGTGACAAGCGTGAGTATTATGCCCATGCAATGAAATACTTCGTTATCTTCACTCTCTTTGCCTTCCTTTGCGTGGTAGGCTATATGCCTTTGCTTGAACTAATAATTCCGGCAGAGTACAGAGTGGGACTTAACGTGGTGCCTATCGTGATGGCTGCCGAGATAATGATGGGTATATATTTCAACCTGTCCTTCTGGTATAAGCTGATAGACAAGACCATCTGGGGTGCATGGTTCTCTCTGGCAGGCTGTGCGGCACTAATTGCCGTGAACGTCATCTTCATACCTAAGTACAGCTACATGGCTTGTGCGTGGGGTGGCGTGGCAGGCTATGGCACGGCAATGCTGCTGAGCTATTTCGTAGGTCAGAAGAAATATCCTATCAATTATGATATAAAGGGTATGTTTACTTACGTTGTCATCACCGTGGCGTTCTATTATGTCATGGATGCCATGAACGGTAAGATGAACGATATACTATACATGCTTACCAATACGGTGCTCATACTGGCATACCTCGTCATGGTGGTGAAGAAGGACATGCCACTGAGCTCGCTGCCTGTGATAGGAAAGAGGATGTAAGACCCCACCCCGACCCTCCCAAAGGGAGGGGGCACTGACGAATACGAAGACGGAAACAGGATTAAAAGTGAAGACGGAAGCTACCATAATGTTGTAGCTTCCGTCTTCATTTTCGTTATTATAAACATTCCCTCCCTTTGGGAGGGTCGGTGTGTTTTTCGTCTTCGTCTTCGTTTTCGTCTCCATTAACTCCCCCTCCCCTTGAGAGGGTCAGGGTGTTTTTCGTCTCCATTAACTCCCCCTCCCTTTGGGAGGGTCGGGGTGGGGTCTTACATCCTCCTCTTTATCACTATGTCAGCCCCGCTGGTGATGTTGTCAAGACACTCGGGGTGCTCCTTCACGAATGACTCTATGTGGCGCACGCGCTTGCTTTCGAATATCTCGTCAACGGCTATGAGGATGCCCGTCTCCTCCACGTCGCCGAAACCGTAGTTGATGGCGGTGCCGAAGAGCTTCATCGTGGGCGAGAGGTTCATGTATGCGTTTACCAGCGGTGGTATGTTAAAGCCCAGGGCGCGTATGCCGCCGTTGAGTATGCGGTAGTCCTCCTTGAAGTCGCGGCCGCAGAACACTTGCTCCAGCTCCTCCTCGGGAGTGTCAAGCTTCAGCGGGTTCTTTGGATAAACCAGTCCCTCCTTGTCATCAAAGTATTTCTTGAGGAAATAGAGTATCATGTCGCGGCCGAAGCGTATGTAGCTGGGGTACATCGTCATCTTACCGAAGTAATACTTCATCTTAGGGTTGATGACCATCAGCGCACCCAGTCCGTCCCACAGATTGTCGAGTGCGAAGAGGCTTTTCGCACCTCTCTTGGAACTTTGGTACTCTGGTGTGACAAAGGAACGTCCCAGTTCTATGGTATATGGAGCATACTCCTTAATGAACTTCTCTGAGAACTTAAACATGTGACTGGTGGCAAGCTTGGGCTGTCCCTCCTCGTCGTACTCCCACTCGTCGCCCATGAGGTAGCGGTAGCCGCCGATGATTTCCTTTGCCTCGGGATTCCACACTATGAGTTGCTTGTAGCAGTTCTCACAGGTGTCAAACTCATCCCAGTCAAGTTCCTTGCCAGTGCCGCCGCCAGCCATGCGGAAGGTAATCTCACGCAGCCTGCCAATCTCTCGCATGAGGTTGGGCGAGTCATGGTAGGTGAAGATGTAAATCTCGTTGTTGCTCTTGTTGGTCATGCGCAACTTCTTCTCTGGCGTCAGTTCTTCCAGCAGAAGTTCGAGCGGTACGGGCTGTATTATTTCTGCATCCATCAGAAAATGAATTTATATTATTAGTTCGGGTTTTCTCATAATTCATAATTTTAATTATGCATTATGCACTGTGCAGTTGGTAAACTTTCTCCTTTACCCACTGTGCCCATTCTATTGGCTTGCGTGTCTTGTCAAAGGTCTCCCAGGCTATGGGCTTGCCTATGGTTACTTCAAAGGTCTTGCCTTTGTTCTTGAACATCTCGTCGGCGAGAAAGAGCATTGCCACGTTGAACTTCAGTCTCAGAGCCTTGCATATATTGGCTATGCGGTAGAAGCGCTCTGAGTTCTGACCGTTAAAGTGTATAGGCACCACGTCGCGGTGTGTCTGTATGCTCTTGCTAATGAACGTCTTGGTCCATGGCAGGTCGCGTATCACTCCGTTCTGCTTGCGTGAGCATATTCCTGCAGGGAACATCACCATGTGGTGGTCTGACGCAAAGCCGGCCTCCACCATGGCAGGGAAGTCGCGGCTCTGCTTGCCAGTCTTGTTGATGGGGATGCAGAGCGGAGCCAGTCCCGGCAGGTTCATGAGCAGGTCATTGACAAGATAGCGGAAGTTGTCGTTATATCGCTCGCCGATGATGGAGCCTATGGCAATGCCGTCTATGCCACCCAACGGATGGTTGGAGACAAAGGTGTAGCGCTTGCCGTCGCTGTCGTCGGGCAGGTTCTCTATGCCGTTCACCACTATCTTGTTACCAAGAAACTCAATGCCGGCCTTCAGCCACGGTGTGCCCTGCAGGTCTTTATTGTCCCACAGGAACCCGTTTATCTCGTCCTGGTGTACTATGTTCTTCAACCAGTTTACTACGAAACGGGGCACACGTCCAGCCTTGCTACCCATCTTTGAGCGCAATATCTCGTCAATGTCTATTGTCTTCTCTGTTACCTCCATTCTGTTACGAATATATGAGAATTACAAAGTTAATAAAAATTTCCTAAAATGCGTTTGTTTCTTTTGTATAAGTTGGATGTTTTATCATTTTTTTACAAATCGAGGTCGTGTCCCTGAAAAATGGCAAATGACAAAAATGTCCTATTTTGGGCTTCATTTCCTTGCGATATTAGTCACCAACTGTGGTTACGGTCTGAAATATCGCAAGGAAATCGAGGTTTGCGTTAAGTGCTGTAATACAGCACTATACAGAACGGGGTAGAGATAATGGGCGACATTTTAGGGCCTTTTTAGCGTGATTCGATAGCTTTTACATGGTAAAGTGATAGCTTTCACACCCTAAAAGCTATGCTTTTACGACGTGAAAGTTATGCTTTTAGATGTTGTTTTACCGTTTTTTAGCTAAAAAAACGCAAAAAACGAAGCTTTTCTCTGTTATATTATTCTTCTGAGTTGGTAATCTTTTCCCTTGGCTTTCTCTGGATTGCGAATTGTAATGAAATGTTAAATCACCAAAATGTCCTATTCTATGTAGTTCGTTTTATCTACTGATTTTAGGATTATAGGATTGTTATCCTCTTGGTTCTTATGCAACAAAAATCCTTGAATCCTTGAATCCATAGCCAGAGACACGCCTGTTTGCATATAACAAGATATATCACATCCAAAGCACCACAATATGATATGCCTTCTTTTTTTCTTCCTTTTTTGTCTTGTTTTACAGAATAATTACTTAACTTTGTAACCGGAAGGCAGCGAAAGTGGTCTGACAAACAAAAAGTAAGGTATTTGAGAACAAAGGAAACTGTAATATATAATCAGAAAAAAAAGAATTATGAAAAAGAACCAAGCAATTGTGAGAATGGTGGCCGTTGCGGTCATAGCGTTCTCTGTCAGCATGAATGCTGATGCACAGTTTGGCAGTTTGAAGGGACTTGCCAACAAGGCCAAGAAGGCAGTGAAGGAAAAGGTGGAGGACACCAAGAGCTCTGCAAAGAGCAGCGTGAGACAGCAGGCAGAGAGCAGTGTGAGCGAGTCTGCTGATGTCAGTTCTTCAACGAGCAACACTGCGACAGCCTCTTCGGCTACATCTGCGGCAGAGCCAAAGAGGGAGATACGTGACCATGTTGGTCCCTATGCATGGAAGAAGGCTAAGCGCACAGACTGGGACTATACGTCAGATATGAGGGACGTGGTTGCAGACATGGCATACTGGTGCAAGCGACTGAGAGAGTCTGTTGAGAAGGACGACAAGAGCCAGTTGGACACGGAGGCACTGGAGCGTCTGACTACGGGCCGTCCGAGCTTTGACTATGTGGACAAGGAGTACTCAGATGGTATGGTGAGCGAGTTTGAACTTGGTAGCTGGCAGGAAGAGCGCACGGCGCTGGTAAGGGCCGCTATGGAGATTCGCGACGGCGTAGAACTGCCTGCAGGTTGGAAAATCCTTGATTCTACCAACGAAGAGAAAGCAAAGAAGAAAGAGATTACCACGGAACTACACAGGACAACCTTGCTGAAGCGTTACAAGGAAGCAGCCAAGATGAACCGTTACAAGCCAGCCATCAGCGGCAACAACGCATGGGTTACAAACCTGGTGAAGGAGAACTTCCCAGAGTGGGGCAAGGTTATTGCGTCTAAAATAAATACGGACTACAAAGTGAACTATTCGTCTCCTGGAGTACCTAAGAGCCGTTACCACTCTGCTGTTGTAATGTGTCAGGATCAGGGCTACAAGGTGCTGCACTACATACAGCTCTCTCAGCCTTACAAGGGCGGCGGCAAGTATGGCAACTCTGAGGTACGCTACGGCGGTATGAAATGGAGTGAGGCTGTAACACTGGTGAAATAACGCTAACGGAGAACTGACATAAGAAAAAAGTTGTCACTTCTGGAATAAACGGAAGTGGCAACTTTTTTTAGTTTTAGTCTGTTATATTTTGTGGTAACAAAACATTTTGTTACCTTTGTGGCGATTTACTAACTATAATTATGCGTATAGACAATAATCATTTGTTACGGTTCTCCGTTATTCAGCTACTCCTTTTCCTCGTTGTGGCGGCAGCGTCAGCACAAAAACCGTTGACAGATGAGCAGAAAGCCCGTCAGCAGAACGTGCGTTGGCAGTATGCCGAGGCGCAGAAGTATGCGGAGCAGCAGAAGAAGGACAATTATGCCGGACAGTATGTTACGGTGAAGTGGCCGCGTATCATGGCGGCGGTAGGCAAGGTGGAGGAGACCATAGAGTTCTTCTCACAGTTGAAGGAGGATGAGAAAACTTCCATGCCGGTTTATGAGTTGCAGTTAGTGCGTAGTAGTCTGAAGCGTCCGGAGGCGTCGATAGGAGATAACTACAGTGAGTTCCTGTTTGACATAGCCACCGGCAACCTGGCGTTCTATTTCAACACCCATGTGTACTGGTGGTGCGGAGAAGAGGTGAAGGTGGAGACACGCTGCTACTATAACTCCGATGGCACGTTCAGTTCGGGCAGTGTCAAACTGAAGCCTGTAAAGGGAGTAGGGGAGCCCTTCTATCCGGAAGAACTGCAGGATATTGACGGTTTGGATGCTGTGCGCGAGTCATGCCGATATAAGACGTCCTTTGACTACATAGCCAATTATTCTATGGAGTAATCTTATACGGTGTCATACACACACTTCTTGTGCCACTGGTTTATCTTCTCCGTAAGATAGGCCTTGAAGCCTTGGTCGCCCGTTACCTCGATGTCGTCGTACATGCCGAGCACAAAGCGACCTATGCCCAGATAGCTGCACACATCAGTCTCGAAATACCATCTGCTGTTATCTTGTCTTACGAAACCGACGGCAGAGGCAGGGTATTCCTCGAGCATCACGTTGTGTGACAACTGTCCCATGTACATAGACACCTTCATGGTCTTCTCACCCGAGAAGGCGAAGAGGTCTGTGAACACCTGCTTGTGCGCATCAGGGTTATGCCATCCCTCATTGAGTTTTACCACGTCGCCCATGCGTGAGAGCCTGAAGGTCTTGTTCTTGCCAGTGGCAGGCTCGTAGCAGCGTATGTCATTGTTGTTATTGAGGAAGAGGAACGGCTCCACGCGCCTGTTGCTCACCGTGTGGCTGTTAGGTGATGAGTAGTCTATTATCTCTACCACCTGCTGTTCCTTCACAGCTTCATACAGGGTGCTGCGTATATGCGCCGTCTTGTGCGCCAGCTGTTCGTCAGAGAGTATGCGGAAGTCATAGAAGCGGTCGAGCTTGTTGTGTAGGTCGCGCAGGCGCGACGACTTGTCGCCCGCCTCGTCTATGAGCTGCCTTATCAGCAGTGCCTCGTCCTCGGTAAACTGTAATATGTCAAACAGCTTGGTGAAGAAGGCGCTGGAACGGTCAAGACTGTATTTGCCCCGGCGTTTCTCTACCTTGAACCCAGCCTGTTCGAAAAACTCAATATAATAGTAGAAGCTGCGGCGTGATATGCCTGTCATGTCGCATATCTCCTCCGCGCTATACATACGGTTCTGCGTGAGCAGTATTATCAGTTCAAGTTCTCTCTTCAGATGGTCGTGGCGCATGGTCTTTTTTTTTGTATTGTAAAGTTACGAGTTTTTTTTTATTACACAAAGATTTCCAGATACAAACGGCGAAAAAACGCCCGTAAACCCGATGAAACCGACGATTTGAAACAAAAACGTACCTAATTGAAACAAATCGGGAATGTCCTTTTTTATAAAATAAATTAAATTTGCCGTGTCAAATGTTAATCTGCTCTAAACAATAAATCGACTAACGATAAATCGACTAACAACTAATATAACTAACAACAAATACAACTAAACTAAACAACATGGACTTAACTAATCATCTTTACCGCACAGACGGCAAAAGGGGGATAACGAAATCCCTTTGTGCTGGTATGGCAATGGCTATGCTGGCAGCAGGTACGCCATGCGTCCAGATGTTTGCTACATCGCCCGAGGCGATGACGCAGGCACAGGGCAGGAAGGTTCAGGGTAAGGTCGTTGACCAGACCGGCGAACCGCTTATCGGTGTATCAATCCAGGTGAAAGGCACTCAGCAGGGTGCCGTGACAGACATGGATGGTAACTTCTCTCTCGATGCCGCACCAGGTGCGACACTCGTAGTGAGCTATGTAGGTTATCAGACACAGACTCTGAAGGCTTCTTCTACCATGAACATCACCATGCAGGATGACTCTCAGTCACTCGACGAACTCGTGGTCGTAGGTTATGGCACGATGAAGAAGAAACTCGTCACCGGTGCTACCACTCAGGTAAAGGGCGATGACATCATGAAGCTTAACACCACCACCGCACTGCAGGCTCTGCAGGGACAGACACCAGGTGTGAACATCGTGTCAACATCTGGTCAGCCAGGTGCCGACATGAGCGTGAACATTCGTGGTATCGGTACCGTGGGTAATGCACAGCCTCTATATATTATAGATGGTGTAGGCGGTGACATTACCTTGCTCAACCCTGCCGACATCGAGCGCATCGACGTGTTGAAAGATGCTGCTTCGGCTGCCATCTATGGTGCACAGGGTGCCAACGGCGTAGTGCTCGTAACAACAAAGAGCGGTAAAGAGGGTAAAGGCAAGATAAGCTATGACGGCTATGTAGGCTGGCAGTCAGTGCCACGCAAGTTCAAGATGCTTAATGCCCAGGAGTACATGACCATCATGGATGAGGCTGCGCTCAACTCTGGCTCGTCTCCATTCGACTGGGCTTCTATGAACTCTATCCATGACGCCAATGGTAATATATATGATACCGATTGGATTAGTCAGGCTATAGACGACGGTGCGCTTACCACAAGCCATAACCTCTCTGTGACTGGCGGTTCAAAGACCTCTACATACGTCATCTCTGGTGGTTACATGGGACAGGACGGTGTCATCGGCGGTTCTGATGTGTCTTATTATAAGAGATATAACTTCCGCGCCAACTCAGAGCACAAGCTTTATGACGGTATAGTTACCGTGGGTGAGCACGTGGGCTTCGCATGGAAAGACTCACGCGGCATGGGTACAGGTAACATTTGGAACAACAACCTGCGCTCAGCATTCTCTACATCACCACTCACACCGGTGTATGATATGTTTGGCGACTATAACGGTACGGTTGACAGCAACTGGAACGTGAACGACGGCAACCCTTACGGTAACATGATGGTTAACCGTTTCAACCGTTCACAGGGTGGTACGCTCGATGCCAACGCATACATGATTATAGAGCCAATAAAGGGACTGAAACTCAAGTCTGTCTATGGCATCAGCTATGGCACTTCAGAGTATCGTTCATACACTCCTGTATATAAGTTTACACCACAGAGCGGCAACACCAGCTCACAGGTTTCACAGAGCAACGGCCACGGCATGAACATGGTATGGACAAATACCTTGCAGTATGACTTCAAGGTAGGAGAGGCACACGACTTCTCTGCACTCTTCGGTACAGAGTGGTCACGCTACCACGGCAACAGCTCTGGTGGTTATAACACCGACCTCATTGCAGGCTTTGATGATTGGGAGCATGCATACCTGAAGGTTACGGAGGGAACACAGAACAAGCGCGTGGATGGCGCACCATACGATGACTCACGTGGTATGTCTTACTTCTGGCGTTTTGGTTGGAATTTCAAGGAGCGCTATATGATTAACGCTACACTGCGTGCCGACAAGTCTTCACGTTTCGTGAAGGGAAACCGTACAGGTTGGTTCCCATCAGTCAGCGGTGGTTGGACTATCTCTGAGGAGAAGTTTATGGCAAAGACTAAGTCATGGATGGACTTCCTGAAAATTCGCGCAAGCTGGGGTCAGGTGGGTAACGCAAACATACCTGCATATCTCTATCTTGCTCGCGTAACAACAGACAAGGCAAACTATAACTTCGGTATAGATGGTGGCCAGTCAGGTTGGAGCACAGGTTCATATCCAAATGCTCTGCCTAACGAGGATTTGAAATGGGAGACTTCAGAGCAGCTCGACCTCGGTATCGACGCGCGCTTCCTCGACAGTCGTCTGGCACTTACATTCGACTATTATATCAAGACTACCAAGGACTGGCTCATCGAGATTCCAATGCCTGCAACGGCCGGTGCTGACACCAAGTATGTAAATGGTGGTAACATCAAGAACAAGGGTGTGGAGTTAGGTCTTACATGGAACGACAATATTGGTAAGGACTTCCACTACAATGTCGGTGCTAACTTCGCATATAACCATAATGAGGTTGGTGACATCCCTACAGAGGATGGAATCATACACGGTATGACTAACCAGATATACTCTAACGCAGAGGAGTTCTACCGTGCAGAGAATGGACACGCTCTCGGTTATTTCTGGGGCTTTAAGACCGCTGGCATCTTCCAGAACCAGCAGGAGATTAATGATTGGGTTGCAGCTGGCAACGGTATATATCAGTCTAATGTGCAGCCGGGCGACGTGAAGTATGTTGACATCAACCATGACGGTGCAATCAACGCAGACGATAAGGTTGACCTTGGCAACGGTATGCCAAAGTACACCTTCGGCTTCAACCTCGGATGCGAGTGGAAAGGCTTCGACCTCTCTATGAACTTCACAGGTGCCGCAGGCTTTAAGATTGCACAGTCATATCGCGACGCTAACTCTTCACAGGCTAACTACAGCCGCGCAATACTTGACCGTTGGACAGGCGAGGGCACATCTAACACAATGCCACGCGTGACATACGGTGACGTAGGTAACTGGCAGTTCTCTGACCTCTACCTGCACACAGGCGACTACATCCGTCTGCAGAACCTCACCATAGGTTATGACTTCAAGCGTCTCATTGCATGGAAGGGTATATCTAAGCTTCGTCTCTACGTACAGGCTCAGAATCTCTTTACCCTTACCAAGTATGATGGCATGGACCCGGAGATTGGTTCATATAACGGCAAGGATGCATACAACAGCACTGGTGGCAACAACCACACATGGGTATCAGGTGTAGATATGGGTTACTATCCACACCCACGTACATTCATCGTAGGCTTAAACGTAGCATTCTAACATTAATCCTAATAAAGAATAACACAATGAAAACAAAGAATATATTAAGAAACGGCATGTTCGCCATCGGTATGTTCAGCATCTGCTCGTGCAGTCTTGACACAGAGTCGCTGACAGACCTCAACGACGAGACGGCATACCGTAACCAAGAGGCTGCAGAAATGGCTCTCGTGGGATGCTACGACGGCTGGCAGGCTACCATCGGCAACGAAGGCCTTGGTATGTATCTTACTGCTGAACTTGCCTCTGACCAGGCACACGGAGGTCTTGGCTTCTCCGATGCAAAGAACAATAACGCCATTGACCAGTTTGACCTGTCAATAGCACCGTCATATAATAACCTCTTTGATACTGACTGGAAGAACTACTACAAGGCTATCTTCCGCTGTAACAAGATTATCATGAATGAGAATGTTACAGAGTGGAACAATGCCGACGGCAAGGGTCTCGTGGTAGGTCAGGCTCGTGCACTGCGTGCCATCCTGTATTTCGACCTTGCACGTCTCTTCGGCGATGTGCCTTTGATACTCGTTCCTACAGAGGCAAACGTGCCACGTACTCCTGCAGCAGAGGTATATAAGGCTATCTTCGAGGATTTGAAGTATGCTGCAGCCAATATTCCAGCTGACGCATTCCCTGTTGCAAGCAACAACAGCAACGACGGTCGCATCAGCAAGTATGCTGCTGAGGCTCTGCTCGCTCGCGTGTACCTTTATTATACAGGTTACTATGGTGAGGAGAACGAGGCTTGCACTAAGCAGGATGCCATTGACGCTCTTGAGGACGTGATAGAGAACGGTGGCTATGAGCTTGAGGCTAACTATGCTGACCTCTTCATGCCTGCATGCACTGAAGATGCCTCTACGGGTACAAAGACTGAGCAGCGTGCATGGAAGACTACTTACAAGGGCAAGCACTACAACAATGGTGGTTGGACTGGTAACATATCTAAGGAGGTAATCCTTAACCTGAAGTTCGCCTCTACTGCTGACTATAACGGCAACAACGACGGCAATGCCTTCCAGGTATATCTCGGCCCACGTAACAAGAACGCAACTAACGTTCTCGTAGCTGCCGGATGGGGCGCATGCTCCGTAACTAAGGCATTCGTTGACGAGTTCAAGAACGACCCACGTTTCAGCACTTGCTGCTGGAGTTGTGCTGACGCAAGCTTCGATGCTGACCTGAGCGATACATACGAATACACTGGTTACTACACACGCAAGTATGCTCCAATGTGTTTCTCTGACGGTACACGTCAGGAGGTGGGCTTCGACCTCGGTATCGCTCACATGAACCTGACATACTATCAGGATTGGACCATCATGCGCTATGCTGACGTGCTGCTTATGCACTCAGAGCTTACAGGTACTGCTGACGGTCTGAATCAGGTTCACCGCCGCTCTAACCCAGGTGAGTCTGTGGCTTACAGCATTGACAACATCCGCAAGGAGCGCGCTATAGAGTTTGCCTTTGAGGGCATTCACTACTGGGACTTGATGCGCTATGAGAAGGACGGTGCTTATGCCGGACGCGCAATCAAGGCTGCTCAGAACGGAGCAAAGGTTATTACCGGTGGCAATGAGACAACGGTTAAGTTCGACATAGACAAATTCACAGCCAAGAAGGGACTGATGCAGATTCCTAACACTCAGATAACCCTTTCAGGTGGTGTGCTGACACAAAATGCCGGATGGTAAAGAAGTGGAATAATAAAAAAGAAAGGTTTTATGAAACTTAAGAATATATTTTCATTGTTGGCAAGTACGTTATTCGTATTTTCCGCTTGCTCGCCCGATGACTATGAGATGGGTGGGGCACAATATACTGCCGACCAGTTGAAGGCTCCAGATGCCTACACTGTAGAAATAAACGGCAACAGAGTGACACTGACGTCAAAACTTGTTGGTTGCACACCGCTGTGGATTACTCCTAACGGACGTTCACAGGAACAGCAGCTGACACTCAACCTGCCTTTCGCGGGCGATTATGAGGTTACTCTCGGTGCAGAGACACGTGCTGGTGCCGTATATGGTGAGCCTTATAAGTTCACCCTGGCGCAGAACGACTTCACTATGCTCGACAGTCCTCTGTGGTTCTATCTTGCAGACAAGAACTACACGAAGGGTTCTTCATTCCCTGACGAGCAGACACTCATCGAGGGTATAAGCAAGAAGTGGTACCCTAACGATAAGGACTACGGCCTTGGTTGCACAGGACCTGTCATGTATATTGCACCTTATAATCCAACGAACCAAGAGGGTGCCTTCACACCGGAAGAGCAAGCAAACATGGTGTATAAGCCAATAACCTTCGGTCGTGCTAACTGGGCACCAAACTGGGACCCGGGCTTCCAGTCATGGCTTATACCAGAGGATGATCCATACATGGACTCTTACATGGAGTTCTCAATGGATGCAGCAAATGGTTGTGTGGCTACGATGTATCGTGGTGAGAGCGGTTCTAAGGGAAACAGCACCGGCAGAAACATGGTGGGCAAGTTCAACCTCGGACTGCTTGACAAGGAGCATCCTACAATCTCTTTCTCTGACTGTTTCGCAATGCACAACATAGACTTTGATGAGGTTTGCTCTAACTATACGCAAGAGGTCATCATTGCTGAGATGACTCCTTACTATCTCTGCCTCGTGACAAAGCGTACTAACTCTGAGGGTCCTTGGTACATTGTGTGGAACTTCGTATCAGAGGAGGTTAGGAATACTAACGGCGCTTGCATTCCTGCTGAGGAAGTGCAGTTGCTCAATACTTCTTCTCCTGTACTGCCAGAGTTCAGCAACCTTGACACCAACCTGTTCAAAGTAGAGAATAATGGTGTCACATACGTGGGCAGCAGCATTACTTATACCGTCAACGAGGATACTCCATACGACTTCGCTTTCTGGAACGGTGCTGAGGGCGTAAACAAGTGGCAGAGCAAGACTAACGGCGAGTACAACAACTCATGGGCTCCTATGCCTGGTGACGACGCTTGGGACAACGAACTCGTAATAACCAAGAATAGCAACGGTACATACGGCTATACATACGGTGAAAGCGAGGGTACGATGACAATCGGCGATAACACGCTGACATTCTCTGACGAGGTTACATTCCTTACCGCAAAGAATGATTTCCGCACTGTAGCAGTAAAGGGTAAGAAATTCACCATACTTGAGATGAATCCTACAGAAGGAATGAAGATAGGCGTACCTGAGACAAAGGATGACAAGGGTAACGTAAACTCTTACATCGTAGTGAACCTTAACGTGAAGCCTATCGGCGGCGGTCAGACCGGTCCGTTGGTAGTACCTCTTACCGGTACATTCTATGGCGAGAACATTGCATGGATAGAGAACAACTGCTTCCGTCTGGGCTTCCACCACTATGGTGAAGGCGGTACTGGTATCTTCAAGGATGCAGCAAGCGTCAAGCTGAAGAAGGGACAGACCATCAAGGTTACATTTACCCTCAAGGGCGATGTTGAATGGGAGAAGGCTCCTAAGTGTGCTCTTATTGACAACAACATCAAGACTACATGGGAGCCAGGTTGCTTCGACCTTGCCGATGCCGTTACGGTTAACCTCACGGGCGAGACAACGGTGACACTTACCAACACCACCGATGCAACGCAGAAGTTTACTCCTACATGTCTGGACCTCTCTATACAGCTGGACGGCTATTTGAAGAACTTTAACGCAGAGGAAGTGCCTGACCTTATCCAGAGCATGACATGTGTGATTGAATAAAGTATAAAGTATAAAGAATATAGAATATGAAAAACAAGATATTTTACGGCATACTCTTCGCTCTCATGGCTGTGTTCGCAGTGTCATGTTCCGACGATGACTACGCCATCAATACAACCCCGCTGCTTGGTGACAACTCAGTTGTCACCGGCACTGCGGACGTCACGCCGGTTTCGGCAATCGTCAAAGGTTCTGTCAGCGGTCTTGACGGACAAGCTGCCAGTTCTTATACCACAGGTTTCTACTACGGCACAGCTGCCGACGCTCTCACTGAGCGTGTAGCAGCTTCCGGTGGTCAGGAGTTCACTGCCTCTATCAGCGGTGAGCCAGGAGAGGTGATTTACTATCAAGCTTTCGTAACCCTGCAGGGCAGACTTACCTATAAAGGTGATGTTAAGAGTCTCGTGCTTACCGATGCTACGGCTACTACCGGTGCTGCAAGCAACGTAGAGGCTAACAAGGCTTTGCTTTTGGGTAGCGCTTCTAAATACACTGCAGACTCAAAGGTCGGTGTGATTATCTCATGCAAGTCTGATGAGGAGGCTGTACGTGGCGGCGTGAAGTTTGAGGGCACTACTGCCGACAACTTCGACGTTACTGTCAAGGGCCTGTTGCCTAACACCACATATTATTATACTGCATACGTTGACCTCGGTGGCGGCGTGGTATATGGTGAGGTAAAGCAGTTCACTACTCCTGCCCAGCAGTTTGACGTGGAGAACGACCTCGTTGACCTTGGTCTTTCTACCAAGTGGGCACGTTACAACCTCGGCACTACATCTGAGACAGAATTGGGTGGACTCTTCGGCTTCGGCGATATGACGGGTTTCAATACCAGCGTTGACCCTGCCGACTATGCTTCTGCAGACATCTACAAGACGGCACAGGATGTTGCCAACCAGATATACGGTGGTAAGGTGACTATGCCAACCATCGATGAGTTTGAGGAACTATTTACCTGCTGTCAGGTGGAGTGGCAGACAGTCGCTACTGATGACGGTGAGATTGGCGGATATAAGTTCACAGGTCCTAACGGTAACTCTATCTTTATGCCTGCAGCTGGTTCACGCACTGGTCAGACAGTCAATGGCGTAGGCAAAGAGGGACGTTATCTCTCAGGTTCAATCAACCCAGCCAACAATCAGTTTGCACAGAGCTTCCTCTTCACCGAGAGTGGATACTCACGCGCTACCACTCCTGTATATCAGGCATTGGCTGTACGCCCTGTATCTATAGCTAAGAACATACCATTCAAGAAGGAACTGCTCTACAAGACTTGGGAGATTGACTTGACATCAGAAGGAGAGTGCAAGACATTCGCAGGACCATTATATTTCTATGGAACAGATGACAGCTGGGCAACCGTTACTAATAATGAGCCTGCAGTTGGAGACATATGGAGCTGGGAGGCTGACTTTGCAACAAACTCATGGGTTGTAGGCAGTGCTAACAACTGTCAAGGTTCTATAACATTCAACGAAGATGGTACCGTAGAAGTGAAGCACGTTGATACAAATGGCAATGAGACTGTTGAGAATGGTACATACACCATTGATGAGGAGAAGAAGGAGATAACACTAAGTAACTGTAAGGTGCTTGCTCCAGCAAACTACACTGAAAACAATGTAATAAGCATGAGTGAGAACCTGCGTATACTTTCGCTCACTGACAACTCATTGCAGATTTCAGTCGTCAGGGCTACCGAACCATGCCTTTTGAGCATCAACATGATACCACAGATGGAGAAGTATGGCTACACAGCTAAACTCACATGCTTCGGTGACGGTCCGACAGACGAAGGTGAGGCATGGAAGAGTGCTACCGTAACAGTGGCTGGCGGCCAGACTGGCACATATACCGTGACGTTCAATGCAGACGTAGCGCGCACCAATGGTAAGGTATTCATCCTCGACATCGTAGGCTTCGCCGAGGCTTATCCTAACGCCTTCGTAAAAATCGACGCTATCAAGGCTGATGGTAAAGAGGTGAAGTTTGATGCCAACAAGTTCTATTATGGCGACATTGAAGGCAACGGTAACTTCCGCATAGAGATGGCTAACATCTGGGGTAAAGGTGGCAAGGATAACGGCCTTGCCGACACACCTTTCCATAAGGGAGGCGGCGAGACAACCAACGAGACTGCCCTGGCTTTCAACAGCACCTTTGAGGTGACATTTACCGTTGTTTCACTCGACGCAAATCTTGAATTCAATGTAAAGCAGACTGCCGTAGGCTTCAATGAAGACGGGGGTATGCCAGGCAACTGGGGTAAGGAAAATCCTGCCGCCATCAAGGTGGTTATGGAGAACAACCAGTATAAGCTGGCTACTACAGATGACGTGGCTCTGACGCTTACTGCCGATGAGTGTGCTAATGGTATAGCACCTAACAACGGTATCGTGAACCTCGTTGACGTCGTGGATATACGCAAGTTCTTCCCTGGCTTCAGCGCAGACCTCATCTCTGTCACCAATGACGGTAGCAACGTACTGTTTGACGCTACGAAACTGATTACTGGTGACATTGAAGGCAACGGCAACTTCCGTATCGAGCTCCACAACATCTGGGGTGCCGGCACTGCAGCCAACCCAGCCTTCGGAGGAGCAACCACAGTGAAGGGCAACAACGTAGTAACCTCGCTGGGCTTCACTCAGTCAAGCAAATATACCATAGGCAACTTCTCAACGAATCTCTTCCCATTGCCTTGGTAAAAAGAAGATAGAAGAAGATTAAGTAAGTTAGAAGAAGTTAGAAGGGGATAGAGGCGTAATCCTCTATCTTCCTCTATCTTCCTTTGACATACTATAAAATCCTCTGATATCCTTAGACATCCTATACAAAGCTAAAAACAACATGAATATGAAAAGATTGATAAGATTCTCACTTTACATCTCCCTGCTTGCAGTCATGATGGTAATGAATGCTTGCACCAAGGACGACCCGAATCCTCTGGCTGACAGCACCGGCGACCTGCCTGTCTCCGTAACTGAAATGTTGTTCCCTGTAGAGGGCGGCACGTCAGAGTTTACCGTACAGGGTGGCACTGCCTTCGTGCGCTCAAGTGAGGGATGGGTGACCGTTACACGAAAGAGCGGCAACAATAAGCAGTCAACATTCGTTGTGGAGTGTGAGGAGAACACCACCAACGCCGAGCGTGTGGCTACCATCCTTGCTAACCTTAACGGCGCATTTAGGAATATCACAATAACACAGGCTGCCCCTGCTAAACAGGAGGAGGGCGAGTTTACCTTCCGCACCGCCAACGAGGTGGCTCAGGATATGTACCCAGGCTGGAACCTTGGCAATACCCTGGAGTCATGCGATGCCAACAACCTCTTTAATAACAATGGTGGCACAGCCTGCGAGACTGGTTGGCAGCCAACCAAGACCACCAAGGAAGTTATTGACGCAGTGAAGGCTGCCGGCTTCAAGTCAGTGCGCATACCATGCTCATGGATATGCGGTCACGTCAGCGGCGGCACCGAGGCAAACCCACAGATAGATGCTGCGTGGATGGCACGCGTAAAGCAGATCGTTGACTACTGCGTGGAGGATGGTCTCTATGTAGTGCTCAATGACCACTGGGACGGTGGATGGATAGAGGTGCAGGGCTTCACAAGCAGCACTTCTTCATTCCGCGCCATGACCGATGATGAGGTTAACGCAAAGATTGTCACACTGAAGAGCCTGTGGACACGCATAGCAGAGGCCTTCAAGGGCTATGACGAGCACGTCATCTTTGCCGGTCTTAACGAGCCTTTCCAGGAATACAACCTCTTCAGCTCTCGCCATGAGGCACTTACCCCGATACTCTTGAAGTATAACAAGGCTTTCGTTGAGGCTGTACGTGCCACCGGCGGCAACAATGCCAACCGCATACTCGTAGTGCAGGGTCCAAGCGTAAACATCGCTTCTACCGTAAGCTACATGCCAGCAAGCTCATTGCCTGAAGATGCCGGCAAACTCATGGTCGAGGTACACTTCTATGACCCAGGCCAGTTCTGCGGCACATTCGACGCATCAGGTGACAACGCCTACTACTACTGGGGCAATGGCAACCACAGCACCGACCACAATGCAGGATGGGGCGAGGAGAGCTATATGCAGGAGCAGTTTGGCAACCTCAAGACCGCTTTCACATCTAAGGGCTTCCCTGTAATCATCGGTGAGTATGCCGGTCTGCAGCGTACCATCACAGGTGGCGACCAGACTAAGCATAACGCTTCAGTGAAGGCCTTCTACCAGTGTGTCAATGAGTATGCCACCAACAACGGTATCGTGGCATTCGCATGGGATACCAACGACGTTGCCGGACTGGGCAAGGAGAGTGGTTCATCTACCATCATCGGCCGTGCAGCCAAGAGCGTCGTAGGTCAGAATGCCATGGACGGAATACTCGCAGGCGTAGCTGCTGGCACATGGATGAAATGAATGACGGGCGGTAACGTCTGATATAATGCAATAAACACAGCATTATTGCGTTATATAACAAAGCGGAATACTATTGATAAACATACGAAGATGACATTACGTCTTAAAATATGGCTGTTGCTCTGTGCTCTCACATCGTTTGGCGGGCTCAGGGCAGCAGCTTTTTCTTTTCATAATCTGGGAGTAAAGCAGGGATTGTCAAGCAATACTGTCAACACTATGCTGGTTGACAGTCGTGGCATGTTGTGGGTAGGTACGTCTATGGGTCTGAACCGCTATGACGGCTATGATGTCAGCGTGTTCCGCTATTTCGATGTGGAGCGTACGCTGCCGGCAGCCAACATACACAGTTTGCGAGAGGATGCCGCCGGTAATATATGGATAAGGTATGACAACGGCATGGTCCGCTATGATATGCGCAGCCAGACCTTTCATGCCGACAACCGGCAATACCTGAAGTCCTTGGGCCTCAATGTCTCGGCAGAGAGTGCCATGACTGTTGACGGATGGGGTAACCTGTGGTTTGCCGGCGACGGCAAGGTGTGTTACCACAATTGTAAGACAGGTGAGAACCGTCAGTGGAAGGTGAAACTGAGCATGAAGGGTAGTCAGTGGCATATCGTTGACTGTGCCGAGGGTTTGTACCTGTGTGATGAGCAGAGGGTATGGCGTTTCCTCGCCAAGACGGGTGGCATAGCGCCTGTTGCACTGCCAGCGAACATGAGTGGCAAGCACCTGCGCCTGTATGTGGACTCAGAGAACTCCCTGTGGATATACTCTACAGTCAATGAGGGTATCTATCACTACAAGGGTGTCCAGCTGGACATCCCCCATGGCGGAGGTTCCAATGCCATACGTGACATCTATGACGATGGCAGAGGTCGCCTTTGGGTGGCAACCGACCATAACGGCGTGTTCGTATATGACAAGCAGAAAAACAGCACGGAACATCTGCGTAATGACCGTAATGATGCCACCTCCATAGCCTCAGACAATGTGACGTGCATCACCTCAGACCGTCACGGTACCATGTGGCTTGGACATTTTAAGTCGGGCGTGTCATACAGTTATTCGCGCCGCGCATTGTTCCAAAGCGGCGGCCGTCACTTCGGCGATATCAGTACCATGATGTATGACCGCAACGGCAACCTGTGGCTGGGTACTGACGGCGGCGGTGTATATATAGAGCATAGTGACAATACATACGTCAAGGCTGCATTGCCCGATATTACCATATCGTCACTCCTCGAAACCCATGACGGCACAGTGTGGGTAGGCACATATAACGGCGGACTGTATAAGATGCGCGGCTCCTCTGTAGAGAATATATATACACGTGAGGGTGGCGCACTGACCAACGATGCCGTATGGCAGTTGGCGGAGGATAACCATAACAAGGTGTGGATAGCGTCAGGATTTGGTCAGCTGTCGGTCTTCTCCCCCGTTACCGGGCGTGCAGAGACCGTTATGATGGGCAAGCAGTCCATACAAGGTCTGTCGCTTGCCTTTGATGGCCGCCACACCATGTATATCGGTTCGTATTACGGCGTGTGGGTATATGATACAGACAGCAAGAAGTCACGCTGCCTTACTGGCAACCGCAAGGGTACGCAGAAACTGTTGCAGCCCGCGGTGGTGTCGTTGTGCTATGACCGCAGCCGCGATGCTCTGTGGGTGGCCCACGCCACTGGTGTGAGTGTGCTTCATATAAAGACCGACAGCATATCTTACATAGACGATACCAACGGACTCTTTGACAATAATGTAAAGAGCATAGTACAGGATAAGCAGGGCAATATGTGGCTGAGCACCAGCCATGGCTTGTCGTGCGTACAGATGTCAAAGGACGGTTATGTCACTCATAACTTCTATGGCAATGAGGGATTGTATAATGACTATTTCAACACCTTCGCTGCCACGCTGAGTCCTCAGGGCGACGTGCTGATGGGCGGCAGTGACGGCTATACCCGCATCTCGCCTCAGGTGATGTATTCCAACAAGAGCCGTCCGAAGCTCACGTTGTCAGAGGTGACGGTGGGCGGACGTACGGTGCCTGTCGACTCCGAAGTGTTGCGGCTCGCGTATGATGATTACCAGATAGTGCTGCGCTTTTTCACCGGCGACTTGTCAAGTGCCGGCAGGGTGCTCTATGCTTACCGTGTCAAGGAGCTCGGTAAGGACTGGGTATATACCGACAAGAACAAGATAGAGTTCTTCTCCCTCACTCACGGCTCATACACCCTTGAGGTGAAGGCGGTTGACGAGAATGGTGACTGGGGCGAGGTGACGACGCTGCGCATAAAGGTGTCGCCGCCGTTCTACCTGTCATGGTGGATGTATCTGATTTACTTGCTGCTGGCAGGTGTGGCAATATATATGATATATCGCTTTGTGCATAACCGTCACCACCGTCGTATAGAGGAGCAGCGCCGACAGATGGAGCAGGTACAGCAGGCACAGCTGTCTGAGATGAAACTGCGTTTCTTCACTAATATAAGCCATGACCTGCGTACGCCGCTGACGCTCATCATCAGTCCGCTGCAGACCATCATCGCCGAGCTTACAGGACAAGACAATACCAAACTGAGGGACAAGCTCAGGATGGTATATCGTAACGCAGAACTGTTGTATAATCAGGTCAGCACGTTGCTTGACTTCCGCCGCCTTGACGTAGGTGCGGAGAAACTGACTCTGCAGTCCATTGACGTGGCGCAGTATGTAGGTAACATCTGCCTGTCATTCCAGGATTATGCCGGCGACAGGGGAATAACCCTCAGCTACGAGTCGCAGCGTGAGCACCTGTATTTCACTGTTGACGCTGAGAAACTGAATAAGATAATGTATAACCTGCTGTCCAATGCGCTGAAGTACACTCCCGACGGCGGCAGCGTAAAGGTGACGTTGGCGGCAGACCAGCAGTTGCGTATCTCCGTTGCCGACACTGGCTGCGGCGTGAGCGATGCCGACAAGTCTCGCATCTTCCAACGCTTCTATCAGGTGCGTACCGATGATGCCAAGGCTGGCAGTGGCATAGGCTTGCATATCGTAAGTGAATATGTGCGTATGCATGGCGGCACCATCACCGTTACCGACAATGAGCCGCAGGGCGCTGTGTTCACCTTGGTGATAGACCGGCAGGAGAACGTGCAGGAGGGCGGACAGGAAGACGTGCAGCGTCAACCGGATGCCGATGCCCTTGCAGCCCCGGTGAAGGCTGATGACGTAAAGCAGTGCATACTCGTGGTGGATGACAACAACGACCTGCGCACATACATTGCTGACAGCCTGCGCACCGCGTATGCCGGCAAACACTATGAGATACTTGAGGCTCCTGACGGCGTGGAGGCGCTGGAGTGCTTGAAGGCTAATGAGGTGACGCTGATAGTCACCGATATCATGATGCCGCGCATGGACGGTATGGAACTGACCAGACGCGTCAAGACCGACATACAGCTGTCTCATATACCAGTCATCATGCTTACCGCCAAGCAGACAGACCGCGACATTGTCAGCGGACTGAAACTGGGTGCCGACGACTATCTCACCAAACCCTTCAATATGGAGCACCTCTTGCTGCGCATAGACAAGTTTATAGAGTGGCAGCAGCAGAGCCATGAGATGTTCCGCAAGAAGGTGGAGGTCAACCCCTCAGAGATAACCATCACGCCGCTTGATGAGCAGTTCGTGCAGAAGGCGTTGACGTTGGTGGAGGAACACATGGCCGACAGTGACTATAGCGTGGAGCAGCTGAGCTCAGACCTCAGCATGTCTCGTGCCAACCTGTATAAGAAGATGATGAACATCACCGGACAGAGTCCTCATGACTTTATGCGCTCCATAAGGTTGAAGCGTGCGTGTCAGTTGCTTGAGCGCTCGCAGATGCAGGTGTCAGAGATAGCCTATGCCGTAGGTTACAGCTCGCCCAAACGCTTCTCTGAGAATTTCAAGGCAGAGTATGGCGTCACCCCGTCGGAGTATATGAAACGGGCAGCGCAGTGAGGCGCAGAGTAAAAAAGCACAGACAAAATTTGGCGTTTATATTGTTTTTTCGTAACTTTGCCGTTACAGATGAAGACAATTTTAATATACCTTATAGTCATCAACGTCGTCACTTTCGTGATATACGGCTATGACAAGTGGCAGTCGCAGCACGGAGGATGGCGCATCAGCGAGAGAGCCTTGCTGGGCTTGGTGGCTGCCTTTGGTGGAGTAGGGGCGCTGGCTGGAATGTGGGGCTTGCGTCATAAGACCAAGCACCGTCTGTTCGTGGTAGGCGTGCCAGCAATAATGCTGGTGGAGTTCCTGCTGTTCAATGTGGTGTTGTATCTTATTACGTCATCGTGGTAAGACCCCACCCCGGCCCTCCCAAGGGGAGGGTGACCAAACGACGAAAAGCCCATAATGGCTCAATACCCCCCCCCCACTTCGCATCTCCCTCCCTTGTGAGGGTCAGGGTGGGGTCCTAATGTGCTCTTTAACATCCCCGCTTCGCATCTCCCTCCCCTTGGGAGGGTCGGGGTGGGGTCCTAATGTGCTCTTTAACATCCCCTGCTTCGCATCTCCCTCCCTTTGGGAGGGTTAGGGGTGGGGTTATTATTTAATCTTTAATTCTATACTAACTATGATTGATCTTATTATCAGTATTATCATTGGAATTTGCGCCGGAGCTATTGCCGGCAAGTTGACAAACCAGAGTGGCAACGGCTGTCTCATCAATCTTCTGCTCGGTGTTGTAGGTGGTTTCGTAGGTGGCTGGCTCTTCGGAGTCCTCGGCATCAACATGGGCGGTGCGCCTTCATGGCTGGGTGCGCTGATTACCGCTACAGTGGGTGCTGCCCTAGTATTGTGGATTTGGAGCAAACTGAAAAAATAGTGACAAACAAGTTATGAATTATGAGTTCTTGCTCAGGCAAGCGTCACTGCGTGCCGAGCGATGAGTTGGCTGCGTTCAACTTGTAACTCATAACTCGTAACTCGTAACTCATAACTCATAACTCATAATTCATAACTTGCTTATGCAAAACATTCCTTCTGTATTCTGGCTCGTGCCCGTAGCGTCACTGGTAGCGCTGGGCATGGCACTGTATTTCTACCTTCAGATGAAGAAGGCAGATGAGGGTACTGACCGCATGAAGGAGATTGCCATGCACGTACGTAAGGGAGCCATGGCATACCTCAAGCAACAGTACAAGGTAGTAACCGTGGTATTCGTGGTTCTCGCCGTTATCTTCGCCATCATGGCTTACGGCTTCCAGTTGCAGAACCCGTGGGTGCCTTTCGCATTCCTTACTGGCGGACTGTTCTCTGGTTTGGCAGGCTTCTTCGGTATGAAGACAGCCACATACGCTTCTGCACGTACAGCCAACGCAGCACGTCAGAGCCTCAATGCCGGACTGAAGGTGGCTTTCCGTTCTGGTGCCGTAATGGGACTTACCGTGGTAGGCCTCGGACTGCTCGATATCGCCATCTGGTTCGTGGTGCTCAATATGGCTGGCGTTGACAGCCTCATTACCATCACCACCACCATGCTGACATTCGGTATGGGTGCTTCCACTCAGGCACTCTTCGCACGTGTGGGCGGCGGCATATATACCAAGGCTGCTGACGTGGGTGCCGACATCGTGGGCAAGGTGGAGGCTGACATCCCTGAGGATGACCCTCGCAACCCTGCCACCATTGCCGATAACGTAGGCGACAACGTAGGTGACGTGGCTGGCATGGGTGCCGACCTCTATGAGAGCTACTGTGGCTCAATACTGTCAACAGCAGCACTGGGTGCAACGGCTTATCTGGGTACACAGATGCAGCTGCAGTATGTCATAGCACCTACGATAATAGCCGCCGTGGGCATATTCCTCTCACTCTTCGGCATCTTCCTCGTACGCACTGAGGAGGGCGCAGGCATGAAGCAACTGCTCCACTCGCTGGGACTGGGCACTAACGTCAGCGCATGCCTCATTGCTGTGGCTACGTTTGCCATACTCTACCTGCTTGGCATAGAGAACTGGATATACATCTCTTGCTCCGTTATTGTAGGTCTGTTGGCTGGTGTCATCATAGGTCAGGCAACGGAGTATTATACCTCACACTCTTACAAGCCAACACAGGAGATAAGCGCAGCGTCACAGACGGGTGCCGCTACCGTTATAATAAAAGGTGTGGGTACGGGTATGATATCTACTATGATACCAGTGGTGACCATCTCTGTGGCTATCATGCTGAGTTATCTCTGTGCCAACGGCTTTGACCTTGACGTCAACGCACAGGCCCTGTCAAAAGGTCTGTACGGCGTGGGCATCGCTGCCGTGGGTATGCTCTCTACCTTGGGCATCACACTGGCAACAGACGCTTACGGTCCGATAGCCGACAATGCCGGCGGTAACGCTGAGATGAGCGAACTGGGTGAGGAGGTGCGCAAGCGCACTGACGCCCTCGATGCACTGGGTAACACCACCGCCGCTACCGGCAAGGGCTTCGCTATTGGCTCTGCAGCCTTGACAGCATTGGCTCTGCTCGCCTCTTACATTGAAGAGATAAAGGAGGCTGTGCAGCGACTGGCTGCTGCCGGCGACCAGCACATGGCTGACATACTTACACAGATACAGGACATACCTGCCTTCATGAACTACTTCCAGGTGAACCTCATGAACCCGAAGGTCATCGTGGGTGTGTTCATTGGTGCCATGGCTGCATTCCTCTTCTCTGGCATCACAATGGGTGCCGTAGGCAGGGCTGCAGAGGACATGGTGAAGGAGGTGCGCCGTCAGTTCCGTGAGATTGCCGGCATACTTGAGGGTAAGGCTACGCCTGACTACGGCCGTTGCGTGGAGATTTCCACACGTTCTGCCCAGCGCGAGATGATATTCCCATCGCTGCTCGCCATCATCATACCTATCCTCGTGGGCGTATTGCTCGGCGTGGCTGGTGTATTGGGACTGCTCGTCGGTGGACTGGCAGCTGGCTTCACGCTGGCTATCTTCATGAGTAACGCCGGTGGTGCATGGGACAATGCCAAGAAGATGGTGGAGGAAGGAAACTTCGGCGGTAAGGGCTCTGAGTGCCATAAGGCCACCGTGGTAGGCGACACCGTGGGCGACCCATTCAAGGACACGTCTGGTCCGTCGCTCAACATCCTCATCAAACTGATGTCTATGGTCTCTATAGTGATGGCAGGACTTACCGTCGCTTTCCTGTAAGGCGGAAAAAGGCCAAATCACCAAAATGTCCTATTTGCATCCTTCCGTTAACGCCTCGTGCTTGCGATATTTCAAAATTATTTCCCGCTGGTCGCGTACAGCGAAATCTACGGATGGTTGTAACTACTTGATAATCAGTAGTAGGATATAAAAAAGCATAAAAAAACGGTAGTTTTTGCCCTCTAAAAGCTATGCTTTCATGGTGTAAAAGCTATCGAATGACACTCTAAAAGCTATGCTTTCACATCGTAAAGTGATAGCTTTCACGAAAAAGGGGGCGCGAAAAGTCGATTTTTCGCGTCCCCTTATTGTTTTTTATGCCTCTTTTTCTTCTAGATTGCGTTTTTTTGTTGACATGATTTTAATCAAGCAATGACAAAAATGTCCTATTTTATGTAGTTCGTTCTCTCTACGGATTTTGGGATTATAGGATAGTTGTTTTTTGCTTCTTCTGTAGTTTGAATTCCTTAAATCTTTGAATCCTTAGAATGCTTTTCTTTTGTCTAGGGATTTTAGGATTTTAGGATTGATATACTTTCGCCTTTCTGTAACATAAATCCTTTAATCCTATAATCCTTAGAAATACATTTTATAATCTGTGAATAAATAAAAGAAACGGTGTCATGCATAGCGTCATGACACCGTTTCTTGTTAAATTATATATTTTTATGATGGCAAAAAGCAGTTGTTTCACGGAAAAAGTGTAACTTTGCAAATAGATAAAGAACAGTCCCACCCAAAAACAACCAGAATATGAAACTTCCTATTGGCATACAAGACTTTGAGAAGATCCGCACCGGCGGTTATCTCTACATAGACAAGACGGAGCATGTGTACCGCCTTGCCTCAGAGGGTTCGTACTATTTCCTGTCCCGTCCGCGCCGCTTCGGTAAGTCATTGCTTTTATCAACGATAAAGGCACTGTTTCTTGGTAAGCGCGAACTGTTTGCAGGACTGGCGATAGACCAGAAGGAAGACTGGGACTGGGCAGTACATCCCGTGATGCATCTTGACCTGAATACTGAGAAGTATGACAAGCCCGAGACGTTATATGACAGAATAAACCTTTTCTTAGAGGAGAATGAGCAGATATATGGCAAACGTGAGGCAGAGCGCTCTCTCGGTACACGTTTCGAGGGAATAATAAAGCGCGCCTACGAGAAGACCGGCCAGCGCGTCGTCATCCTTGTGGATGAGTATGACAAGCCACTGCTGCAAGCCATAGGAAACAGGGAACTGCAAGAAGAGTACCGCGGCACGTTGAAAGGCTTCTACGGAGCCTTGAAGTCCATGGACGGCTGCATAAAGTTCGCCATGCTCACCGGTGTAACGAAGTTCGGCAAGGTCAGCGTGTTCAGCGACCTCAACAATCTGAGGGATATATCACTTGACTATGATTTCCATAGCATATGCGGCATTACGGAGCAGGAACTGCTGTCATATTTCCCGACGCAGATAGACGCATTAGCAGAGCGCAGCAAACTGACGCGTGAGGAATGTATAGAGAAACTCCGCAGAATGTATGACGGCTATCATTTCGACGAGGACTCACCTGGAATGTATAATCCTTTCAGTGTGCTTAATACGTTTCAAACGAGGAAATTCGGCAGTTACTGGTTTGAGACCGGCACACCGACATACCTCGTGGAACTGTTGCGCCGCCATTACTACGACCTTGAGGAAATGGCAACGTCAGAGGTCACCTCAGACGTGCTGAACAGCATAGATGCGGAGTCCACCAATCCTATACCTGTGATATACCAGAGCGGCTACCTCACGATAAAAGGCTACAAGTCTGAATTCAAGAAATATATCCTCGGTTTCCCTAATGAAGAAGTGGCAGAGGGCTTCATAAAGTACCTTGCACCGTTCTATCTTGACAACCGTGAGCAGCGTTCGGTATTTGACATAGAGAAATTCACGTCAGATGTAAGGGGAGGCAAGCCGGAGCAGTTCCTGAGCCGCTTGAAGTCACTCTTCGCCAGCGCACCATACGACAGCGTGAAGGGCGACAAGGAAAACCACTTCCAGAACATGATGTGGGTGGTGTTCAAGATGATGGGCTTCTACTCGCAGACGGAATACCACACCAGCGACGGCCGCATAGACCTGCTTGTAGAAACACCGCAGTATCGCTACATCATGGAGTTCAAGCTCGACGGCACTGCCGAGGAAGCACTACAACAGATAAAAGACAAGAACTATCAGCTGCAGTTCTTCGGCGACTCACTCGCTACCAGCAATGGCTGGGGAGGGGCTAAAACATTTATAATAGGTGTGAACTTCTCCAAGGAGACACGCACCATAGACAAGTGGATTATAGAGTAGTCCTCCCACAGATGACATGGATTAACCGACCACAGATTACCGGGATTACATTGATTATTTTTTCGACAACGGATTTAGACGAATTTCTGAGCAAAGGTATTATAAGAATTTAATTACTCAAATAGGTATATACACATGATAACGATAAAAGAATTGACGGGTAAGATAGTTTGTTTTTTACAAATAGTATTTCTTTTGTTCTTCTCTTTATCCTGTAAAGCACAAACAATTACTGCTTATGATATGCCCGCGCCAATAGCATACATCATGCCTAGTGTTGACAGTACATATCTTGGCATATTATTCGCAGAGGTTCATAAAGACGGAGTGTTGAAGCGGAAAAGATATTATGGTATATATAATCAATACACACATGAGTTAGAATATGTTTCAGACAAAAAATATGACAGTGACAACTTTTTGGCATTTACAGGTAGCGGAGTACTTACTGGCGCTGGAGAGCGTAGAATTGTGAAATTCTGGGATAGAGAGAGTAAAGAACAACTTTGGTCATCAGAGGAAGTACAGAGTGTAATACCCGTGTTTGACATGGACATAGTCATGCTTCTGTATTATGACACTTTTACAAACAAAACAAATCTGATAGAGAAACGTATCAGTAACAATGAAACACAGTGGAATGAGATAGATGCAAAAGGGTATGCAGGGGGAAGATACGGCAAAGGAGGCATTATCACGTTTGATTCTCCACAGAAATCACACATATTAACGTACTATCTCCATAAATACGACCCACGTATGGGTGTACGAACTAATTGTGGAAATGTTAGTAGTTTCGTGCCAGTAGTGGGAATGGGCTTTACGGGAGGATTTGTTGGCGGAGCTATTCAAGGAGCTTTAATAGGTGCATCGATGACTGGCAGATATTTGACTCCGAAGGTGGTTAGCCTGAAGAAATATGATACTTATTATGTGCTCACCGACAAATTATACCAATATAGTAAAACATATGGTCTGCAGGCAACTTATAAATTCGACAAAATAAAACCATACCTTCCACATCAGGTTATTCGCTCAGACAACAGGCTCTATCTCACGGAAGACCATTTGCTGACATGTCTTGACTTAAACTTGCAAAAGAAGTGGTCTGTTACCATCCCTGAGTTGTGTGATCATTACATGCAAGTGTTTGCTGACACTATCTGCATAATAAACAATGGGCATTATTGTGATGGCGATTCATACAGAAAACGCACTGATCCCTACATTGCGTGTTTTAACAAGAAGACAGGGGCATTGCTCTCTTTAACCAATATAGACAGGAAGAAATACACAGGGAAAGTTGCTCTCATATCCTTAGATGAGAATTTGTATTATTTGAGAGAAGACCACAGCTCTTTTACTAGGTATTCTGCCTCTAAAGACAATTTTATGGTTATATTGGAAGACGGAGCTGTCGCTATGACTGACACAATTTCGGGTTCTTCAGTAGTATACAACAAAGACCAAAGTTATCTACTACATTTTAAGGTGAACGATACCATCTGTGTCAAAAGAGAAATAAAAACAGACAAAAAGTATAGGGGGTACGATTTCTATCTTACTAACAAGGAAGGACAGATTCTATATCATTTCCCAGATGGGACGCAAAACGTATGTTATATGAATAATGAATATTACTATTGCATTGAGCAACAGTTGTTTTGCTTGAAGTTTTAAGATAGCTTTAAGTCTGCATCTGTTCCATCTTGGTTTCAATGGACTATGATAATACTGCTTGCAGAAATTATTGATGTGTGCTTAATCTTTAGTATTTGTCAGTCTTGCCACTTAGTTTCCCGGCAATCCACAATCCTGTATAGGTGATGAGACCATTGATGAGCAGCATCTCATAGCCGAAACGGTAGTCAGAGTATGTGGTGACAACATGGTTGAGCACTAAGCATAACAGGGGCGACAGAATGCACACCAGTGCGCTGCCGTCCCGTTTGCGCTGCCGTGGCTTGTGGGTCATGGCGTAGGCGAAGAGACCGAGCAACGGACCGTAGGTGTAGCTCACGAGTATATACACCGCGTCTATCAGTGACGTGGTGTTAAAATGATGGAACAGTATGCAGCATACTGCCACCAGCAGTGTCATGAGCAGGTGGACGAGTCCTACGGATGGTCGCTTGCCTCCCTTGCCGTCGGAGGACAGGAAGTCCACGCAGACGGTGGTGGTGAGTGCGGTGATGGCACTGTCAACGGTGGAGAATGACGTCGCCACCACGCCGAGCACGAAGAGCGTCAGCGTCAGTCCGCCGGTGTGCAGACAGTAGAGCGTCAGCAGGTCGTCGGGGTTATCAGGCAACGGCGTGCCCTGACTGTTATATACGCCGATGAGCATCACGCCGAGCAACATGAAGAGAGCATTGACGGGCAGGAAGGCGAAGCCGTAGGTGCACATGTCTTTCTGTGCGTCGCGCAGCGTGCGGCAGGTGAGGTTCTTCTGCATCATGTCCTGGTCAAGGCCCGTCATCACAATCACGATGAACACGCCAGAGAGGAAACGCAACGCAAAGCCATCTGCCTGCCATGTGTAGCCCGTTTTGTTAAGGGTGTGGGGCAGGGTGGACCATATATCCGGACCTATATTGACGATGAGCAGGGCGAGGCACACCATCATGCAGAGCGTCTGCAGGGTGTCGGTCCATACCAGGGTCTTTATACCTCCCCTGCGGGTGTAGAGCCACACGAGGAACAGCATAAGGCATACGGTGATGGTGAAGTCACAGTCTGCCACCCTGCTGATGATGAAGCACGGCACATAGAACTTTGCCGCCGCTCCCAGCAACTTGGATATGACGAAGAAGGCAGAGCCAGTCTTACAAGCCTCGTCGCTGATGCGTCGGAGGTAGGTGTATATGGTGGTGACGTTATGCTTATAGTAGATGGGCAGCAGCACGTATGCCACTACAAAGTAACCGCCTATGAAGCCTGCGCATACCTCAAGGTAAGTGAAACCGGAATGGAGCACCATGCCCGGCACGCTGACAAACGATACGCCGGAGATGCTGGCACCCACCATGCCGAAAGCCACCATATACCATGGTGACTGCCGCTCACCGCGGAAAAAGGCGGTGGCGGTGTCTTTCCTCTTTATCATCCTGCTGACCATAAGCAGCAGGGCGAAATATGCAAGCAGGATATATATCATAAATTCCCTTGTGGCCTCACGGCTCTTACGCCAAGAATGTTATTTCTTCTTATTCAGTTTCAGCAGGCGCTTGTATTCCTTCTTCGTGATGCGCATGAAAGAGCCGTGCTGTGGCGCGGTAACACCCTTTATGTTCTCAGGTGAACGGAAGTTGCGCATGAACTTGTCGGCATGGCAGATGCGGTAGTTTCTCGGGCGTGAAGAGTACTCAATGTAGGCTATGCGCCATCCGTCCTCACCAGGTACCTGGAAGGCAGACACGCCCTCACACTTCTTCTTGCCCTCGAAGTTTACGTAGTCATCAGCCACAGGCTCGCTCCACGGACCAGTGAGCTTAGGTGCAGTGGCGGTGAAGAGTCCCGGCTGTCCGCCCTCTTTCTTTATCATCATGTGGAAGAGACCGTCTGCAGGCACGTAGTTGATGTCGGCGTCGATGGTGGCATAGCCCCAGTCGAAGAGTGGCTGTGGCTGTGTCAGTCGGGTGAAAGACTCGTCGGCATAGCTGTAGTACATACGGTCATACTTCTCCTCGGCGCGGTTCCACATAGAGTAGTAGATGAAGTAGCCGCCCTTCTTGCCGTCAGGCCACAGGTATGTCTCATCCCAGAATATCTGTGGAGCCCATACGCGGTTGATGGTTGACCAGTCGTTGTAAACGCTCTTGCTCTCTGGGTCAAGGAATATGGAAGTGCCCTTGCGGTAGTCAAAGGTTGTTGACTTCCAGTGTATGAGGTCGTCAGAGGTGAGAAGGTTGATGCCATAGTTGTCCCATGCCTCTTTCTTGCCCAAAGCCTTGGTCTTAGAGTTGTTCATGTCGGTGGTGACCATGAGGTAGCGTTTGCAGTCGTGGCTGCGACAGATGTATGCATCGCGTGTGCCTCCCTCGATGCCAGCCAGCTCTGCGGAGGAGAAGATGCTGTCACCTCCTATGATGTCTTGCCAGTTCTCTGCGTCCTTGCTGACGGCGAAGGCTGTCCACTGTCCGCGGTCGCTCATGTGGCAATAAAGGAAATACTTGCCCTTCTGTGGGTTTACGGCTTGTGCCTGTATCAGTGTGAGCAGGCAGATTGTGAGTAAAGTAGATAGTCTCTTCAACATAGTCGTTAGTTCTTTTATCCACCCCTTTTCCCTCCCTGTGAGGAAGGGAAAGAAAGTTGGGAATTATTAATTGTTAATTATTCATTATTAATTATGAATTATTCATTATGAATTCTTTTAGTCGGCCTACGGCCTTTATAAAAGCGTCACTGCGTGCCGAGCGATGCATTATGCATTGTTAATCGTCTCCGGCATCATCTTTCTCAGTATGCCTACGGCCTCCTTCACGCTGGGAACGCTCTTGACGATAAGCACGTTTTGTCCCTTCACCTCTTTGATGTCACAGAGACGTGCGTGACGACTCACATAGTTGAGGATGGAGTCGAAGAATGGGCTTTGGTAGAAGGCGCTGTCATTGTTAGACACAAACTGCATCTTCATGATATGCTGTTTCAGCACCAGCTTCTCGCAACCCAGTCGGCGGCCCAGCCTGCGCAGTATCACCACCATCATGAGTTCCTCACCCTCGGTGGGCACAGGACCGAATCTGTCCTCCATACGCTTGCGGTAAGCCTCAAGGTCTTGGTCGGTCTCGATGTTGTCAAGCTCACGGTATAGAATCATACGTTCGCTTGAGCCGGGAACATAAGTGTCAGGGAAATACATGGCGAGGTCGCTCTCCACTGTGCAGTCATCTACGAAGTCATCGCCGGTGAGGTTCTCGCCCTCGCTTATCTGCTCCCTGTAGAGATCTTGGAACTCATCATTCTTCAGTTCGTTGACCGCCTGTGACAGTATCTTCTGGTAGGTCTCATATCCCAAGTCCTCCATGAATCCCGATTGCTCTGCACCCAGCAAGTTGCCTGCTCCGCGTATGTCAAGGTCCTGCATGGCAAGGGCGAAGCCCGAACCGAGGTCGGAGAATGTCTCCAGAGCCTCAAGCCTGCGGCGGCTCTCTGTAGGCAGATAGCTCAGCGGTGGGGCCAGCAGGTAGCAGAAAGCCTTACGGTTGGAGCGTCCCACACGACCGCGCATCTGGTGCAGGTCAGAGAGTCCGAAGTGGTCGGCGTCGTTTATTATTATGGTGTTGGCGTTAGGAATGTCTATACCGTTCTCCACGATGGTGGTAGAGAGCAGCACGTCATAGTCGTGGTTGATGAATCCCATCACCACCTTTTCCAACTGCTCAGGAGGCATCTGTCCGTGACCTACGGCTATGCGGCAGTCCTTCACATGGTGCTCTATGATGGTTTTCATCTTGTCGAGCGTGGCGATGCGGTTGCAAACGAAATATACCTGTCCGTCACGGCTCATCTCAAAGTTGATGGCGTCAGCCACCAGTTCAGGAGAGAAGGTCGTTACCTGAGTGTCAATAGGCTGGCGGTTAGGTGGCGGAGTACGCATGATGCTCATGTCGCGCGCTCCCATCAGAGAGAACTGCAGTGTGCGCGGTATCGGTGTGGCTGACATGGTCAGGGTGTCCACGTTAGTCTTCAGCTGGCGCAACTTCTCCTTGGTTGACACGCCAAATTTCTGTTCCTCGTCAATGATGAGCAGACCGAGGTCATGCCACTTTACGGTCTTCGACAGCATACGGTGTGTGCCTACGAGTATGTCAACCTTGCCGGTGGCGAGGTCCTCTATAACCTGTTTGGCCTGCTTCGTGGTCCGTGCGCGTGACAGGTAGTCCACACGCACAGGCAGTCCGTCCAGTCGTTTGCAGAATGTCTTATAGTGTTGGAATGCCAGCACCGTGGTAGGCACAAGCACAGCCACTTGCTTAGAGTCGCACGCTGCCTTGAATGCTGCGCGTATTGCCACCTCCGTCTTGCCGAAGCCCACGTCGCCACATACGAGGCGGTCCATAGGGCGGGCAGCCTCCATGTCGTGCTTCACGTCTTGTGTGGCGCGCATCTGGTCGGGTGTGTCCTCATAAAGGAAAGAGCCCTCAAGCTGGTGCTGCATGAACGAATCGGGAGAGAAGGCAAAGCCCTTCTCATGGCGGCGCTTGGCATATAGCTTGATAAGGTCGCGCGCTATGTCCTTGATGCGTTTCTTCGCCTTCTCCTTTATGCGCTCCCATGCGCCGGTGCCGAGGGTTGACAGGCGTGGCGGCTCGCCGGTATCGGCGCGGCGGTATTTGCTTATCTTGTAAAGAGAGTGTATAGACACATCTACCTTGTCGTTCTTCTGGTAGATGATGCGTATCACCTCCTGGTAACTCTGCTCGCCTGAGGGAGAGACGGTAGGTATGCGTACCAGTCCACCAAACTTACCAATACCGAAGTCCACGTGCACTATATAGTCTCCCGGCTCCATCTCCTGCAACTCCTTCATGGTGAGAGCCGCCTTGCCGCGCTTGGTGGTCTCAGCCTTCAGTTGATACTTGTGGAAACGCTCAAATATCTGGTGGTCGGTAAACAGCACCATCTGCAGGTCATTGTCAATGAATCCCTCGTGCAGAGTACCCTTGACAGCGGAGAAAGTGACCTTCTTCTCGTCAAGGATTACGGACAGGCGCTCATGCTGCTTGTCGCTGTCTGAGAGGATGCAAGTCTTGTATCCTTTCAGTTGGTAGTCGTCTATCGTCTGTGCCAGTAACTCAAAGTTCTTATGAAAAAGAGGCTGGGGCGTGGTGGACAGGGTGAGGTGTGTGGCATTGGCAGGCGTTGCCCTGCCGCCGGTAAGTTCTATGGTCTTGAACCTCTCAATGCTTTTCTCGAAGCGTGATGCCTTACATAGGTTGAGCTCGCGTGTGAGTTCACGCATCACGTCAGCCTTCTCTGCCTCGGTTACGCCAGAGAGCCTGTCAGTCTTGGCGGCATTGGTAAACCCCTCCTTGTAGATGAAGTCGATGTCATCGATGACAAAAGCCTTGTCATGGGTTATGATGACGGTGTCGTCGGGCAACAGGTCGGGCAGTGGCACCTTCTCAGTCTTGGTGGCAGCCACCTCGGGCATTATCGTGGCGTTGTCAAGACGGTCTGATGACAACTGTGTCTCTACGTCGAATGTGCGCAGGGTGTCTATCTCATCACCGAAGAAGTCTAACCTGTAAGGATATTCGCATGAATAAGAATAGACGTCGAGGATGCTGCCGCGTACGGCAAACTGTCCCGGCTCATATACATAGTCGCATTCGCAGAACCCCAGTTCGCGCAGTTGTCTTACCACCTGGCTCATCTGTACTGTCTGTCCACGCTGTATGCTGATGGAACTCTCCACAATGTTCTCCTTGGATATCACCATCTCTGCAAGTGCGGAGGGGTAGGTCACTATCAAGGGAGCGGAAGACGGTGACGCCAGTTCAGAGAGTATCTCGGTGCGCAGTATCTCGCTTGACGCGTCACGTTGTCCGAACTTCACGGCACGTTTGTATGATGAGGGGAGGTATTTCACAACGTCGCCCACCATGGTGTGTAGGTCTTGATACATATATCCGGCCTCGTCAGCATCGCGCATGATGATAAGGAGGGGACGCCCGGCGCTCTTTGACGTCACTGCGAGATACAAGGCGGCGGCAGACTGTGTCAGTCCGTTGACTACGGCGTGGCGTTGCTTCTTGTCCTTCAGCATCGCTGTCATCGCCTTGGCTTGAGCCGAGCGGGCATACACCTTCATTATGTCTTTAATATCTGTAGCCGTCATTATACCGTCAATGATTAAGACTGCAAAATTACAAAATTATGGCGAGGTGGCAAAGTGAATGACAGCCTATTTTCTTTTTTACAGGGTGTATTTATACAAAATAATCTTAAAAATTAAAGATAATCAAGAAAATATTCGTGCAATGCGATGAAAATTAGTACTTTTGTGTCCTGAAACATAGACAACAGACGAATAGAAGCGATGAGACAAAGCGACAGCGTTATAATCATTCCGACATATAACGAGAAGGAAAATATTGAGAAGATAATACGCGCCATCTTCGCCTTGGAGAAGGTTTTCCACATACTTGTGATTGACGACGGCTCGCCTGACGGCACGGCTGAGATAGTACACAAGCTGATTGATACTGAGTTCCAAGGTCAGCTGTTTATAGAGGAACGCTCAGGTAAGTTGGGATTGGGTACTGCCTATATCAAAGGATTCAAGTGGGCGTTGGAGCGTGACTACCAGTATGTGTTTGAGATGGATGCAGACTTCAGTCATGACCCTAATGACGTGCCGCGTCTGTACAGCGCCTGTGCTGACGAGGGATATGACGTTGCCATAGGTTCGCGATATGTCAGCGGAGTGAATGTCGTGAACTGGCCTATAGGTCGCGTGCTGATGTCTTATTTCGCTTCAATGTATGTGCGCATAGTCACAGGTTTCAAGATACACGATACCACTGCCGGTTTCAAGTGCTACAAGCGCCGTGTGCTGGAGACGATAGAGCTTGACAAGATACGTTTCAAGGGCTATGCCTTCCAGATAGAGATGAAATACACGGCATATAAGATAGGCTTCAAGCTGAAGGAGGTACCGGTTATATTCGTAAACCGTCGCGAGGGCGTGAGCAAGATGAGCGGCGGTATCTTCGGCGAGGCTTTCTTCGGCGTTATGCGCCTGCGTTTAGACGGTATGTTAAGGAAGTATCCGAAGCTACCTGAGTGTCAGGCCAATTGACGAGGTAAAGCACGTCTTTTGCACGTGTGATGGCTGTGTATAGCCAGTGTATATAGTCGGGGGTAAGCATGTCATCGGTCATGTATCCTTGGTCCACATACACATGACTCCAACCACCGCCCTGCGCTTTGTGGCAGGTGATGGCGTAGGCATATTTTATTTGCAGCGCATTGTAATAGGTGTCGTCTCTCACTGCCTTGAGGCGGTCAGCTTTGTGAGGTAAATCCATATAGTCAGCCATCACACCGTCATACAGGGCCTGTCTCTGTTCTACGGTCATGGCTGGTGCCTCGCTCTGCAGAGTGTCAAGCACTGCCGTCAGTTGCATCTCCTCATCATCATAGTCGGGAAAGCGCAGTGTGAGGTCTGCAAAGCGGAAACCGTAAAACTCTCTTGTGCGTCGTGCGCGGCACACAGTAGCCATGTCACCGTTGGCGATAAAGGTGAGATGTTTTTTCTCTGTATCGTCTATCGGTTTGCTGGCTTCGGGACTGTTGAAGTAGTGGTTTTTTACTATCATTATCCTGTCACCGCCACACAGTTCCTCCTCGTAATCAAGAATTCTTGTGCGTATGCCGTTGTTATATATGTTTGCGCGTTTGTTGCTGCGTGTTATCACTACGGTGTCATCTATTCCCACGCTGGCATAGCTTTCCTCCAGCGTCTCTATCAATTTATTTCCCGGTAGCACCATTATGTCAGCAAAAGCCTTGAAGTACAGTCTGGGCAGCTGCGTCACGTCATCATGCGTTATCAGCTGCCTGACCAGCGTAGCGTTCCACAGTATGCCCGACTCCTCCGCCTGTCTTACCACCTCGCTGAGGTCGGCATCCACCACGTTCAGTCCGTAGCAGCCTATCACAGCATTGTTGAGAGCAGGCGCCTCTTCCTCACCTACGGGCGGTAGCTGTGCCGTGTCGCCCACCAACAGCATCTTGCAGTTGCGGCCGGAATAGACGTATGTTATAAGGTCGTCAATGACACCGCCGCCGTTACCTTTGAACATTGGCATGCCGTCAGTCTGCAGCTGGGGGATAGTGCTTATCATTGATGCCTCGTCAACCACAAACAGAGTGTCGGTGTGCATATTGACATCAAGACTGAAGTCGCCGCCGATGCTTTTCTGTCGATATATCTTGCGATGGATTGTTGATGCCGGGTAGTCGCAGTTCAGCGACAGCACCTTGGCAGCCCTTCCTGTGGGCGCAAGCAGCACCACCTTTTGCCGAAGCGCAAGCAGGGAACGCACCATGACACTTACTATGGAGGTCTTTCCTGTGCCTGCCGAACCACGTAATATCATAGCCGTAGGCTCTCGTGATGCCATAAGTTTTATGAAAGCCTCAATGGCGGAGAACTGGTCAATGGTGGGTATAAAAGAGGATTGTTGCAGTATGAAGTTTTTGAATTCAGTCGTTGTCATGCGGGCAAAGTTAACTTTTTTTTTCATCTCAGGCAAACTTTTCTTCTGATTAATTTGTTAGGTTTGCAAATAATCTGTAACTTTGCCACCGTATAACAAACACATTTATTTAAGGAGGAAAAGAGATGAAAAAGAATATTAAGTGCTTAAATGTTGTCGTAATGACAATAATGCTCGCCATGCTGTCAACCCTCAGCTGCAGGGCAGAACAGGTTATCTATGACGAGAATAACAAACACGTTCTCTGTCGTATAGACGATGACGGTGTGGTGTATGACAGGTTTACGCGTCGCGTGGGCAGGTTTGAGTCTGACGGTACTATAAGAGATGGATATGACGTGGTGAGAGGCAAGATTGACGCTGAGAACACCATCCGTGACGAGAAGGGACGTTACATAGGCTGCATACTGAAAAACGGTACGGTGCGTAACGGTCTGAACAGCTATGTGGGCACCATATCCAAGAAGGGAGTGGTGAAGGACTGCGCTGACCGTGTCATGGGTATAGCCAAGGATGTGGACCGCCGTATTGTGGCCGTGTGGTTTTTCTCTGATATGCTAAAGAGATAAAGGCAGATGGCGGAGACGACAAAAGGCAGAAGTATAAAGATAAGGGCAGGGCAGGACTCGCTGGCTTTCCTCACGAAGGAGGCTGACGGCAGCAGGGCGTTCCATCCGTATCAGATAAAGACCGGAATGTCTGTGGCAGCAAACCTGCGTGAGGCATTCAGGACAGAGGAGTATCTGAGGGATGGCATAGACTATGCAGAACTGATGGTGACGACACCTGTCATCCTCTTGCCCGTAGATGAATATGACAACCTTGACGAAGAACTGACAACAGAAGACTTGTACAGCAGCGTCATGACAGGCCATAAGGGTGAGGAGAAGATAGTCAGGCCCATGGACGACTTTGATGCCGTGGGTATCTTCACCGTCAATAGTGACCTTCACATGGTAGTGACAGACAACTGCAAGGAGGTGGCTGTGCATAATGTGATATACCCTGTATGGCAGCATTTCTATAACAGGTACTATCAGTCAGGGCAGCGCAGGAAGTTGTTTGCCTATTTCCATGACAAGTCTGTTGATGTGTGCCAGTTTGAGCACGGCCGTGTGCGTTTCGCCAATACCTTTGACGCAACGCATGCGCATGATGCACTCTATTACATACTCTTCGCATGGAAACAGCTTGGCATGAACCAGGCAGAGGATGACCTTTTTATAATAGGTGCTATGCCTCATGAGCAGTGGCTGCGTGGCAGGCTTGCCACCTATGTCACACGAATCCATGATATCAATGTCAGCGCCAGCCTTAACCGTTCGCCGTTGGCAGAAATAGAGGGTATGCCCTTTGATATGATGATAGAATAATGAGGGTTATAACGGGAAAATACAAAGGAAGGCATTTTGATGTGCCGCGTACGTTCAAGGCACGTCCTACGACGGACTTCGCAAAGGAGAATATCTTTAATGTCGTTATGGGTTACATGGATATTGAGGATGTCACAGCCCTTGACTTGTTTTCCGGTACCGGCAGCATTACACTTGAGATGCTCTCGCGTGGTTGCAGTCATGTAACGAGCGTTGAGGCCGACCGTGACCATGCGCGTTTTATCAGCCAGTGCCTGGCGAAACTAAATGTCGAGAACCATACCTTGATACGTGGTGATGTGTTCAGGTTTGTCAAGAGCTGCAAGAAAAAGTTTGACTTTATCTTCGCTGACCCTCCATACGCTCTGCCTACGTTGGCAGAGATACCCGATAAGGTGCTGCCATTGTTGGCTGACGGCGGGTTGTTTGTCTTTGAGCATGGCAAGCAGTATGACTTCTCTGCTAATCCTCTGTTCCGGGAACACCGGGCCTATGGTAGCGTGAACTTCAGCATCTTTAAGAGGGAGGGGCTGGAACAGGAACAAGAAGAAGAGAACTGATAACGAAAAGAATAAATAATAAGGAATAGAAAATAAAAAAGGAAGAATGAGATAATCCCATTCTTCCTTTTTATATATAGATACAGTTTGTATTAAACCTGTATTTTATTAGAGTCCCAGTTTGTTCAGAGCCTTGTTAGTAGCCTTGTTAACCTCATCGTTAGCTTTCTGCTTAGCTGCATCTACTTGCTCATTGGCTTTCTGCTTAGCAGCGTCCACCTGCTCGTTCACCTTCTGCTTGGCAGCGTCCTTGCCCTCCTGCACCTTTGCGTCAGCAGCATCCTTAACCTCTGTTGCAGCCTGGTTAGCGTCAGCCTTAACTGCGTTGGCAGCCTGTGTTGCCAGCTCAGATATGCTTGTAGCCTTTACGGTGTTTACCAGATTGTTGATAGTCTCGTTACCACTGGCGATAGTCTTTATCTTGTCAGCGTTGGTGTCAACAAATTCCTTAATCTTTGATGCGTAAGCCTTTGCTGTAGCGGTGTCACCCTTGGCTATCAAGTCAGCAATAGTCTGCTGAGCCTGCTGTGATAGAGCAGCGAGGGCAGCTGGGTCGTTAGCGTTAAGCTTCTCGCCAAGCGCTGATACCAGTGACTCGGCATCCATTACTGAGTCAGTAGCGACACTATCAACCACCTCCGCATTCTCAGCGGTCTTGTTTCCACATGATGTGAAGGCCATCACCATTCCGGCAAGAGCCATAAAGAATAGTTTTTTCATCTGTTTTTCTTGTTTTGGTTAATATTAGTGGTGCGTAACATGGCGTTACCACCGTTAGTTAATTAGTATAAAGTTGTTGCTATTCGCAAATGTACGAAGTTTTTTAGTCATAGCAATGACAACCGTTGTTTTTTTAACTTTTCTTAAACACCAGGCGCAATATGGTGAACTGTACCAGCATGGCTGTTGTCATGACGATGACGGGAGCCACCAGTCTGTGCACGCCTATCTGCATACATATCCAGAAGAGTGCCGCCTGCAACAGGTAGTTTACGGTGTGTGAGCCGGCGAAGCCTGCAAAGTGCTTCCACGTCGGACTCTGTCTGAAGGTAAAGCGGCACGTGGTGTAGTAGTTCACGAGAAAACTGATGGCATATCCTATGGAGTATGCCATGTTCACCTCTATATATTTCTGCAGTATATAGTATATGGCATAGTGTATGGCGGCGGCCAGGCATCCGTTCATGATGAAGCGTATGAACTGTGCCTTTCCCTTGTCGCCATCCTTTATATTATGTATCTTTTCGCTCAGCATAGAGATTGGTATAAGTCAAACATCTGTCGTGTGAGTTTCTCTGTGTCGAAGTTCTCCATGCAATACTGCCGTGCCTGTATGCCACGTTCCTTGCGCTCGGTGTCGTTGTCCAAGAGGTGTCTCAGTGCCTCGGCAATCTCATCCACTGATGACGGTGAGCACTGTATGGCGGCGTCACCGGCAGCCTCGGGTAGTGATGATACGTTGCTCGTTATCACGGGACAGCACTGCAGAGCCGCCTCCACTACGGGCAGACCGAACCCCTCATAGAAAGACGGGTACATCAGCAATTGTGCCTGTGCATACAGAGCCTTCAGTGTCTGTGCGTCATGTATGTTGCTCTCAATATGTATTACCCCGTCCATGCCGCCGCGGTCGCTGATATAGTACTCCACTTGTTTGCGGTACTCCCTGCCGTTGCCTACCACCACAAAGTGGGGGCGGCTGTCATGGGGCAACTGCTCGTATGCCTTTACCATTCCCAGCAGGTTCTTGCGACTGTTGATGGAGCCGACGGTGAGGATAAATGGCTCGCCATTGAGATAGGGTAATGCCTCGCCTACTATCTTTGCAGCATCCTTCTTGTCCATAGGCTCATAGAAAGTAGGCTGCACTGGCTGGTATATTACGCTTATCCGTTGCTCTGGAACATTGTAGAAACGCATAACGTCACGTTTCGTTGACTCGCTGATACACACCACGTGTGTGGCGTGGCGTGCGCTCCAGCCGTACTTCCAGTCATATATAACCCTGTCCCACGGCTTATACATATCGGGGAAGGTGCGCCATGCCACGTCGTGCATAGTGACAACTGAAGGAAAGCCCAGCCTCGCTATGTCACGCGGCAACTCGTTTGACAGACCGTGAAACACGTCACAGCCGTCATTCTTCGCCTTCGCGCCGAGACGGAAAGTACGCTCTAGGGCCTTGCTGTCATACAGACAAGTCTCAACCTCAGGGTAGAGAGCAGAGATGTTGCCTACCAGTGTGCGGCTGTAGTTGCCCAGTCCTGTGCGGTTATGGAAATATCTTTTTGCGTCGTAGCCAATCTTCATAATAGTTACAAAGTTATAAAAAAAAAAGCAAAATAATGTCATTTCTTTTTTTTTTAGTAACTTTGCACTTTGAAAATAAACTAATTGACTATAAATTACATCTAAGTAAAGGATATTAAATAACTAACGTCTTATATGAAAAAAATCTACTCTACACTTTTGTTGTTTGTTACAACACTGTTAGGCGCTCAGGCACAGAACACACCTGTGAGCCAGATGGAGAAGCTTGACCGTGGCGTGGTGGCGGTGCCAGTATCAAACGGCAGTACGTCACGCCTTATCTCTTGGCGACTGCTGGGCACTGACCCTCGCTCTACACGTTTCGATGTTTTGCGAGACGGTACTGTGATTGCGAATGACCTTAAAACCTCAAACTTCCTGGATAAAGGCGGTAAAGCGTCATCAACATACCAGGTAAGGGTAAAGGTTGACGGAGAGGTGGTTGAGACCACAACCCCTGTAACACCATGGGCTAACGTATGGATGAAACTGCCTCTTGACCGTCCTGCTGCGGGTGCGGCAAACAGTGGGACATATACGCCTAACGACTGTTCCGTAGGCGATGTTGACGGCGACGGTGAGTACGAGATATTCGTGAAGTGGGATCCGTCAACCTCTCAGGATAACTCAAATGGAGGCATTACGGATAATGTGTATATAGACTGCTATAAGCTTGACGGCACAAAGCTGTGGCGCATAGACCTCGGCAGGAACATCCGTGCCGGTGCACACTATACACAGTTCCAGGTGTATGACTATGATGGCGACGGCAAGGCAGAGATGATTTGTAAGACTGCTCCCGGTTCACTTGACGGCACAGGAGTGTATGTGAATCAGGCTACGGACAACGCTACCATCAAGGCTGCCGACAACACTAAGGACTGGGCTGCCGCAGGCGGAGGTCGTATAAACGGTGGTCATGAGTATCTCACCGTTTTTGATGGTCTGACAGGTAAGGCCATCAACACCATTGCCTATTATCCTAACCGTAACGGTATAGCTACGCTGAGTGCTGCCTCAGGTACTAAGGACTGGGATACACGTTCTGATAAAAGCGACACAGGCAGTTATGGCAACCGCGGTGAGCGTTATCTTGCTGGTACCGCATATATAGATGGTCCCGACAATAATGCAAGTGCTATATTCTGTCGCGGATACTATACATACGCATACATCTGGGCAGTAAGCTTTGACGGTGAGAAGCTGATACCACGCTGGCTGAGTTCTCATGAGTCAGGCACTGCTTACAATGTTGTTACATGGGATGCGGAAGGTAATGCTACATCAAAAAGCTATAGTGGGTGCTCGCCTACCAGTGGTAGTGGCAGCGGCACAATGTTTCAGAACGGTAACCACAATATGTCTGTAGCTGATGTTGATGGCGATGGAAAAGATGATATAATCTGGGGCTCAGCAGCCTTGAAGCATGACGGCACTCTGCGTTATGGCACGGGCTTCGGTCATGGTGATGCCATCCACGTGGGAGCGATGATACCTGGACGTGAAGGCCTCCAAGTGTTTGATGTGCATGAGGAGAAAGGCACATACGCATGGGACTTGCATGATGCCGCAACGGGTGAGATAATATACAAGGACGGTCCGGCAGGAGTGGATAACGGCCGCGGCATGGCTGCGCAGTTGTCTGCTACAGACAATGCATGGTGGTTCAGTAGTGCCAGCGTGCGACCACAGTACAGTGCTGCCACGGGCAAGCAGGCTTCGGATGCCACCAGTTCTGTGAACTTCCGTATGTATTGGGATGGAACGGTGCAAGAAGCTCTGCTTGACGGCAATACACTTGACAAGTACAATGACAGCAGTAAATCATTTGGACGTCTTGTGACGTTCTATAACCTTGGTCCTGGTTCTACTTGCAACGGTTCAAAGAATACTCCAAACCTCTCGGCTGATATCTTTGGTGACTGGCGTGAAGAGTTGGTGCTCTACAGCGTAAGTGACGATGAGACTTATCTTGGCATCTACAGTACCAATATAGAGACTAAGTACTATGTGCCGACATTGATGCACGACCATACTTACCGTATGGGTATCTGCTGGCAGAACACTGCATACAACCAGCCACCACACCTCGGCTATAACCTCGCTGTGGCTACCCTGCCTCACTTGGAGAGTGATATGTACACGGAGGCTAAGCAGAACGAAGATATGGCTTATGACATACAGGGAGCATATATCTCTGCACTGAAGATAACCAAAGTCTTTCGTCCGTCAGGTACGTCCACGACCATACTGGCCAAAGCCGGATTCGCAACTACTATGGATGAGGCTAACGAGACTCTGAAGCTCACAGGAATACCAGAGGAGGCAGGTGAGTATAGGTTTGTTGTCAGGTTGACAGATATGAACGGAGTCAATACTTATGACACACTGCACGTCAAAGTCATGGAAGCTACAGGCATAGAGCAGGCTCGTCAGGCAAACAATGTGGTAAAGACTACCATCTGTGACGTCTTCGGTCGTGTGCTGCCAGCCAAGGAGTTAGGACAGTTGCCACGCGGCATATACCTTGTACGTGAGGAGTCAGCCAATGGAGCTGTAGAGACACGCAAGGTGATGAAAGAATAAAACATTGCGGTTTATAAAATGATAAGAGCTGTGTCAGGTTATTGACACAGCTCTTATTGTTTTGTCTTAGATGTAAGTCGTTATTGCCAGAGCAATCATATCATAAAGTTAATTCACTGAATCTGCATTCTCAATGTAGTCCTTTGCATATTGCGCATAGTGTTCAGCGTAGGCTTCAGCCTTGCCTATGGGAGCTTTCTTGATGAACTTGGCAGGTACGCCGCCCCATATCTCGTGTTCGCCAACCTTAGTGCCGCCCAGCACCAATGCGCCGGCGGCGATGATGGCACCCTCGCCGACGTCGGCACCGTCGAGCACCGTGGCACCCATGCCAATGAGGCATCCCTTGCGCAGGGTGCAGGCGTGTACGGTGGCATTATGTCCTATTGTGACGTCATCTTCCATCACTGTAGGACCGGTGGTGTTGGTAACGTGTACGCAGGCACCGTCCTGCACGTTGCAGCGGTTGCCCATAGTGATAGGAGCCACGTCGCCCCTTACCACGGCACTGAACCATACTGAGCATTCGTCGCCCATCTTGACGTCGCCCACGACGGCTGCCGTCTCACTGAAATAACAGTTGTCACCCCATTGTGGGGCCTTGCCGTAAATACTCTTTATTATTGCCATACTTGAAATGTTTTTAGTCTAAGGTGATTTTCTCTATCAGCTTAGGAGCAGGCAAGGCCGGTGGTGTCTGCTCTGTGCTTATCTCCTTTATGCTTCTGGCATAGGGCGCTGCACTCTTGGCGGCAGAGCTGTAGCTTCGCATGGTGTCAAACTGCATGAAGCGTCGCTGTAGTTGCTCGTTATGAATGTTGCCTGGTGAACCTTGTGCAACCTTTAATACACGACAGTAGATAATGTAGCGTGACAAGGCGTTGAATGTCTTGCTGTCCTGTTCTGTCACGTCATTCATCAGGCTGCGCCATGTGGGGCGGTAGAAATTCTTTTCCGTGGTGTACCATCCCAGGTAATTCGTATTGTCGCCTGTGTATAAGGTGGTACTGGGTGTGAGATAGGTGTAGCCACCTTGAATCCATCCCAATTCCTCGTTGCTGTATCCGGCATCGCAGGCGAAGAGGTAGCCTATATCGCCGGGCTGCATGGTGTGTCCACCTATGACATACTTTGTTACGATGCCGCCAGAGGTCCTTCTGAGTGTGCCTTCAACAACAGGGTTCTCGGTGTCAGCGTCATACTTGGTGTTGATATACAGACCGTACTTCTGCAAGTTGAGGTATTGGTCTATGACTTCTTGTGAGGGGGCGTCATATTCCTGTGTGTACTCATCAGCCAGTTTGCCTATGCCGTGACCTATCGCCTCGTGTTGTAACACCTGGGTGAAACAACTTACGTTGTTTACCTTGCATCCTGTGGGTACGTAAGCGAGTGAGAAACCACCCGGAATGGAGTCGGTAGAGCTGTAGTCGGCAGCCAACTGCGTGACACCGCCATAGCGGGTGCTGTTTACCAGCATTATGACAAGGGCATTGTGGAATTTGCTATAGTTCTTCTTCAGCGTGTACCATGCATAGTTCTCTATCTTTGTGTTGTTACCCGTAATCGTGACACCGGTGGTGCTTTCAAAATAAGTGGAGAAAGCAGTGTTACGCTGTGTTGAGGTGATGCCGCTGACCTCAGATGCTGCCTGCACCTCATATATGTCGAAATATGCTTTGAGGGATGTCATCGGTTCCACTGCGAATAAGGCATTTACGGCGTTACTTACGACGTTGTGGTATGTGCCAGAGGTGATGTCGCTCTGCAGGTAGCCGTCAGCCATAATGATGATGGGGAAGCCATTGCCTACGGTGTGCTGTTGCAACACCTTCACGTAACCCTTGGAGTTGTCTGTAGGATAAGTGAAACTGAAAGATGTTTCACTCTCAGAGACATAGTCTTCGTCCTTGCCGCATGAAGCAAGGAGTAGTGACATGAATATAATGCTGATATGTAAAAGCTTGTTCATATATCGTTAACTTCTTGATTTCTATCCTTTTCACGGTAAGCCACGCTCCATGCGTAGCCCTTCTCCCTATTTACTCCGCTGTCAATCCTCACTCCTTTGGCGCGTGCTGACGACAGACACGTCTTCATGTCGTCGGTGATGCCCTCGCCTGTGAGTTTCAGCAGGGCCTCCTTCTGTGTCCACAACATGGTGAAGAGCGCATCGGGGTCGGCAGCCTCTTTTATCTGCTGTAATTCGTCATCGCTCATACAATATTGCGCCAGCCGCTCCTTGTAGCGGCCGGTACACTCCACGTCGATGCCCACCTCGTCGCTGTCCACTATGCAGCCTATGGCAGCCTTGCAATGGGATATGTTGAAGAACCTCTCGCCGGCACCGGGCGTGTCCTGCCCGTCGGTAGTATCCAGGAGCATGAACGGCTTGCCGTGCTCGGTAGTGCCGAAGACAGGTCGGAAACCGGTCATCTCGCTCAGCAACAGGTATGACAAGGCACACTCACGTTGTCCCTGCTCATGCCTGAACTTCTGTGCCTGCTCGCGCCGCCAGGATGGGAGCCGGCACAACAGTTGGTCGGTGGGGGCGTAGTCAGAGAGGTTGTCTATTATTTTGTATCTCATAGGATTTGCAGATGTAAAGTTACGAAAAGTCGGGCGAAATACAAAATAAAAGCTTTGACAATTGAAAAAAAAATTGTAAATTTGCAATGTAAACATATAAGGTGGGAATATGTAGTGTCCACCTTGATGATAACCTAAGGATATAACAAGTTAACGGAGAAGAAGAAATGAGGATAATACCAAATATATGCATGGTGGCAATGATGATGTGTCACCTTGGCGCTGCAGCGCAAAGCTTTACCGCACAGGCTAAAGAGTTTGAGTGCGGTCAGATGTTGTTTCGTACGCCTGCCACAATAACGGTCATGATGCGCAACACTTCTACGTCGCCTGCTGCCGTGAAGTATGTTGACACAGGTTGCGGATGTTCGCAGGCGGCATATACCGCCGGCAACGTTAACCCGGGACAGGATGTAACGCTCAACATTACTTTTGACTGTAAGCAGTTGGGACACTTTGACCGCATAGTGCGTGTATATGACACAATGTCTGACACTCCGGCGGAGTTTGAGGTGCGTGGTCAGGTGGTGACACGCGTGGAGAATTACACTGGTAACTACCCCTTCAAGTTAGGCATACTGATGACTGACGTGGAGTCAATAGACTTTGACGATGTGCACAAGGGTGTGCTGCTGACAAAGAAGATACAGGTGTTTAACCCTACGGGACAGAATGTGGAACCGGTGATGCTGCGTCTGCCGTCATACCTTACGGCTGAAATGAAGCCGAAGATGCTCGGTCCGAAGCAGAGAGGCACTATGTATATCACGCTTAACTCACGCGAGGTGCGTGACTACGGACTTACGCAGTCAACCATCTATCTGGCAAAGAACGGTGCTGACAAGGTGAACAAGGACAAGGAGGTGACAGTGTCAACGGTGCTGCTGCCGCCGGTCATCGCTGCTGATGACGTGAAGCGTGCCTATGCTCCTCACATGGTGATGTCGTCAAAGACCTTGAATATGACAGAGCTGCAGAACAAGTCAAAGGCAAAGGATGAGATAGAGATAAGAAACGAAGGCAAGGCCGTGCTCGAGATATCCAAGGTGCAACTCTTTACTGCCGGACTGCAGGTGCAGTTGGGTAAGCAGCGTCTGGAGCCGGGCGAGTCAACAAGGCTGAAGGTTACCGCCATAGGCAAGGAACTGAAGAAAGTGCGTACGCGTCCGCGTATCCTTATGATAACAAATGACCCTAATAACCAGAAAGTGGTGATAAACATACAGAAGTAAAGTATGGAGCATCCAGAGAACCAAGCTGAATACAAGGGGCTGACAGTCAACAGCGGCGTTAGTCAGCCGTCGATTATCAATCCGTATCTCAACAGACGGCGTTTCGTGCGTAAGCGCTACACCGTTGACGAGATGGTGGACGGCATATTGGCTGGCAATGTCACTATGTTGTCGCAGGCTGTGACACTGGTGGAGAGCGTGTTGCCCGAGCATCAGGCTATGGCGCAGCAGGTGATAGAGCGTTGTCTGCCTCACAGCGGCAACTCCCTGAGGATAGGTATCAGTGGCGTGCCGGGTGCAGGAAAGTCCACTTCGATAGATGAGTTCGGACAGTATGTGTTGTCGCATTACGGCGGCAAGCTGGCGGTGCTCGCCATTGACCCCTCGTCAGAAAGGTCTAAGGGCAGTATATTGGGTGACAAGACGCGTATGGAGAAACTCTCCACACATCCTGATGCTTTCATACGCCCCAGCCCATCAGCGGGCAGCCTCGGTGGCGTGGCGAGGAAGACGCGTGAGACGGTGATACTGTGTGAGGCTGCAGGCTTTGACAAGATATTCATAGAGACGGTGGGAGTAGGACAGAGCGAGACGGCTTGTCACTCTATGGTTGACTTCTTCCTCCTTATACAGGTGGCTGGCACGGGTGATGAGCTACAGGGCATAAAGCGTGGCATAATGGAGATTTGCGATGCTATTGTGGTAAACAAGTGTGACGGCGACAATGTGAGACGATGCGAGATGGCGGCGCAGGGATTCCGCAACGCGCTGCATTTCTTCCCGAAGTCTGAGAGCGGATGGACGCCGCGTGTGCTGACATACTCTGGATTATATGCCCTCGGCATCAAGGAGATATGGGAGATGGTATATGAGTACTTCGACTATGTGAGGAAGAACGGTTACTTCAGCTATCGCCGAAGCAAACAGAACAGATACTGGATGCGAGAGACCATCAATAACGAGTTGCTGGGACACTTCTATAACAACCCCGTGATGCAGCAGGCTATGCAGGAGATGGAGAAAAGCGTGCAGGGAGGAGAGAAGACCAGCTTTATGGGAGCGCATGAGCTCTTGGAGAAATACTATAGAGAGGGAATAAATACAACAGAGAGTTGAGTAGCTAAGATATTATAAAAAAGACAGATGATGGACGACGAAATAATAATACAGCAGGAGGCAGACAAAGAAACAGACGGACAGCCGGACTACCGCCCGGTCAACCGTTTTGACGCCTCTGTGGTGCATCACCTCAGCGGCATGTACCAGAACTGGTTCTTGGACTATGCCTCGTATGTCATCCTTGACCGTGCGGTGCCACATATAGAGGATGGCCTGAAGCCGGTGCAGCGACGCATACTCCATTCCATGAAGCGTATGGACGACGGTCGCTACAACAAGGTGGCGAACATCGTGGGCCATACTATGCAGTTCCACCCGCATGGCGATGCCTCTATAGGCGATGCCCTTGTTCAGATGGGACAGAAAGACCTGCTTATTGATACGCAGGGTAACTGGGGAAACATCCTCACGGGTTCGGCGGCAGCCGCACCACGATACATAGAGGCACGCCTGAGTAAGTTTGCCCTGGAGGCAGTGTTCAATCCAAAGACCACGGAGTGGCAGCTGTCATACGATGGCCGAAACAAGGAACCAGTTACGCTGCCGGTGAAATTCCCGTTGTTGTTGGCACAGGGCGTGGAAGGCATAGCCGTAGGTCTGAATTCAAAGATAATGCCGCATAACTTCTGTGAGATATGCGACGCAGCCATAGCATACCTGCGTGGCGAGGAGTTCCATCTGTATCCAGACTTCCCTACGGGCGGCAGCATAGACGTTTCTAAATATAACGACGGCCAGCGTGGCGGCAGTATCAAGGTGAGGGCGAAGATAGAGAAACTCGACCAGAAGACACTCGTAATACGTGACATACCATTCTCAAAAACTTCAGAGACCCTTATAGCGTCTATCACTAAGGCAGTGGAGCGCGGCAAGATAAAGGTAAGGAAGGTGGAAGACCTCACTGCAGCAAACGTGGAGATACTGGTACACCTTACGCCCGGCGTAAGCTCAGACAAGACCCTCGACGCCCTCTATGCCTTCACCGACTGTGAGATAAGCATATCGCCAAACTGCTGCGTCATAAAAGACCGCAAGCCACAGTTCCTTAGCGTCAGCGATGTGCTGCGCAGCAGTGCAGACCAGACGATGGAGCTGTTGCGTAGGGAACTGCAGATAAGACGCGATGAACTGCTGGAGCAGCTGTTCCTCTGTTCATTGGAGCGTATCTTCATAGAGGAGCGTATATATAAGGATAAGAAATATGAGAATGCAGTGTCGGTAGATGCCGCATGCGAGCATATCGACGAGCGCCTTACTCCATACTATCCGCAGTTGGTGCGCGAGGTGACCAAGGATGATATACTGCGCCTCATGGAGATAAAGATGAAGCGCATACTGAAGTTCTCCAAGGACCAGGCAGACGAGCTCATAGCCAAGATAAAGGCAGAGATAGCAGAGATAGAGCGCGATCTCGGCAGAATGGTCGAGATAACCTGTGATTGGTTTGAACACCTGAAAAACAAGTATGGTGCGGAGCATCCACGCCTTACGGAGATACGCAGCTTTGACACCATCGAAGCATCAAAGGTCGTTGAGGCTAACGAGAAGCTCTACATAGACCGTCAGGAAGGCTTTATAGGTACCAGTCTGAAGAAGGCTGAGTTCGTATGTAACTGTTCAGACATCGACGATATCATCATCTTCTACCGTGACGGTAAGTTCAAGATTATCAGGGTGGCAGACAAGATAGACGTGGGCAAGAACGTGCTGCACCTCGGCGTGTGGAAGAAGGGCGACCGCCGTACCATATATAACTGTGTGTACCGTGACGGCAAGAACGGACGTTACTTCGTGAAGCGTTTCTTCGTTGACTCATGCACCCGCGACAGGGAGTATGACATTACGCAGGGCACTAAGGACAGCCGTGTGATGTACTTTACCGTCAATCCTAACGGCGAAGCAGAGGTGATAAAGGTGACACATGAGCCTGGACCTCGCATCAAGAAGATATTCTTTGACTATGACTTCGCCACACTCGACATCAAGGGACGTGGCACCAAGGGTAACACCCTGACAAAATATCCGGTGCATAAGATAGGTCTGAAGAGCCACGGACACTCCACGCTCGGAGGCAGAGAGGTGTGGTGGGATCGTGATGTCAACAGGCTCAACTACGATGCCCACGGTGAGTCATTGGGTAAGTTCCTTGATACTGACAGCATACTTGTGGTGCTCAGCAACGGCGACTTCTATATTACCACGCCTGACCCTAACAACCACTTTGAGCAAGACATACTGCGCATAGAGAAATGGGATGAGCACAAGCCGTGGACGGCAGTATTGCTTGATGCAGACAATAACGGTTTCGGATATATCAAGAGGTTTGAGATGGAGGCGATAAAGAACCACCGCTCATTCCTTGGCGACAACAGCGGAAACAAGTTGCTGTTGCTGACAGACACACCTTTCCCATATATAAGGGTGACATTCGGAGGTAATGACAGCTTCCGTGAGCCTATGGAGATAGACTGTGAGGAGTTTATCGCAGTCAAGGGCTTCAAGGCAAAGGGTAAGCGCATCAGTACGTTCACCGTTGATAAGGTAGAGGAACTGGAGCCCAAGAGAGTGCCGGAGACTCCGGATGAAGGCGAGAACGATGAGGACGCCATGGAAGAGGAAGAGAACCTGGATCCAGATGCTGGTAAGACACAACAGCAGGTGAAGGACGAGATGACAGGCCAGCTTAATTTGTTTGAGAGTTGATGAGAGTCGGCAGCCTGTTCATAGCGTTGATGATGCTCTGCCTGCCTGGTCATATTAATGCACAGGAGACAGAGGTGGCCACTATGCTTGGCGTGGGTGGTGCAAATATGCTTGACACCTATCTGTCGCAGGAGAAATACCGTGGCATGGAGTGGCGCCTGATGTCAGAGGTAAGGCGTGACCGCCTGTATATGGACAGCCTGTCTATGGGCAGTACCGGAGGCTTGACATACGGCTTGAGTCATGAGCTGGCATTCGCCTACACTCATAACCGTGTCCGCAACGGACATGAATACTCCGGCCATTATGTGTTTGCCTATTCCGTGACAAGACGTTGGGACATGCTTCATGATGCCCTGCACATATATGTCGGCGGTATGGCTGAGGGACTGCTGGGCGGTACCTACAACAACCGTAACAGCAATAACAACCCGGCACAAGGTTATCTCAGCGCAGCTATAGGCGCACACCTTGCCGCACGCTATGACCTTACCGTGTTTGGCAAACGAGTGACGTTGGGCTATGAGGCGAGATACCCGTTGGTCGGCATGATGTTCTCACCTAATTACGGGCAGTCGTATTACGAGATATTCAACCTCGGCAACTATGACCATAACATTGTGGTCACATCTCCAGCTACCTTCCAGCTGAGACAACAGCTGACGGCAGATGTTATGCTGAAAGGCAATACATCCCTGCGCCTGGGCTATCTTTGCGACATACGCCAGGCCACTCCCAACAACCTTAAGCAACATCACTATTATAACGCAGTAACGATAGGCATAGTAATAAGGAAATGAGGAGCTTGAGATACATATTAGTGGTAATGGTGTCGGTATGCGGCCTTGCGTCCTGCGTTGACGTGGAGGAATACCCTGACACGGTGGTGGGCAATACCGAGGCACTGTGGCGCATCATGGACGAGCGTTACTGCTTCTTCCGGGAGAAGAAAGAACTGTATGGAGTGGACTGGGACGAGGTGCATACCCTCTACAGCTACCAGGCAGAGCATGCCACCCGGCTGTCGCAGACACAGTTGTTAGAGTTTCTCGGTGGTATGCTCGGCACACTAAGGGACGGCCATGTGAACCTGTCTACCTCCTTTGATTACTCACGTGACTGGTCGTGGAAGGAAAAATTCCCAGCAAACTTCTCTGACTCCATACAACGCATATATCTTGGTACCGACTATAAGATAGCTTGCGGAATGTCTTACCGCATCCTTGACGACAATACCGGCTATGTGTATGTGCCGACCTTTGAACATGAGCTGGGTGATGGTAACATAGACCAGATACTCTATTACCTTGCGCCGTGTAATAGCTTGATTATAGATGTGCGCAATAACGGCGGCGGCCTGCTTACTGAGGCGCGGCGCCTGGCATCACGCTTCTGCAGTGAGCCTACGCTCGTAGGATATATGTGCCACAAGACAGGCAAGGGGCATGATGACTTCTCAGAGAGAGAGGAGCTGTGGATAGAACCCTCTGCCGGTGTGAGGTGGAACAAGCAGGTGTATGTGTTGACAAACAGGTCTGTTTACAGCGCTGCCAACGAGTTTGTGAAATATATGAAATGTATGCCACAGGTCACTGTGGTGGGCGACAATACCGGCGGCGGCTCAGGTATGCCGTTCTCCTCTGAACTGCCTAACGGATGGTCGGTACGCTTCTCTGCCTGTCCTATGTATGATGCTGACGGCAACAGCTCGGAGGACGGTGTGTCTCCAGATATTGCCGTAGATATATCCCCGGAAGATTATACGAAAGGTATAGACACAATAATAGAGACAGCGAGAAAAACAAAATAATTAACCAGTGCCTCCGCTATTACCATGTCAAAAGGTGTTGTCACCTTAATGTTCTCCCTGCGTCCCTCAACCAGTGTGACTGTCACTCCTATGGACTCCACCACACTGGCATCATCAGTAAATTGTTCCCTGTAAGTCTGCTTGTATGCACGTTTCAGCAGTTGTATGTCAAACACCTGCGGTGTCTGCACCAGCACATAGTCACTGCGCATCACATTCTTTCCGCTAACCACGCTGCGCAATGTTTCTATTACGGGTGTGACAGGTATTGCCGCTCCCTTCTCATGCGCTGCGTCATACAGCCTTTTTATCATGTCACAGTCAACAAAGGGACGTACGCCGTCATGCACTCCCACTACGCCCGTGGCGTCGTCGGGGATGGCTGCCAATCCGTTGCTTACAGAGTGGAAGCGTGTCTCGCCTCCCTGTACTATCTTGTGTGGTGTGTCAAAGTGATACTCCGCACACAACTCCTGCCAGTACTTACGGTGAGCCTTAGGTAAAACCAAGATGATGCGTATGTCATCAGAATACTGGTGAAAACAGTCTATGGTGCGCATGAGTATAGGCTTGCCCCCTACGGTCATAAACTGCTTGGGGATGTCGCCCCCCATGCGCAGTCCCTTGCCTCCAGCTACTATTATGATATAGTCCATGCCGGGTATCAACTCATGAGGTGGTTGAACATCATACCCTCGCGCAGCTGCTCCGCCTCTGCACCCTTGCCCAGCATCTCCAGTATGGCGTAGGAGAAAGGTAGCGTGGCAGCAGGTCCTTCACCGGTTATCACGTTGCCGTCAATGGTAAACAGCTCCTTGGTGTATGTGGCTCCCGTCATCTGACTTTCAACACCGGGATAGCATGTCGCGCGTTTGCCCTGCAGTATGCCGAGCCCGCCAAGTATCAGCGGAGCAGCGCAGATGGCTCCCACCTTCTTGCCTTGCTCATAGTGTCTCAATACAGCAGTGCGCACTGCCTCACAATCGTTGAGATTGGTAGATCCAGGCATTCCGCCAGGCAGCAACAGCATATCTGCATCGTTGACGTCAGCCTCTGCCACGGTAGTGTCACATATTATGCGTACACCGTGAGACATCGTCACCTCCGCAGTCTTGTTGATACTCACTGTGACCACCTCCACGCCTGCGCGGCGTAACACGTCAGTCATTGTAAGGGCTTCTATCTCCTCAGTGCCGTCGGCTATGTATTCGTAAACCTTTGCCATAATTTTTTGTTCAATTAAAATAAATAATGTATATTTGCATTTGCAAATATACATTATTTTTGTTTAACGGCAAAATAAACCCGATGAAAAAAGAGAAAATACGTTTCGCCATCTTTGGCAACGAGTATCAGGCAAAGAAGTCGCAGGCGGTGTTTAAGCTCATCGCCATATTGCAGCAACATGAGGCCGAGGTATATATTGACCGTCCCTTCTATGAGTTTATCACCGAGGGACAGCGCATGGACGTTAATGCTAATGGAGTATTTGATGATGATGACTTCACGGCAGACTTCGCCGTCTCCATGGGAGGCGACGGCACCTTGCTCAAGACAGCCTCGCGTGTGGGGTCCAAGCAGATACCTATCATCGGCGTCAATATCGGCAGGCTGGGCTTCCTGGCAGATGTCAATCCGTCGGAGATAGAGCAGGCCATCTCTGCTATCTATGCCAATGACTATCATGTGCGTGAGCACTCAGTGATAAAGATAGAGACCAACAACGGCGACGAGGTGATAGGCTCCCCCTATGCCCTCAACGATATAGCCCTGCTGAAGCGTGATCATGCCTCAATGATATCCATCCGTGCATCCATTGACGATGAGTATGTCATGACCTACCAGGCCGACGGACTGATAGTCACTACGCCTACGGGTTCCACGGCATACAGCCTGTCTAACGGCGGTCCTATAATAGCGCCTTACACTGGCACACTGTGCCTTACGGCGGTGGCGCCCCACAGTCTCAACGTGCGTCCTATAGTGGTGCCCGACACCTCTGTCATAACCTTGAAGGTGGAGAGTCGCAGCCACTCTTTCCTCGCTGCCGTTGACGGACGCTCCTCTGGTCTTACCGAGGGCACTGTGGTGACCATATCAAAGGCTCCGTTCTCCACACGCATAGTGCGTTTCGCCCACCGTCACTACTTCGCCACCCTGCGTGACAAGATGATGTGGGGAGCAGACGGGAGATGATAATAGACCCTCCCCTTACCCTCCCAAGGGAGGGAGAGTCCATTGAGGTTTAGGGTTTTTAGGTCGCTTCGCTTAGAGGTTTTAAGGTGATATCACCTCATGACCTTACGACCTCATGACCTTACAACCTTACAACCTTATGACCTTATGACCTTACAACCTCATGACCTATGAACTATAAACAGTTATTGCGCTGGCTATGGCGCTCCACATCATACAACAGACTGCAGGCACTGCTCAATGTCATAATAGGACTATTGGACGTGGCTGTCAGCCTTGCCCAGATATGGGCGGTGAAGCATGCCATTGACGTCGCCTCCCACAATGTGGAGGGCAGCGTCATCATGTCCGTTGGTGTCATAGCCCTGCTCATACTCTGTAATTTCATTCTCTCCATATCCTCGGTGTGGGTGCGCAACGTGCTTGGCATAAAGGCGCAAAACCGTATGCAGCAGATGATGCTGGAGCGCATACTGCGCTCAGAGTGGCGCGGACGTGGAGCCATGCACAGCGGTGATGTCATCAACCGTCTTGAGAGCGACGTTGTCCAGGTGGTAAACTTCTGTGCGGAGACGCTCCCTAATGCCGTATGCGTGTTCACGCTCTTTGTGGGCGCCTTCTTCTTCCTCTTCTCCTTAGACCATCTGCTTGCCATCTGCATAGTATGTCTGTTTCCTGTGTTCCTATTGCTCAGTAAGGTGTATATGGGCAGAATGCGCCGCCTCTCTCGTGAGGTAAGAGAGAGCGACAGTCTGGTGCAGAGTATGTTGCAGGAGTCTGTGCAAAACCGTATGCTCATCAAGACTCTTGAGGGTGAGGGCATCATGGTGGACCGTCTGGAGGGACACCATCAGGAGCTGCGCCGTAAGGTGCTGCGTCGTACACGCTTCTCTGTCATCTCCAACCTTATCGTCAATATGGGCTTTGCCACTGGCTACATCATAACCTTCGGATGGAGTGCCGTGCGCCTCTCGCTCGGTACACTTACATACGGTGGCATGGCAGCCTTCCTGCAACTGGTAAACAAGATACAGCAGCCTGCGCGTAACCTCTCAAAACTGGTGCCGCAGTTTGTGTCGGTGTTTACTGCCGCCGAGCGTCTGATGCACCTTGAGGATATACCCCTGGAGCCTCAGGGCGAGCCGGTGACGCTGCCAGGTGTGTGTGGCGTAAGGCTTTGTGGCGTGAGCTATTCCTATCCGGACGAGCCTGCTAACAATATAATCAACTGTCTGTCATACGATTTCCGCCCCAATACCTGCACTGCTATAGTGGGCGAGACGGGAGTGGGCAAGACCACCCTGCTGCGTCTTATCATGGCACTTACCAAGCCCACTGAAGGCACTGTCTCCATATATGCGGACAATGGTACGGAGGAGGTGGCGTCGCCGCTTACACGTTGTAACATAACCTATGTGCCGCAGGGTAACACTATGCTCAGCGGTACCATACGCGATAACCTGCTCTTGGGCAATCCTGAGGCCACCGACGACGATATGTATGCCGTGCTTGCCAAGTGTGAGGCACACTTTGTTAAGGAGCTGCCCGACGGCCTTGATACCAACGTGACAGAGAGTGGCGGTGGACTGAGCGAGGGACAGGCACAGCGTATCTGCATAGCACGCGCCTTGTTGCGTCGTTGCTCCCTCCTCATACTCGATGAGGCCACCAGCGCCCTTGACCATGACACCGAGCGCCGCCTGTTGCAGAATATCCTTGCAGGGCATACCCACACCGTGATATTCATAACCCACCGCACTGCCGTGCTCGACTATTGTGATGCACAGCTGCGACTGTAGTATAATTAATAATTAATTCAAGTTTCGCAAGTGCTCACTCGTTTAGGTTTTGAGGTCTTGAGGTTTAAGGTTAATAGGTGAGATATGCTGTTGTCAATGCTTTGGTATGCAAATATCACCTTAAACCTCTAAGCGAAGCGACCTTACACCTTACGACCTTATGACCTGATTTCCCCTTAGTTCTTCTTGAGCATAGAGAGATATTCTCCCAGTTTGTCCTCCAGCCCCAGAGTGGCAGCAAGCTGTTTCAATACAGCCTGCGCCTGGTCGAGAGACAGCTCCCCGTTCTGGAATTTGCTGATGATGTCCTGTGGGTTGATATTGCTGAGGTCGCCCAGTCCCAGGTTGGCGATGATGTCCTGCAAGCCTCCGGTCTGTGCGCCGTCAGCAGTTTTCTTGCCTCCGCCCAGCATATTGCCGATGGTGCCGATGATACTACCGAAATCCATAGTTTTCCTCCTTTTGTTTTGATTAGTTAATATTGTTGGTTTCTGTTTCTGCTGGTAAAGTTACGAAAAAAAATATTAACGGCAAAATTTTTGTTTCGTTTCTAAGGGTTGGTGTGTTTTGTCTGCGGATTTAAGGATTATAGGATTTTTTAGTATATGTAGAGCCAGTTATCTAAGGATTTAAGGATTAAGGGATGTTCTCAGTAAGGTTAATGTATCTTTCATGGCAGAGCGAGAAACTCCTTTAATCCTTAAATCCTTAGACTACATAGTTCACTGCGAAAGTGAAGGATTCTCTAAATCTTCAGATAAAAAGCATCAGACTTAAGACTTTGACACTTAACTGCTAAAACATGAGGAAGAGCGTGAGCGAGCCGCTATCCAGATTGTGGCGGTCGGGCAGGGCTTGTATCATGGGTGCAGTTGACTTGAATCCCGGAGTGCCGGTGTATGCCACGTCGTCGGCGCGTCTGCCGTGGTCAAACGTCACGGTGCCGGTTATGCCAGCCGTTATGCGACTGAAACGGTGGCTGTAGGTGGCGCTCACGGAGGTGCGGCTGAAGTCTGCCGCGCGGTAGGCGTAAGGCGCGAAGGCCTGCTGGAAGTCCAGGTACTTCATCTTTACGTTCTGCATGGTCACGTCATACTTGTGAGTGCCCACCGTCTGCCTGCCGTAGAAGACGCTCAGCGATGCCTCGTCGCGTGACGAGTGGAGAAACACGGAGCCTTTCACATGAGGCATACTGGTGTTTACCTTTATAGAGTATCCGCCCAGCGAGTACTTCTCCTCAAAGCCGCGCGCCGTTATGCCGCCCTCCAGTGCCACGGCGGCGCGTCGTCCGCAGATGTGGCGGCGCACCTCAATGGCGGCGGCGGCGGTGTTGTCGGTGCGGCGGTAGTTCTGCTGCGAGTCTATTATGCGTATGTCGTATGTGTTGTAGTCCACGTCAGCCAGATACTCCTCAATGATGTTCTCATAGCCCAGCCGTGTCAGCAGTCGCGCGTCGGCGGAGAGCCTGAGCTGCCACGGACAGTCCTTGCGCTTATACTCCACCTCCACAGAGGGCGTGAGCACATTCGTCGTGGCCTCATACAGGCAGCGGATGTCGCTCTCCTCTGTCTCCAGATGCTGGCGGGCGTAACCCAGCGATGCGGTGACGTGCAGCGGTTTCTCCTCAGGTGAGGTGTATGCCAGGCGCGCGTTGAACTCGTTGATGTAATACATCCTCGCCTTGCCAAATGACACACCGCTCTGCCTCGTGTCATACAGACCGAAGCCGTAACATACGAAGAAACGGTCCTGCTGTCCCGGCCGCCAGTAGCGCAGTTGCTCATGCTGTTTGTTACGGCCGTAGCCGAGGTTCAGATACACGTCGCCCACTTTCGTCGCGGCCTTTACCCCGGCGTTGAAGCGCAGCCAAGTGGTGTTGTTCAGCGCGCGCGGGTCATGCAGCCTCCATGCCTCCTCACCGAAGAACGAGGCTCTCACGTCAATGGTGTAAGCCCCCATGCGCGGCAGCTCGTAGGCACCCTCGGCATAGTAGCGGTCGTAGGTGAAGTCACCTCCGCATGAGTCGGTGGATATATATGGCAGGTACAGCTCAGGCAGGCGCATGGCGCTCCATCCTATGCCGCGGTCTTTGCCGCGTGCATACTGTATGTGTCCTGACAGCGTGCCACTCTGTTTCGTGGTGTAGGTGCCGTAGCCGCCCACGCGATACTCTGTGTTGCCGCTGCCCTCATAGTGCATGAAGTCGCCCTCGGCTTCTTCTCCGCTGATGCCGGCATATACTATTGCAGTGCATGAGTCGCTGAGCAGCTGGCGCGCGTCGGTCCACACCAGGTGGTAACGCTCGGCGTGCAGGTGTGGTGACAGCGCGGTGAGCAATGATAATATAATGATATTCTTATACATAAGTTATTAGTCGGTTGGTTATCTCAGGTTGAAGTACAGTTCCAGACCGAAGTAAGGATCGTGCCACTCACGCTGCGTCACCTTGGAGCCGTTGACGTATGTGGGGCTGATATCGAGCAGACCGTTGACGAAGAATGACAGCTTGGTGCCGTGCTTAAACTCCTTAGTGGCCTTGATGTTCCACAGCAGCGACACGGGTTTGCGGGTGACGGCGTAACTGGCGGGCTTCAGTGTCTGTTTCATGTAGCGCCATGTGGGGTCATCACTCGGTATGAGCGCGCGCACGGCATCGTCCACCTCCCTCACCGTTCCGTCAAAGCCCATGTACTGCGCAGGCATCATGTCGTGGTTGTCCATGTAGCGTGAGGTGTTGCTCCATATTATCTGGAAGAAGTTGGTGAGGATGAGTCTGAACTTAGGAATGTGGGTGTTCAGCCAGATGTTGGAGTTGAAGCGGCGGTAGCGGTTCTTGCCCTCCTTCCAGTATATGCCCACGTAGGGATATATCTGGTCGCCTATCTTCACCGCCGGGTAGTAATACTCTGGCAGTACAGACGAGTAGTCCGTCTGGTAATATGCGCCGTTCACCTCAATGGTGGTGAGCAATGGACGAATCTTGGGCAGTATGAGGCGGTACTCCAGTCCACGTTTTACCACACGTCGGGAGTTCTGCACCAGCGCCGCCGTGGTGAATATGCTGTATTCTTCGGCTATGTAGTCCTCCTTCACCGGCGTGCGCCCGGTGATGTCGGCGTCGGGGCGCAGGGTGGAGTAGAGCGTGTAGGTAAGGGGGTAGTACTGCGTGAAATACTCAAAGCCGCGTGACGCGCTCTCGCGGAAGACGGTGAGCGAGAGCGAGAAGCCCTTGTAGTCAAGGTCATAGCCGGCCTCCAGTTTGCGGTTTTTGTTGGCGCGTAACTGGCGGTTGGTAACGTCGAAGATGTTGGTGTAAGTGATAAGGTGTCGGTACTCAGGCTCGTTGGTGTAAGCGTTGAGCATATAGAAGTCCTTGTATATCTTCTCAGGATACAGATAGTCAAGCGTGGGCAGCTTGCTCTCCTCGCCGTAGCCTATGCGGAAGGTGTGCTTCCAGCGGCTGCCGCGCGTGTAGGCCAGGTTAAGGCGTGGGTCGGCCATTACGCGGCGGTGCAGCCAGTAGTCGGATGGAAGGTTCATCATCTCGGTCAGTCGGCCGCCGAGTGACAGCTGCACCATGTTCTTGCGACCGTCATCATATATCAGGTCGGCCTGCGCGTAGAGTGCACCGGTGCCCAGTGCCGGTATGGCGTAATTGGGACGGGGACGCATATACGAGTTGTCATAGGGGAACGGCGGCCTCCGCTCGTCCTCTATCACGGCTCCGCGGCCGTGGTTCTTCACGTTGGTGTACTCAGCGCCATACTGCAGGTTGAGCGTGGTGTGGCGCAGCAGTTGCACGTGTGAAGTGGCGTTGAGCTGCGCGTAGATGTTGAGCGGCTTGTTGTCTATGTAGAAGTCGCTGTAGTACATACGCGGCAGGTACATACCCTCGTGCTCGCCCTCTTCCTTGGCCAGCGGCATACTTAGCGTGCCGCTGCTTGAGATGACGAAGCGGTGGCGCGTGATGCGGTCGTAGGTGTAGTCGGCTGAGCAGACCATCTCCAGTTTCTCAAGCCACTTGTGGTTCAGGGTGAGCATACCCTTGAGCATCAGGGCGGTGCGTGAGTAGTCAGCCTTGTATTCCTCGTCATACTCGTATGTCAGCTCGTCTTTCTTCATCTTGTTGACGGTCATGGTCTGGCTGAGGCGCGCGTCAAGGTCAAATTTGTAGCCGCCGAGCGTCACCTTGTTGTTATAGTACACCTGCGCCGTCAGTCGGGAGAACTTGTCCATCTCCTCCCTCACGTCGTCTATGGAGTGGAGAAAGTCCACTCCGGCGTGCAGCGTGCCGGCGCGCTCACCCAGTCGGAAACCCTTGCCCACGTAGGCGAGGGTGTTCTTCAGGTCGCTCTTCAGGCGCACGCGCAGCGGTGTCACGCCGTGTTTTGACTGTATGCTTATCATTCCGCTTGACAGGTTGCCGTAGCGTGCCGACGATATGCCGCGCGTGAACTCCACGCTCTGTATGTGGTCGGTGGATATCATGCGCAGGTCTGCCCCTTGGTTCATGCCTGTGCGTGAGCGTATCTCGCTGTCATAGCTGCCCGAACTGTTAGCCGTCACGCCCACCAACTGCGAGCGCATACCGTCGTTGGTCATCGGCGCGCCGTCGGTCACTATGCCCACGCCGAGTGACGTGTTGGCGTCGGTGCCCACCTGGCGTGATGATATCTGCGAGAACTGCGTCATGTTGTTCTCCTTATACACTGAGCCGGGCAGCAGCAGCAGTACGTCGGCCAGCGACGTGGGCTGTATGTGCTCCAGCGCGGCCTCGTCAACAAGCACCTTGCCCATGCGGCTCTTCTTGGCCATCACCTCAAACTCGGGCAGGGCATAGCTGTTGTTCTTCAGCTCAAGGCGCAGCTCTGTGGCAGGCTGGGAGGCTGTGAAGGCATGGCGCAGCGTGGCGTAGCCCAGACACTCCACTGTCAGGATGTTGCTGCCAGCAGGCACCCCACGCAACTCAAAGCGGCCGTCAATGTCGCACACGGTGCGAAGCTCCTGCCGCGGAATACTCACGATGGCGAAGCTAGCAGCCCCGCCATCGTTACTTGTCGTCACTCTTCCCTTCACCGTGCAGGTCTGAGCGTGGAGCGCGGAGACGCAGAGTGAGAGGAGAAGGAATATAATGATTCTGAAATGTCTCATGTGTCGTTGTGCTTCCCCCTCACGCCGGGGGAGGGGATGAAGTGATGTTGACTATTTGTTTCTCCAGCCAACAGGGAAGGCTGTCTGATACTTGCCAGCGGCCTTGCGCTCGTTCACGTCCTCCATATCCTCAGAACTGTTGTTGGTGTCCTGATAGTATGTGCGGCCGTCAACGGTGTATGACTTACGTATGCAGAGCTCCTGACGGTGACATCCGTTAACGAGGAACTTGCCGCGGTCAACTGCCTCTGGTATGCAGCGTGTCTTCACGTCCTGTGGAACGTCGCTGGTCTGTATGCCGTCAATAATCTTGCTAGTCTCTACAGACCATATCACGCTTTCCACATCACCTTCATCGGTTGTTTGTGTGTATTTGCTTGCGTTTGCTGCGATGAAGGCGTCGATGGTTTCCTGCTTACCGTCGGCAAGGCGGAACATCAACGGTGATACATAGCCACGTGGTTGGAAGAAGAAACCGTTTGAATCGCCGTTCTGTGATATCAGCACGTTTGGCACGTTGGTGTTGTCCACGTCGCCACTCTCTGGACCATTGAATATCTCAAGGTCTGCGCCGCTGAGGTCAACAGCGTGGTCGTAGGCTATGGTGACATCATTGCCCTCGCTGTCTTTAGTTACAACTGACACCTCAGCATGGTTCACTGCGGTGAAGGCTATGACGAGTCTCTCACCAGGAGCCACAGGCCACTGAGTGCCGTCGCCAGGGATGGTGATGAAGCCGCCAATAGGTACACGGTCAGGGTAGTAAGTGTCATACCAAGGGCGTTTGTCCCACCAAGATATGTGCTGCGTAACGGCTACGCATATACCGTCAGCGTAAAGGGTTTTGTCTTTTGTGGGATTATAGAGCACGATGTACTGGTCTGGGTGCATCATGCGGCCGGTGTTTGTCTCGCCGTTGAAGAACACCTCAGAGAAGATGAAGTCCTGGCCAAGAGCGCTTGCAGGTAGTGAGGTCACGTTGCCGCTGAACTTCTGGCCGCTCTGCGTAACGGCCACGTTCTCCATACGGAGGAACAGCTCGCGTGTCTCACCTTCAACCTCCACAGTCTTGTCTATTGAGATGTTGTAGGTGCCGGGGGCAATGCGGCAGTTGGCCACGCCCTCGCTGTTCAGTGCGAAACCGAACTGGTTCTGGTTACGCGTGTCGGTGAATACCACGTTGGTACCCTCCAGTGTACTGAGGTCAAGAGTACTCTCGGCGCGTGTGATGTCTGATACGTTGAATACTACGTTGATGAGGTTTTGTGCGTCGTCATCATCGTTTGAGCATGATGCGAGCAACAGTGGGCAGACGAGTGCTGCCACAAAGAATTTCCAAAATTTCTTCATTTGTGTTTGTGTTGTTGTCCTGTTGTTTTGTTTTGTTTTGTGTTGTTGTGTAAATTCGGAGTGCAAAAGTACATTAAAAATCCAAGGTGTACAAGACCGCAGCTCAAAATCATAACAAATGGGGATGGGGTGAATACTTATGTTTGGGGAGTTTTCGCGCCCGTTTATTTTGCTTTGTAAAGAAAAATGTGTAACTTTGCAATGATAAGACTAACGGGACTTTACTATGTTTCCAGAACTAAAGAAGATATATACCAAGGAGCAGTTGAGGTGTGCGCCTACTATCGTATAAAAATGGTGTGCCAATGCCTGCCAGCCAACAATGGAGACGTATCTCAAAATTGCGGACCTGCTTGATGTGAAACTGACAAAATAGGTAAGGACAAAGAAAAGTCAAGTAGAACACTCTTCTTTATTGAACCGTAATAACCAATTTGCAAACGCATGAGATTATGAACGAGATAAACGATATATACACAGCCATTGCAACAGATGGCTTTTCGGAAAGAACGTTGCAAATGATAAATAATTTAACAAACGACATACAATATGGAAGAAAAGATTTTATTGGATTTACTCTATCAGAGCATGCAGGACTCTGCAAGGGAGGCACGTCTCTCATTGGGGCGTCCATCGTTGTGGGTTACGCGAGAAGAAGCCTTACAGCAGGTGGCAATGCTGAAAGCGGCGAAGGAAGCGTCCCAGCCAATTGGCAGATAGACGAAGAACAAGAGCGGTTGCTTGAAATGTGGGCGAAGGCTTGTGGTCTGTGGTTTGAACATTCAGAGGCTATCATTGTGAAGAATTTCGGACCAATGATTGCCCAGGGTGCAGAGGCTAAAGTCTATTATAAAGCGGGTGACTTTTCTGTGGCAAAAGAGCGTACTTCTATCTATTCTACGACTCAAAGAGCTTTAGAAGCCATTGCCTTGCACAACTATCTCTTCCCCGAAACAGCAATGAGGGTTATAGGCTTTACTCGCGATGGTGACGGATTGCTCCGGGTTGTGCTTACGCAGCCATACATACGTTGTCAACGTCTTGCTACCAAAGAAGAAATCAATAAAATGGTGGCAGCAAAAGGATTTCGTGACAACTGGGATGGCCAAGGCGTAAACTATATATCAAACCGATTAGTTTTGGAGGACATGCACCCTGCCAATGTTTTCATTGACGAGATAACAGGGATGCCAACATGTATAGACTGTATTGTAAAGTTTGTTACTCCAAGAAATGATATGTCAAATATCTTGTGAAGATTTTAAAGCAATGATAAAGAAAATTTATGTGTTAGTCGCACTATCTTTCGCTTTAGTTACGGTGAAAGCTAGTGATTATCGAACAAGTGGCTATATGGGATTTGTAGAAGAGTCGACAATTACGGATTTTGACAATTTCTATGGAGGGATAAATACTACCCATGGCTATCAGTTTAATCAGCATATATTTGCTGGTGCAGGTGCGGGAATTATTATGAGTTATGATAATACCAGCATGGTTGGTGTACCTATTTATGCCGATTTTCGCTATACTATGCTGAAAAGCAAGGTGACTCCTTTCTTTGAGGGCAAAATAGGATATGCGGCCGCAGATATAGGTGGATTTTATGCTTCTCCAGCCATAGGAGTGGACATTGCCTTTACGGAAAAGTTTGGACTGTATGTTGGCTTGGCCTATGAACATTATGGTGCAAAAGAAAAGACAGTTGATGAACAGTATAGGTTATGGTTCTATGGCACTAGTTATGTTTCACTGTCTGATCTTATGCATGTTAACTATTATGAACCATGGTCAAGTAAGAAAGCTTTCAATACGATATCACTTCGTGTCGGTATTCACTTTTAACTTGTAAGACTATGAAAATAATATTAGTTTGATGTCACTGATATTGCTGTATTAGTACTTATTGAGAAAACGCATAAGTTGAAATAATCGATTAGTTCTATATATGAGATAACAGGAAAATCCGTTGTGAGAATTTTGTTCTCACAATGGATTTTTCATATCTTTCTTTTGCTGTTTCAGAAATAAAACGTAACTTTGCAATGATAAGACTAACGGAACTTTACTATGTTTCCAGAACTAAAGAAGATATATACCAAGGAGCAGTTGTCGGCGGTTGAGGCCCAGCGGAGGGCAGAGTTCATAGCCTGGGGACCGGCGGTGTTTCAGTCGCAGAGGCTGATGATAAAGCTGGGACTGTTTGACATGCTGCGCGACTGCGGCGAGGAGGGACTGACACGCGCGGAGATAGCAGAGCGCACAGGACTTAGCGACTATGCGGCAAAGTGCCTGCTGGAGGCTTCGCTCTGCATCGGGTCGGTGCTTGTAGATGCTGACAACGGTCGTTATACGTTGTCGAAGACCGGATGGTTTCTGCTCAACGACCCCGCTACTCGTGTGAATATAGACTTTAACCACGACGTGAACTACGAAGGGTGGTTCCATCTGGAAGAGGCATTGCTTGAGGGCAGGCCAGCCGGACTGCGTCACTTCGGTTCGTGGCCCACGGTGTATGAGGGACTGTCACAACTGCCGGAGCAGGTGCAGAAGAGCTGGTTTGGCTTTGACCATTTCTACAGTGACTCGTCATTCCCCGAGGCTCTGGATATAGTCTTTGGCAAGTACGGTGTGAAGTCGCTCTATGACGTTGGTGGTAACACTGGCAAGTGGGCGCTGAGATGCGTGGAGCATGACAAGGAGGTGGAGGTGACGGTGCTTGACCTGCCGCAGCAGATAGAGATGATGCGTGAGAATACGAAGGGCAAGCCCGGGGCAGAGCGCATAAAGGGATACGGCATAAACCTGCTTGACGCGGCGGCTGCCTTCCCTGAGCGTGAGGGCGGACTGGACGCTATATGGATGAGCCAGTTCCTGGACTGCTTCTCCATGGACGAGATAACGAGCATATTGAGCAGGGCGAGGGAGGCAATGACGGCTGACACACGCCTCTTTATCATGGAGACGCTGTGGGACAGGCAGCGTTTTGACACCGCAGCGTTCTGTCTCACCATGACGTCGCTGTATTTCACTGCCATAGCCAACGGCAACAGCAAGATGTATAACATGGAAGATATGTTGCAGTGTGTCAACGATGCCGGACTGCGTCTGGAGAATGTGTATGACGGACTGGGACAGGGCCACAGCATACTGGTGACGCGCAAGGTATGACCGAAGGAAAGATGGATGCCATAGACTGCAGGGAATTGTTGCCGCAGGGTGCTCCCTATGTGATGGTTGACGTGCTGACACACCATGATGAGGGTATGACGGTTACGGAACTGACGGTGGCTCCTGACAACTACTTCGTGGTTGACGGCAGGATGTGCGGTGCCGGGTTGGTGGAGAATATGTCACAAAGCTGTGCTGCAAGGATAGGCTACATCAATAAGTATATACGTAAGAGCATACCGCGTCCCGGGGTGGTGGCGGCTATAAAGACGCTGGAAGTCCACGGGGAGCCCATGGTGGGTGAGACGATAGTGACGAGGGTGAGGGTGGTGTATGAGTTGGAGGATATGCTGGTGGCGGCAGTGGAGACGGTGGCAAAGAATGACGGTCGCTTGCTGCTGACAGCGGAGGGAGTAGTGGTGACAGTAGCGTAAACGAAAACGAAAACGAATATTTTTTGGACCACAGATTAAACAGATTAAACGGATTTGGCTCCGCACGAACTTCGCTATTACACGGATCGTGAAAGGATTGCACAGATTGCTAAACGAAGACGAAAACGAAGACGAAAACGACCACAGATTACAGTGATTACAATGATTATTCTTTAACAACGGATTAAGACTGATTATACGGATTTTGCGAATTGTAAAAAAGAATAGTTATGAGTAATAATCCAGAAATAAAATAATTAATGAAAAATTTGTGGTCGATTACATGAGAATTATATGTTATAAAACGAAAACGAAAACGAAGACGAAAACGAAGATTTTTTAATACAAAACTTGCGTAAGCATAATGGAAGAACTGATAAACGAACTGAAAGAGAGAATAATAGAGGCACTGAACCTGTCGGACCTGTCACAGGATGATTTTGACTGTGATGCTCCGCTTTTCGGTGATGATGGTATTGGGCTTGACTCTATTGACGCCCTTGAGATAATAATGCTGCTGGAGAAACACTACGGCATAAGGCTCGCTAATGCTGCTGAGGGTAAGGATATCTTCAAGAGCGTACGTACGATAGCTGAGTATGTAGCCAAGAACCGCAAGAAATAGTGCGCGGTTCGCAGTGTGAGTTATGAAGGTTGATGACTAAGGAGGAACAACGATACAGGATGCGGCGGCGCGGCGTGTGTGTCATCATCCCTACGTATAATAACGCAGGGACGGTGGCAGACGTGGTGTTGCGTGCCAAGGCGGAGTGTGACGATGTTATAGTTGTCAACGACGGAAGTGATGACGGTACTGCTGCGCTGTTGGAGAGCATCGAGGGCATTACGGTTGTTACGCTTGCCAGGAACAGTGGCAAGGGCGCTGCATTGAGGGCTGGCTTCAGGGAGGCTCTGCGCAAGGGCTTTGCTTATGCCGTGACGCTCGATGCCGACGGACAGCATTATCCTGAGGATATACCTTTATTGTTGCAGGCTAACATTGAGCATCCAGAGGCTCTGCTGATAGGCGAGAGACGTGACCTGGACAGCATGAGCCGTTCGGGTGGCAGCAGGTTTGCCAATGCCTTCAGTAACTTCTGGTTCAGGGTGCAGACATGGGTGCCGCTGCGAGATACGCAGACAGGCTACAGACTGTATCCGCTAAGACGGTTGCATGGCTTGTCGCTGCTGACATCGCGCTATGAGGCAGAGCTGGAGCTGTTGGTGTTTGCTGCATGGCATGGAGTGAAACTGCACAGCGTGCCGGTGAGGGTGTATTATCCTCCACAGGAGGAGCGCGTGTCACATTTCAGACCAGTATATGACTTCTCCCGCATCACGTTGCTTAATACCATCTTGTGCTTCATGGCATTGCTCTATGCCTTGCCGTTGGCTTTGCTGAGACTGCTGCGCACGGTGGTATATACAGTGTATTCGCTGTTGTTCTTCCTTTGCTGGACTCTTTTCTTCCTGTTGCCGGCATCGGCTGCGGTGGTGCTTGTCACACATGACAAGGAACGGCGCACATGGAGGTTGCACAGGTTGTTGAACTTCGTGGGGTGCCTGGTGATGAAGTGGCACGGCATACCAGGAGTGAGGAGGAGTATGGATAATCCTTATGGGGAGACATACCAGCGTCCGGCGGTGGTGATATGTAATCACCAGTCGCCGCTCGACCTTATGGCTATGCTCGCACTGTCACCAAGGATAACACTGCTTACCAATGACTGGGTATGGAACAGTCCTTTCTTCGGTTTTGCCGTGAGGCATGCCGAGTATTACCCCGTAAGTCAGGGAATAGACAATGTGATGCCGCGGTTGCGCTCGCTTGTGGAGCGTGGCTACAGCATAGCGGTGTATCCTGAGGGTACACGCTCGCCCGACTGCAAGATTACACGTTTCCGTAAGGGGGCTTTCCGTATAGCGAGGGAACTGAAGCTTGACATCATCCCAGTGATAGAGTATGCGCCGGGTAAGTGTCTGCCCAAGGGAGGGCATTACCTGAGGCGTGGCGTGTTTCATGTCAGGATAGAACGCCCCATACCGTTTGAAGAGTACTCCAAGATAGGGGAGGACAAGGACATTGCGGCGTGGTTCAGACATTATTATGAGGAGAAGTATTCGGAGATAGCTGATGAGCAAGACCGTTTATGCAGATAATTTTACGTATATATGACTATTTGACTGCCCACAAGGGACTGAGGCGCTGGGTGCTTGCGAGCATTACGCTGCTTGCGCTGGTCTCGGTGTGTGGGTTGTCATATAAGGAGGACATAACAGACTTCCTGCCTGCGAGCACCCATGAGCGTGAGATGCTCGAGGTATATAGGAATGTGTCGGGGGCCGACCGTTTTATAGTTGTGTTCTCTGATAAAGGCGGCGCTGACAGTATTGCCGGTGCGGTGGCAACATTTGTTGAGACGGTGAAAGGTGAGCCTTGGGCAGGGAATATGACTGCTGAGGTGGATATGGAGAGAGTGGCGGAACTGACAGGCTTTGTATATGATAACATGCCTTACTTCCTTACCAGTGAGGACTATGCGCGCATGGACTCCATATTGTCTGTGCCGGGAGTGGTGGCAGAACGTTTGGAGGAGGACAGGAATATGCTGTTGCTGCCATCGGGGAGCATGATGGCAGAGAACATAGGACGTGACCCGCTGGGACTGTTCACTCCGGTAATAAGCCGTCTTGGTGAACTGAGGCAGGGACATGGCTTTGAGATATATGACGGTTATGTGTTTACACCTGACATGAGCAGGGCTATAGTCACGATACCGTCACCCTACGGCAACGCAGAGACAAAGAGAAACGCACAACTGCAGGAGTGTATAGAAAAGGCTGCAGAGAAGGTTCGTGCCAGTCATAAGGGAGCAGAGATACATGTGACGGGCGGCCCTGCCATTGCCGTAAGTAATGCCGCACAGATAAAGCAAGACTCAATATTGGCGGTGGCTATATCAGCAGTGCTCATCTTGTCATTGTTGGCGTGGTCCTTCCGCTCTGTGAAGAGCATACTGCTCATGGCTTTGTCAATAGGTTGGGGATGGCTCTTCGCATTGGGATTGATGCATTTTTTGAGTGAGAGCGTGTCAATAATAGTTATAGGCATATCAAGCGTGATAATAGGTATAGCAGTGAACTATCCGCTCCATCTCATGGCACATCTGACGCATGAGCCGTCAGTAAGGCAGACGTTGAAGGATATAAGCAAACCACTGTTGGTGGGTAACATAACGACGGTGGGAGCGTTTATGGCGCTCATACCTATGCAGGCCACGGCGCTCAGCGACCTCGGACTGTTTGCATCCTTGCTGCTTATAGGAACAATAGCGTTTGTGCTGGTATTTATGCCGCACATGGCTGGAAAAGGACGCCAAGAGGTAAGTAGTGGTGGTGAGTCTAAGACTGGCGACGGTCTGCTGGCTCGCGTGACTACGGTAAGGTTGGAGAGAAAGAAATGGCTTATGGCTGTAGTGGCAGTGCTGACGGTGGTGTTCGGATGGTTCAGCCTGAAGACAGAGTTTGATACTGACATGTCACATATAAACTATATGACACCAGAGCAGCGTGCCGACATGGATTACTTCGCACGCCTTGCGCAACGTGACACTATGCAGGCGCGTGAGATTACCTATGTAGTGTCACGGGGTGTAGAATTAGATGCTGTCCTTGACTCTGTGCAGGCTACTGGCTTGGACAAGATGGGACACTTCCTGACTTCGGAGAAAGAGCAGACGAGAAGGTTACGTATGTGGCAGGAGTTTAAGTCCCGTCATGAGGCAATGCTTATGCAGGAACTGCCGGGACAGACTGTGAGGTGCGGCTTCTCTGCGGATGCCTTTACATCGTTCACTGATATGATGAGAAGAGAGTATAAGCCGCAGGCGTTCGGATATTTCATGCCGCTGACAAATACCGTATTCTCAGGAAACCTAAAGTGCTTGAAAGGTACGCATACGTTCACTGTAGTGGAACAGGTCACAGACCGTCAGCCGCTCCACGGTGAGACATTTACCGCAAGGAGCATCAATGGGACGATGGCCGCTGCGCTGTCAAGTAACTTCAACTATATCGGCATAGTGTGCTCATTTATTGTCTTCCTGTTCCTGTGGATGTCATTCCGCAGTCTCAAGGTGGCAGTGATAGCCTTCGTGCCGATGGCCTTAGGTTGGGTATGGATACTCGGTATCATGGCTATGCTGGGCATAAAGTTTAACATTGTAAACATAATACTTGCCACCTTCATCTTCGGACAGGGTGACGACTATACCATATTTATTACAGAGGGATGTCTGCGTGAGAAGCATGAGGGCACCGACATACTGCCGGCATACAAACGCAGCATACTTCTCTCGGCTGCCATAATGTTCATAGGCATAGGCACGCTCATCTTTGCCAAGCATCCCGCCCTCTTCTCGCTTGCGGAGGTTACGATAGTTGGCATGGCATGCGTAGTGTTTATGGCGTGGGTAGTGCCGCCGTTCCTTATAAACAGACCCACCCCAACCCTCAATGGTCTTTACACCCCCTCCGCTTCGCTTCTCCCCCGTTTCGCGGGGGAGGGCAACCCTGTGAGGGAGGGAGCCCCCCAAAAAAGCGACCAAACGACTAAATAAACAGACCCACCCCAACCCTCCCTGTGAGGGAGGGAGCCCCCAAAAAGAAAGCGACTAAACGCCCAAACGACTAAACACCCAAACGCCCAAACGAATAAATGATGAAAGAAAGAATAAGACAGATACTTGAAGATAACCTGCCGTTGGTGGACGTTGACTCTGACTACCTCTTTGCTGAGTTATCATCACTTGACATTACCACCATCATGATGCTTCTCTCAGAGGAGTATGGCGTGGAATTGGGTGCCGCCGATGTTACCCCCAAGAACTTCATGACCGTTGACAGTATAGTGGAGATGGTCAAGCGGAAACAATAAACTTATTTATGGTCTCGGCGTTCATACTGCGTGCCGAGGCATCAAATATATCTTTATACAGTCCGCCCTGATGGTACACCTCAGCAGGTGTGCCGTGTTGTACCACGTGGCCGTGGTCCAACACATATATTACATCGCTGTCTATTATCTGCCCGATGTTGTGGCTGATGATGATGACGGTGCGGTTTTTCTCTCCAGTGTTTCTTTCAGCCATGCCAGGAACTCGCCGCGCCATTGGCGGCATTCCTCCGTGCCTTTCGTGTCAGACGCTCCGAAGCCATGTCCGCCAGTGTTATATTGTATGTAGCGATGGGGTATGCCGTTTGCCGTGAGGGCAGAGTCGAGCAACTCCGAGTTCTGGTATTTCACCACAGGGTCATCCTTGCAGTTTACGAGGAATACAGGGGGGCAGTCGGGTTTGACGTGCCGCTCCAGCGACAGGGAGTCGCGCATAATGCTCCTGCGTTTGCCGTATTCGCCCAGCAGAGCTCTGCGTGAACGCTTGTGTACGTATGGCTTGTGCATGGTCACCACAGGGTAGATGGAAGCCACAAAGGCAGGCTTGCGCTCAAGCATCTCAGCAGTGAGCATTGCAAGGTGTCCGCCGGCGGAGAATCCCATGATGCCTATCTGCGTAGTGTCAATGCCGAGGGAGTCGGCGTGTGAGCGCAGGTAGTCAAACATATCGGCGGCATCGTTGAGGGCGTCGGGATGACGGTGGCCGCGGTAAATATAGCGTGTGTGCATGATATAGTCAAACACACCCTGTACGCGGTATTTCAGCAGAAATGCGCGTATGCCGTTAGCCTCCAGCCATGACACCACCTGCCTGCCCTCAGTCTCCATGTCATGCCAGCAGTATGAGCCGCCGGGACAGACGATGACGGCAGGTCTCCGCTCTTGCGCCGCAGCAGTGAAGAGCCTGTTGCCTGCGGAAAGCAATAATAGCAGGGCTAATATGAAGCAGCGAATGTTCATTATTATTTCTTGCCAAGCACCTCAAGCACCTTGTTGGCTATCAACTGTGCACCCTCTACGCTGGTGTCTGAGCCGTTGGTGGTGTAGCGTTTCTTTATTCGCTCCTCACTGCTTTTTACAGGCAGTTCTTTGTCAAGGCGTATCACCGTAATGCCAAGTCGCTTGCCACACTCGCCTATGATGTCTGCCACCTTGCTGTTACGTGGCTCTGCAGCAATCATCGTCTGCATAGGTGCGAGCAGCACTATGGTTGCATCGGGGAATGACTCGCGCAGCACCTCACAGTTAAACCTTACAGCCTCAGCCAGTGATGTCACCAGATGGGCTTTCTTCATCAGCAGGTCTTGCAGCGGAGTCTTGAAAGCCTTGTCCACAGTCATGTTATACATCTCAGGGCGCTGGCGCTCCAGCCAACCGTCACATGAGCCGGCGGCAATGATGATGAGGCCTGGCTCTGGCTGGTCACCGTTTTTATAGTTTTCCTTGAAACGGTTTACCTGATTGTATATGACGTTGTCATTGTTAGCTCCGCGCAGTGTAGGCGAGAGGTTTAGCTTGGTGATGGCGTTGTCGGTCCATGTGGCGCCGTTGCGTGCGTAACTGATGCAAGTAAGAGGAGATGCCTGTTGCTTGAACCAGTAAGTCCAGCCGCGCTCTACGGTGCAGCTGTCTCCACCCAGTGCAGTGTTGGAGTCTCCCATTATCACTACGTTGAATGGTGGTGTTACCGCGTGACAGTATATCGCTGTTGCGCAGACTGCTAAAATGATGGTAAGTAACTTCTTCATATTGCTTTTATTTGTTTAGTGGGTTTTAGTGGTTTTATGGGCGCAGTAATAATTATGAATTGTGCATTATGCATTATACATTATGCACTTCTCTATATGCTTTCCTGTCCAACTTGCCGTTGGGCGTTTTTTTAATCTCCTCTGCAGTATTGTAATACAACGGCACCTTATACCTTTCAAGTGTCTTGCTTATATGTGTAGCTATATCGCGCTTGTTCAACTCATGACCGTCGTTAAGTACGATGATAAGCTCCGGCGCCTCGCCAAGGATGGGGTGCGTATGAGATATGCAGATGCACTCGCGCACGGCAGGGTGTGACAGGGCTGCCTCCTCCACCTCCTGTGGAGCTACTTTCAGCCCGCCCACGTTGATTATGTCGTCCTTGCGCCCGGTGATGTGGAGCATTCCCTCATCATCTATCCATCCGCCGTCGGCAGTATATACAGTGCCGTCTCGCATTACCTGAGCCGTCATCTCTGGCTCATCCTTGTATCCGCTCATCAGGGTGTCTCCCTGACAGGCTATGGTTCCTTCGTCTGTGATATGGAAAGAAGAGTGCATGAGCGGTTTGCCCAGACATCCGCTGAGGCATCGTCCGTCGTTGTAGTTGTATGTGCTGATGACTCCCGTCTCCGTTGAGGCGAAGGTGTTATACAGACGAGTGTGTGGCAGCAGTTCGCATAACCGCAGCATGTCGGGGTGGGGCAGCGGTGCGCCTCCTGCCTCGATGAAGTCTATGCGGTCTGTCAGCGCAGACAGTCTGTCGGCAGCCTGGGTAAGCAGTATGCGTATGCTTGATGGAACAAGGAATGTGGCAAAGTGGCTGCCGCCCTCTTCTATGGGCTGCAACAACTGGTTTACGCTCTTCATTCCGTCCTTTATTATATATAAGGTGCCGCCCATCATCAGGGTAGGGAAAATCTTAGACCAGCATCCGAGGTGGTCCATCGGACCTGCTATTATCAGTGTGGTGTCGGGGGTGTAGCCGTGTCCGTTGATAAGGTTCTCGCTGTTGGCTATCACTGCCCGCTGACTGATGATGACACCTTTCTGCTTACCTGTGGTGCCTGTGGTGTAAAGAGTGAAAGAGCCGTCCCAACTGTCACCCAGCAACGGCATGGGCAACGGCTCGTGGTTGAGCATTCTGTTGTATAGCGTGGCGTATGTGAGAGTCTGTTTTTCTTCGCCTCCTACTATGACGGCAGTGCGCTCTGGCTGTCTGTCAGCGTGTTCTTTTATGTATTCAAGAAACGTCTTCAATATGCTTTTTCTTTTGTTTCACAGATTGTCACCAAAAAGAAGGTTTTTGTGACATATTGTAAAGATATTAGTAAAATTTGTAACGCCAATTCTTAACAGGTGTTAAATATTAGGTGGCGTCGTAAAAGCATAGCTTTTAGGGTGTGAAAGCTATCGAATGACGTCGTAAAAGCTATGCTTTCACACTGTGAAAGCATAGCTTTCATTTTGTCATTTGCGCACTATGCATTTTAGCTCTCATTTTGCACAAAACTGTACACTATGAATTATGCACTAAGAACTGTGCACTGATTAATCCCTTTGCTTTATGCCCATACGAGCCTCCACCACGTTGATGACGTAGTCGCCCAGCTTCTCGCACTCGTTGATGAGGTCTATGTAGATAGAGCCGATGGCATAGCTGTACTTATGGTCGCCCAGGTCGTTGATGTTCTGCTCCTTCAGCTGGTCACGGAAATTGTTTATTTCAATCTCTATGTTGAAGTTGCGGTTGGCATTCAGATAGTCCTTGCGTCCCTTCATAAGGATGTTCATCTGCGTCAGTGCGTCATTGGTGAGCGCAAGCATCTGGTGAGCGTGGTTAAGCTGCTCTTCGGTGAAAACCTCCTTGGAAGAGTGCAGACGGTTGATGGTGCGTGCGATGTTGTAGCTGGAGTCGCCAACAGACTCTATCTCGCTTATCTCGCGCATCATGGCACGTATCTTCGCTTTGGTCTCGTCAGACAGGTGCAGGTCACTTACCTGATCAAGGTACTTGGCTATCTCTATCTCCATGTTGTCTGATATCTGCTCATACTTCTCCACGCGTGAGAAGAGTTTTACGAAGGCAGTGTCATCCTTCTCCTCAAGCAGTTCGCATGACAACCCGTACATGCGCTGTGTACGGTCGGCAAAGTTGCATATCTCCTTCTGCGCCTCGAGCAGCGAGAGCTCCGGGGTGTCCATAAGGCCAGTCTGTATGAAGTGCAGGCGGAAATCTTCTTCCTCTTCCTCCTGTGTGCGCGGACTGGTTATTATCTTGCAGGCTATCTTCTCTATCTGTGGTATGAACCAGATGAGTATCATGGTGTTGATAACGTTGAACGAGGTGTGGAACGTAGCCAGCACGAATGGTAACAACATAGGGTTGGGGTGCTCGGGTACATAGCCTACCATAGAGCATACCATGTCGGTGAAGGAGCGGAATATAAACATTATCCACACCACACCGAAGATGTTGAAGAACATGTGGGCGAAAGCCGCGCGGCGTGCCTGCGTGTTGGCTGTCATGGCGGCAATGTTTGATGTCACCGTGGTACCGATGTTCTCACCCATTACCAGCGCTATGCCGAGGTATATAGGCATCACGCCTGTGGCGCAGAGTGTCATGGTGATGGCCATGACGGCTGCCGATGACTGTACGCATACTGTCATCACTCCACCGATGAAGAGGAAGATAAAGTATGACAGATATCCGTCCTCAAAAGACTTGAAGAAGTCTGTCACTGCCGATATCTGCTCCAGGTGCATGTCGGTGCCGGTCATCTTCAGCGTTCCCAGACCGAGCAGCAGGAAGCTGACTCCGAAGAGGAAGTCGCCAATGATGCGACGTGTCTTGCTGTATATCAGCAGCAGTCCGATAAAGAATGCCGGCCATACCAGGTCGGTGATGTTAAATGTGAAGCCCGTTGACATTATCCATGCGGTAAACGTGGTGCCGATATTGGCGCCCATGATGATGGATATGGCTTGTGCCAGTGTCAGCAGTCCGGCGTTGACGAACGATACCGTCATCACCGTCGTGGCTGTAGATGACTGCACGGCGGCGGTGACAAAGGCACCGGTGAACATTCCCGTGAAGCGGTTTGTGGTCATTGCCTGCAATACGTGACGGAGCTGTGGACCAGCCATTTTCTGCAGGCTCTCACTCATTGACTTCATGCCGTACATCAGCAGTGCCAGTGAGCCTATGAGTTTCAATACAATCCAAATAGACATAGGTTCTTCTTCTTTATGTTATAAATGTTTACAGTGCGTTAAGCACCTGCTCTTTTATCTGTTCCAGCTCATCTTTCATCTGCACCACTATATTCTGCATCTCAGCCTGGTTACTCTTTGAACCAGTGGTGTTAATCTCGCGTCCCATCTCTTGTGCTATGAAGCCGAGCTTCTTGCCTTGGCTCTGAGGCTCGTCCATGGTCTCGCGGAAGTATTTCAGGTGGTTGGCAAGTCTCTGCTTCTCCTCTGAAATGTCAAGTTTCTCTATGTAATATATGAGTTCCTGCTCCAGCCTGTTCTGGTCATATTCCACATCGGGCAGTTCGCGCAGGCTCTCAACGATTCTCGTGCGTATCTTCTCTACGCGGCTCTGCTCCCATGGCTCAATCTCCTTTGCCAGACGGGCGATGTTGTCAAGTTTCTCTTCAAACTTCTTGCGCAGTGCTGCTCCCTCCTGGGCGCGGAAGTCGTGCAGGTTGTTAAGTGCCTCGTTGATGGCTGTCTGTGCTGCAGCCCATTCCTCGTCGGTCAGTTCCACGGTTTCGTCGTGAGACATGACATCGGGCATGCGCAGTATCATCTGCATCATCTCAGGTATAGTCACCTCTCCGGCGCCTATCTCCTGCTGCATGGCTTTCAGTTGTGCATGGTAGTTCTTGACCAGTGCCATGTTGATGGTAGGTACGTCACCGGTAGTGTCGCTCTCTATCCAGATGGAGAAATCTATCTTCCCTCTTACGACGCTTGCCTGTATCATGCGGCGTATCTCTATCTCGCGTTCACGGTATATTGGAGCTATGCGTGTCTGGCAGTCAAAATTCTTTGAGTTGAGTGCGCGCACCTCCACGTGTATCTTCTTTTCTTTGTATGTTGCCACGGCTTTGCCGTAGCCTGTCATGGATAATAGCATCTTGAAAAAAGCAAAACGATGATGTTCCTCAGTAGTAGAGGAACATCATCGTCTTTTTTATTTGTCGTTTATTATGTACAGTCTCTTAGGAGTCATTATTTCACACTGATCAGTTCGACAGTGAAGATAAGTGCAGAGTATGGTGGTATCTTATCACCCATACCGCGTGAGCCATAAGCCAGCTCCTGTGGTATGTAGAACTCAAACTTAGAGCCTACAGGCATCAGCTGCAGACCCTCGGTCCAGCCTTTTATCACCTGGTTGCACTTGAACTTGGTGGTCTGTGGGTTGCGCTTGTAGCTTGAGTCAAACTCTGTACCGTCTATCAGGTGACCCTCATACTTCACCTCAACCTCCTGGTCAGCCTTTGGACGCTCACCGGTGCCCATTGTGATTACCTTGTACTGCAAGCCTGAGGCGGTAGTCACTACACCTGGCTTGGTCTTGTTGGCTTTGAGCCACTCCTCGCTTGGGCGTGAGAATGTCTTGGTGAAGTAGTCTTCAGCGGTCTGCATGTTGAACTTCGTAGTGTCGCCTTCCAGTGCCGCAATGAAGCCGGCGTAGAGCTGGTCACTGTTAACGGTGTTGCCAGTGCTCTGCAGTTCCTTGCTTACACCCGGTATCATACGAGAGTTTATCATCTGGGCGATGCGGACACCTTCTGAATATGCAACGAGACGTGGGTCGTTGCCTTTTGCCTTCAGGTCCTTCAAGCCCTGGATGAAGTCTGCCATGTATGCGGTGTCAACGTTCTGCTGCTGCAGATAAGGGATGAGGCCGTTTGTCTGTATGTATCCTGCTGCATAGCTTACAGAATCGCTGGTCGCCTCTTTTGATGCGGCGGAGGCAGCCACCTGTGACGTAGCCGCTGTGGTTGCGTTCACTTTCTTTGGCTTCTTAGCTGCGTTGACGCTTAGCACCATAGCAGCGAGAGCCATGAATATGAATATTCTCTTCATAGTGTTATACTCTTAAAAACCTTATTTGATTTTTACAAGTTCGATGGTGAAGATAAGTGTAGAGAAAGGCTTGATGCTCTGACCCTGTGCACGCTCGCCGTATGCCAGCTCCTGAGGAATGTAAACCTCCCACTTAGAGCCTTCCGGCATGTGTACAAGAGCGTCGGTCCATCCCTTGATTACTTGGTTGCAACGCATTGTTACAGGTTCGCCGCGCTTGTAGCTTGAGTCAAATACCTGGCCGTCGATGGTCTTGCCTTCATAATGTACCATAACGGTAGAAGTATCAGCAGGCACAGTGCCGGTACCAGCCTTCAGCACCTTGTACTGTACGCCGCTTGGCAGTGTTACAACGCCTGGCTGCTTCTTGTTGTTGGCGAGGAAAGCCTCGTTCTTCTTCTTGTAGTCGCCGTACTGCTTCTCCATGTTGGCTGCCTTGATGGTGTGCATCTTAGCCTCAAGAGTCTTGCGTGCAGTCTCGAGGTCCATCAGCTGCTTCTTGCCTGTAACGCCAGACACGAAACCAGCGAGGAGGTTCTTCAGAGAGATGGTCTGTGTAGAGTCAGCGCCGAAGAGCTCGTAGTTAAGTCCCTGTACCATCTGTCCGCCTATCTGCTGACCTATCTGGATACCAGCATAGTAGGCTGCCTTCTTCTTGTCGTCACCGGCAGTAGCACCCTCGTTGAGACCCTTGATGAACTCATCTATATATGCAGTGTCAACTCCAACACGCTCTACGAGATATTCCTTCAGGCCGTCGCTCTGTGACATACCAACGGCATAGCTCAGAGTGTCAATGTCGTTTTTCAAGTTTGCGGTTGGAGTACCGTTACCGCATGAGGTAAATACAGCTGCTGCAATGGCTACGCAAGCAGCGAATGTGAATTTCTTCATTTTTTCTAAATTGTTTTATTGTTAGTTTTTGTTTTCGTCTTTGTTTACGTTCGCGTTCCCGACTTCGTTTCCGTATTGGTTTCCGTTTCCGTTCCCATCCTTGTTCCCGTTTCCGTCTTGGTCTTCGCTCCCGTTTTCGTTTACTTCACCTCTATCAACTCAACGTCGAATATCAGAGTGGCGAATGGAGGAATGGCACCTGCGGAACCAGCCTCGCCGTAAGCCAGGTGGTAAGGTATGAAGAAACGGTACTTGCCGCCTTCTTTCATCAGCTGCAGACCCTCGGTCCATCCTTTTATCACACCGCTCAGTGGGAAGGTAGCTGGAGTGCCGCGCTGTACGCTTGAGTCAAACAGTGTACCGTTGATGAGGAAACCCTCATAGTGGCATACTACACTGTCGGTGGCCTTTGGTGATTTGCCGTTACCCTCTTTCAGTACCTTATATTGCAGTCCGGAAGGAGTTGTTATCACTCCGTCCTTCTTTGCGTTCTCCTCAAGATATTTCTCGCCCTCAGCCTTCTGGGCCTTGCCTAACTCGGCTGCGCGTGCACGCTGTTGCTTCTCCTGCTCTACGAAGAACTGCTGAGTCAACTGCTGTGCTTCTGCGTCTGTCATCTGTGGTTTACCATTGACACAGTCCTTTATTGCCTGTGCAAAATCATCTAAGTTCAGTTTGTCAGCACCCATGTCTTTCAGCTGACGTCCGATTCCCATACCAAGGGCATAACTTGTTTTATCCATCTTAAATTAATTTCAATAATCATACAAAATTACTCAAAAGTTTGCATTTACATCTATTTCAACATGCTAAATTATGTTAAGACGGTTGTGACACCTTTATTTTCTTTATTGCAAAATAATCTATATCAAGAAAAAATATTAACTTTGCATTTGTGGTATAACATGACGACTTCTCCCTCCCTTGCAGGGCGAGACGGAGTTGGTATAACGAAAACTGCGATATGAAAAAGAAGATTGTGGTATTGACCGGCGCAGGAATGTCGGTAGAGAGCGGCCTGAGCACATTCCGTGATGCAGGAGGTTTGTGGGACAACTATCCCGTAGAGCGCGTTGCCACGCATGAGGGGTGGGAGGCTAATCCTGATTACGTCAATGACTTCTATAACATGCTGCGCGTGAAATATAAGGATGTGCAGCCATGTGAAGGCCACAAGTTGCTGGCTGAGATGGAGAAAGATTATGACGTGACCATCGTAACGCAGAATGTGGACGCACTGCATGAGGCTGCCGGCTCAACAAAGGTTATCCACCTGCACGGTGAGATGATGAAGATGTGCAGCAGTCGCGATGTTGACAATCCTCGCTATCACGTCTCACTGCCGCATGAGGGCTTCGGCGAGACAGGTCTCGAGGTGCCTCACGGCGAGAAGGCTGGCGATGGTTCGCTGCTGCGCCCGTACATCGTGTTCTTCGGTGAGAATGTGCCTAATATGTATGATGCCGCACAGGTGGCTCAACAGGCAGATGTCTTCATCATCATAGGCACATCGCTCAATGTCTATCCCGCTGCCGGACTGGTGCAGTATGTGAAGCCCGGTACCCCCATATACCTCATTGACCCGAAGCCTGTGACAGCCAAGGCAAACGTCACTCATCTGCAGTGCGGCGCCAGCGAGGGAGTGAGGAAGGTGATGGAGAAGATATAACCCCTCCCCTTAATCCCCTCCCGAGGGAGGGGAGGATATATGTGGTTAGAGGTGTATCTTTACAAATCGCATATACAGATTTACAATTAGTTTACTCAACTTTCGCAAGCTTCAGTTTCGTTGAGGTTTAAGGTTATTGCTTAAGCAAGAACCTAACAAGTTGAGCATTTGCGAAACTTGAATTAGTTTATACAGATAATAGATACAGATAAAAACAATTACAAACAATCGTCCCATATTCTCCCCCCTCCCTCGGGAGGGGATTAAGGGGAGGGGTTTCAATTATGAAAATACTAATCATGAACGGTCCTAACCTCAACCTTCTTGGGGTAAGGGAACCAGGAATCTACGGCGACAGTTCGTTTGAGAGCTACCTGCCGAAATTGAAGGAGCGTTACCCTCAGGTTGAACTGGAGTATTACCAGAGCAATATCGAAGGTGAGATGATAAACAAGTTGCAGGAGGTAGGCTTCACCTACGACGGCGTGGTACTTAATGCCGGTGCATACACCCACACCTCCGTGGCACTGCATGACTGCATACGCTCACTGAAGTGCCCCGTCATAGAGGTACACATCAGTAACGTACACCAGCGTGAGGAGTTCCGTCACCACTCATATCTCTCTCCTGCCTGCAAGGGCGTGATATGCGGTTTCGGCCTTGACAGTTACCGATTGGCCATTGAGGGATTATTGGGTTAAATAATCCTTTTTAAAAAGAGTAAAGGTGGGGAACTATAAGTTTGTTTCTGAAATTCCCTCCAACCGCAAAGAGGACGGTTGGAGGGAATGATGTCATAATTTCATTATTAACTCCATTGGTTCCGCTATAAGTTTCATTTGATATTCCGGGGATTTACCAATGGAAAACTCATGTTCGTTCAATGTGAATATCCTCAATTCTCCTCCATCGCGTTGGTTCACCCCGTTAAACCAATATTAAGCATAATGCTTTTTTCAATATTTTCTTATTCATGTTTTTTTCTTTTTTTAGCCAAAGCCTCCATGTGTCTTTTATAAACCACTTCTTTTGGTTCTTCAAATTCAGAGTGATATTTTAGTCTGTACTTGAGAAAAGTAGAATTATCCACTGCAATCTTCATTTTCTTTTTCGCAAATGTAATAGTTACACTATCAGGTAGAGGTCGTCTCTTGTCAAATGTTACCAGATAATAAAGTGAATCCTTGCTGTTCCGTATTTCACTCTCACCGATAATGGTGTACTTAAAAGGCTTTTTTATATCCAACGGCAAATGAGAATAATCACCATTGTAGAAGACGCTAATATCCCAATACCATTCTTTGCTTATTCTCTTCAGATATATATTGCAATGTATTCTTTCTCCTTTATCACTCCAACGCAGAGGCTTAGGATGAATTATTTTGTTTTTGCTAGTAAAAACTATACTGCTGATAGAATCGTCTAATCCATTTCCAAATGGACGTATAATTCCTCCAAGTGTTTCCGGATCCCGTCTTATTGTCTCGTGATTACGACCAACGACTCGAGCTTCTAAAATGTAAAGTGCATATCCTTTGGATGGAACCCCGTCAATGGCAACGCGTGACATTCTGACTTTTTCTATCGCAAAATTATGATAATACTCTATACAGATATATCTAGAAGACGGAATATACAGCAGCGGGCCCTTTTTATGATTATGCGTAGAATGCGTTTTATTTGTATGCTCACTTGCAGGCTGTGAGGGTACGCGTTTACATGCAAACGTCACAGCTAGTATTAGTACAAGAAGGATATTCACATTTAAGTTCTTTTCGAGCTTTCTTTTCTTTTTTAGCATAATCCGTTTTCTTTATAATCATCAATTCTCCTATTGGACAGTAGTTTTCTGATATGTAACAAAGTTAGCAAAAAAACTGCAAAATACAAAGAATTTTTCATTTTACACCTCCTTTTTAAACAATTATTGTGCGGAGGACATGGCTGCCAATTGTCGCGATAAGCACATATCTGGTTTTTGACACTTTGACAAGTAAAAGTATGTTCCAGTTATCAAAGTGTCAAAATGGAAAGTACCGTCAGAAAACTCTTTCGGTTACTATTTTTATAAGACTGTCTGAAGCTACAGTTTAAGCATTTCAGGTCTTTGACTATCTCAGGACCTTCTGTTGGTTCTCTATCACTATGCCACGGGTGGAGTCGGTGGCTACGGTGCCGCCGAGCGTGTAGGCAAGTCCGTTGCCTGGGGTTGTGGTGGCTTTGGCAGACGTGACATCGGTCGTTGCATCTTCGGTGGCATCATACTCTGCCATGGTTTCTGCCATGCGGGTGTCAATGTCGGAGAGTTTGTATAAGCCGTCTGCATTTGGTGTGAGCCCCTCTACGGTGACGGGCAGTACCATCGGCGGCACATCGTTTGACAATAGCGTGCGGCCGTGCAACTGACTCAGTGCGGCATATACGAGGTTGATGGCTACGTAGTCATCTGTGCCGTAGCTCCATTTCTCAAATACGAGTTTAGAACCTATAGGGGTGTGCAGTTCCAACGCATTCTCCGTCTCTGGGTAATTAAGGCGCAGTGCGGCGCCGATGCTGGCAAGGTTGCTGTCATGGCCGCAGAGGAACATGAACTTGCGGCTGCCGTTGTTCAGTTCCTCGCGTATGCGGCTGATAAGCGGATAAGCCAGGTTGACGGCTGCGGAGTGAGTAGTGAAAAGCAGTCCGTCATATACCTCCTTGACGCCGCAGATGGCACGCCACTGCTCGGTGGTCAGTTCGTTGCCGAATGCCGACATGCTCTCAGTCTCGTAACACTGAAGCACCAACGCATCAGCTACGCTGTTACAAAGCGTGAAGCCTCCCGTCATGCGTGGTTCGTCGCCTTTCTCTATCTTAAACTGCGTGTCGCCAAAGGTGAAGTGCACCGTGTCGCCCCCCTTCGCTGCCGGCGAGTTGCCCATGTCGATGACCTGCTCCATCAGCGTCAGCGTGGGCTGCACCGACTGCATCCATGCCTGCGGACCGCCGTGCAGCGCTTGCATCTCGTTGATTACCTGCTGGCGGTAGGTGTCGTTCATCTTCGTGAACTTAGGAGTGAATACAGGGTCCATCTTGTCCTCGTCATAGCGGTGGGTTATCTCCACGTTGGCAAATGGCAGGAAACCGGCAGAGAAATACTTCGCCGTGGCAAAGGTGCGCTGGCGAGAGTTGGCGTAGAACAGCACCTCATCCCCCTCGGGACGGTAGTTCTCAGGCATCAGCCCCTCACTTACCACCCACTTACGGAAGAATTGCCCCATCTCAGTCTCAAGCACTCCACCGCGCAGCGACAGTTGGCTTGATGCCGAGGTCCATTTGAACCACTCATGAGGGGTGACACGCATGTATGCCGCACCGCCGGACGTCAGCGGCGAGCGTATGTTGTGACGGCTCATCACCACCACCTCTTTCAAGTCGTACTTGGCATGGAAATCATCAGAGCGTTTCGTCTGTGCCTGTGTGCCTATGCTGGCAACAAGCAATGCGGCGAGCAGCAAAAGTCTTGTGTTCTTCATCTGGCTTATTTCTTTTTCTTGCTTGTCTTTTTCTTATACTCCGTCTGTGCCTTCTTCATCTGCGCTATGAAGTCAGGGTTGCCCTGCAGCGCGCAGAAACCAATGCTGGCTACGGCACGGCTTATGTCAACGTCGCTTTGCCAGTGTGCGCCTAATATCACTCGACTGTCACAATAGTCCCATCCGCGTTTGTATATCTCAGTGGCGCGCTCTGGCGCTATCTGTGCAAGAATCAGTGATATGCACCAGCCACGCAGGCTGTGGCCGGATGGAAAACTCCCCTCTCCGCGCAGGTCTTTCTCCTCGTGTGACGGCATAGAGTCGTCAAAGCGCTCAAAGGGACGCTGGCGGCTATAGTGAGCCTTAGGCTCCTTGCGCATAGGGTCAGTGGTGGCAAGGCTCGCCTCCATCAGTTTCCATATCTCGGGAGTGTTCTCCGGGTTTATCTCCAGTCCGAAGGCATCCTTCCACTGCAAGAACAACTTCTCGTGGTCAAACCATTCAGCGTCAGCTATTGCCTGTGCCAAGCGCACGGAGTCCTGCCGTTGCTGTTTGCCCCAACTGTAACGCACTATGTCGTTGGCAAATTCGGGACTGTCAAAAGACGGTGGCGCTGGCATTATGTCAACGAGTCTCGGCAGTTCTTTAAGTTCGATGTATGGCTGCGTGGTGTCTTTCTGTGCAGAGATGCTTACCATTGCTGTGACAGTCACTATCGCCGTAAGGAATATCTTTTTCATGATACTTGGTTTGTTTTTGTCTGTTTGGTTTTGTTTCTGTAAAGGTACATATTTTTCTTGCGTAATCGGGCTTTCTCGTGTTAAATCTTCTTAATGCACAGGCAGAGTAGGAGGCTTGGCGGGTGCTTAAAGGTCGGGATTAAGTGAATAATACTTGTGCGTTTCAAATAAAATATGTAAATTTGCTGATGTATTAATAGTAAAGGAAATATAGAGTAGCAATGGCTAAGAGCAAGACACAAGACCCCAATCATACCACGCTTGACGGCGAGCATCTGCTTGACGAGTATGTGCTGGAACACAGTGACGCCGAACCTGAATATCTCTACCGTCTGTGGCGTGACACCAATGTGAGGCTGCTCCATGGTAGGATGGCGTCGGGCCGCCTGCAGGGTCGCCTGTTGAAGATGATGGTGCGTATGATACTTCCGCAGAGGGTGATAGAGGTCGGTACGTTCTCGGGTTACTCTGCCCTGTGTATGGCTGAGGGACTGGCGGCTAACGGCAGCGGCCATCTGTTTACCTATGAGATTAACGACGAGCAAGAGCCGTTCACGCGTCCGTGGATAGAAAACTCGCCATGGGCTGACTATGTGACTTTCCTTATAGGCGATGCAGGGACGGAGGCTGCAGGACTGGGCGAGAGGTTTGACATGGCTTTTCTTGACGGCGACAAGCGTACGTATGTGGAGACCTATGAAGCATTGCTGCCGCTGATGAATCCTGGGGCGTTCATCCTGGCAGATAATACGCTGTGGGACGGCCATGTGATAGACCCTGACTATGAGCGCGACCAACAGACGGCGGGCATAAGGCGGTTTAATGACCATGTGGCGCAGGACGAGAGGGTGTCAAGGGTTATGATGCCGCTGCGTGACGGACTGACGATTATCAGGAAGGAATAAGGTGACTGCCGTTTACACGGAGTGAGAATGACCACAGATTACGTGGATTTAACAGATTAGAAGATAGCAACGGATGGGATGAATTATGTTTGACAACGGTTTTTATCTGACAACGGTTTTTATCTGACAACGGATTAAGACGGATTAAACGGATTTCACTGATTGTAATTGAATGAGATGAATCTCACGAATTACTAATCCTTATAATTCTTAAAATAATTCGTAAAATCCGTTTAATCCGTCTTAATCCGTTGTTGGAATACCCGTCATAGACAGTTGTTGTGAAAGATATTAGAGAAAATTGAATAAGAAATAAATAATAAAGAGTAAAAGATGTTCGGATTAGGTTCACAAGAGATTTTGCTGATAGCACTGGTGGTGCTGTTGCTTTTTGGCGGTAAGAAGATACCGGAGTTGATGCACGGCCTTGGCCGTGGGGTAAAGAGTTTCAGAGAGGGAATGAAGGAAGAGGGACCGGTAGCTGAGAGTGAGAAGAGCGAGGAACCGAAGGATGAGTGATGAGATGACATTCTGGGATCATCTTGAAGCATTGCGCATGACTCTGCTGCGTATAGGTACAGTGGTGGTGGTGGTGTCCATCGTGGTGTTTGCTATGAAGGATACTCTCTTTGCGGTGATGCTTGCCCCGTGCACCTCAGACTTCCTTACCTACCGTGTGGTGGGAGCAGAGCCCTTTGCGTTACATCTGATGAATACCGGACTGACAGAACAGTTCTTCATACACGTCCGCACGGCGTTGTGTGTGGGACTGCTCGTGGCATCCCCCTGGGTGTTGCTTGAGGTGTTCCGCTTCGTGTCGCCGGCGTTACATGCCAGTGAGCGCAGTAATGTGATACGGCTGACGGCTTTCGGCTATGTGATGTTTGTCGTCGGTGTGCTAGTAAGCTATTTTGTCATCTTTCCCCTCACGGTACGTTTCCTCGGCACTTATCAGGTAAGTGAGCAGGTGGACAACATGCTGACGCTGCAGTCGTATATTGACACTATGCTCAGCCTAACGCTGATGATGGGAGTGATGTTTGAGTTGCCGGTGGTGTGTGCCCTGCTCTCGCGTATGGGACTGATAGACCGGCAGATGATGAGAGCCTTGCGTCGCCATGCCCTAGTGGCAGTGCTTGTGGTGTCAGCAATTATAACGCCTACGGGCGACGCTGTTACGCTGCTTGTGGTGGCCATGCCGGTGTACCTGTTGTATGAGGGTAGTATATTGGTGGTGAGAGACAGAAGTAGAGGGGGCAGTAGTCTTAACTCCTGACTCCTTAACTCCTGACTCCTAAAATAAAAAAAATATGCTGAGAAAAATAAGAATAGTACTTGCCGCGGTGATGTTTGTGGGAATAACGCTATTGTTCCTTGACTTCAGCGGCACCATGAGTCACTATGTTGGCTGGATGCCGCGCCTGCAGTTGCTAGAGGCGGTGCTGGCACTGAATGTGGTGGTTGTTGCGGTGTTGGCTGTGCTGACGCTTGTCTTCGGCCGTATGTATTGCTCGGTGGTGTGTCCGCTCGGTGTGATGCAGGACATCATAGCGTGGGTGGGCAGGCGCGTGTCAAAGCGCCGTTATTCTTACTCCAAGGAGTTGAGATGGCTGCGTTATCCGGTGCTGGCGCTCTTTGTGGTGGCAGCATTGTTGGGTATAGGCAGTGTGGTGCAGTTGCTCGCCCCTTACTCAGCCTACGGGCGCATAGCCGCCAACGTGCTTCAGCCGTTGTGGCAGGCAGGAAACAATGTGCTGGCAGGCATCAGCGAGTATTATGACAGTTATATGTTTTACCATTCAGAGGTGTGGCTCAGGTCATTGGCATCGCTTGCCATAGCCTTGGTGACGCTTGTCGTCATCGGTGTACTGGCATGGCGTGGCGGACGCACATATTGCAACACGGTGTGCCCGGTGGGTACGGCATTGTCATTGCTCAGCAGGTTCTCGCTGTTCAAGGTGCGTTTTGATGTAGAGAAGTGTCGTAACTGCTCCATGTGCTCCAAGCAGTGCAAGGCGGCATGTATAGACTATAAGAACCACAGCGTTGACGCTTCACGTTGCGTGACGTGTGGCGACTGTCTTGAGGCTTGCCGCTTCGGGGCGTTGAAATATTCATTGCCTAAGGGTAAGGAGAAGAAAGAGGAGAAGCCGGCTGAAGCCCCTGACAGTTCGCGCCGAGCCTTCATGCTCGGTACGGCAGCGCTTGTCACTACAGCTATGGCACAGGAGGCGAAGAAGACTGACGGCGGACTGGCGGAGCTGGAGAACAAGGCACTGCCCGTTAGGCAGACACCGCTGACACCGCCGGGCTCGCTCTCGGCAAGCAATATGGCTCGCCGTTGCACGGGATGCCAGTTGTGCGTGACGGAGTGTCCTAACCAGGTGCTGCGTCCACAGACCGACCTGCTTCACCTTATGCAGCCCGTTATGCAGTTTGAGCGCGGCTACTGCCGTCCGGAGTGTAACCGCTGTTCTGAGGTGTGTCCTGCCGGAGCCATCAAGCCCATAAGTCATGAGGCGAAAGCCTCTACACAGATAGGCCACGCTGTGTGGATAAAGAAGAACTGTCTCCCGGCTATAGACGGCACCTCCTGTGGCAACTGTGCACGCCACTGTCCTGTTGAGGCTATAGAGATGGTGCCGCTCAACGCCGATGATGACACTTCACCCATGGTGCCGGCGGTCAACGAGGCACGTTGCATAGGCTGCGGAGCGTGTGAGTATCTTTGTCCGGCACGACCCTTCTCTGCTATCTATGTGGAGGGGCATGAGGTGCATAAGGAAGTTTGACAAAATGAAAGCTATGCTTTTACACTGTGAAAGCATAGCTTTTACGACGTCATTCGATAGCTTTCACACCCTAAAAGCATAGCTTTTACGATGGAGGGTGATAATTAATAATCGTTAAGAATTGGCGTTTATAAAAATATCGAAATGATTAGCAAAGTGTCACGATAATATAACTTTTTCTGACAAAATGATATTTAGAAAAAGCAGACATACAGAGCAGCAGAATGACCGTGAAAAGAGTAGCGGCATATCGCGCAGGAAGTTCCTGAAAATGATGGGTGGAGGTGCACTGACAACCGCCGCCGTCATGACGGGATGTAAGAAGACCGAGCAGACGCGTGCCGCTGAGGAATACAAGAGTCAGGTGGAGCCGCCTAAGGGGAAGATGACCTACAGGGAGAACCCAAAGACGGGTGAGAAGATATCCCTGTTGGGGTATGGCATGATGCGTCTGCCTGTTGAGGGTGGAGGTGCGAGTGGGAAGGACAACGACTCGCCCATAGACCAGGAGCAGGTAAACAGGCTGGTGGATTATGCCATTGAGCATGGCGTGAATTACTTTGATACCAGTCCGGCATACTGTAAGGGCTTGTCAGAGCGAAGCACCGGCATAGCGCTGAGCAGACATAAGAGGAGCGAGTATTATGTAGCCACAAAGCTGTCAAACTTCAATGAGGAGACATGGGACAGGGAGGCTTCCCTTGAGATGTATCGTAACTCAATGAAGGAACTGCAGGTGGACTATATAGACTATTACCTGCTTCACGGCGTGGGCAAGGGGGGCATGGACAATCTGCACAGCAGGTACCTGGACAACGGGGTGCTCGACTTCCTGCTGGAAGAGCGACGCGCAGGGCGCATACGTAACCTCGGGTTCTCTTACCACGGAGACATTGAGGTGTTTGACTATCTGCTGTCAATGCATGACAAGTACAAGTGGGACTTCGTGCAGATAGAGCTGAACTATCTGGATTGGGACTATGCCGACGAGATAAACGAGCGTAACACTGATGCCAGCTATCTGTATGCCGAGTTGGAGGATCGTAGCATACCGGCAGTTATAATGGAGCCGCTGCTGGGTGGCAGACTTGCCAATGTGCCGCAGTTCGTGGCGAAGGACTTGAAACGGCTTGCGCCGGAGCGCAGCGTGGCGTCATGGGCTTTCAGGTATGCTGGTACGCCTGAGGGTGTGCTTACGGTGCTGTCGGGCATGACATATATGGAACACCTGAAGGACAATTTGTTGTCATACTGCCCGCTGGTGCCGCTTACGGAAAAGGAGATGGATTATCTGCAAACAGATGTGGCGGAGAAACTGATGAAGGTGCATACCATACCGTGCAACGACTGCAAATACTGTATACCGTGCCCGTATGGCATTGACATACCGGGGATATTCACGCACTATAACAAGTGCCGCAATGATGATACCCTGCCTTATTACAATGACGAGGCGGGAGAAAAGGAGAGTACGGAGGAGAGGGAAAGGTATTTCCGCCTGCGCCGTAATTACCTGATAGGCCTTGACCGTGCCGTACCGCGCATGAGGCAGGCTGACCACTGCATAGGTTGTGGTAAGTGTGAGTCGCATTGTCCGCAGAACATACGCATACATGAGGAGATGCAGCGTATCAGTGAGTATGTGGAGCAGCTGAGGCGGCATAGGGAGTAAGTTTTTTTTTGATTGAAAAATAACGGGTAACTGTCATTTTATGACGGTTATCCGTTATTTATTTTGTTAAGGAATGTTACAAGGTAGAGGAAAAAGGTTAACGTTTGTTATACTTATGCCTGCATATTTAGAATATATTAGGTAAATACGTTAATTATTGTAACTTTGTTGAAAGAGTCATAGTGCAGACTTTTAGCAATTAACTTGCAGTGAGATAACCAATTAACCCAAACAATACAGAAACATTATGAAAAAGCTAACCATTCTTTCGTTATTTGTTGCACTGATGGCAACAAATGCAGACGCACAAGGGTTTCTGAAACGACTAAAAGACCGTGCCGTCGATGCTGTGCAGCGTAGTGTAGAGTCAAAGGTAGAAAACAAAGCTGCACGTGTTACCAATGATGCCATGGATGCCGTGCTCGACGGTAAAGGCAAGAGCGACTCGTCTAACGACAGTGATTCATCTGACGATAACAGCAGAAGCAGCAGAAGCGAGAATACGGAAGCTGAGCCACAGGAGGTAGAAGCCACGTATGAGCAGAGCGACTTCGTGCCAGGTTCCATAGTTTTCTTCGAGGACAACCTGCAGAACGAGCAAATGGGTGAGTTCGCCTCAAAGTGGGACCTTGTAGATGGTTCTACAGACG
>JAFXZU010000010.1:0-81123 GCA_017541085.1 Prevotella sp.
ACGACTCTGAAGAAGTTATTGCAATCTACGATATCAATGGCAGAAAGCAAAATGGGTTTGCAAAGGGTATCAACATTGTGAAATACTCAGATGGCTCAACCAAGAAAATTATAAAATAACATCTATATGAAAAAAGTATATTCTTCACCAGAGATAGAAGTCGTACCCTTAAGATATGTCCACAATATTCTCGAGAGTTCATGGCTCAGAGAGGGAGATGGTGAGGTTGAGGCAAAAGGCTTCTATGGAAGCTGGGAAGATGGTGAGGTTGAGGCAAAAGGCTCCTATGGAAGCTGGGAATTTGACGATGAAGATGAATAAATATCTTTTATAGCGAAAAAGAGGAAAGCGAGTCTTTCCTCTTTTTTGTTTTACTATAAGTTCGAAACGCAGAAAATATGAGTATTGACAGCTTTCTTTCCCGACAGGTAATTTGACTTTTCCTTCGGCCGTCGAGCTAAACCTTCTCGCCGTAGGCGACTGAATATCATCATTTTCGCATACTTGCGAAAGTCGAGTTTTATTAATTATTCTTTATGAACTTCACTGGCTTAACAAGACGGAGGTAATGAGGTATATTCGTTATGTACCTGACATTTTTCCTCATAAAACTATATTCCCTCCCCTCATCCAAGCAGAAATAATACTCTTTGTCAACATCCACCAATTTTAACTTATCCCCTCCAGCATCTACTAATTTCTGACTAAATGAAGGCAAGTCATACCCTTCCGATTGGAATAAAGACAATATCAACGATACCTGTTCCTCTGAGGGGACACACCATCCAGACATACCACCTTCTGTATATTCTGTTATTTCATCTTTAACATCATTAATGGATGTCAGCCCACCCCACTCTTTCAAGCTAAACAATAATGCATTACCATCATCATCTACTGTTGCAACAACATGTCCGTTCCATACAGAACAAGGGGTGGGTAATTCGTTCACATAAAAGACCTTTGCGTCTGATGACGACTGGTTATTATTGTTATTATTCACACCTTCGCCGAAAGAGAAATTCTCTACAACAGCCTCATCCCATTTCGCTGCAGCAAGAGTTAACGTAACCTTGGCATTTACCTCTCCTGAGTCATAGGAACCGGTAAAGTAATAGGGAGTACCAGCCAGCAATGTACCTTTATAAATGTATGTATGTGGCTTGTAAGTTCCGTCAGAGAAACCAAAGTCTATTGTGAAAGTCAGCGTTTCGCCCTCTGTCGGCAACACATACACAGTGTCTGTTTTCCATAACCCCGTAACATTGTCTTTAGTGCATCCCAACTTTTTCTCTTGCTCGTTACTACACACGCCTAACGTTGACACCCTTGTATATACCGAATTTATCGAGACCTCTACACTTGTTACATTCTCAGGCACATTATCGAAAGCAAAGCTTAATCCTGCCACGGCATAGTTCATCGCTAATGTTGCGTCAACATCTTTTGTTGTTATCGTAACATTGCTTTTCGCAAGCATTAGCGGAGCGGAGCTATACCCTTTAGAGAAATCGGTACTACCGCTTACCGCCGCTATGGTATATGTACCGGTGGACAGTTCCATAGACAAGTCATCTGACGCTGAATTTATGTCAAGGGTGCTTACCTCCTCTTTATTTGCGTCATAGGCATACACATGTACCGGGTATAGCACCTCATCATCAGGAGACACGGTACTAACTTTCAGGAAATGGGTTCCTGACTCTATCTCTTCAGTTTCATCAAAAATCTCTGTACTGCAACTCACCAGCATACTGCTGACTGCCGCAAAATATAATATCAGTTTATTCACGTCGTTTAGCTTAGTTTATTCTAATCTGAAATCATCACGGTCGGCAAGGACGGGGAACTTCTCCCGGAAACGCTGCAGGCGCTGCATGTCGATGTCTGCCGTAACTACCTGCTGGCGACCGTCTGCTGCCATTGCTACGGTGTGACCGTAGGCGTCGATGACTGCGCTGCCACCGTCATAGTGACACTGGGCGTCGTCGCCCACGCGGTTGACACCGATGACGTAACACTGGTTCTCTAATGCACGGGCGCGAAGTAGGGTGTCCCATACCTGACGACGGCTGTCGGGCCAGTTGGCTACATATAACGCTACGTCATAGTCGCCACGGTTGCGTGAGAAGACCGGGAAGCGCAGGTCATAGCATACCTGCAGGAGGATGCGTACGCCTCTCCACTCCGTGACTACACGACGGGCGCCCGCCGTATAGCGTCTGTCCTCTCCTCCGTAAGAGAACAGGTGACGCTTGTCGTAATACTCTTCCCCTGATGGCGTGACAAACAGGAGTCGGTTACGGCTGGTGCCGTCGGGTAACTTCATTGCCAGCGAACCGGCTACGGCGGCATCGTACGTCTGCGCTATATGGCGCATCCACCTGAGGCTGTCGGTGTCGCCGCTGTCATCAACCACCTCTGCTACGCCGTCTGAGTAGGTGGCGAAGCCCGTGGACCACATCTCTGGTAATATATAGAGGTCTGACTTCTCAGCCTGCTCTATGAGACGTTCTGCCTCTCGATGGTTGGCACTGGGGTCTGACCACTTGATGTCCGTTTGGAGGAGTGTTACTTTCATTGGTGGTTTAGGCGTTTGGTGGTTTGGTGGTTGGGGATAGGCCTTTGGGGGCCTGGGGTGTGTCTAATGATTTTTCTTGAATAGTTCGATACGCTCCTTGAACAGAGGTTCCTGCTCGCGTCTGAAGAACGAGGTGCAGATGCGCACGCCTTGCTGGGTTGAGCCCATCGTGTCGAGTGGGAACACCGCTATGCCGTAATACATCAGCTCACGTGTCAGCTCAAGGTCGTTCATTCCCGGATATTGCACGGTGAAGTAGAAGCCGTCTGCCAGTGGGGCGCCCATGTCGTTGTCATAGACGAGGTAGAAGCCGTTGGCAAGCAGCACCTCTTTCATGAACTTGGCGCGTCTGCCATATTCCTTCACGTCGTCAAGGAAGTTATAGCGTCCCTCGCAGGCTGCCTCCATAAGTGCTGCCATGGCGTGCTGAACGCTGTGGGTAGTGCCACTTGAGAGTGTGTACATGAGACGGTTGCAGAAGAAGTTTCCGAACTCGCCCACGCCGAAGTTCTGCTGCATTGGCTCATACACACGGTGATACAGCTTGTTGCCGATGCAGGTCACGCCTATGCGCTGTCCGGCATAGGAGAAGGCTTTTGAGCCTGACACCCACAATACATAGTTGTCTGTATATCGTGCTACCGTGGCCTGGTATGGTGCCTCGTAAGGATGTGAGAGGTCGCGACGGAAGTCCATTGCGAAGTATGCCAGGTCTTCCAGTATTATGACGTCATACTTCGTAGCCAGTGTGCCGATGCCTTTCAGCTCTTCCTCTGTGAAGCATACCCATGACGGGTTGTTAGGGTTAGAATAGACGATAGAGTTGATGTTACCGGCAGAGAGTATCTCCTCAAGTTTGGCGATGAGGGCATCACCACGATAGCCATGGATGTCGAGGCCTATGTGCTTCAGTCCGATGACGTCACACTGTGTGGTCTGGACCGGGAAGCCGGGCTGTATCAGCAGTACGGTATCCTTGCCTGTTCCCTTCATGGCATGGTGTATGGCAGTGAAGGTGGCGAAGGTGCCCTGCATGGAACCTGTTGTAGGTATGCATCCCAGCGGGTCTATCTCTACGCCTATGAAGGCCTTGACGAACTCTGATGCTGCCTTCTTGATACGTGGTATGCCACCATTTGGCGGGTACATCGTGGCGCAGCCTTTTGCCAGGGCCTCCTGCTCTGCCTTCAGTGCTATCTCTGACGGTTGGAGTCCCGGCACACCCATCTCGAGGTGTATGATAGGCTGGCCTGTCTTCTTTTCCAGTGTTTGTGACAATCCCTGCAGGTCACGTATCGTAGCCTGAGAGAAGTCACCGAGTCCCATCTCTTCGATGGCACCGGTGACTATATCATAATCTAAAGGGGTATTCATTTCTTAATCTCTGAAATTTCGCTTGTCGTTAACGTGCTTCTGCTTGCCGATAGAGCGCTGGATGGAGCCAGGGTCCTTGATGTGGATGTTTGGCTTGATGCCTACCATTGACACGATGCGGTCATAAAGCGGCTTGATGAACGGCATCTGCTTGGCTGGGTTTGGCGAGAAGTACTCTGTGTTCAACTCTACGTCGAGGTCGAAGGTGTCCTCGTTGTTCTTGCGGTCCACAGTGATGAAGTAGTGTGGGCTGAATGCAGGGAACTCCGTAAGACATGCCTCTATCTGGGTAGGGAACACATTGACTCCGCGGATAATCATCATATCGTCTGAACGGCCGAGTATCCTGTCCATACGCACTGCGGTACGTCCGCAACGACATGGCTCGTAGATAAGGCGGGTGAGGTCACATGTGCGGTAACGCAGTATTGGCATGCCCTCCTTACAGAGTGATGTGAAGACGAGCTCACCGAACTCGCCCGGTGCACATGGCTCAAGGGTGTCAGGGTTGATAATCTCAGGGAAGTACATGTCTTCCCAAAGGTGTGTGCCGTCCTGGTACTCACACTCACCACCGACGCCAGGACCTGACATCTCTGTAAGTCCGTAGATATCGATAGCCTTGATATGCAGCTTCTGCTCCAGCTCCTTACGCATACCTTCTGTCCAAGGCTCTGCTCCGAAGAAGCCTACACGCAGTTTCAGGTCCTCGAGCTTTACCTCGTCAGAGTGCTCAAGCACCTCGGCAAGGTGCAGGGCGTATGACGGTGTGCAGCAGAGTGCCGCCGTACCGAAGTCCTTCATCAGCATTATCTGCTTGGTGGAGTTACCGGCAGATGTAGGCAGCTGCACAGCGCCGAGGTAGCCTGCTGCATCATGTGCGCCCAGTCCACCGGTGAAGAGTCCGTAGCCATAGCTTACCTGAACGACGTCGCCCTTGGTAACGTCGCCAGCGGCAAGCACACGGGCAGCACCCTCAGCCCAACGCTCGAGGTCACCCTTGGTATATGTACCTACGACAGGCTTACCCGTAGTACCTGATGATGCGTGAATACGCGTAATCTGGTCCATAGGCACGGCGTTGAGTCCGAAGGGGTACTCATCACGCAGGTCGTGCTTTGTAGTGAAAGGCAGTTTGTTGATGTCTTCTATTCCACGGATATCTTCAGGCTTCACGCCTTTCTTATCCATCTTGTTACGATAGAACGGTACGTTCTCATAGCAACGCTTTACCGTTGCTACCAGTCGCTCTGACTGCAGTTTGGTCATGGACTCACGGTCCATGCACTCCATTTCTCTGTTTAATATCATTGTTATTGTAATTTATCAAATGGGAATATATCTTTCTTACGGTATGCCGAACCGCTGACCACACAGAGGAGTTCTCCGTTCTGGTTGGTCACACGTGTCTGGCAGAACGGCAGTCGGTGGTGGTTGAAGGTCTCTTCCGTCTCGGCTATGAGGCGGTCGCCCTTACGTGCCGACTGCAGGTAGGTGATGCTGTTCTGTACGCCGAGGCTTACCGGGCCGTGTGAGTTTGTCACAGCAGCGAAGGTAAGGTCTGCCAGAGTGAAATATACCCCTCCCTGACAAACGCCGGCGGCATTGAGGTGGCGTTCCTCTACAGTCATCTCTGCACGGGCAAAGCCCTCGCGTACCTCTGTGAGCTGTATGCCGTTCTCCTTGGCGAACTTGTCGCCATTATTTAGTATATCTTTTAGCGTAGCCATTTTTTAAATTCATAATGCAGAATGCATAATGCAGAATGCAGAATGCATAATGCATAATTTGTGTTACTCGTAACACTTGAATATTGCGTCAACGGTGTCTTTCTTCATCTCGGATGTGACAAGGCTGACAACAGTAACTACCACGAAACCGCCGAGCATGGCTATTGCTCCACAGTCTATAGGGTTGATAGGGTTGCCGAGCACCATGTTTACGACTGTCAGTCCTACACACCACACGAAGCATGCCCATACTGACATACGGGTGACGCCCTTCCAGTAGAGTCCGAGCATGAACGGAGCGAGGAACGCTCCTGCCAGGGCACCCCATGAGATACCCATGAGCTGGGCAATGAACTGAGGTGGGTTGAGGGCTATCATAAGTGAGAGGGCTATGAAGAAGACGATAAGCACGCGCATGATGACAACCTTACGACGCTCTATCTTCTCGGCTACCATATCGTCAATCTCACCGCCTTCCACTTCGCCTATCTGCGATTTCTTGTCGCGGTAGATAAGGTCAAGTGTCATGGTGGATGATGAGGTGAGCACCAGTCCTGCCAATGTTGACATTGAGGCTGACAGCACGAGCAGTATGACGAGTGCTATGAGCACATCGGGCAGTGACTCGAGCATTGTAGGCACGATATTGTCGAAGACGAACTTGCCTTTCTCTGCATTGAACGCTGTAGGAACGAACAGACGGCCGAAGCCTCCGAGGAAGTAGCATCCGCCTGCCACTATGAAGGCGAAGATGGTAGAGATGATTGTGCCGCGCTTGATGGCAGACTCGTCTGTTATGCTGTAGAACTTACCTACCATCTGTGGCAGTCCCCATGTACCTACAGAGGTGAGGATAACCACGCCGAGGAGGCTCAGCGGGTTAGGACCGAACCAAGAGGCGAAGTCGCCTGCCTGGAAATTGGCATACAGGTCGGCGCCTCGCTGTGACAAGTCATCGGCATTAGGCGTCATAGCCTGCATCTTGTGGAAGGCCTCAACCAGTCCGCCCTGCGTGTTAAGCACTACAAATATAACGGTGGTGATGCCGAAGAGCATTATGATGCCTTGTATAAAGTCATTGATAGCCGTAGCCTTGTATCCTCCGAGTATCACATATACAGCAGTGAGCAGTGCCATCACCATGGCGCAGTACTCGTATGGCACGCCGAAGCCCATCTCAAAGAGTTTTGAGATGCCCATATACACACCGGCAGTGTATGGAATAAGGAATACGAAGGCTATGATGGAAGCTGCTACACGCAGTCCTTCGTCAGAATAACGTGTGCCAAAGAAATCTGGCATTGTGCGCGACTGTATATGTTGTGTCATGAGCTTTGTACGCCTGCCCAGTATAATCCATGCCAGGAGTGAGCCTATGACGGCATTGCCTATACCTATCCAACTGGCAGACATACCGTATTTCCAACCAAACTGGCCTGCATAGCCTACGAACACTACGGCAGAGAAGTATGACGTGCCGTAAGCGAAGGCTGTGAGCCAAGGACCGACGGAGCGTCCGCCCAATACGAAACCATCCACCGTCTTTGCTTGACGGCGTGAATAAATTCCCACTGCCACTGTGACGCAGAGGAAGATAATAGTGAGTAAAATCTTGATTAACATAAGTTCATTTTGTTAGTATATTTATGGTTTCAGCCGCCAAAATTACAAAAATTAATCAAAACCACCAAACTTCTGACTAACAAATTGGTATTTTATCTTACGTCGTGTATTCTCATACACTGTGTCGCCACGCTGTAGACAGAGCATCACCTGCCCCATGTCCCTACGCAGCACACGGCGTATATACCACTTGTCAAGCATTGCTATGACATTATCTAGCCTTACCTTACCTGTGACTACGTTATATGTAAAGGCAAATGCCGTCACACCAAACTCGTTGACGACAACGCCCTTCACTAACTCCCCTTCCCTCTGCATCACCGATATGCCGCTGATATATCCGCGCGGCATCTCTATCTGGACAGAGTATCTCTGCTGCTCTCCGTCACTCTGCGGCAACTGAGCCGACACCGTAATGCTAACGAAGCAGAAAAGCGTCAGCAGATATGTTTTTGTTAAGCGTAACATTCTTCAGTTCTATTTCTGTCTTGTCTCCGTTTTTCTCTATCATGACGATGCGCTCCACAAGGTGCGTGGAGTGGTTGAAGTACAGCGTAACGCTCTTATACAGTGCACGCAACTGCTTGGACAGCGGCATCTCCATCTGCTTCTGTTTGCTGCTGACCACCACACTGCCAAGCATCACACGGCCTATCTCACGAAACATCTTGTTCTTCTGCGTGTCCATTACGTCCTTCCTGCCGTTACGCTTGAACATCACTTTCTGTCCGTTCATCACAAGCGTATAGGCATAAGGTGTGGTGTACTCCCAGCGGAGCTTGTCAGGCGAGGCATAGCACATCTTACCTGTTGACACCATGCTGCTACCCAGCATCTTCATCGTCTTGGTCTGCTTAAAGTCTGCCGTCAGACTTTTTATGGTCACTGTGCCGTTCTGAGCAAGGAGGTTGACGGAACAGATAAGCAATAATATAACTATCCTTATTATATTCTTCATTATGATAAATGTCTAAAATTATGAAAGTATAATGCAGCACCAGTCTCCCTCAGACTTCACACTTACCTCATGGCGACCGAACTCTGCCGCCTTGTCCAGCAACAATGGCACGTCATCCTTATAGAATCCGCTTAACACGAGCGTGGCATCCTTGGTCATCACGCTGCAGAACGCCTCCATATCACTAAGCAGCACGTTACGGTTTATGTTTGCCAGGACGACGTCAAACAGTCCCTCCACATGAGACAGGAGACCGGCATTACCCTGTAACGCCTCCATCTTGTCGTCAACCTCATTGAGTGCGGCATTATGCATGGCATTGTTTACGCTCCACTCGTCAATGTCGTATGCCAAGACCTGCGCCGCACCACACTTCAACGCTGCTATAGACAGTATGCCGGTGCCGGTGCCGCAATCAAGCACACGCTTACCCTCAAGCGGTATCTCAAGCAGCGATGCCACTATCATGCGAGTGGTCTCATGTGTGCCGGTGCCGAAGGCGTTGCTGGCGTGGATGCCTATCTTTATGGGAGAGCTGAACTGTTCAGCGTCACTCGTATGACGGGCATCATATATGGTGACCATATTACATACGTTAATAGGCTCAAAGCCCTCTGCCTCCCATGCGGCATTCCAGTCCTGGTCTTTTATCTCCTCAGTAGCATACGTTATCGCTACGCCTTCTACGGGGAACTGGCGCAGTGTCTCTTTCAGCAGTATCTCATGATACTCTTCCTGCTGTATGTAACCGATAACTCCCTCGTCTGTATCCTCAAAACTCTCATAGCCACACTCGCCACACTCGTCGGCAAGCAACTCACGACAAGCCTGAAGCAGGTCGGCCTCACTCATGACACCTTCAGCCACAGCCGACGCTCCGTCACAAGAGATTTTGAATTTCGTTTGTAAGTATTTCATTGTCTTTAGTTTACTGTTTACTGTTTACGGTTTACTGTTTACGGTTTTCAGTGCAATCCTTTTATAATCCGTGCAATGTCAATGTTCGTGCGGAGCTAAATCCGTTCAATCAGTGAAATCCGTGGTCGAAAAAGGGGTTTACTGTTTACGGTTTACTGTTTACGGTTTGCTGTTTACAGTTTTCGTCTTCGTTCTCGCCTTCGTTCTCGCCTCTCAAATGTTAATTTTAATGCAAAGTTAAAAAAAAATAGGGAAAAACCTTACTCATGTTAGGGTTTTTCCGTATATTTGCAATATAATTAAAGATAATTTTGCAATTAGAAACAAACATTCAACAACGAATGTAGAATATTTACCATGTAACCATTAAAGGAGGACAAGACAATGAAGTGTAATAAGGTTTTTATAATTGCAACAACAGCTGTCATGATAGCTCAAAACATCTTGGCACAGGATGATATGTACTTCACACCAAGGAAGAAGGCACAGGGCGCCACAGCTGTGACATCACAGGTTGTTGACGACGACGCACCCTATCGCTACAGGATACCCGCCGACGCAACTGATGAAGAATACGTTGACTACGGAAACTCTGACCGTGATGTTGACGAGTACAACCGCCGAGGCAGTTCTGCCGGCGACTACAGCCAGCGTCCGGTATATGATGACTCTGTCACCATATCACGCCAGGAGTATGAGGACTATGCATACAGCCGCCAGATGGAGCGATTTGACGATTACAACGGACGCTTCACTCTGATAGTGAACGACCCTTGGTACTATGACTCATGGTATTCTCCGTATTACGGCTCATACTACTGGGGCACCAGCTGGTATTACCCTTGGTACTCTTCATACTCATGGTATGACCCTTGGTACCGCTCTTCATATTGGGGATGGAGCTACGGATGGCACAGACCATACTATAGCTATTACAGACCATACTACTACAGGCCATATTACGGACGTACCTCATACAGAAGAGGCGGATATATCACCAACCGCAGCACGCCATACGGAAGAAGTTCCTATGGCTATGGCAACCGCAGCAACAGAGTATATCGTGGCGGTAGCTCTGCCAACAGAGGAAGCGCAAGGACTCCACAGACACCGTCATCAACAAGGCGCAGTACCTTCGGCAACAACTCAAGCCGTGGCGGTTACATCGGTAACAGCAGCACCTATGGAGGAAGCAGCAGTTCTACACGAAGCAGCGGTTCTTTCGGCAATAGCAGCACAACACGCAGCAGCGGCTCATTCGGTAGCAGCGGCTCATTCGGTAGCAGTGGTTCATTCGGTGGTGGCGGCACACGCAGCGGTGGCGGTGGCTTCAGCGGTGGTGGCTCACGCGGCGGCGGTTCACACGGTGGCGGAAGAAGATAATGCATAATTCATAACTTAATAATTACAGCCTTCCCCTTTGGCTTCAGGCTCCCTCCCTCACAGGGAGGGGCGGGGGTGGGTCTCTTAAAACCCTTAACTTGAAACGACATGAAAAAGATACTGACTTTAGCATTAGGCTTTACTGCACTTGCAGCTAATGCACAGGAGACATACGAGAGTGCACAGTTAGCCACTCAAGACCTTAACGGTACAGCAAAATATATCGGTATGGGTGGCGCGATGGAAGCTCTGGGAGCCGACATCTCTACCATCAACACCAACCCTGCCGGTGTAGGCTTCTTCCGCAAGTCATGGGCAGGCGTGTCTGCCGGACTTACATCTCAAAACAGCAGTTTTGACGGCGTAAAGAACGTTGCAAACCTGAGAGATAACGGTAAGACAAATGCTGACTTCAACCAGATAGGCTTCGTATGGTCAACGAGGACAGGAAGAGACTCTCATCTGAACTTTTCCTTCAACTATCAGAAGAGCCGCAACTTCAACCAGATATTGCAGGCAGTAAATCACCTTGACGGTTACTCTGCCAACACCGTGAACTATATCAAGGCTTATCATTTCCAGGACTCATACACCCTGCAAGACCAAATTGTTAATGTTGTTGTCAACAACAACCTGAGAACAGGAGATGACAACGAAGTATATAGCAGAGGAGCGGGAATGTATGCCGCACACACTGACAACAGTGGTTATGTAAGCAACTTTGACTTCAATATCAGCGGTAGCATACACGACAAGGTGTTCCTCGGATTCACCTTAGGCGTGAAGGACGTAAGATACAGAAGCACGAACTTTTACGACGAGGCTTTGGCTCCAAGCGGAAACGCTGAAGACGAATTCAGATTTACAGACCTGCGACGCATAACAGGCACTGGTTTTGATATCAAGTTTGGTGCCATCATACGTCCGATAGAGGAGTCACCGTTCCGCTTCGGTCTGTATATCAACACTCCTACATGGTACGAGTTGCACAGTCACGGCGACATGAGCGCTGCTGCCGGATTTAACTTTGACCTGGAGCAGGAAGGACAAGAGCCTGTTCACAAGACCTACACCACATCCAATAACACCATAGGTTACGGCTACAACTACAAATACTGCATCAGCACACCATGGCGTTTCGGTGCCTCTGTAGGACATACATTTGGCAAGAAGGTTGCTATAGGCGCAACGTATGAGTATGCCGACTACAGCGCAATAAGGAACAAGATAGTAGATGGCACCTACGTTGACTACTACGGCGACGAGCATCTTGAGACCACACGCGACTATGACATGGACAACAACAATGACATATCACTCAAGGGTGTGAGCCTGCTGAAGATTGGTGCAGAGATAAAGCCAATACCAGAACTGGCAATACGCTTAGGCTATAACTATCAGAGCGCTATATATACAAAGGAGGGATACAAAGACATAAGCATACCTAATGGTACTTCTGTTGATTACTATGGATATGACTACGTTGCTGGTTCTGTTGGCGCCTACTACTCTACCTATGACTTCACCAACTGGGAGGCAACACACCGCCTGACATGCGGCTTAGGTATCCAGCTGAACAAGAACTGGGCTATAGACCTGGCTTATCAGTATTCCACACAGAAAGGTACATACTATCCTTTCACCACCACCGTGTTTGACGACTCCTCAACTTCTGGTACAGAAGATGTCAACATAGGTTACGGAACAACAGTACACAACAACCGCCACCAGTTTAACATGACTCTGGGCTACAGGTTCTAAGGACATTTACTGATATTACATAATTAAACGGACTGCTTTTGTTTGATGTGATAACAAAAACAGTCCGTTTAACTATTATGCCGCAACATAAAATTATTGTCTGTATAAAAATAATTTCGTAACTTTGCATATTGTTATGACGAGAATACTTTTTGGAATACTTAAATGGACACTCGGCACATTTATTGTGTCCACACTGCTGGCAGTAGTATTGTTTAAGTTCATGCCCGTATGGTTCACACCGCTGATGTTCATTCGCTGCTATGAGCAGTCAGCCAACGGTGAGGAGATGAAACTGCGGCACCGCTGGATTTCACTGGAAGAAATGCCAGAAGACATGCCGCGTGCAGTCATAGCGAGCGAGGACTCACGCTATATGAAGCATCACGGTTTTGACTTTGAGGCTATACAGTCTGCAGCAAAGCACAACATGCACTCAAAGACAAAACACGGCGCAAGCACCATAAGCCAGCAGACTGCCAAGAACGTATTCCTGTGGCCGGGACGCTCATGGCTGCGCAAAGGCCTGGAGATGTATTTCACTGTACTGATAGAGTTTATATGGGGTAAGGAGCGCATTATGGAGGTATATCTAAACTCCATAGAGATGGGCGACGGCATCTACGGAGTGGCTGCCGTGGCAAAGTACCACTTTGACAAATCGCCGAAAGACCTGACACGACGTGATTGTGCACTGATAGCGGTGACGCTGCCTAACCCACGCAAGTTCTCAAGCCAACATCCTTCTGACTATATGCTGAAACGCCAAAGGCGCATAAGCCATGACATTAAATTCGTCAACTGGAAGAAAGAACAAAATACAGACAAATGACACAGCCCGACTTCCTTAACGACCTTAACGAGTCACAGCGCAATGCCGTGACACACATTGACGGCCCATCCTTAGTCATTGCGGGAGCAGGCTCTGGTAAGACACGCGTCTTGACATATAAGATAGCATACCTGTTAACCTTGGACGTAAAGCCATGGGAGATTATGGCTCTCACCTTTACCAACAAGGCTGCAAAGGAGATGAAAGAACGCATAGCAAAACTTGTAGGCGACAGCCATGCACGCTACCTGCGCATGGGTACCTTCCACTCTGTCTTTGCATCCATCTTGCGTCAAGAGGCTAACAATATAGGTTACAATAGCAATTACACCATATATGACGAGGCTGACTCAAGGGCTTTATTGAAAGTCATCATCAAGGAGATGGGCTTGGATGACAAGACTTACAAGCCTGCCGATGTACACTGTCGCATATCAAACGCCAAAAACGCCTTGATAACCGCTGACGCATACAGCGAGAACCACATAGCCCGCAACAGTGATGCATCAGACGGCAAGCCACATATTTATAATATATATAAGGAGTACGCACGGCGGTTAAAGTTGGGCAATGCCATGGACTTTGACGACCTGTTGCTCAACATGTGGATACTGCTGAAAGACCATGAGGAGGTGAAACTGAAATACAGCAATGTATATAGGTATATCCTCATTGACGAGTATCAGGACACAAACAAAGCACAACAGGAGATAATATGCCTTATGTCATCCATACACAACAACGTATGTGCAGTGGGTGACGACGCACAGAGCATATATGGTTTCAGAGGTGCCAATATAGACAACATCCTGAACTTCCAAAATCAGTATAAAGGCTCACGACTCTTCAAACTGGAGCAGAACTACCGCTCTACACACAGTATCGTGAAGGCTGCCAACAGTCTGATACACAAAAATGAGCGGCAGATACATAAAGAAGTATATAGTATGGGAGATGCCGGCGAACCTATAGAACTGACAGAGTTGACCAGCGACCGCGAGGAGGCTCTCTTTATCAGCAAAGACATCAAGGAGCGTATGAGGACAGACAAAGCCTCATACTCTGATTTTGCAATACTCTATCGCACAAATTTCCAAAGCCGCACGTTTGAGGAGCAGTTCCTGAAGTCTGCTATCCCCTACCGCATCTATGGTGGCATGAGCTTCTATCAACGCAAGGAGATAAAAGATATCGTAGCTTATTTCCGCTTGATAGTCAACAACTATGACGACGAGGCTCTTGCAAGGATTATCAACTACCCCACACGCGGCATCGGAACAACAACTATACAGAAAGTGCGTGACGCTGCCCGCGAGTACAATATCAGCATGTGGCAGGTATTGGAACAGATGGATCGTATTCCTCTTCCGCTGACACGTGGTGCCCTTAACAAACTGCAGGCTTTTTACAGGCAGATTGAAGGCTTTACAGAAAAGCTTGACACCGATGACGCCTATGTATTAGGCAAAGAAATAATAAGGGAGACTGGCATATCAAAGGACATCTATTCAGGTACAGACCCTGAGCAGTTGTCACGTCAGGAGCACCTGGAGGAGTTTCTTGCATCCATGCAAGAGTTTGTTGAGACTGGACGAGAGCAGGACACTCCCATTACCCTTACAGATTTCCTGCAAGAGGTATCACTGCTCAGCGACCGCGATGATGAGAGCGACGACACGCCAAAGGTAACGCTGATGACCATACACAGCGCAAAGGGACTGGAGTTTCCCTATGTCTATGTGGTGGGTATGGAGGAGAACATCTTCCCCTCTCCCCTCTCCCAAGGCAGCATACGCGAATTGGAGGAGGAGCGTCGTCTGTTATATGTTGCCATAACACGTGCAGAGCGCTATTGTCATCTGACATACGCCAAGATGCGCTACAGGTATGGCAAGATGGAATGGGACACGCCAAGTCGTTTCCTGCGCGACATCGATCCACACCTGATACACATAAATGGGGATAACGTAATGCCAGCATACAGAAGGGCTGCACCTATGCACAGGCCGCAACCACGTCCCGCAGCATCACCAATGCCACAACCGCGGTTTACCCCCACATCCAGAATAGCATCACACAGTCCGATAGCAACGGCAGTAAACCTTGACTTCTCCATCGGAGACAAGGTATCACACGACCGCTTCGGATTAGGCGTCATCACTGCATTAGACGGCAACGGAGGCAGTGCGAAAGCCACAGTAGAGTTCAAGAATGCAGGCACAAAACAGTTACTGTTGAAATTCGCCCGCTTGAAGAAAATCATGGCAGAATAGCAGGGACAACAAAATACTCAATTGTGAGTATTGTGTATTTTTGGGAAAATGAATAACTTTGCATATTACAACATTATTGCAATATATTTGTTTCCACTATAAGTTCTGCAGATATTTTACCTATGAAGAAGATGAAGATGTATGAGTCAAGCGACAAGATGTTGTCATTGATTCGCGACAACTACAGTATCTTACAGAACCTTGGCGCATTTGGCATAAGCCTGGGCTTTGGTAACAAGACCGTACAGGAAGTATGTCAGGAGCAGAATGTGGACACCCTTACCTTCCTCGCTGTAGTAAATCTCACAATCAATGATTACTTCTCATCAGAGGATTTAGATAAGCTGAGCGTACCCACACTCCTGCAATATCTGAAGGCCTCACACCACTATTATATAGACTTCCAACTGCCTTTCATCCGTCGTGAGCTTACAGAGGCACTCGACGAAGGCGACAACCTCGGCAGGCTGATACTTAAGATATACGATGAGTATGCACGCTTCATCATTCACCACATGAAGTTTGAGGAACAGACTCTCTTCCCTTACGTCGAGGCGCTTCTCAATGGCGATCACAAGGAGGGATATAACATTGAGACATTCTCCAAACACCACGGACAGACCAACGAGAAACTGAAAGAGCTGAAAAGCATCATAATCAAATACCTGCCGTCAGACCCGATGCGAAACAATATGCTGACGGCCACTCTTTATGACATATACAATCTCGAGGAATGGCTCAAACTGCACGCCAACGTGGAGGAGCAGATATTTGAGCCTACGATAAAGCTTCTGGAGAAACAGCAGAACAACAATGACGTATCACTGAAAATCTCCAACTTCATCGGTTCTACAGAGAACACGGAGACTCTCTCTGACCGTGAGAAAGACGTTGTGATAGGAGTGGTGCAGGGACTCACAAACAAAGAGATTGCCGAGAAACTGTTTATCGCACCTAACACTGTCATCACACACCGCCGAAACATTGCACGTAAACTACAGATACACTCTACGGCAGGTCTTACCATCTATGCCATCGTCAATCAGCTTGTTGACATATCAAACGTAGAGCTTTAACCACATACATATAACAAATAAAAAAAGCGAGCATCATAATGATGTTCGCTTTTTTGTTTGAGGTGCGTGGCGGAGTCGAACCGCCTTGGCTGGTTTTGCAGACCAGAGACTAAACCGTTCATCCAACGCACCAGTCTCCATTTACAACTGATTTCTCATTTGCGAGTGCAAAGGTACGTCTTTTTTATGTATTATGCAAATTATTTCGCACTTTTTTTTGTTTTTCTTTCGTAATTCAATAATTCTTTGTACCTTTGCACTCGCAAAATCGCTAAAGCGACCATGAGCCAACTTTGATGACACTCATTTCTTGCTTCGTGCGATACATTGCACTCGCAAAATCGCTAAAGCGACCATGAGCGACAGAAAATGCGTCTGTGGCGAAATTGGTAGACGCGCTAGACTTAGGATCTAGTGTCTTACGATGTGCAGGTTCGAGTCCTGTCAGACGCACACTTGTGACAAAGAGGAAATTTCTACGGATTTTTCCTCTTTATTATTTTTGCAAATGCTTGTAATTCTGCGCATTACTGCAAGCGCACTATTCTCCTTCTCGGTTCGATAACCACAAATTTCCTTGTCCCAAAAAATTTCTTCAGGAAAGAGCAAATTTTGAAGTTTTTGACTTGTTTCAAGTGTTCCGTTTTTCCACAAATCCACTAAATTACAACACATTACAAAGACTTCGTCTATTCTTTTCTCAAGGTTCGATAAATCTTGATTGCATTCTGCCAACTGAAGGTCTATTCCTCGCAAATCATCTTGAAGTTCTTGCATGGTGATTTCAAAGGTATCTTCGTCTATAATATCTGTTGCAAACTTAATACGGCATTTCTTCATTTTGCCCTCACATTCACTTTTTTTCTTCTTCAATGATGACAATACTTCTTTCTGTTGTCTTTGGTCGGTGCTTATAACATTACCTATAACATCCCTAAATACACTTACCAACTCCAATGGTATATTGTAGGTGCTTAATAATTCCTCAAACTTTCTGTGCATCTTCTTGGCAGATACATTAGTCTTGCAATCGTCAACATTACATTTGTAATAATCTATGTTCTTATTGTTGACTGTGTATGCCGTGAAATAGGTTCTATCTTTCCAACAACGCACAAAGCGTTTAAGAGGAAATCTCGGTGTTTCCTTCTTATGCTTATATAGACCCGAACGACCTTTAATTATCTCTTGCACTCGGAGGAAGTCCTCTCGTGAAACAATTTTCGGATGTCTTCCTTCTATTTCCTCATAATCTAACATCTTATTTACTATTAGTCCTGTGTAAAAGGGATTAGTCAAAATCTCATGCAAGCGTTGCTTGCGCAAATGCAAACCGTGTTGTGCAAGACGTTTCAGGATGTCGCAATTTGCCACACCCTGCGATTTCCATTGGAATGCTTTACGGATTAAGTATCCATCTGAATTGATGGTAAAGATAGAATTAATACTCTTTCCTTTCTTATCATAACCCAATGGTGCAGGACCACAATACACCCCATTACGCATACAGTTTTTACGTCCTGAGGTGAAGTTGTTGGTTCTATTGGTATTATCCCATTGCGCCATACAAACCTTCATCTGTAACATCATCAATCCTTCGGGGGTTGAGGTATCAAGACCTGTGCCTACCTCGACCACATTAACACCTAAATCCCTTAAGTCATTAAGGATACTGATACCTTGTCCTGCGTTTCGTGAGAATCTATCTCCCTTTGCAATAAGTACGTTTTTTATGGTCTTATCCTTTTTTATTGCAGATACCATTTCCTTAACCATTTTTCCTGGTGTCTTTGCACTTTCATGTTTACCTCCATAATAACCTTTAATATTCATATTGTGTGTTTTAGCGTAATCCTCACACTTAATTTTTTGGTCAAGCAAAGAGCCTCCATTATCTTCTTGATATTTAGTAGATACTCTTGTCCATATTATTGTGTTTTCTTTATTCATTGTCTTTTGGTTTTTCAATGTTATTATCAATTACTATTTGCGCCAACACTTCAAAAAATCTTATCACCTCGTTGGCTTCGTCTTGGGTGACACCTAACTGAGTAAATGTTTCTTCATAATCACATGAATTAATCATTTCAACATTTATGTTTCTCTCTTATTTCGTTGTTTTCCACCTCTATCTTTGCCACTCATCACAAGTGAGATAGTCGTTTGTACGGTGTAAGGAACAACCGCTTAAAATCCTTTTTTTAATCTTTTGTCCTACATGTTCTTCACGTCTTTCTTATTTAATATTTTATTTTCTACATGTGCAAACATAACACACAGATTCCACATAACCAAATATTAAGGCAACTTTTTTAACAAATTGCCTTGATTTTTCTCAGGGTGTTGATTGACGTTCCTGTTATTTTTGCTACATTGCGAAGGGAAAGTCCTTTTCTCAGCAATCGGCTTTCCTCCTTATATTCCTCTTTCATAGCCTCGTCTGATTTGCGATAACCAACTTTGCGACCAACCACACCGCCACCATTTCTAAAATTATTGTAACCACTCTCCATACGGCTACGGATGAGGCTACGCTCCATACTGTTAAACTGCGCCAACATACCTATAACAAGTTGTGCGATAGGATTAGGTTTGCCATCAGTCTGCAAGGTCTCAAGTCCATTCTGATGAATATATAAAGAGATGTTTAACTCGTTCAACCTATCAACAATGTTAATAAAATCTGCCACTCTACGAGATAAACGGCTACACTCATATATAAGCACCTTATCAATGTGCTTAGCCTCAATGAAAGAAAGTAGTTCTGTCATTGCCTCACGCTCTGCTAACTTTTTCGCACCGCTTATCTTCTCAGCAAATTCTTTTACCACCACATATCCCATACGTTTTGCGTATTCTCGTAGGTCATTTAGCTGACGGTCATAGTCTTGACTCTTGGTTGAAACTCTTGCATATATGACTGCTGTTATCATCTTTTCTTTCATCACATCTTAATATTTGATATTTTACGTTATCTTTTCAGATGCAAATATACAACAAAAATCAATACCTACCAAATTATTTTGATATTTTCTTTTAATTATTATAAAAATAATTGATATTTCAAGTTATTTTTGTAACTTTGCACCAAGAAACAAGAATAAAATGGAAAATAACATTAGCAAAGCGGTAAGATTTCAGTGTAGAAAACAGGGGATAACGATGCGACAACTTGCAGAAAAAATGCGAATAGCACCTGAGAGCCTCAGCAGGGCAATTAACGGAAATCCTCAACTATCCACAATCCAAGCGATTGCCAAGAACCTGAATGTTGAGATTGCCACTCTATTCGATTCACATGTAGAGCCAAGCGACTTGACCGCAATCATTGTCTTTCGAGGAAAGTCACTTCTTACAGACAATGCAGATGCCCTGCTACACTATGCCACAGAGATAAAAAATACCCTCCAAAGCGAGGAGATAACGGAGTTTGACATTAACATGAAATATCACGACAAATAATCAATTTGTTAATAAAAACAAACAAAAAGTGAGTTACCCCACAATCGGAATAACCCACTTAAAAAGATTTTATTAAAAGAGATTACTTATTTGTCTTTGGGACACGAATGTATAAACCCCAATCTTCCGGTCTAAAAGTTGAAACGTGCATAATACAATTATTATCTTTGGGACTCAACAACTTACCGCCATCAGACCTAACTAACACTTTTGTCCCCATTATTTCCGAAAAAATCAAGCCACCGTCATTTTGAACAGGCAATTTAAATTCACCATCTTCACCTTTGATATAGGTAGGCATATATATATCAAAATCGGGGTCTTTATAAATGCGATACTCTTCATTACTTATTCTGGGGTTTTTTATTATAAGACAACTATGATAGTTAACCCCATTATTGCTAAATTCAAAATAATCATTATTGGGGTTATCAAGGGAAACCCATTTGTATTCAGTATCATGTTTTATATAGTCATCCTTATCATCATACCAATACCCTTGAAAAACAAGACACATTTTATCATAAGCCATTTCCAAATCATCTATATATTTAAACATGTCATGCCCAAAATACTCCTTGCCCTTGTCTGTCAACTCATATTTACCATCACTATCGCCACCTCTTGTGCCATCATCCTTTTTAATACAACCCTTTGACTCCAACGCATTTATAAACGTGGTTGTATTACCACTATTATAAGCATTGTTAAGTGCTTCAATATCAACATTTGTCAATGATTGTGTGCTACCGCCATTCACTTCTGTTCCACCGCCATTTGGTAGGAAATCATCATCACCACCCTTTGAGCAACTTGAAAAAGTGATACTCATTGCCATAAGGCAAAATAAAATACTATAAATTTTCTTCATAATCGTAAGTTAAATTAAAATACAAGGAAACTATTCCTGAAAATGTTATTATCTGTTTTATTCCTTGCCTTCTTTCTTCGTTTCTTCCTTTCTAAGGATTGGGGTATCTTCCAATAGTGCTCTAATATCATCTTCACTTTTGCAAAGTTTTCCATCAATATCAATTCCACTTTGACTGCCATCAAGAAGTGCCGACAATTCCTTAATTCTTGTTTCCGTTCCCATAGCATTTGTACTTAAATCTGCGAAGAAATCTACGAGTTTAACTTTAATAGCCATAATATAATAAGATTACGCACCTGTGACCCTATGATGCAAGTTAGTATTAAAGTTTGATTTAGGCACAAAAGAAAAGCGGAGTCACCATTTTCCTAAACTGCCATGTGGGGCTTGGACTCCCTGAAATCACAGATTAGAAAAGACTACTCCGCTTGGCAGTATTTCGTAAAAGGGTACGAATACACACCAAGAGAGCGTTTCCCACTTTCTGATGATTTCATTCGGCTTAAAGCCAATAAGTGAAGTGTCCAAGTTCACATGTTCAGAAAAGCGAAATGCGCTATCTATTATGTCTGTCAAGTTCCTTTATGGAAGCATGACGTTACAAAGATAAGCATTTTTCTTGGAATTCTGCAAACTTTCAAGAACAAAATTTAATTATAGGAGTTTTTCGATAATTTAAAAGGAAATATTGAACAACAATCAAAAAAACAGAAAACGATTCAAAATAACCTTTTATATTAATACGACACACTTTTTGCTTGTATCAAAACCCTGATATTAGATTAAAATGATACAACTTAGGTATTGATACATTATAGAAGTAAACTCCTAACACCTTGAAGTATGTTTGCCTGTTTATCTGTTGAGGCTCGTTTACTCTCCAAATATGCTTGTATCTTATTCATTCGTTTAGATAATCCGCTACGAGATTTGAATAAGCCTCTTAGTTTTTGTTCTATCTGTTTAAGGTCGTTGTTGTATAGTGACAAAAGCAAATCCATTGTTAATGTTTCATAGCTATTGGGTTGGGAGTGGTTGCAAGCCTCAACATTGCCAAAAATGGAATCAAAGACTTTAAGTAAGGGATTAGAGTTCGTATTAAGCACGTCCATAATAAAAGTGTCTTCAACATTTGTATATCGTTTAATCTTTCGTGGAGTATTAAGCGACAACTCAAATCGGGTCTTTCCTCTGAAATAACCTAACACTTGATGCTTGTTTGAGATGGAATTCAGAAATGGCAGGTTGTCGTGTCGTTGTAGTTCCTTATTCTTATTATATAATATTAGTGTTTCCTTGCAATCTTTTGACTTGACATCCCTTGAAAATAATATGCCCTCGTTTTCGTAATGCTCCCATTTGTAACGTCTGTAATTACATACTCTATCATTGAGCGTGTCTAATATTTGTGGTGTAAGCTCCAAATCTACATCGTTCGTTACATCCATTGAAGTAATACACCCTGTCTGCAAAATCCCTTGCGTGTCTATTTGGCAAATACCTAATTGATTTATCCTCTCTAAACAATCTCCTATCGTTTCCTTTGAAATCAACTTGGGGTAATCCTCCTTCAAAATCTTACTTGAAAACTCTAATGTTAGTGTCTGTTTGTGCTTGCTTGTTGCTATAAATAAGTTATAAGGTACATTCCCATCAGCTCTTGAAGAATAAAACTCCCCTTTGAGCATCCCACTACGATGGTCGTAATCCTCATTAAACTTAATATGTTGGTCTAACAGATATTTATTGTTAGCCTTAATCTTTATTCTGTCTAATGTGATAAATTGCATTCATATTTTTATAATTCTTTTATTTTCGAATGTGTCAAAATGTAGTCTTGTGTTCTCTTGAGGCTACATTTTCCCTTTTTGATAATAAGTAGGCATAAAAAAAGGAAAAGTCAAATTTTATGTCAAAATATTTGGAGTAAAATTTTTCCACAATAGGGGCATCACTCGGATTTGAGTACCCAAAACGAGTACTTTTTCAGGACGAGAGCGAGGATACATTGACAACCTCAACTCCCTACTACATAGGGGATGAGGGGCATTGGAAGTCTCAAAAGTGCTACTGAAAGTATTACAACAAGATGACTCTTCTTGCTTATATATGACTAAATGATATATCGGAGTCCTTGCACCAATCAATGAATTCAACTATCTTTGAGAGGTCATTGACAAAGGTTCGAGAATCTGTCACATTTGTGCACCACTTATAACAAAGGGGAAAGTCCGTATGGATTTTCCCCTTTGTTGTTTAACCATATACATAATTGTACTACACCCCAAACATCTCGTGCCAGCGACTGAACACCTGCAGTCCGTGCTCCCCAAACCTTACGAGGGATGCTAAAGCCTGCTCGTATGTCTTCTGTTCGTCGAGATGAGTCTTGGAGAAGAATTTGTCTGCATAACATATTATCTGTTCCTCCAACGTCTCCGGCACCAAGTCCTGATGCGGCAACGGCAACCCACGCTCAATGATGGTCTCTACGGTAAGCCCTGTGCCTGTATGGCGCGCACACACTCTGGCATAGGGCTCTAACGACGGTGAGTAAGAGCGCAGCATCTCCGCACCCAGCACACCATGACATAGATATGGTTCCTTTCCGAAACAATATATACCTGAGGCATCACACTTTATAATACCAATGTCATGCAGCATTGCCGCACCATACACGAAATCCTCGTCTGCACCCAGTTCCCTGTGACACTGACATACCTTCAGCGCCAGGTCTGCCACATAACGGCTATGCTTCAACAAAATGTTACGTAACTCTGGGTTCTCTCCTTCTTTGTAAAAGGAATCTATTATGCTGTTATAGTCTATCATACCTTAATATATTACCTTAATGAAATACTCTTTATTACCGTAGCAGAAGCTCCCGTGCTGCCAGTATGTTGCAGGTGGAAACCAGAGAACGGCAATACACGTGTCATCTGCGCCTTCAATGTCTGCGTCTCAGCGTTATGCTTTATGTTGACCGTCAGAATATCACCAACAGCCGACAGCTCCACACCACACTCACTCTTAAACAAGTCACACCGTTCAGGCTCACTTATCCGCTTTATCTCTCCGTTATTATACTCCACCAAATACACCTCCACTGCGTGGTCATATTCCGGAGTGCGTATAAACCTTATGCCATATCCGGTAAGGGTATGTGTATCAAACTTTATACAAATGTCAAGATACTGTCCTGTGGCCGAGCCGAATCCCTGCCCTGCCCCTTTACACGGACACAGCGTAACGATGCAGTGCTGGTCTGTCCTTACCTCACTCTCACGCGGTGTGTACATCAGCCTTGCACCTTTCTGCAACTGCACCAGTCCCCACTCGCCCTCGGCTCCGTCCATGCCCTCGGCATATCCCCACGCAGACTTAGAGTTATCTGCTGTCCACGGATATTCCTCCGTATCCTTTGGCTTATAGCAATCGGCAGTCCACTGACCGGGAACAACATCCGTCTGACGTACATAGAACGGCGGCAGACTCAGCGGCAGCGGTTCTGTGGGCGTAGGCACCATGAGTGGCTTACCGTTAAGAGTACAATCGGTCATCATACACAAATATCGCGGATCAGGACGCTTGTCCCATTCTATCCTCAGCTCTGGGTCATCGCTGGTCCAACGACAACGCTCCATCGTCACCGGTCCGCTCACCTTGGTAAGATATTGCGTACCGTGGGTTTTAGTATATATGTCACAGTCAATGAACCTTGCCCCTATGCTTTTATCTGTGGTATAGAACGGCTTACTTGAGAAGAAGGTAAACCTGCACTTCTTATATGTGCCTGTACCACTGAGCGCATCGTCAGTACACTCAAAATAGCAGTTCTCATAATCCGTATGCGGCACACCCACAAACGGGCAGAGGTTAAGGCGTGATATGAAACGGCAGTTGTCAAAGCGATAGTTATCGCCTTCGCAGATACCTATCTGCGCCTGTACTATGGCCTGCTTGCGCCGTTGTCTGTTCTTGCTGTTGTCACGCTTATATACGAGGTCCACATTACAGTAATTGCCAAACGTCACATTACGTGCCGACACATTGTCGCCTTTTATATGAAACATGGTATAGTTACCGTCAGCCCCCTGCGTCTGTCCGCGGTTTACAGCAAACACCACATCCTCCGGACTCTCTCCCAGTCCTATTATACACAGGTTACTCAGCTCCAACTCCATGGCATAAGGCACGCTGCCCTTCTTCGGACGTCTGACCTCTTGGTCATCCGGGTTATCCATCCAGTACACTGATGGCTCCACATATATATACGTGACACCATCCTTCACGCCATTTCTCTCCGCATACCTCAGTGCCTCCGCCACATGCGAGAAGCGCCAGTCAGCCTCAGCCGTCTTTTTCTTCTCATTGACATACAGGCATGATGGCGACGTGGTCATCTTCTTGCCGTCATACATAAAACTCACCGCCGCGGCTGCATACACATAACACAGTATGCCACACAAGGTCATGATTACTCTGTTCATAGCAAACATCTTTTTATTCCCCACAAAGTTAATAAAAAATTTTGGCTCTTCGCTCTGTTTTTCGTAACTTTGTAATAATGTACACTGATTTTTTCAACATATTGCTTGAGGCCGCCGGCTACGCTGAGAAAGACGCGAGACAATGCTACAAACTGTTTAATATCGTATTACGTCGCAGCATAGAGGAACGGCTTGCCAACAGCCGTCTGCGTTTTGGTGGTCTGTTTGCGAAGATTGACTTCCTGTGCCACGAGTATAATGTCAACGCGTCACTGTCACGCGCTGTCAATTCCCTACGCCATCGCATAAAAGGCATAGGCACGGCCGACGCCGGAATGCTGAAAAATTACTACAAGACAGACCTTGAGGCTATCACTAAGTTTATCAGTATTATATACAAAGTAGATATCCCCGGTGAATTGAGCGTTCTCTTTCCCAAGCGCCACAAGAGCGAGGAACATCACCACAGCGTAAGCGACTGCATCAGGATGGTGGTACAGGAGTGGGACGAAAACACCATAAATGGCGATACCGACGAGGCCGGTCCTGCCACCGCCGTGGTACCCGAGGGCTGGGAGTATATATTGAAACTGCTTGACAAAGGTTGCGAGATAAACCTTGTCAGACCGCATACAGAAGAGCGTAGCGACGGCAAGGTGCTGGTACCTGAGCTCATTATACTGTACCCCGACTACCTCATAGACATATCCACAGTGGCAAGCTGTTTTGAGAGTTATGCCGACACGCCATACATAGCATTGCTCAACAACCTGCGCACCACGCCCTCCACCCGTGCCATACACCTGGGTAACCTCGCCTCGCAGTTCCTTGACGAAGAGTTACACGGGCGCAAGCGCAGCTATGCAGAGAGCGTCACCGACTTCTTCCACCGCAACGCACTGTCAATGGCTGCCGCCACCGACATTGACGAGTCTTTCCATGCCCTTGCCAAACAGCAGCGTGACAACATACACACTGCCGTCAGCGAGACGCTGAAGCAAGAGGTGGGCCATTTCCAGTCCTCGCTGTCACTGATAGAGCCTTCATTCTTCTGCGAGACGCTGGGCTTGCAGGGACGTATGGATATGTTACAAAAAGACTTCCGCGTACTCATAGAGCAGAAGTCGGGCAAGGGCGGTTTCCCCATGCACACCCCCGACACTCCAGTATATCAGGAGAAGCACTATGTGCAGATGTTGCTTTACATGGCCCTGCTGCATTACGGTTACAAGATAGACGGACACGACATACCCAACAGCCATATCAACGCTTTCCTCTTATACTCTAAGTACCGCCATGGATTGGTAAAACTCGGTCCGGCTCCTCTGCTTACCCGTCAGGCACTGATGATACGTAACCAACTGGCATGGTGCCAGTTGTCATACACCAAGGGAGGCGCAGACATACTGCTGAGGCTCACTCCCGAGAGTATAAAGCGCAAAGTCACCAACGACCGTTTCTGGACACAGTATATACGTCCGCAGATAGAGGAGATACTGTCGCCTATCCATACTGCCTCACCGCTTGAGAAGGCTTACTTCCTGCGTATGACTCAGTTTGCTGCTACAGAGCACGTCATGGCAAAGATGGGAAACAACACGAAGGAAAACTCCGGTTTCTCCGCAAAATGGCATGACACCCTTGCCGACAAACTGTTGGCTGGCTCCATACTATATTCCCTGCTCATCACCGAGATAAAGAAAGAGAACGGACAGGTCGCCGCCCTCACCCTTCGCGCCGATGACACCGAGGGAATGAACAGTGCCAACTTCCGCAAGGGAGACATCGTAACGCTCTATGCCTATCCCGTCAATGCCGAGCCAGACATAAGGCGTGCCATAGTCCACAGATGCACCATTCACACTCTTATGCTCACCGACAACGATGTCTCTGTGACACTGGTACTCAAATCGCCCCAGACGGATGAAGAGATTTTCCATGAGCGTAATGGATGGAGATGGGCGGTGGAGCACGACCTCTACGAGTCATCACAGACCGCACAGTACCGTGCGCTTCACAAGTTCCTTACCGCCCCCGAGGAGCGCCGCAAGCTGATACTCGGCACCCGCCAGCCCCTTACCGACACATCTTTGAGGCTCAACGGCGATTACGGAGACTTTAATGAACTCGTATTGCGTGCCAAGCAAGCCAAGGATATGTTTCTCGTCATAGGCCCTCCCGGCACGGGCAAGACCTCCTTTGGACTGATGAACATACTCCGCGAGGCACTGACGGAGGACCACTCCGTGCTGCTTATGGCATATACAAACCGTGCCGTTGACGAGATATGCAGCAAGCTATGCCTTGACGGTTGCGACTCTTTCATAAGGATAGGCAGCGCCTTATCATGCGATGAGGCATACCTGCCCTTCCTCCTTGAAAACAGGAGTAAGGCTTGTCGTAACATCACAGAGATAAAGTCACTGATACAGTCAGCAAAGATATTCGTTGGCACCACAACAGCCATCAACAGTTGTTCCACAGACCTCTTCAGCCTGAAGACCTTTGACCTCGCCATTATCGATGAGGCTTCACAAATACTGGAGCCGAACATCATCGGACTGCTCGCCTCCACGTCATCCCCAGGTGTCGTCTCCATAAAGAAGTTTGTTTTGATAGGCGACCACAAACAGCTGCCTGCCGTTGTGGGACAGTCAGAGGAGAACTCGCGGGTGGACAATCCGCTGTTGCTTGACATCGGGCTGACCAACTGCCGCAATTCCCTCTTTGAGCGCCTGCTGAGACGCTATAGCGAACACTCCTACATGTTGTGCAGACAGGGGCGTATGCACCCTGAGATTGCGGAGTTCCCCAACATATCATTTTATAACGGAAATCTTGGCATCGTAGGATTGCCACATCAGTTGGATGCCATAAAGGAAAGATTATTGTTCATATCAGTAAACAAGCCCACGCACACATCGTCGGACAAGGTAAATGCCGACGAGGCAGTAGTGATAGCGCAGTGCGTAAAGGAGGTGTACGACAATAGTGGAGATGCTTTCCGCGCTAATGACACCATAGGAGTAATCGTGCCTTACCGCAACCAGATAACAGCCATACGCGAGGCCATAAGCCGCTACGACATACCCGAACTGAACAATATCACCATTGACACAGTGGAGCGCTACCAGGGTTCACAACGCGACGTCATCATCTACGGTTTCACTGTGCAATACCCCTACCAGCTGCGTTTCCTCACCTCAAGCACCTTCAAGGAGGATGGCGACATCATAGACAGACGTCTCAACGTGGCGCTGACACGTGCGAAAAAGAAGGAGATAATTGTGGGCAATGCCTCGCTGCTGAATCAGGACAAAGTATTCGGTTCTCTTATCGATTTCTGTAAACAACGCGGATGCTATATGGAAACCCCCAATCGCTAAAATGTCCTATTCGGGGCCTTCCGTTAACGCCTCATGCTTGCGATATTTGAAAATTATTTCCTGCTGGTCGCGTACAGCGAAATCTACGGAAGGTTGTAACTGCCTGATAATCAGCAGCAGGTTATAAAAAAGCATAAAAAAACGATAGTTTTTACCCTCTAAAAGCTATGCTTTCACGGTGTAAAAGCTATCGAATGACATTGTAAAAGCTATGCTTTCTCACAGTAAAAGCTATGCTTTCACAAAAAAGAGGGTGCGGAAAGTCATTTTTTCGCACCCTTTTTCTGTTTTTCACCCCTTTTTCTCTCCTGGTTTGCATTTTTTCGTTGACATGATTTTAATCAAGCAATGACAAAAATGTCCTATTCTATGTAGTTCGTTCGCTCTACGGATTTTGGGATTTTAGGATAGTTATTTTTTGCTTCTTCTGTAGTTTGAATTCCTTAAATCCTATAATCCTTAGAGTTTTCTGCTTGCCTGCCATACTATCTGCGGCCACCTCCATGGGAACCCTTGGATATGAGCTTAAAGTGAATGGTGACAGGCCCGCCTCCTACTTCGTCCTCTACCAGCTGGCGGAAAAGGTACATATCACCAGTATTCCAATCAATGGAGGTTATGGTGTACCAATCCATCCTATCCCATGTGTCAATATACATTACAAGATATATTCCCTTATCAACTTTTCCCACCAGTGATTGGACAAATGTCAGAGGTAAAGAATTCGTTACATAAAATGGAGAGCGGAATTCATAATTTTTATTATTTAATTTTGATTGCTCGATAATATAATCATTAGAAAACATCCAAGTGGTTTCTTCTCCTTCTTGAATAGGGCTGACTATTTTCCATTTTGTTCCCTGTAACTGTGATAGTCTGACCTCAACTGCGGACAGAGTGTCATTTTGTACAGAAGAAGTGTCTTCTGTTGTAACATAAGTATCAGCAGCATCTTGTGGTGTATCGCCTCCTTTTGTTTTACATGATACAATTCCAAGTAATATTAAGAATACAATGATAATATGTTTCATTTGGTTAGTCTTTTTTTCGTTATTCTCAGTATAGTGTGTCTACGCCGACAGCTTGCAATAGAGCAAAGTTAGCAAAAGAATTGTTAATGGCAAAGAAAAGAACATACAACACTTACTTTTCTTATTTTTTTTAACAATATACAACATCAGGAATTCAAAAATTTTATGTATCTTTGCAAGATGATGAGGAATTTACTATATATACTAATCTTTTTGTTCTCTGTGTCAACAAATATAAATGCACAAGAGAAACTGAAACGAGGAACAATAACTGCAAGATATAAGGTACTGGCAGACAACTATAACTTCTGGCTCTATACACCAGCAGACTACAATCCTACCATACACCCAGTGCCACTCGTATTCTACCTGCACGGTGCATCATGCTGTGGATATGACCTCAAGAAGGTGCGACGCTATGGCACAATTGACGCAATAGCCAAGGGCAAGATTGTTCCCGCCATTGTGATAGCACCACAGACACAAGGAGCATGGAACCCTAAGAAACTGAATGCCCTGCTGGAATGGGCTAAGGAAAACTTCGCCATTGACACTACCCGAGTATATGTGTTAGGAATGAGTCTTGGGGGATACGGCACAATGGACTTTGTCAATGCCTACCCGGAGAAGATTGCCGCAGCCATTGCTTTCTGCGGCGGTTGTTCGTCAAAACAACCTGACGGACTGGGCAAGACCTGTCTGTGGATAATGCATGGCACAGCTGACCGCGCGGTGGGCATAAACTGCTCAAAACAGGTTGTGAGCTATCTGCAAAGCAAGGGATTGGACAAATTGCTGCGTTACGACTGGATGCAGGGAGGTTCACACGGTGTATATGCCAGGTGCTTCTACCTACAAAAGACGTATGACTGGCTTTTCTCTCACTCTCTTAAAGACAAGCCACGCAAGGTTGACCGCACATTTGACATAACCCGCGAGGACATCAACCAGACTTATAATGAACTGAAATGGTTCAAGGGTATGTTTGAGAATGACTAAACAGTTCTTAACGACCACATATTAATACTGAAGGCAACAACGGATTAATTCATCTTAACCCATTGTTGCCTTCTATTCTGTCAAATCTGAGTAATCAGCGGTCGTTATGAACTGTGAACTGAATTATTCCACTCCTCAAGGGCTTTCTTCCAGTCAGAGGCGTCGTCCACTGGTTCGCCCTTGGCTATAGCCTCCGCGCGACGTGCTTCCTCGTCACGCTGACGGTCACGCTCTCGCTTGGCTTTCATATCGGCTATGGTAGCATCGTCAAGTATCTGTATTGCACGACGGTCTATGGCTGCATACAACTCATCGGGACCAAAAGGTTTGCCCGGCTCATTGAAGTCGGATATATTGAACTCAAACTCCGTACGCAGCTCATGGCGTATCTCTTTTTGTTTGAGTCTGTTGCCTTTGCACTTCATACGAAGCAGCTTCGCAATCTTGCCTATCTCGTCCTGAGAGTATTTGTTTCTTCCCATAACAGTGAAAATTAAAATAATATAAGTCCAGCCAAGGCTGCGCATCCTATCATCTTAATAGGGTTGATGTGCATAGTCTTAACGCCAAGGAATGTCACAGCGAATATCGCCACCGATATGCCGAAGCGATATGGAGACTCCTGCGGCGAACTGAAATTCTCTTCGTTACACAACATCAGTGTTGCAGCGGCAAGCAGACCGACGACCGCAGGGCGCAGACACTTAAACACATCCTGTACAACAGAAGACTTCATGTGCTTCAAGAACATCTTGCTGATAATAATCATCAAGACAAACGAAGGCAACACAAGCGCAAACGTAGCTAAGAGGCTGCCAGCCACTCCACACAGCATACTGCCTGTAGCATTATTCACAGCCGTATAACCACAATATGTGGCACTGTTTATGCCTATAGGCCCCGGCGTCATCTGTGAGATAGCCACTATATCGGTAAACTCAGCAGATGACAGCCAGTGATGTACCTTCACCACATCATGCTGTATGAGCGACAGCATACCATATCCCCCTCCGAAACCGAAGAGGCCAGTCATAAAGAATGTATAGAAGAGTATGGCGTAAAGCATACTTATCTTCCGGCGCGCTTACGCTCCATGTGGTCAAGGATAATCTTACGCATTCGCATGGACTTAGGTGTTACCTCCACCAGCTCGTCCTCCTTGATATACTCCAGACACTCCTCTAGAGACAGCACAGTCTTTGGTATGATACGCGCCTTCTCGTCAGAACCAGAAGCACGGACGTTAGTCAGCTGCTTAGCCTTACATACATTTATCACGAGGTCATTGTCGTGAACGTGCTCACCAACCACCTGTCCGATATACACATCATCACCCGGGTCAATGAAGAACTTACCCCTATCCTGAAGCTTATCTATAGCGTAGGCATAGGCGTTTCCTGTCTCAAGAGCTATCATAGAGCCGTTGACACGGCGTGTTATCTCACCCTTATATGGCTGATACTCCTTGAAACGGTGAGCCATGATGGCCTCACCCTGACTGGCTGTAAGCACATTGGTACGCAAACCGATGATACCACGAGAAGGAATGTCAAACTCTATATTAACACGCTCACCCTGAGCCTCCATAGATGTCATCTCACCCTTACGGCGTGTCACCATGTCAATCATCTTGCTTGAGAACTCCTCCGGAACGTTGATTGTCAGTTCCTCTATAGGCTCACACTTCTGACCGTCTATCTCCTTGTAGATAACCTGCGGCTGACCTACCTGCAACTCATATCCCTCACGTCGCATGGTCTCTATGAGCACAGACAGATGAAGCACACCACGACCGCTGACAATCCACTTATCCGTAGAATCCTCGAAAGGCTCTACACGCAGTGCAAGGTTCTTCTCCAGCTCCTTCTGCAGTCGGTCGTTGACATGACGTGATGTCACGAACTTACCCTCCTTGCCGAAGAATGGTGAGTCATTAATAGTAAAGAGCATTGACATGGTAGGCTCGTCAATGGCTATAGGCGGCAACGGCTCCGGATTCTCGAAGTCACAGATGGTATCACCAATCTCGAACCTCTCCAGTCCGATGATGGCACATATATCACCGCTCTGCACCTCTGACACCTTAGCGTGTCCCATGCCGTCAAATGTATGAACCTCTTTTATCTTTGTCTTCTCCATGGAACCGTCACGGTGTGCGATGGTCACATTCTGTCCCTCCTGCAGTGTGCCACGATGTACGCGTCCCACAGCTATACGACCGGTATAGCTTGAATAGTCAAGTGAAGTGATGAGCATCTGCGGAGTACCCTCCAGCACATCTGGCGCAGGTATCACCTCTACAATCTTGTCAAGCAGATACTCAATATTGTCTGTTGGCTTATTATAATCCTCTGACATCCATCCGTTCTTGGCAGAGCCATAGACAACAGGGAAGTCAAGTTGTTCCTCTGTAGCATCAAGAGCAAACATCAGATCAAACACCATCTCATAAACTTCCTCAGGACGACAGTTAGGTTTGTCTACCTTGTTTACCACGACGATAGGCTTCAGACCTATCTGCAGAGCCTTCTGCAACACGAAACGGGTCTGAGGCATAGGTCCCTCAAAGGCATCAACGAGCAATATGCAACCGTCTGCCATGTTAAGCACACGCTCCACCTCACCGCCGAAGTCGGAGTGTCCCGGAGTATCAATAATGTTGATTTTCGTTCCTTTCCAGTTAATTGACACATTCTTGGAAAGAATTGTTATACCACGCTCACGCTCAAGGTCATTAGCGTCAAGCACCTGGTCGGAATTGTTCTGTCCTTCACGGAAAAGTTTACCTGCAAGCATCATCTTGTCAACCAATGTTGTCTTACCGTGGTCAACGTGTGCGATGATGGCGATGTTTCTGATATCCTGCATCTTATATTATATATATGATTTTTTGCGAGTGCAATGTATCGCACGAAGCAAGAAATGAGCGTCAGCAAAGCTGGCTCATGGTCGCTTTTGCGATTTTGCGAGTGCAATGTATCGCACGAAGCAAGAAATGAATGTCAGCGAAGCTGGCTCATGGTCGCTTTTGCGATTTTGCGAGTGCAAAGTATCGCACGAAGCAAGAAATGAATGTCAGCGAAGCTGGCTCATGGTCGCTTTTGCGATTTTGCGAGTGCAAAGTTACTAAAACTTTTTGAATTAAAGAATGATTTCGTCAAAAAACATTATTTAAGGTGTAAAACGCCCAAGACTCAAATACAGAATTAGCAAAGCAACCAACAGAAATATTTGCACATTATACAAATAACGCTTAGCCACACAAACGTCAGAGAGTCAGGAACAAGCAGAGAACCGGGATTGCACGACCTCCACATATAGCTTTACAGCACCAACATTCCGCAAGTGAGTTACACTGGATTTACGAAATACAGATATTTCACATACAGAAGCATATTCCATACCAACAGATAACATGTAACTGCACTTACAACAGCAGCAATTCTCAGCCTATTCTTTTCACCCACACTACCTAACAAATAAGCTATACCCAATGGGATTACAAACAGATAGTGAGCAGACATTATGTACACCTCATCTATACCAAATCCCAACACGATGTGCAGGACAAAATCCATAATCAAGAAGCCGACAGACAGACACAAGAAGGCAGAGTCTCTTCTTCTCCATGCACCAGCAAGGAACAACACAAGCAACAAGGCTTCTACTGCATAATTCACTTTGTTGGTATATCTCACTATGGCAGGGCGTGTGCTATAGAAGGCATCTTCCAACAAATGATTCTCATGGAGAATCATTCCTTCACCGAACATATTCTCCACCACAGACTGCGAGCGAGACACTCCCGACTCCATCCACTGTCTTGTACGGCCTATTCTATCTACTATAGCCCTCTCCACACCACCTGAGCCATTGGCAAGTTCTGCCTCAGAATGACTTGACATATAAACATCATGGAAACGGCATACGCCATAATAAGAGAGGGAAGACAACAACAACACTGCAATAAGGAGTTTCCAATTCACCAGCCATTTACACCTCGTACTTATCGCCGCAAACACCACTTTTACGGCATTGTTGAGTGACACCCCCGTAGATAAAAGCAGAATAACCACTGTATGAATAACAGAGAATCTGCCCTTTCCTTGAATATGCTTTCCACTCAAATACAAGACAAGTGTAAGAAAAAACATAGACATCACAAAGTGGTCAGGAACAACCGCAGCCAGCATAATGTATGCTAACGAGAATGTCGTCAGAGACAACATACGGGCCTCTTTTTGAGTCACTCCGACAATCTCAACGTTTATTCTGTATATAAACACAACCGAATAAAATGCACAAACAAATGAGATACAGCTCATTATAAAAACGGAGCAATTAACACCGGTTATCCATATCAGCAACGAGTTCAGTTGTGCTAACGGCCACAAAAAAAAAGACAGCCCAGGATGGCGAGAGATATGGTCTGGCGCACTATAGGCATTGTTCCAGTCTGTCAATATACCGTATGTTATCGTATCAAATCCCGAGATATGACATTTCGCCAAAAATTTACCATACGCCTCGCCTCCATATTCAAAGAGCAACAAGACATAGCGGAACACATACAAGAGATTCAGCAAAAAGAGGAACACTGTCGTTACGGCGACATTACGCAACTCTTCTTTTTTTACACAAAATATTTCTTTCATATTACCTTGAACCAATTAATTCTGATGACGATATTATCGTTTTTCACTGCAAAAATGCAATTAAACCACAAAGGTACAAAAAAACATCATATTTATTTGTTATATATTGAAAAAAATATTACCTTTGCAAGCAAAAGCGCATAAAAAATGATACTTTTCTTTAAGACCCAATCAGAAAATATTATTGCCACTGACATCAACAATAACCTCAGTGAGCAAGAGATTAACGAATTATGTTGGCTTTACGGCAACGCCACATTAGTTGACACACAGAAAATTGACGGCTACTATGTAGGCCCACGCCGCGAGATGATTACCCCGTGGAGTACCAATGCCGTGGAGATAACCCAGAACATGGCTATAAAGGGCATCAGCCGAATAGAGGAGTATTTCCCTGTTGATGCTTCTAAATTCAAGACCAACGACACTCCTACCATCGACGACGTGGAGGGAGCAGACCCAATGTTGCAGCGTCTCTATGACGGACTTGACCAGAACATCTTTACCGTTGACATCAAGCCTGAGGCTATAAAGCACATAGAGAACCTCGAGGAGTACAACGAGCAGGAAGGTCTTGCACTGTCTGCCGAGGAGATAGAATACCTGCACAAGGTTGAGAAGCAGCTCGGTCGTCCGCTTACTGATTCTGAGGTATTCGGTTTCGCACAGATTAACTCTGAGCACTGCCGTCACAAGATATTCGGTGGTACATTCATCATCGACGGTGAGGAGAAGGAGTCTTCACTCTTCCAGATGATTAAGAAGACCACACAGGAGAATCCTAACAAGATTCTGTCTGCATACAAGGACAACGTAGCATTCTCTGCTGGTCCGGAGATAGAGCAGTTCTCACCTACGGACCACGCAAATCCTGATTTGTACAGAATCAAGAAGGTTAAGTCTGTTATCTCACTGAAGGCAGAGACTCACAACTTCCCTACTACTGTAGAGCCATTCAACGGTGCCGCTACAGGTACAGGTGGTGAGATTCGCGACCGCATGGGTGGTGGTGTCGGTTCATGGCCAATAGCTGGTACAGCCGTATATATGACATCATATCCTCGCAAGGAGAGCACCAGCCACGGCTGGGAGAAGATTATGCCAGTACGCAAGTGGTTGTATCAGACTCCTGAGCAGATTCTCATCAAGGCATCTAACGGTGCTTCTGACTTCGGTAACAAGTTCGGTCAGCCGCTCATCTGTGGTTCTGTACTCACATTCGAGCACCAGGAGAAGGAAGAGCAGTATGCATACGACAAGGTTATCATGCTTGCCGGTGGTGTAGGTTACGGTATTGAGCGCGACTGTCTCAAAGGAGAGCCACAGGCCGGCAACAAGATTGTCGTAATGGGTGGTGAGAACTACCGCATCGGACTTGGTGGTGGTTCTGTATCATCTGTAGAGACAGGCCGCTATTCAAGTGGCATCGAGCTGAATGCCGTACAGCGTGCCAACCCGGAGATGCAGAAGCGTGCATACAACGTAATCCGCGCTCTTGGTGAGGAAGACAACAATCCAATAGTATCAATACACGACCACGGCAGTGCAGGTCACGTAAACTGCTTATCTGAGCTCGTAGAAGAATGTGGTGGATTGATAAAGATGGACAAATTGCCTATCGGAGACAAGACACTGTCAGCAAAAGAGATTATAGCAAACGAGTCACAGGAGCGTATGGGACTGCTCATCGACGAGAGTGCCATAGAGCATGTACAGAAGATAGCAGACCGCGAGCGTGCACCTATGTACACCGTTGGTGAGACCACCGGTGACCATCGCTTTGCCTTTGAGCAGGCTGACGGTGTACGTCCGTTCGACCTCGCAGTGGAGCAGATGTTCGGTTCTTCTCCAAAGACCATAATGGAGGATAGCACCGTAGAACGCAAGTACGACGTGGTAACATACGACCAATCAGGCATCAGCGAGGGCTCTACCCTTAACGCTCAGCTTACAGAATACCTGAAGAACGTGCTTCAACTTGAGGCTGTAGCATGTAAGGACTGGCTCACAAATAAGGTTGACCGTTCAGTGACAGGTCGTGTTGCACGCCAGCAGTGTCAGGGCGAACTGCAGTTGCCACTCTCAGACTGTGGTGCCGTAGCTCTTGACTACACAGGAACAAAGGGTATCGCTACATCTATAGGCCACGCACCACAGGCTGCATTGGCAAACCCAGAAGCTGGTTCTGTGCTCTCTGTAGCAGAGGCTCTGACAAACCTCGTTTGGGCTCCTATGGCTGACGGTATGGACTCTATATCACTCTCAGCAAACTGGATGTGGCCTTGCCGCGCACAGAAGGGTGAGGACGCTCGTCTGTATAAGGCTGTAAAGGCGCTGTCAGACTTCTGCTGCGAGTTGCAGATCAACGTACCAACAGGTAAGGACTCACTCAGTATGACGCAGAAATACCCTGACGGCAAGAAGATTATCGCCCCAGGTACTGTAATCGTCAGCGCAGGCGGTGAGGTTAGCGACATTAAGAAGGTTGTTTCTCCTGTATTAAAAGAGGTGAAAGCTTCACGTCTGTACTACATAGACTTCTCATTCGACCAGCTGCAGCTTGGCGGTTCTGCCTTCGCTCAGTCTATGGGCAAGGTCGGTTCTGACGTTCCAACTGTCAAGAACGCAGAATACTTCCGCGATGCCTTCATGGCTATACAGCAGCTCGTAAACGAGGGATTGGTACTTGCCGGTCACGATATCAGTGCAGGCGGTATGATAACGACACTGCTTGAGATGTGCTTCGCTAACACAAAGGGCGGCATGACGCTGAACCTTGACAAAATACAAGATGGCGACATCGTCAAGGTGCTCTTTGCTGAGAACCCTGGCATCATCATACAGGTTAACGAGACTGATGCAAGCCGCGTGAAGAAGATTCTCGAGGATGCAGGCGTAGGCTACGCTAAGATTGGTAATCCAGACTTCAGCATGGCAGACCGCAAGATTGTCATCACCAAGACTGTAAGCAATGCTTCTGTACCTAACGCTAAGTTGGCTGACCGTGAGATGACATTCGAGTTTGACATCAACGAACTCCGTGACGTATGGTACAGCACTTCTTACCTGCTCGACCGTCGTCAGAGCTTCAACGGCAAGGCTGCAGAGCGTTTCGTGAACTACAAGAACATCCCTGTAGAGTGGTCTGTGAAGGGTGAAGCCCTGAAGGCCACACCACGTCCGGAAGGCAAGCGCCCGGTAGCTGCTATCATCCGTGAGAAGGGTACTAACTCTGAGCGCGAGATGGCATACTCATTCTATATGGCAGGCTTCGATGTTAAGGACGTTACCATGACCGACCTTATCACTGGTCGCGAGACATTGGAGGAGGTTAACCTCGTAGCATTCTGTGGTGGCTTCTCTAACTCTGACGTGCTCGGTTCTGCTAAGGGATGGGCAGGTGCATTCCTCTACAACCCTAAGGCTAAGGAGGCACTTGATAAGTTCTATGCTCGTAAGGACACCCTCTCACTCGGTGTCTGCAACGGCTGTCAGCTTATGGTAGAGCTCGGATTGCTTAACAATGACCACGCCGTAAGCGATGCCCGTGACTATGCTCAGATGCTTCACAACGACTCACATAAGTTTGAGTCAACCTTCGTAACCCTGCAGATACCTCAGAACGACTCTGTAATGTTCGGTTCTCTCTCTGGCGAGAAGATTGGTTGCTGGGTAGCACATGGAGAAGGTAAGTTTAACCTGCCACTGGCAGAGGGTGAATACAACATAGTAGCTAAGTACAACCATACGGAGTATCCAGCCAACCCTAACGGTTCTGCATACAACGTAGCAGCCCTTGCAAGCAAGGACGGTCGTCACTTGGCCATCATGCCACACCCAGAGCGTACACAGTTCCCTTGGCAGTGTGGTTACTATCCAGAAGAGCGCCGTCTGACCGACCAGGTAACACCATGGCACGAGGCATTCGTAAATGCTCGCAAATGGATTGAGAGCAACCTCAACTCCTAAAGACTCATATCGTATCACGAAAGGCAAGATATGTATTTTGAGTTGTTTTCCACTTTCTTCCGTATTGGTATCTTCACCCTTGGCGGTGGCTATGCCATGATACCTCTGATAGAGGCGGAAGTAGTGGAAAAACGCAAGTGGATAGATAAGCAGTTGTTTCTTGACCTCATAGCCGTAGCACAGACTTGTCCTGGAGTGTTTGCTATCAACATAGCGACATTCATAGGTTACAGACTGCGCGGCATTAGTGGAGCATTATGTACCACATTAGGAACCGCCCTACCCTCTCTGCTGATAATACTGGCAATAGCTATGTTCTTTCAGAACTTTCAGCACATCCCATGGGTAGCAGCCATGTTTGCAGGAATACGTCCTGCAGTAGTGGCACTTATGGCAGTACCTACATTTAACATGGCGCGTAAAGCACAGATAGGATGGACTAACTGTTGGATACCTGTCGCTACCGCCATTTTAATATGGCTATGTGGAGTGAACCCTATTTACATTATACTTATAGCAGGAGTCAGCGGATATATTTATCACTTGCTAACAAAGAAAAAGGGAAAGGAAATATAAACATGTGCATTTTTCCCAAGTGCACATAGAAAATATCATAACACACAATGACTCAAAGAGATGTGTTCTCTTTGAGGAAAGTGTGTTTTGTTTCCACACATTATTATATATAATCTTGCGATACAAAATGGCAAAAATGCGAAGATACCCTCTATTGTCAATACTGAATATATTTTTTATATTCTGTATCATATCATTGACAGCATGTACTCCAAAAGACGTGGCTTATTTCCAAGATAAGCGACCAGGTACCCAAGCCTTGATGGATACGATGTTTAATGTCACATCTATACCTTTCAAGCTAAGACCTGGTGACAAAATCAGTATCAATGTAAGTTCACGCAACAGCACGCTGTCACAGCAATTCAACATGGGTGGCGGTCAGTATCTGATTGACGATGACGGCAATATTGACTTCCCCGTACTGGGAGAAATGCACGTGGCCGGGCTGGATCGCCAAGAGCTGAGGGACAGCCTCACTAATCTGCTTCGCGAGTCACGACTCGTAGACGATGCCATGATACGCGTGGATTATACGGGACTGTATATCACGCTGTTGGGACAGAATGGTGGCAGACGAGTAAATATTGACAAGGACAAACTTACCTTCTTTGAGTTTATGGCTCTGATAGGTGATATAAATCTGAACGCGATACGTACAAACATTCTCGTTATACGCGAGGAAGACGGTATTATAAGCCAATATGAACTGGATGTCACCAAAATGAAAAACGTATATGAATCACCAGCTTATTATCTGCACCAGAACGATATCGTTTACATAGAGCCTAACAACAAGACGAAACGTAGTACAACGAACTTGGGTAACATGTTCCACACCTGGGGATTCTGGACTGGCATAACTGGAGTAGGCGGATTATCTCTATGGTCTATTATAGATCGCTTGAGGAAATAAACCTGAAAACAAATAAAAAAAGGACACATGGCAGCACAAAATACGAAACAACAGAACAAACTGAAGAACAAGCAATCAGAAGATAGTGGCTCATTCCTTAATATTATGGATATTATAGGACTGTGCATCAGCAATTGGTTCTGGTTCGCTATATGTCTTTCTGTAACATGGGGAGCAGCATTAATATACCTCCGCATGACACCTCCCGTATATACACGCAGTACATCCATAGTCGTTAAAGAGGATGCAAACAACCAAGCGCTCAATGATATATTCTCACGTACACGTTACGGCAGGCGTAACGCAAGTACAACACTTTACAACGAGATGATCACCCTGAAGAAACCTGGGCTGATGAATAAAGTTGTTGAGAGGCTACACCTTGAATATGAATACCAAATACGCGGAAAACTCAGACACACGACTCTGTACGGTGCAAGTTTGCCTGTAACTATAGAGGATGAAGGGAACTATGACGGATATGCAACCTTCACTCTCAATACGAAAGATGACAATAACGTCAAGATTGAATTCAACTATGATGGCAAAGAGAAATATCTGAAGGCACCATACGACAAAGCCGTAAAAACGCCTTTCGGCATAATAAAAATTGTAAAGACACCTGCATTCTCTTCACGCACTGCAGATCTCATAACTGTCACAAAAATTTCCAAAAGTGATGCCGCTGCAAAATTTATCGGAAAACTGGGTGTCAACAACTCCGTATCAGAGTCTTCCGTCATTGACATATCACTTACAGATGTCAATATTGAGCGAGCAGACGATATACTTAACACTCTGATAGCTGTATATAACGAACAATGGATAGAGAATCGTAATGAGGTTATCGTAGCTACGAATAAATTCATCAACGAACGTTTGACAGCCATAGAACAAGAACTGGGTGACGTTGAGTCCGAACTCAGTGACTATCAAATCTCAAACCACACTCTGAACTCCAATTCTGAAGGAGCACGATATATGGGCCGTGCACTGGAATATGAGAACAAGGGTGAGGAATATGAGAACGAATTGGCAATGGTCAAATACTATCGTGGCTATATATCCGCCATTAAGGATCGTAACCAGCCTTTGGCACTGCCTACAGGCATAAACAGTGGTACACTGTCCGGACAAGTGGGACAGTACAACTCTCTCGTTATGCAGCGCACAAATATCATATCAGCCTCAACAGAGAGTAATCCGCTCATTAATGATATTGACAGACAACTCGGAGTACTGCAACATGGCATGTTGGTAACAATAGACAACCATGTGGCAACAATAAATACGCAGATAAAAATGCTGCATATCAACGACGAGAAGAACAATGCCAAGATTGCAGCCACACCAGGAAAACAGAAACAATATGTTGACATAGAACGTCGTCGTAAGATAAAGGAGCAACTATACACATTCCTATTGCAGACACGAGAGCAGAATCAGATGAACCAGGCTTTTGCTGCATATAACACTCGAGTACTGCAACCTGCTGGAGGTTCAAACAGACAGTCTTTCCCTGATGACGACAAAATCAAAAAGATAGCATTAGCTATAGGTTTAGGATTACCTTTAGCTCTTATTATACTGCGCGAATGGCTTAACTCAAAAGTACGCGGACGTAAAGACGTAGAGAAACTATCCGTTCCATTTGTCGGAGAGCTGCCTCAAATAGAATTCCCTGATGAGACAACCGAAGGCGTATTGCGCGAATTCTGGGAAGACACAAAATATAGACTTGAGAAATTCAAAGGTAAAATCACCGGCAAACATGTTCATCACAGAAGAAAAGACAAGTTACATAAAGGAGAGCGTGTCGTTGTCAAACATGGTTCACGTAATGTAATTAATGAGGCATTCCGAGTTCTACGTACAAATGTAGAATTCATTATCGGTCAAGACAAGGCCAAGAATGTTATAATGACGACATCGGCAAATCCAGGATCAGGTAAGACCTTTATCTCCTACAACCTCGCACTGTGTATGTCTTTGAAGAAAAAGAAGACATTAGCCATTGACCTTGACCTGAGACGCCGTAATCTCTCTGCATATGTTGACAAACCCGAAGTTGGATTATCAGACTATATAAACGGCACTGTAAATGATTGGCATGATTTGTTAGTCACATCAAAAGAAAGCGAATATTTCCAATTGCTTCCTGTCGGTACTTTGCCTCCTAACCCCGCAGAGATATTAGCGTACGATAAGTTCGCACAACTGATTAACGAGGTACGTAAGGAGTTTGACTACGTATTCTTTGACTGTCCGCCTGTAGAGATTGTCGCTGACACAAGCATCATATCCAAATACGCAGACATAACACTATTCGTTATCCGCGTAGGACTGATGGAGCAGGAGTTCCTTAACGTAATAGAAGAGTATTATGACGACCACAAATACAATAATATGGGTATAATCCTCAACGGTACATTAACTGCAAACTCCCGTTATGGTTATCGTCGTTATGGCTATCGTTATGGCTATGGCTACGGTTACGGTTATGGCGGTTACGGTTATTACGGTTCTGGATACTCAACAGGATATGGTGATGGTTACTCTTCAAAATAGAAGCATGACCTTAAAATAGATGTTCTTCTTCAACAAAAAACATACACTTCTTGAATCTGGAGTCTTTGATGGTTGGACAGACTGTCACTCACATATACTTCCAGGTGTAGACGACGGCATTCGCTCCATAAAAGACTCACTTGCGGTTTTAGAATACTATGAGCAAATAGGAGTGGACACTGTTTGGCTTACTCCACACATCATGGAGGATTTTCCTAATGAACCACAGGAGTTAAAGGAAAGATTTGAGGAATTATCTAATGCATATGCCGAAGTAGAAAGTGAGAAAAAGATAAAGTTGCATCTTGCAGCAGAGAACATGATAGACTCATTGTTTGTAAAACGTTTAGAGGCAGGAAACCTTTTGACCTATGGAGACAAAGGCAACGAAATACTTGTTGAGACATCATACGCACAGGCGCCTTATCGTTTCAAACTAATACTGCAAGACATACGCAAAGCGGGATTAACACCTGTTTTAGCACACCCCGAGCGATATCGCTATATGGATTATGATGATTATGACACTCTGCATGAACAAGGTGTAAGATTCCAACTTAACATAACATCACTTGCCGGAGCATATGGTCCGGAACCCAAGGAGCGGGCTGAATACCTGTTAAAGGAAGGCTACTATACGTATCAAGGTAGCGATCTTCATTCTCTTACAGCTTTTCAGAGAGCAATAAATGAAAAAAGTGTAAGGAAACACACATACAATATTCTTACTGAAAAGTGATGCCACGAGTATCTATCATAATTCCGGTATATAATGTAGAACCATACATAGAGGAATGCCTCCTTTCTGTTTATGAACAAACAACTGATACTGAAATAGAATGTCTTATCGTGGATGACAAGGGTAAAGATAATAGTATACATATAGCAGAGACCTTTGTTGCTACACATAACGACAAGGCTAAAACAAAATTCAAAATCATATATAGAGACACAAACGGAGGATTATCAGCGGCACGTAATACTGGAGTAAAAGCTGCAAAAGGAGATTATCTGTATTTCCTTGACAGCGATGACACGATAGTACCACAATGCATAGACACCCTAATTCATTTAGCAGACAAATACGGTGGTGTTGACCTCTTGCCAGCATTATATCTAAGGGAAAACAATGAAATGTCACAATTTGGACGAGAATCTTTTCCTGAGTTCTCGGATGACAGAAGCTTAATAAAACGTTCCCTCTTAGACTACGACAAGATACCTGTGACTGCTGCCAACAGGTTAATCAAAAGAGAACTGATTACCAATAATGGATTATATTTCAAAGAAGGTATAGTGCATGAGGACAATTATTGGACTTTCTTTCTTGCCAAACATGTTAGACGTATGGCCTTCTGTGCAGAGAAGCTATATTACTATAGAGAAACACCTGGCTCTATAACGAAAAAACCAAATATAGAAAAAGAAACACACGCATTCAGCATCATTATAAAAGACTTTTGTAACAATATAGATAATTTCGAAGAAGGTGCACAAAAGAGACTTACTTTGTTAACGTTGCTAAATGCAAAAAACAAGCATTACCTTCCAAAGAAAGAATTAAATCAACTCATATATCTATTTCGCAAACACAATAACATATTGGAGAAGATAATGCTGGATTTAATATTATATCTTTCTCCTCAGCAGTGGCTTTATAAAAAAAGTCTGAACATAATACAACGTCTGTACTCAATGTCCTAACAGTCGGCAATAAGATTTCCACGTATATTCATGAGAATACTTTTTCTTACAGGTGAGATATATGGTCTTTCATCATTATTACTTAATGAAATGAAAAGACAAGGACATGATATATCTATTATTGAGGATAAAGTACTGCCATATGAGAGCGGGTTTAACAATACCCCCCTTTTCCGGCGTATAAAGAACAGGTTCCATAATCAAGAGGAAATTAAAAAGAAGTATTGGAATTCATACTTCAATTCCAATCTACATATACTGGAAAAAAAACATGATATATGTTTGTGTATAAACGGATACAGTCTGGCTCCTCTATTCTTTGAAGAGATGAAAAAGAGAAATCCGGGAATGAAGTTTATTCTATATTTATGGGATAGTCTTAATTTCTTTGATTTCAAAAGGAATTTCCAATATTTTGACAAAATCTATTCTTTTGATTACGAAGACAGTAATGCTAATTCATCTGTAAACTTCCTACCTTTCTATTGGATTCCTCCGACAAGCCCATGCGGAGAGAACAAATATTATATGACATCAGTAGGCTCCAATCATTGTAACCGACTATACATCACAGAGAAAATTGCAAAGCAATTAGATGAATGGGGATTATCATACAAATTTAATATCGTAGATAGTTGCAATGGCAGATTATCATTAAAGACCTTGTTTAAGCTTTTTTTTGCCTATCTCTCAAATGATTATGCAACCGCAAAAGAAATAAAGACACATCTCGGATATATTGATACTCCTTTACTGACTAAACGAGCTATATCTATTGAGAAAACTATCAACCTAATAGCCAATTCTGAATGCGTTCTTGACACCGATAATGAAATACAGGCTGGACCTACTCCTCGTTTCATGTGGGCTATGGCGTTAGGAAAGAAGGTCATAACCACAAACAGGCATGTCATCAATATGCCGTTCTATGATAAAAGAACTATATTTATAATAGACAGAAAAAAGCCATATCTGAATTACGATTTTCTTAGTCAACAGACAAACGACACCGACGTTTCTTCTTTTGAAAAATATAGAATTGACAACTGGGTAAAATATATACTTGGATAATGATCAGCATCATAATTCCACTATATAATAAGGAGAGAACTATACAGCAATCAATAAGGAGCGTCTTGTCCCAATCGTTTCATGATATAGAACTGATTGTGATCGATGACGGCTCAACAGATGACAGCGCTATTATTGTAGAGAATATAACTGACAGACGACTTAAACTAATTAAGCAGCAGAATAGTGGTCCAAGTGCTGCACGCAATACCGGACTACATAATGCTCAGGGAGAGTGGGTCGTATTCTTAGACGCAGACGATGAATTATGCGAGAATGCTTTGACTGTTATGCATGACAACTGTAAAAAATACCCTGATGCTGATATAATTGATTTCAACAAGTATATACGCAAAGACGGAAAACTGACATTACAGAAGCACCCTATAGAGGGACTTGTCAAGAATCCTCTACGCTCTTGGTATTTTCGAAACATATCTCCTGGATGCGGACACACTATATTCAAAACTTCATTTGCAAAAAAGCACCCTTATGACGAACGCTTTCGCAGATATGAAGATGCTGACTTATTACTAAGAATGTTGCCTGTGGCAAAGGTATATTCCTCAACCATCCCCACAGAGATACATGACATGGATAGCATAGCTGCCAGTCATCCAAGAAAGGACATTGAAGAGGACTATATAGGCCATCTCACACTTAACGGAAGTTTTTGGCATAAGATGTGCACCTACCGCCTATTCATAGAAGAAAGAGAGAACTATCCAGAGGAATGCAAAAGGTTATACAATTATTGGTATTATCGGTACGACTTACTTCTTTATTATAAGTTGTTAAGATGAGAACACTTTGGTTTTCCACAAATCCAGCCTGCTACAAATCTCCTCAAACAAATAATGGTGGCTACAATGGAGGGGGGTGGATGTCTTCCTTACAGCAGGAGTTAATGAAATGCAAAGATATCGAACTTGGCATTTGTTTCTGCATGGACAACCAACCACATAAAGTTGAACAACAAGGTGTTACCTACTACCCTACACCATACCACCATAAGAAGGCAAAAGACAAGCTCCTTGATATAATATACTACAAAGATGTACATAGAGATGAAATCCTATGGCCTTACTATATTAACAAATTCAAAGAGACAATAAAAGACTTCAAACCCAATGTCATAGAGGTATTTGGTTCAGAATTGTATATTGGTCTTGCTGTCATAGCCGCGAAAGAACTTTCCATACCATGTTGCATACATATTCAAGGCATACTCTCACTATACATCCATAGTTTTTTACCACCAGGTATGTCCAAACTAAAATATTGTATGAGCGAAGGCTTTTGTAAGGCGTATAGCAAATTCCAGTATTTGACATATTGGCAACGTAGTATTCACCGTGAAAAGACAATATTCCGAGCCGTATCAAACGTTATCGGTCGTACAGAGTGGGACAAGGAAGCAATGGAAATACTTGCACCACAAGCGAAATATCACTATGGTGGCGAAATACTAAGACTATGTTTCTACGAGGAATCCCAGCGTTCTATGCCAACAAAACCTGTTATCGTCACCACTTCATCAAATGCATCGTATAAAGGATTGGACTTAGTGCTTAAAATAGCTGACATATTAAAAAACGTGATGCACATTGACTTCGAATGGAAAGTGTTTGGAAATATAACGACACGTTTCTTTGAGAATCTAACTAATTTAAGTCATAGCAATCTAAATATAAACCTATGTGGAGTAGCAACTGCAGAGCATTTATGCGAAACGCTATTACACAGCACAGTCTATGTACAGCCATCATATATAGAAAATAGTCCAAACAGTGTGGCTGAGGCACAAATACTCGGAGTTCCAGTGGTAGCGACAAATGTCGGCGGAACTTCTTCTATGGTAACACACTGCAAAGACGGTTTCCTTTTTCCTGCAACAGACCCATATATGGCAGCATTTTATATACGGAAGCTGCTTAATCAAGAAGACCTCAATAAAAGCATGGGAATGTATGCAAAGGAAATAGCTCTAAAACGACATAGCAAGGAAGGGATAATTAATGAATTAAAACAAATATACTCGGAAATTTCATAAGTAATGAAAAAAGTCAGTGCCATTATCACGACCTATAACAGACTCGAATTATTAAAGAGAGCCATAAAAAGCGTTAAATCTCAGACTTACGATAATATAGAATTGATTGTTGTCTGTGATGGTAGTGAGGATGGAACGAAAGAGTATTGCGAATCCCTTAATGATATCATTTTCGTTTATATTCCTAAAGAGGAGAGTAAAGGGGGAAATCACGCCCGTAACGTCGGTATAGAACATTCCACTGGTTACTATGTGGCATTCCTTGACGACGACGACTATTGGTTGCCAACGAAGATAGAACACCAAGTGAGAGGTTTGGAAGAGCATCCAGACTGCAAATTCTCTATCTGCCCTTTTTTTCATGAAAACCCTAATAAAGAAGATGCGCTGAGACTCACCGAAGGACAAACAAAGCCTTCTTTTATAACCGCCCAGGTAGAAGACCATAGTATTAAATCTCTAATTTGGATATATACTATTACCTCTGCATTTTTCATCGAGAAAGAATTACTTGTAGAACTGGGTATGTTTGACCAAAACTTAAAAGCATGGCAAGACAGAGATTTGCTTATACGTATAACACAGGAAACAAAAGTTTACTATATAAACACGCCACTGCTAGTTTATAGAAATAACAGCAATACTAAAAACGCCATTTCAAGCAAATACGATTTATTTACAAAGTCAAAACATATCGTAAACCATAAGCATAAGACTCTTCTCCGAAAGTTGAATATAAGTCAGAAACTAACGAAAAGGCAATTTGAATACGGAGTACAAAGACATATTGCATTAAACTCTGGAATGAAATATACCGCTTTATATTGCAGAGTTCGCTTTTTTACATGTCGTATGATTCTAAAGTTAAACAATTGCTCTAAAATACGTTTGTTTCATATTTGACACTTTACATATATAATATAATCAAAGCATGAAAGTTTTAGCAGGCATCGTATTATATAATCCAGAGACAGGCAGATTACAAGAGAACATTGATGCCATATATCAACAAGTGGACACCGTACTGCTCATTGAGAATGGTTCCTCTAATACCGACTACAAAAAACATCTCAAAAGATATGACAACCTTCTTTGGATTGACAATCATGCCAGCAAAGGCATAGCTTACGCATTAAACCAGATTTGCGGATACGCATACAGTCATGGTTATGATTGGGCTTTGACTCTTGATCAGGACTCCGTGGTTGTCCATGGCATGGTTGAAACATACAAGACAATCGCCAATGATAGAATAGGAATACTCGGATGTAAAATTGAAGACAGGAACTACAAAGATCCACATCAAGAAGGCTATGAGGGAACATTTGAGGTTCCATGGGTAATCACATCCGCATCCTTCACTAACACAAAGGCATGGCTCGAAAGTGGCGGCTTTGACAATGACATGTTCATTGACTTTGTTGATACTGACATCTGTTATAGTATGAAAAAAGCAGGATACAAAATAATGGCCACATTCCATACTAAACTATATCAAGAAATAGGTGTTGGAACGTATTTTATTAACCACAGATTATTCGGAGAGCTAACGATCACCAATCATCCACCAATGCGTAAATACTATGGAGTACGAAATTCAATATACATTCATAAGAAATATGACTTCGTACCCTCAACAAAAGTCCTGAGATTTATAATCAAAATTATAATAGCAGTCTTATTTTATGAGAAACAAAAAATAAGAAAAACATATATGATTATAAAAGGCTTCTTACATAGTCTTGTGATGAAGCCTAAATATCAACATATAATGCCTGAATTCTTAAAACAAGAGGCTGTAAAATTATAAATGGCTACTATCAAAGCGGTTGAACCATATAGATATAAGGGGGCACTTAACTTCAAAGACAAGGCTTTCTGTGCATGGAAAGATTTAGGCTATAAAACTCAGAAAGGCTACTATCCAACTATATTGCGATGGTTGTTTTTCCGCAAAGATATACTTCCTACTTTATTACAAAAAGAGAAGAAACTCGTATATGTCCAACCTGTAAGTTTGTATTTCGATACGGGATTTACAGTTTTGACTAATGAGATAATACCTCTATTCTGGGATTGTTGGCCATGCTTTTACGACAAAGTGGAAGCATGGCTAAAAAAACATAAAGTTAAGACCGCAATATTCACGTCATTGCAAGAAATGGCCGAAATAAAACGTCGATTACCAGATCTCAATGTAATCCACAGTCCAGAAGGTGTTGACACCTCTATTTATAAAGAAGGAAAAGAACTAAAATATAGAGACATTGATATTCTTGAGTTCGGACGACCAAATAATATTATATCATCAAACATTCCCTTACTTAATACTGTCAGAACAGCAGAGATATCCCCCAGACTTTCTGATCAAGAACTTAGGGAGATGATGGAAAATGCGAAGATAACGATTTGTTTTCCACGAAATATAACACACCCAGAAGAAACTGGGAATGTAGAGACACTTACACAACGATATTGGGAGGCCATGCTTTCACGTATGGTAATTATAGGTCATTGCCCGCAGGAACTAAAAGACCTAATAGGATATAATCCAGTAATCGAATATGATTACTCTACTGAAGCCGCTTCCCAAATTGAGAATATTTTATGCCACATAGAGGACTATCAATCTCTTGTCGATAAAAACAGGTATGCTGCTTTGAAACATGGAGATTGGAAGATAAGAATGAGAAAGATTTACGATGAAATTTGTTTATCTTAAATACGATATAAAATATTTTCTTCATAACATAAGATATTGGAGAAAATTCCGATTAAAGAAGGCATCCCAAAAAGATGTATTATATTTCGTTTTTGAGCCGGACGTTCCACACCCAGGCTTGGCAGACAGACTTAAAGCAGTAATTTCACTATATAACACCGCAAAAGCAAATGGTTTAGAATTCAAGTTTCACTTCAAAACGCCTTTTGCTCTTTCAGACTATCTGAGTCCAAGAACTAATTGGGAACTGCATCTAAATGATCTAGAATACTCATTGTTAGATACAAAACTGATAAATGAGACAAGTTGGCACAAAATCGGGACTTTAACACATGGCAAACAGTACCACTGTTACAATTATGCAGGCAACGATATGCCATGGCAGTTTAAGGACACCGGCTATAAATGGCATGAGTTATTTCAGGAATTGTTCTCTCCCAGTCCCTTATTGCAGGAAGCATATAATGCACTAAACATTACCGATGAGCATTATATTTCTGTACAATTCCGCTTCGTCAACGCCTTAGAGCAATTTGAGGGCTATACATTCTTTGACAATCACCTAAAAACAGAAGAAGAACGCCAACAACTTATACAGAAATGTCGTAATTGCATAAAAGACATCATTGCTGAAAATGCAGAGAAAACAGTATATGTATTCTCTGACAGCAAGACATTTCTTGATGCTATCGAGGATATGTCTGTCAAAGTGCTCGACCATTCAAATCTTGGGCACACAGGAGTAAAGCAGCAACAACAAACGACACTTAAGACTTTCCTAGATCTCTATGTCATGTCAAAATCTGAGAAGATTTACCGTGTAAGAGCTAAAGAATTATATAATTTATCATGCTTTGCCCTTTTAGCCTCAAGGATGAATAATGTTCCATTTATAGACAAGGACATCTGATACGACAATGATACCTAAAATAATACATCTTTGCTGGTTGTCTGGTGATGCATTTCCTGACTCTATTAGAAAATGTCTTGAGACATGGAATGAAAAACTTAAAGACTATGAGATATGGCTCTGGGGGAAAAAGCCTCTTGACTGTTCATGTCTCAATAATCTATCTGTTACAGAAAAGCATTTTGACATAGATAGTACAATATGGACAAAACAGGCCTTTGAAGCAAGTAAGTATGCATTTGCCGCAGATTACATTCGTCTTTATGCCCTTTATAACTATGGAGGCATATATCTTGATGCCGATGTTATAGTCTATAAGAACTTCGACGAACTACTGCATTTGCCATACTTTATTGGGTGTGACCAGATACGCGCCTTTGAGGCAGCTGTGATTGGAGCGTCAAAAGGATGTGTATGGGTTAAGGATATACTTGATACATACTACGACAAGACATTCATAAGAACTGACGGCTCATATGATACAATGGAACTGCCTGTGCGTTTCCACCATGTATTGACAGGTTTAGGATATACATTCAGACGTCTCTATGACATATCTGAGTTCAAAGATAGTAATGATAAACACATAGAAGTATTTGAAAAAAGATTCTTCAACAGCCGTAATGCTGTAAAAGTAAGAAAGACCAAGAAAAGTTTTTGTGCCCATAACTACACCGGGGCATGGCAAACGAAATTACCACATAAGAAAAATCTTAAAGACATCTTGCCAAACTGGTTACTATATATAATATTTACTGTAGGACAACGCACTTGGGCCAGAAACAAATACTCATGGTTCCAAATACCATTTGAGCAATGCAACAGATAGCACGCTTTTATACTCTTTTTTGGATAATATATTTCCCTGCTTGTATCGCTTATAACGATTTACCAGGTTTCTCCTCTGTTGATGAGGCGATGACGGTAATTCTGATTGGATACACATTTATGAAACGTGGTCATTGGGCTACGAATAGCACTCCATGGAAAGAATACATGTTCTTCCTTGGAGTGTTGTCTTTTTATGTCATCTATGGCCTTTTATTTGGACGTAACGTACAGGAAGCTGTATTTCTTGATATTGTACAAGAAATACGACCTTACTCCATAATCTATTGCACATGGATTCTCAACCCTCGTTTCTCCGACAAACAGAAGAAATGGATTATAGGGACTATGATACTCACTTTATTATCTTGGATTATATATCATCCACAGACTCTCAACGGAGGTGAGTTCCCTGTACTCGGACAGTTAGCCATCAGTACCGGCATGGCATATTATCTCTTTTCTGAAGAGACGAGACGTAATAAGCTAATAGCTTTAGCATTAGTCGGTTCTGGACTTCTTGCGCCCAAGATGAAATTCATGGGTGAGGTTGTAGCATTCGTAGCAATGTTGTTCTATGTCAGAAAGAAACTGGACTTCAAATCGCCAAAGACCGTATGGACCATTGGGCTAATGACTATAGTCGCTGTAGCACTGACATGGACAAAATTTGAAGTATATTATGTTGACGGTTGGGACAATGAGGGTCTCGCACGCCCTATGACATATAAAACCGCATGGAAAATCCTATGGGACTATTTCCCATTTGGTCCTGGCATGGGGTCATTCGCATGCCTCGCCGCTTGGCTATACTACTCTCCTTTATATTATGAATATGACCTAAGTCATATTTGGGGATTAGGAGGAAATGAGTATAAAGACGGCATGTTCATCTGCGATGCCTTTTACCCCACTCTTGCTCAATTTGGAGTTGTAGGTATTATTCTGTTCTATTTATTCTGGAAACGTCGTCTTATTGCTTTCAACGAAATGTATAGCCTTAAATACTATCGTGTAGCAATGATGGCCTTTTTCTGTCTTGCAATAGAGCAAACCGCTGATACATCTTTTCTGTCAGGAAAAGGGCAAGGTTACTCTATGCTTATTGCCCTTTGCTTAAATTCCAACCGTAACCTTGAAGAGGAATGGGAGGAAGAAGAATACAACGAAGAAGAAGAGGACACTGACATCACAACATGAAAAAATTGACTGTATGAATATTTGTGTTGTTATTGTAACATATAATCGACTGCAAAAACTACAAAAAGCATTACAGAGCTACGAAACCCAAACTGTTCTGCCATATAGCATAATAGTAGTCAACAACTGTAGCACTGATGGCACATCTGACTTTCTGAACCAATGGTGTGCCAAAGACTCACATATTTCAAGCAAAACAGTCATCAATCTTGAAACAAATACGGGAGGCGCTGGTGGTTTCCATGCTGGAATAGAATGTGCATTGGATTCTCAGGCTGATTGGATATGGGTGTCTGATGATGATGCTTATCCTGACAAAGACGCTTTGTATCATGTACAACAATATGCTGAAACTCATTCAAGGGATACCGCTTGTATCTGTGGCGCAGTGTATCTAAATGGTGTTATAGACATAGACCATAGACGAATCAGTAAGAATCGGCTTATAAAAATGCCATACAAACTTCCAAAAGATTGTTATAGCAAACAAGACATCCTAATAGAAGAGACTACATTTGTCGGCTCTTGTTTTAATGCTGAAGTCGTTAGGAAAGCAGGATTACCAATAAAAGACTTTTTCATCTATTTTGATGACACTGAATACAGCCATAGAATCAGGCACTACGGTAATATCGTATTACTACCTGATATCAAAATAACCCATGACACTATAACGTACGCTCAACCTACAAACGTAATAGCTACATGGCGTGACTATTATCTTATACGAAATCACATTTACACACTACGTCGGCATCATCTGCCATCTTTTTTTGCATATTGTATCAAGAAAATATATGACACATTAACAACATATATAAAGAATGGTCATAAGCAACAATTAAAACTGAACTTTACGGCCATTTCTCATGGTATAACAGGAAATTTAGGCCTACACCATATATATAAACCTGGATATAATCTTTACGCTCAATGAAAATATCTGTCTGCATGGCCACCTATAATGGTGGCAAACATATAAAGGAACAACTTGACTCCATACTCAACCAAGACCTATCCGCATTTCCTGACACAGAACTTGAGATTATCGTTTCTGATGATGGTTCCACGGATGACACAACAGACATTATTCAGTCATATGATGATGTCAGAATAAAACAGATATCCCACAAACAGGAAAAGAAACACCGTTATTATAACAACCTCTATGCTGCCACTGCTAATTTTATCAATGCACTCTCTGCGGCCACTGGCGATTATATATTCTTTTCTGACCAAGATGACATATGGTACCCCGAGAAAATCAGTGAGACATTACAAGTATTGATAAAAAAAGGTGGAGTCGCCGCCACCGCCTTTGACATTATTGATGACGAAGGCATGAATATTGGTGAGGTAATATATAAAGAAGAGCCATTCTGGAAACTAAAAAAACACCATTCCACATATGGTTTCAGTATGGGTATGTCACGTGACGAACTGAAATATATCCTACCGATGCCTTCTCATATTCCTCAACACGACACTTTTATCCACCACATAGCGCAAAGAAGAAATAAACTTTTTTTCATTGACAAGAAATGTGCTGCTCACAGATGGACTGAGAAAGAAAACACATCAAATACAGCAAACAATGTCCCCGCATATATAAAACTGCTAACAAAGCTATATATGTATGCCATGGTAATATATCGTTGCCATACGAAATGACCATTCTAATCAACGCATACGCATGTTCACCCAATATGGGTAGTGAACCTGGCATGGGATGGAACTGGGTCCTTGCCATAGCAAGGCATTGTGAGGTATATGTCATAACTGAGGGAGAGTTCCAAAAGCAGATAGAAGCTGCACTGGAGACATCTGAACTAAAGGGGAAAGTTCATTTCTTCTATAACCCAGTTCCCGAAAAAGTAAGGCGTATGTGTTGGAATCAGGGAGATTGGCGTTTTTATTGGTATTATTGGAACTGGCAACGCAAAACGTCTGACATAGCAAAGAGCATTTGTCAACAACACCACATAGACATAATACACCAACTAAACATGATTGGCTTTCGCGAGCCAGGATGTCTGTATGATGTTGCCAAGGAGTTTAACATTCCAATAGTTTGGGGACCCATTGGCGGATTAAAGCAGTTCCCTCTGAAATATGCAAATAATTGGAAAATGAAGTTCTTCCAGTATATAAAGAACAAATTAAACATACTACAGATAAAGTATTATCCACGAATAACACACGCCATAAATAATGCTGATGCATTAATCAGTTCCATCCCCGATAGCTATCATACGATAAAACAATATACTGGAATAGAATCTGTTATCATACCGGAAACGGGATGCAAGGATTACATCCATAATGAAAACAGAAGGTTTGACGAAGATATCCTGAACGTCGTATGGGCCGGAAAATTCGATTATCGCAAAAGGATAGACATTGCAATAAAAGCCATCGCACAATCAGACAATCCCCAAATATGCCTGCATATATATGGCACAGGTAATGAGGAACAGGTTAAAGAGGTGACTTCCCTCATAAAAAGCCTGCACTTGGAGAGTCAGATAAAGCTTTATGGCAACATGTCCCATGATGATGTAGAGAAGGCCATGCTGTCTGCCCATATGTTTTTCTTCACATCTGTCAACGAGGACACATCTACCGTGGTACTAGAGGCTATCAGCAACGGTTTACCTGTATTGTGTTTCGATACCTGCGGCATGTCTGCCGTAATAGATGACACCGTGGGAAGAAAAATACCATTATCAACACCAGAGCTATCTATAAAAGACTTTGCTAACAACTTAAATTATTTCCATAAAAACAGAAATGAGTTAAAGATATTCTCAGACAACTGTCGCAAGAAATCATCTGAATTATCTTGGAAGAACAAGGGGAATATTATAATGAATATATATAAACAACTGACAGAACAAAAAATATGAAATACGATTACCTGATAGTAGGTTCCGGTCTTTTCGGTGCCACTTTCGCATATAAAGTCCGTAAATCCGGTAAGACTTGCCTTGTCATAGACAAGCGTCCACATCTTGGTGGAAACATTTTCTGTGAGAATATTGAGGGTATCAACGTACATAAATACGGGGCGCACATATTCCACACGTCAAACAAGGATGTATGGGATTTCGTAAACTCCATCGTTGAGTTCAACCGATACACTAACTGTCCTGTGGCAAACTATAAAGGCGAGCTATACAACCTGCCTTTCAACATGAACACCTTTAACCGTATGTGGCCCGACGTCCATACACCGGCGGAAGCTGAGGCAAGGATAAACGAACAGAAAGCCGAGGCCATAGCTGCACTGAACGGTCGTGAACCGCAGAATCTGGAGGAACAGGCCTTGACGCTCGTGGGTAAAGATATATTCAATAAGCTTATTAAGGAATATACCGAAAAGCAATGGGGACGGAAGTGTACCGAACTACCAGCCTTCATCATCAAGCGTCTGCCTGTTCGCATGATATTTGACAACAACTATTTCAACGATAAATATCAAGGCATACCTATCGGTGGATATAACAAGCTCATAGACGGCTTGCTTGAAGGCGTTGAGTGTAAGACTAACGTTGATTTCTTTAATTCTGAATACAAAGACTGGCGCAAATATGCCGACAAGTTGGTATATACAGGCGCTCTTGATGAGTATTTCAACTACAATCTGGGCAAACTTGACTGGCGCACGGTATCCTTCAAGACTCGCATTGAGGATACACCGAACTATCAGGGCAATGCCGTAGTAAACTATACATCACATAATGAGCCTTACACACGTGTCATCGAGCACAAGCATTTTGAGATGTTCGGCCAAGAGGTGTACGACTGCCCTAAGACTGTTGTCAGTGAAGAATACTCTACGGAATACAAAGAAGGTATGGAGCAGTTCTACCCTGTCAATGACGAGCGCAACAATGCACTGGCAGAACAGTACCGCAAACTTGCAGAGCAGGAGGCAGACGTCATCTTTGGTGGCAGACTCGGTCAATACCGATACTTTGACATGGCTCCAGTGATAGAACAAGTCTTGAATTATGAGTTTTGAGTTATGAGTTTCTTCTTGAAGTTTAGTCTTATACCAGCTTACCTTTGGGATGCTCTGTGGGCACCTGTATGGAAGGCATGCATGAAACATTGCGGACACGACGTATACCTGCGTCCAATGTCATCAGACATCAAAGGTTTGCAAAACCTCTCCATTGGCGACGGCACATCCATACCCAAGGGCAGTACTTTCTATTGTACCAACGCGCCACTGACTATTGGAAGAAAGGTCATATTCGGTCCACGTCCAACTATTATCACGGGCGACCACCGCATAGACATCTTAGGCAAATACATCATTGACGTCACTGACGATGAGAAGCTGCCGGGGAATGATGCTGCAGTAGTAATCGAGGATGACGTGTGGATAGGTGCGAATGTGACAATACTGAAGGGTGTCACCATAGGTCACGGCTCTGTCATTGCTGCCGGAGCAGTGGTTACGCAGTCCTTTCCTCCTTACTCCATCATCGGCGGTGTGCCAGCCCGATTGCTGAAACAACGTTTCACAGAGGAACAACAAAAGGAAAACGACAGACTGTTGTATGGAGTAAAAGACAAGTCTTCTGACTTTTCCGAATAATCCGAGCATTCCGATTATTCTGACTATTCTGAAAACTCCGACTATTCCGAGAAACTCCGAAAACTCCTATTTCACCAACGATATCATGAAGAAAGTATTAGTCGTAGGCAGCGCAAGAGAGTCGTTCGGCGGCGTCAGTTCCACTATCAAGCTGATGGAGCAGATGCCAGCATGGAAGGAACACTCCTGCTACTGGCTCGGCACACAGATACAGCGCAACTACCTGTGGAAGTTGTGGTATGCCATGAAGTCATGCTTCATGGCATTTTTTATTATATGGCGATTTGATATTGTTCACTTCCACACGGTGCCCGACCGCATCTGTCTGATAATACAGATGCCTATCTTTCTTTTCGCCATGCTTGGCAGGAAGAAAATCATCATGCACATACACATGGGCAACCAACTGCGCAACCATACTGCCAACAAACTCTTTCTGTGGCACCTGCGCCGTGCCGACCTCATCGTCTTGCTTGCCAGGAAATGGCAGAAACTCTTCCTTGAGTCATACAGCAACATAAAGACTCCTACCACGGTGCTCTACAACTCATGCACCATGACTCCGCACAGCGACTATGCCAACCGTAAGAATACCATTCTTATGATGGCATACTTCAACGATAACAAAGCGCCCGACCTTTTGCTCAAGGCTTGGCAGACTCTGCAAAGCCGTTACCCTGACTGGCATATCTATATGCTCGGTAACGGTGAAGTGGAACGCTTCCGCCAGATGAGTATCGACATGGGACTGCAAGACAGCGTCACCTTCACGGGCTACGTCACCGGCAGACAGAAGGATGAGTATTTCCACAATGCCTCCATCCTCTGCATGTGCTCTTACGAGGAAGGCTTCCCCATGGTGGTGCTCGAGGCCTGGACCTACGGCATACCTGTAGTCACCACTCCCGTCGGCGGACTGCCCGACGTTATTGAGGAGGGCAGAAACTGTGTCACTTTCCCCTTCGGTGATGCTGACGCACTTGCCGACAAGCTCGCCATGCTGATTGACAACAAACAACAGCGCAGCGATATGTCTGCCTACAGTCAGGAGTTCGTGCGCAACCACTTCTCACCTGAGAAGATAAACCAAGACCTGCGCAACATCTATGCAAGATTTTGACCGTCTGATTATACGTCTGCGCCAGTTTGGTGGTATGCGCCTGCTGTGGCAATACCTGCGCATGGGAGTGTTGTGGACCGGCATAAGGGAATGCTTCCGCTGCATTGCCAACGGACGAAGCCTCAAGTATGTCTATCCAGCCATAACACGTAAGATAGACAAGATACTGACAGAGAAGTACGCCGACGCTTCGCAATATGCTGAGACAATCACACCGCCAACCCAGAGTATGAACACTAATGTGATATGGTTCTGCTGGTTGCAAGGCATGGACGCCGCTCCTGACTTGGTGCGTGCCTGTCATAACTCTATTGTCACAAACCTGTCTGAAAGCAGCGTGGTGGTTATTACCGCCGACAACTATCATGACTACGTCACGCTGCCAGACTATATCGAGCGCAAATACCATGACGGCATCATACCTCATCCTTTGTTCAGCGATATCCTGCGCCTCGCCCTGCTCATTCATCATGGCGGCACATGGATTGACGCGTCAGTACTCTGCACGGGCAACAAGTATTGGGAGAATATACAAAAGAGTGAGTTGTTCCTCTTCCGATATTTCAAAGACGGCAAGGTGATAGGCACCTCCAACTGGTTCATACACGCAAAGCCCGGCAACCCCGTGCTACGATCCGTACTCGGAATGCTTCTGGCATATTGGCGTGAATACAATTGCACCGTGGAGTACTATATCTTCCACCTGTTCTTCAATGTCGCAGCGCACAGGCACCCAGAGCTGATAAAGCAGATGCCACGTGGGAACAGCTTTGCGTTCATACAGTTAGGACAACGTATCACACAGGATTTCGACCTTGAGTGGTGGAACGACCTTACCGACAAGGTAAGCTTCCACAAACTCAACTACCGTCATACAGACAAGGCAAGAAAATATCACAACAACTACTATAATCATATTGTCACACAATACGGAGACATACACACAGTTCTTTGAATTGTTACAAGTTGCTATAGGCACCCGCGAACGCCTGAGCACGACACTCTCTCCTGACGAATGGGAACAGCTATATGTCATTGCCAAGGAGCAGGCCCTCACTGGCATTGCCTTTGCTGCCTTGGAACGGCTGCCACAGGAGCAACTGCCTCCACCGAGACGCATACGCCAGTGGGCTGTCAAGGCTGACAGAATACGCGAGAAGAACAAGACAGCGTCTGTTATGACCGCAAAAGTGTCAGACTTCTTCAAGCAGAATGGATTCCATTGTCTTATACTCAAAGGACAAGGCAACCTCTATTTCTATTCCCCACATCTACAGGAACTACGTTCTCCCGGCGATATCGACGTTTGGGCATGGCCATCAGGAAGCAATCCTGTTCGTACGGTGATAGAGTTCTGCCAGACAAGGAAGAAGGGCGCATATATGTACTACCACAACCTTGACTTTCCTATACTCAAGGACATACCCGTAGAGGTGCATTACCGCCCTACCTGGTTATATAATCCATGGCATAACAAGCACCTACAGGCATGGTTCAACAAATACAAGACCAGCCGCGACTTTATTGAATATGACGGATATGCCATACCTTCTGCAAGATTCAACACCATATTCCAATTATTGCATCTATATAAACACATATTTGAGGAAGGCATCGGACTGAGACAACTGTTGGACTACTATATGGTACTGAAGGAAGCGCCTCTCCCCTATCCCACCCACGAGAGGATTCCTTTTGGCCTCAACAAGTTTGCCGCCGCCGTTATGTATGTATTGCGTGAGGTATTCAATGCTGAAGACAGGCTGATGCTTTGTCCGCCAGACGAAAAAAGAGGCCGCCAACTACTCGAGGAAATAATGCAGAGCGGGAACTTCGGACAGTTTGACAAACGCTACAATTGGAAAGAAGCCTCCAACGGCTCACTGAAATATCGTGGAATGAAATATGCTGTCACACGATTAAGACACAACATGCGGTTCCTACTCTACTATCCTTCAGAGGTACTCTTTGAGCCTCTGTTCCGACTATATAACAAGGTTTGGCTTCTTTTCCGTCTGTGGAAGTATGAGTAATGGGGATAGTCTAATGAATAATGAATAATGAGTAAAGGGGAATGAGTAAAGTGTAAAGTGTAATGAGCAAAGGGTAAGAAATACAAGGGGCAAACAGGAAAAACTACCATTCATTTGCTCTTTACACGTTTTTTTTTCGTACCTTTGCACCACTAACTCCTAATAAGATTCATCAAAAACAAATAAGAAACAACACTAAAAGAAATGGAAAAAAGCGCATTACAGATTGCACGCGCTGCCTATCAGCCTAAACTGCCAAAGGCGTTGCGTGGAGCACTGAAAGCTGTTGAGGGTGAGCCTACACAGTCAGTAGCTGACCAAGAGGAAGTAAAGAAACTTTTCCCTAACACATACGGCATGCCGTACCTGAAGTTTGAGCCTACCAAGGGCGAAATGGCCAACACAGCCATCAACGTAGGTGTCATACTCTCAGGAGGTCAGGCTCCCGGCGGACACAACGTCATATCTGGTTTGTTTGACGGTATAAAGAAACTTAATCCTGAAAACAGACTCTTCGGATTCATCCTTGGTCCTGGTGGACTTGTAGATCACAACTATATGGAGCTTACCGCCGACATCATTGACGAGTACCGCAATACTGGTGGCTTCGACATCATCGGTTCCGGACGCACAAAGCTTGAGAAGAAAGACCAGTTTGACAAAGGATTGGAGATTCTGAAGGCTCTCAACATCAAGGCTCTTGTAATCATCGGCGGTGACGACTCTAACACCAACGCTTGCGTATTGGCAGAGTATTACAAGGCTATCGGAGCCGGAGTACAGGTTATCGGCTGTCCTAAGACCATTGACGGCGACCTTAAGAACTCTGAAATTGAGACTTCTTTCGGTTTCGACACTGCTACCAAAGTATATTCTGAGGTAATAGGCAACATTATGCGCGACTGTAACTCCGCTAAGAAATACTGGCACTTCATTAAGCTTATGGGACGTTCTGCTTCACACGTTACATTGGAGTGTGCCCTGCAGACCCATCCGAACATAACACTTATCGGAGAAGAGGTTGAAGCTAAGAATCAGACTCTTGACGATGTAGTCACATATATAGCAGACGTAGTGGCAGACCGTGCTACACGCGGCATGAACTATGGTGTAGTACTCGTACCAGAAGGACTCATTGAGTTCATCCCTGCCATCAAGGCGCTCATCTCTGAGCTTAACGATATGCTCGCTGCTAACCAGAAGGACTTCGAGCTGATAGCCGATGACAAGAAGATAGACTATGTGTTACATCACCTCTCAGCTCCCAACGCTGCCATCTTCCGCTCACTGCCTGAGACTGTCAGCCGTCAGCTGGCACTTGACCGTGACCCACACGGTAACGTTCAGGTTTCTCTCATCGACACTGAGCAGTTGCTGGCAGAGATGGTCGGCAAGAAGCTGGAGCAGTGGAAGAAAGACGGTCTCTACCATGGCAAGTTCTCTACACAGCACCACTTCTTCGGCTACGAGGGACGTTGCGCCGCACCGTCAAACTTCGACGCTGACTACTGCTACTCTCTCGGCTTTAACGCTTCTATGCTTATCGCCGCAGGCAAGACTGGCTACATGTCATCTGTCAAGAACACCTCTAAGCCTGTTGACGAGTGGATAGCAGGTGGAATACCTATCACCATGATGATGAACATGGAGAAGCGCAGCGGCGAGATGAAGCCTGTTATCAAGAAAGCATTGGTAGAACTTGACGGCAAGCCTTACAAGTATTTTGTAGCTCACCGCACAGAGTGGGCACGCGACACCTGTTATGTATATCCTGGACCAATACAATACTTCGGCCCGGCAGAGGTATGCGACCAGCCTACCATGACACTGAAGCTGGAACACAAGTAATTTGACACGTCACAAGAAAAATAAGAAGAAATCCTCCCGTCCACTAAGCCGTAAGACTTGGTGGATGGGAGGTTTATTTGTTGCCTTCGTATATATCTTTGTATTCTACTATTTCTTTGTAGGACCTACAGGATTCCGTTGGCATGCACTCTACGGCGACCAGACTTATCCTGACGGTTTTGAAATACAAGGCATTGACATCAGCCACTATCAAGGTGTCATAGACTGGGAGGAGCTGCGTAATGCCATGATAGGCAAGGCACCGGTGCGCTTCGTCATCATCAAAGCCACCGAGGGGGCAAGCCTCGTTGATGAGAACTTCAAAGATAACTTCTACAACGCACGCGAATACGGTTTCATACGCGGCGCGTATCACTTTTACAGTATAAAGTCCTCCGCACGCTCACAAGCATACTTCTTCCTTGAGAAAGTACATCTGGAGGAAGGCGACCTGCCACCAGTGCTCGACGTGGAGCACAAGCCACAGGATATGAGCACTGAGGAATTTCAGAAAGAGGTGCTCACATGGCTTCATATCGTAGAAGACACCTACCACGTAAAACCTATAATCTATACCTACTACAAATTTAAGCAGCAGTTCCTGTCAGACAACCGCTTTGACGACTACCCTTACTGGATTGCACACTACTATGCCAGCAAACTGGAATATAAAGGGGAATGGAAATTCTGGCAACACACTGACGCCGGCAGACTACCAGGCATAAAAGGCTACGTTGATTTCAACATCTATAATGGTTCTTACTATGACTTGAAACAGCTCACCATTAAGGATGATGACAATGAAGACGAAGAAAACGGTGATTAATACTTGCTTTATATCAAGAAGAAGATAGTTAAGAAGGATAAAAGGCCTTATAATTTTGCCAATTCAAAATAAAGCGCTACCTTTGCACTCGCAAATTCACAATATCGCGGAGTGGAGCAGTTGGTAGCTCGCCAGGCTCATAACCTGGAGGTCGTTCGTTCGAGTCGAGCCTCCGCAACCAATAAAAGAAACGCATCACACTTATGTGTGGTGCGTTTTCTTTTTATTCTTAATTTCCGCTTAATACATCCAACCTACAACACGGTATGCAAAAGAGGTAGGCAGCACCTTACCAAGCAGGAGGAACAACTTATACATCCATCCTACCGTACTTAGTGCTGCTGGATTTTTGGTCTCAGCCATAGAGAGCAGTTTGCATGCCATGCGCTCCGGCGTAATACCATTTTGTTCGTCACGCTCCATAGTGCTCACCGCCTTCTCCATGTGGGTATATACATCACTGCCTACAAGACACTTCTTACGCGCAGCAGTAAATCCTGTCTTCACATCTCCCGGCATAAGGACGCATACCTCCACGCCAAAGGGGCGCAACTCATTACGCAGGGCAAGCGCCAAGGAGTTGACTGCCGACTTGGTGGCACTGTAGAAGGCTTGGAACGGCAGACTGAATGCCGCCATCACACTGCTAACAAATATGATACGTCCCTGTCTCTGCTGGCGCATATAAGGTATTACCGCCTGCGCTATATTGAGAGCACCGAAGAAGTTCACATCAAACTGCCTGCGTGCCTCGCTCGGCTCAGTAAACTCCACCGCACCAGAAATACCCATACCGGCATTACTGATAAGCAGGTCTATCTTCCCTTGCTGCTCAAACACCGTCTGAACGGCATTCTTACATTGTTCCACACTCGTCACGTCACAGTCTATATGTGTAATACCTTCCGCGTTCTCTCCATGACGCGAAAAATCATATACCACATAACCCTTCTTGGCGAACATCTCCGCGGCAGCCTTGCCTATGCCAGAACTGCCACCTGTTATTATCATTGTCTTCATCATTACCTATTTTTCTTATCACTACCTAAGCCACTCAACATATCACGCATCACCAGTCCGGCAAGCATAAAGCCAAAGATAGCCGTGATATGCGCAAGCGTACCATTAATCTGTGCCTTTGACGAGCACCACTCATGATTAAGCAGAGCCTTGTCTCCCGGGCCGTTCTCAGATTTAGGACACACACACTGCGCTGCACCACAAGCGGCATACTGCCCTTGGTTCTGCAGCAGTTCGTCAGAGAACACACACTGGAACTTTCGCGCCGGATACTTACCGTCGCGTTTGAAACGCTTACGCAGCGCACGTGCCAGTGGGTCACCATGCACCTTCCAGAACTCCGCCGTACCAATGCGTGTAGGGTCCAGCTTCAGCGCTGCGCCCATCGACGAATAGAATGCGGCACGGGTGCGCGTGGCCATCAGTATCAACAGGGCCTTATCCTTCAAGGAGTCTATGGCATCTATTATAACATCATAAGAGTCCAGCTCAAAATCCGCAGCAGTATCCTCACAGAATATCTTCTGCAGGGCTGTCACCTCCGCCGCCGGGTTAATGCTCAGCAAACGCTCACGCAGGGCATCCACCTTCACCTGCCCCACAGTCTTGGTGGTAGCCATCAGCTGACGGTTGACATTCGTAACACACACACGGTCAGAGTCCACTATCGTAAGACGCTGCACACCACTGCGCACCAGACTCTCGGCACACCACGAGCCGACACCGCCGACACCAAATATAATCACACGCTTTTCAGCTATGACACTCATAGCCTCACTGCCAATCAGCAGTTCCGTACGTCGGAATATAGCCTTTTCTATCGACATAATTCTCTATCAGTCTTTATTTATTTCTTTCCCCCACGCTGCCTTACAGCCTCATACATCAATATCGCTGCACTTACAGACACGTTGAGCGAGTCAAGTCTGCCAAGCATGGGTATGCGTATATGGGCATCTGCAGCCTCACGCCACTGATTGGTAAGCCCCGTTGCCTCCGTGCCCATAACTATGGCGGTAGGCCTTGTCATGTCCTGGTCGTAATAAAGGTTTGAGTCCTGCAACTGTGCAGTGAGTATCTGCACTCCATGCTCTTTCATAAAGCTGATACACTCCTCAGAGGAACACACCACCGTGGGAACGGTGAACACCGCACCTATGCTGCCACGTATTATGTTAGGGTTATATATATCGGTAAGAGGGTCACACACAATCACCGCATCTACTCCCGAGGCATCGGCACTGCGTAGTATAGCTCCGAGGTTACCTGGTTTCTCCACCCCCTCCAATACTATATACAAAGGAGAACGTGAGACATCACCCTTTGCTATGTCACTCAGGGTATGAGGCTTGGCGCGTACAACGGCGATGACACCCTCCGTAGTACCACGGTAGGCTATGTGTTCATACACCTTCTCTGACACGTTCTCCCCTACCCTGTAAGTCTCCACCACCTCATATCCGGCAGCGAGACAGTGCTCCAGCTCACGCTGCCCCTCAACGACAAACAATCCCTCCTTGCGTCTGGCGGAAGACTTCTGTTGCAACTGCAGCAGATGCTTTATCTTTGGATTATGTATGCTTGTAATCTGGTCCATCATCAATGTCTATTTAGTGCTCATACACTTTTCTTTATACAAAATTAATTGTTTTTTGCCTATCAGCCAAATCACACTGCAAAAAACTTACGCCTAACCTCTCCTTTTTGCAAAGTATCTTTGTATGTGGCTGAAAAATAGAATACTCTAAGGATTCAAGGAGAATGGTCGCAGCAGAACGACAGGAGAAGCAAAAATCCTAATGTGCTTAATATAGCCACCGGCAGGCAGATCTTCCGCACAATAATTGTTAAAAAAGGAGGTGCGAGGTGAGAAAGTTTTTGTATTTAGCAATTCTTTTGCTAAATTTGTTTGTTGCTAATAATGTTCAAGCTTAGAGCTATAGCAGCGAGTTGGGAGTGAGAGACCTGATTAAGAAAGTATGGGATAATGCCCAGAACAGTAATGCAGATATATATGCCGAGGTATATGATGGGAATTATAGTGACATAATAGATTATTATAGTCAATATGGCAACTTTACTTATGACATTATCAGCGGCTCATTGTCTGTTGGATTTTATTATAGTTGCAATCCACTTTTAGCAAACATGAGATACTATTTAATTACAATATTAATGCAAATTTGCTGCTTTACTTGTGCACAAGTAAAAATAAGTAGCGAAGAACTTATTGGGACGAAATGGAGTCTTCCTTCTGTTCGAAACAAACAGGAGGAAATACAATTTCACAGTGGTTATTTCATGCATAATTGGACTACAGAATACAAAGTAAGGAAAGGATATCAAACTTATTTCCATAGTGGAGACTATGAATATGTTAAACGTCATGGAGAAAACAAATACGACTATTATCTTGACGATAAAGAACCTGAAGAATCTTGTTTTGAACAATATAAGGTAGGCAAACCATCAGAAGGCGTTTTTCTTATTTGTTTCAACAATAAAACGAAAAAAACCCATTACTATAAAATAATAAGCTACAACGAAAATGAAATAGTATTATTTAAGGAAGCCCCAGAACTCAAAGAAGGACAAATCACAATGGGGGAACCACCAAAAGATATAACAATAACTCTAACAAAAATCATTGAATGATTTTTTTCTCTCCAACCCAAACATTATCATGCGAAGAATTCTTTTCTGACAATATAGCCCTATAGTCTTGCGGTAACAATTATAGTACGTCAGAAAACTACGGTCCTATAGGTGAATTGATATTTATAAAGAAAACAGATTATGTTAAAAAAGAGAAAAAAGACAAGCAATTCCTTACTTGTCACTGCAATGATTGTTCTGGTGATGGTTGTAGTAAGTGCATGTCAAAATGAATACTATTATGTTGTCACAAACTTTAAAATAGAGAAGGTGTATCTGACTCCCATAACTATAGATGGCTTTCCCGCTGACGAAGCGAAGTTATATCTTATGGAAGTGGCATTCTCTGATTGTCCTCCCGACTCTTTCTTGGTCGATGGTACATTAAAGGGAATACGCATATACTCGCACGGTTCTATTGATACGGTAACACGAGTTAAGTTTACTCATGATGGCTTAATCGTTCATCCCAAACAATTACATTGGGATGAAAACGAAAAACAACATATTTCGCAAAGGGATTTTAGCGAAATTGAATCGACAGAATCACCTTTATGCAACAACATCGACACTCTTGATGCATGGATGTATATTCAGGAAGAAGGCATTGATAAAGTCCGTCCTGTTTTTTACTCAACTGATTATGAACTACTATGCGGTCATTTAATGTCAATCTCCGACGACGATATGGTTCCATGTCGCTATGACAGTAGTTACTATTGTTCTTCAACTTTTCTTGTAGCTTTTGACAGTAATTCCTCATTGCCAAATGATGGATATGTAAAATTTAGAAAGAGGAAGGTCAAGATAGAAATAAAGGATAAACCATTAAAATTCAAACTCAAGGGTACTATTCAGCATTATATACCTTCAACGGATTTTTATGAGAACAGATACAAATAAAAATTGTAAATACAAAGATAAAAGCCAAAAACATTGCATAACAATTGCAAAAACAACGATTAAATCCGTTTCTCTTGGTCAGTTTCCTGTCCCTTTCACTTTCTTTTTCAACGGCGAGATACAAGAAATAGCGACGTTCAGGAGTTGAACGCCGCTACTTCTTCGTAATGCCTATTTCATTATTCCTCTTCCTCGTATCCTTCCCATACGCTGTTGCTTCTTTTGCCATCCAGCCAGTCGTCGTAGTATTCAGCGTCAGGTTGTTGCTCACCACTTGCCTGAAGCAGGTGGTTCATGACGTCAACATTCAACACTTCTATTGAGGGATATTTATATTCTTTTTTCATTTTTCAAATTATTTTAGCCCTACCCCCGCCCTCCCCAGTAGGAAGGGAGTCGCTGCGCAACGGGGTTCCGAATGGTGCTCCCTCCCTACAGGGGAGGGCGGGGGTGAGGCTTATTCTACTACTACCTTCTTACCTTTATTTATATATAGTCCCTTCTGCGTTGGCTTGCCGCTCAGACGCACACCGTCCAGCGTGTACCAAGCTTCGCTGTCAATGGTCATCTCGCCAGTCTTGGTGTCAAGCGTGCCGATGGCGGTTGTCTCGCCGTTTGCATCAATCAGTTTTACGGTGATGGTCTCCGGCAATTCTTCCATGGCTGTCATGTTGGTACTTGCAATAGCAGCCTTGGCAAAATTCGTCATGTTCGGTATGTCGTTCCAAATCAGATATGCTCTCATCGGGCGAATCTTGGCGTCGCTGTCTACCCTTACGAAGTCACCCACATTAATGCCATCTTTCGCTACGCCGGCAAAGCCGTAGGCACGGCCTATCTCTTCAGCGTCGTAATAATTGCTGGAATTCCATTCTTTAAACCAGTATGTTCCCTTAAACGTCCAGTGGCTGCCAGGGTCAGCTGTCACGCAGTTGCCGCCGCCTTCCGTGCTGAGCGTCACACTCCCATTAATATTGGGGAACGTCATTTCTGTCGCTGTAGGCATAAACAGATACGGCGTGTTGGCAATCAGCGTGCCCTCATTATTTGCATCATTGCCTGTTTCCTGCATTGTAGCAACCCACTTATCGTTTTCTTTCTTTACGCCTACAAACCTATAGAACGTGCCGCCCTCTTCGCCATTGCAGGTATAGTTGAATGGCAGCATCACCGTAGATGCCTTGCCGGGAGTGAACACGCGGTTGCTGGTTACGTGATTCACGGTTTTGTTAATAACAGAAGGAATATCGACTGGCTCTACCGATGTGCCTTCTAATAACGCCGTTTTTCCGTTCTGGTCTTGATAAACGTATACTGCACCAAATTGATCTGCTAAGTAGGGTGTTATGGTAAACATCGCTTCTCTTGAGCCAGCATAGTTGCCCTTGCCGGTGATGGTATAGGCATGGTTGCCAGAATCCTGGACTGGGCCACTCGGAGCAGTCACGGTGTAGTCGGTATTCTCAGTGAGCACGTTCTCGCCGTCCTTTACGGTGATGACGGGTGTCAATTCGTTGCCCGTCCATGTCTGCGACGGAATGGTGACGGTGATGTCCTCGTTCGTCACGGCCTTCGGCACGATGGTGAACTTCTCCGTTATCGAACCTGCATAGTTGCCCGCACCGTTGATGGTCACGGTATAGTCGCCCGTATCCTGCAGTGTGCCGGACGGGGCGGTCACGGTGTAGTCGGTAGTCAGTGTAAGCGTCGTCTCACCATCCTTCACAACAACAGCCGTTTCGTCGAAGGCAATCTCGTTGCCCGTCCATTCCACTGACGGAATGGTGACGGTGATGTCCGTGCCAGTCATTAGCTTTTTCGTCTGAATGATGTAGCACTCCGTGGGGCGAATCCTTGTTCCTGCAGCCACAGGTACCAGTTCGCCATTGGCATTATAGACGTATGCCTTTCCAATCTCTGGATCGTTCTCTTCCCATACTTTTTCTGTATAGGTGCCACGCAGCTCATAGCCGTCGTACTCGGTCACCTTCGTGCCGCCGTCGTAGCCCTCGGTGAAAATATTGATGCCGCCGCCATTCTCGATGTACCAATAGTCTGTGGTCTCGCCGGGGATGTAGAGGTATGGTGTGTTGGCCTTCATCTCGGTCACCTCGTTGGCATCTTCCATGACGGGTGTTGAGCCGTTCATGCCTGCGAACTCGTAGAACTTTCCCGACGGATTTTCGTTGGATCCTGCCAGCGTGATGCGGCTCCTCGTGAAGTCGAACGGCAGCATGATGGTCACGGCCTTACCCACGGTGAACGTGCGGTTATACTTCACGTCATCCACCGTTATTGCTGTCGGAATGTTGATGGTTGCCGTCGATGTTCCGTCGATGGTTGCAGTTATGCCTTGTGATTCTTTTGTCAGCGTTACCCCTGTGCAAATTACGGGTTTGAGCGTCTTGCCTGCAAACTCTGCCCTCTGGTCGTCGTCGAGAGTGCCTATATAGATATTACCGGTGCTGGCGGTAAATGCCTTGCCGTCGGCGACGCGGAGGGTCTCGACATCGTTGTAGTTCGAGGCAAGGATGCCGTCGCTCTCGTTCGTCCAGCCAAGAGTTACCGTTCCGCTTGTTCCTGCATCAAATCCAGGCCCAATTCCTGAAGCTCTGTCGCCATTCGCGGTGACCTGGCCTCCGCTGATGTTGACCACGCCACACGCGGCAAATGTTCCTCCGCCAATACCAGCAGCGCAATAGCCTCCCGTTGCAACAATTGTTCCACCGCTAATATTAATCGTTCCGCTCACACCTTCATAGCCGCCACCGATAGCAGCAGCAAATCGTCCGCCTATTGCGTTGATGCTTCCGCCATTGATATTGATGGTTCCGCTTGTTCCAGATGTGCTATCATGAAACCCTCTGCCAATAGCAGCATAAAATTTATCGGCAGTAGCATTGAGCGCACCATTGCCCTCGATGGTCAGCGTGTTGCCTTTATCCACCTCGATGCCCTTTGGCGCAGTCAAGGTCGTGCCCTCGCCAAGGTTCAGCGTCACGGTACCGCTGATGGTGATGCGTTCCGAGAAGGTGACGGTGCTGTTTCCCGTAATGGAAACCACACCGTTCTTCCACGTCGTCGCATCGCTGATGGTTTGTCCATCAGCTGTAATATTCACATCACCGGCCCAAGCCGTCTGCGCCATCGTGAGCATCATCACAAGCAGCAGCATCGCTGCCCGTCGCGTTGCGCCCAGCCCCTTGAACAAGGGCGCGAAAAAGTCTTTCTTAATGGTCTTACTCATTGTTGTTTATTGTTTAATTAATATTGTTTGCCTGATATATAGTCACAAAAAGCCTTACGGCCTCGCCTGCCCCAAGGGCAAGCGAAGCCGTATATGCCGTCTGTCGCGTCGCCCTCGTTCGGGCGTCGCTCCATTCTGACGTTTAGAGTATTGAGTGAGTGAGGGAGTGAGTGAGTGAGTGAGTTAACGAATTATTTGGAATCGCCAAACAATTCGAGTTAATTATTGTTATGACCTCAAACTTTCTCATCGTTGATAAATTCAAAAAACGTTGCAAATGTACGAAAAAATCTGCAAATAATAAGCAACAAAAAGAAAATAATGACAATTTTTGCGATTTTTGATACAGGTACTAACGTTTTGGTAGAGAATTTTGTGATTTTATCCCAAAATCCGTAGGGGATATTCTTCATTTAGTCTAAGGATTCAGGGATTTAAGGATAAAGCTCGAATCAAGGCGATGACCGAAGCAAAATCCTAAAATCCCAAAATCCGCAGAGAAAAATATAGACAGAAAAGTATTCTTAAGGATTCAGGGATTTAAGGAATTCAAACTACAGAAGAAGCAAAAAACAACTATCCTAAAATCCCTAAATCCGTAGAGAAAAGCCACGGAATAAATATTTACCCTAAGGATTATAGGATTTAAGGATAAAGATTGAATCAAGGCGATGACCGAAGCAAAATCCTAAGTTCCTAAAATCCGCAGAGAAAAATACAGACAGAAAAGTATTCTAAGGATTCAAGGATTTAAGGAATTCAAACTACAGAAGAAGCAAAAAACAACTATCCCGAAATCCTTAAATCCGTAGAGCGAACGAACTACATAGAATAGGACATTTTTGTCATTGCTTGATAAAAATCATGTCAACAAAAAAACTCAAAATAGGAGAGAATAAGAGGCAAAAAACAGAAAAAGGGTGCGAAAAAACGACTTTTCGCACCCTCTTTTTCGTAAAAGCTATCACTTTACTGTGAGAAAGCATAGCTTTTACAATGTCATTCGATAGCTTTCACACCCTGAAAGCATAGCTTTTAGAGGGTAAAAACTATCGTTTTTTTATGCTTTTTCAGAACCTACTACTGATTATCAGGCAGTTACAACCCTCCGTAGATTTCGCTGTACGCGACCAGCAGGAAATAATTTTGAAATATCGCAAGGAAAACGGGGATAAGGAGAGCCTCCGATAGGACATTTTGGTGATTTGGTATTGAAGAACGAATCTTAGTACACACGAATACGCCTAAATACAACACATAGATATTAGCAGATAAAATTTCTGAAAAAATCATGGAATTTAAAAAATCAGAAAACCAAAGCGGGAAGAAGAATGATTAATATCAATAAGTGTACCTTTATTTGTTAAAAAAACATAAACACGTTATATTAATATAGTAAACAGGCGTTCTATGTGCAAAAAAATTAGTACCTTTGCACACCGATTATTTTTTGGGTACACTTAGAGCCCAGTTTGGAGGCAGTGTTAATAGTCGAGCGTTTGGCCGCGCCGATGGTTAGTGAATCTGCGTTCAGCAAAAATGTTTTTTAGTAGTAATAAAATTTTCTAAAAGTCAAGAATGGACACTTTAAGTTACAAGACAATCTCCGTAAACAAGGAGACTGCAAAGAAGGAGTGGGTCGTAATCGACGCAACAGATCAGGTTGTAGGCCGCCTCGCTTCAAAAGTGGCAAAGTTACTTCGTGGTAAGTACAAGCCAAGTTTCACCCCACATGTAGACTGTGGTGACAACGTTATCATCATCAATGCCGCTAAGGTTGTATTCACCGGCAAGAAAGAGACCGACAAGGTTTACACCCGTTACACTGGTTACCCAGGTGGTCAGCGTTTCAACACACCAGCAGAGCTTCGCAAGAAGAAGGACGGTGTAGAGCGTTTGCTGCGCCACGCTGTTAAGGGAATGTTGCCAAAGGGTATTTTGGGACGTTCTCTTCAGAACAACCTCTATATCTATGAGGGTACAGAGCACAAGCACGAGGCACAGAAGCCAAAGGCAATAGACATTAACCAGTATAAATAATAAAAGGTATACATAAAAATGGAAGTAATTAACGCAATCGGTCGCCGTAAGAGCTCTGTAGCTCGTGTATACCTCACAGAGGGTACCGGCAAGATAACAATCAACAAGGTAGATCTCACACAGTATTTCCCATCAGCTATTCTGCAGTACGTAGTAAAGCAGCCATTGGAGCTTCTTGAGGCAGGTGAGAAGTACGACATCAAGGCTAACCTCAATGGTGGTGGCTTCACAGGTCAGAGCCAGGCTCTGCGTCTTGCCATAGCACGCGCTCTGGTTAAGATCAACGCCGAGGACAAGAAGACTCTGAAGGACCAGGGCTTCCTGACACGTGACGCACGTGAGGTAGAGCGTAAAAAGCCAGGACGTCCAAAGGCACGTCGTCGCTTCCAGTTCTCTAAGCGTTAATACAGAGAACTATCGTTTAGCATCTAAACTCATGAGACTCGCCGCCTGACGCGGAGGCTACCCATGGGTTGTGATTCTAACAAAATCATAAACAGAAAGTAAACAACTAAAAAAAGAAAAAGACAATGTCAAGAACAAATTTTGATCAGTTACTTCAGGCAGGCTGTCACTTCGGACACCTCAAGCGTAAGTGGAACCCAGCAATGGCTCCTTATATCTTCATGGAGCGCAACGGTATTCACATCATTGATCTGAACAAGACCGTAGCAAAGGTTGACGAGGCTGCTGAAGCACTCAAGAACATAGCAAAGCAGGGCAAGAAGATTCTGTTCGTCGCTACTAAAAAACAGGCTAAGGACGTGGTTGCCGAGAAGGCACAGAGCGTTAACATGCCTTACATCAACGAGCGCTGGGCTGGTGGTATGCTCACCAACTTCCAGACTATCCGTAAGGCTATCAAGAAAATGGCGAACATCGACAAGCTCATGGCTGACGGTACATACAGCAACCTCTCTAAGCGCGAGTTGCTCCAGATTTCACGCCAGCGTGCTAAACTTGAGAAGAACCTCGGTTCTATATCTGACCTGACACGTCTTCCTTCTGCCCTCTTCGTCATCGACGTAGAGAAGGAGCACATCGCTATCAGCGAGGCACACCGTCTGGGTATTCCAGTATTTGCTATCGTTGATACCAACGCTAACCCTAACAGCGTTGACTTCGCTATCCCAGCAAACGATGATGCTAAGGACTCTGTAGAGGTTATCCTCAACGCTTGCTGCGAGGCTATCAACGAGGGCCTGCAGGAGCGCAAGGTAGAGAAGGCTGACGAGAAGGCTGCTGCACAGCAGGACGACCAGCCTAAGGCTAAGGCAGAGAAGGCTGAAGAAGCTGAGTAATAAATAACTTAAGTTATGAGTTATGGATATATGAGTTGTTGATATTCATAATTCATAACTCATAACTCACAACTTAAAAAAGACTTTTATACAATGGCTATAACAATGGAAAGCATCAAGACTCTGCGTGCCATGACTGGCGCAGGTCTTGCTGACGTAAAGAAGGCACTGACAGAGGCTGACGGCGATATGGACCGTGCAAAAGAGATTCTCCGCGAGCGTGGACAGGCTATCGCTGCAAAGCGTAGCGACCGTGAGACTTCTAACGGTTGTGTACTCGTAAAGAGTGAGAACGGTTTCTCTGCTATGATAGCACTGAAGTGTGAGACTGACTTCGTTGCCAACAATGCTGACTACGTTAAGTTGACACAGGATATCCTTGACGCTGCCGTAGCAGCTAAGGCTAAGACTCTTGACGAGGTTAACGCACTGACACTTGCTGACGGTCAGACTGTAGCTGCTGCCGTAACAGAGCGTTCTGGTGTTACAGGTGAGAAGATGGAGCTTGACGGTTACCTCTTCCTTGAGGGCGACAACGTTTCTATCTATAACCACATGGGTAAGAACACTCTCTGCACAATGGTACAGACCAACAAGCCAGCTGAGGAGCAGGCACACGCTGTTGCTATGCAGGTAGCAGCCATGAAGCCAGTAGCTCTGAGCGAGAAGGACGTTGATCCAGCTATCATCGAGGAGGAGAAGAAGGTTGCTGCTGAGAAGACAAAGCAGGAGCAGCTCCAGAAGGCTATCGACAACAAGCTGAAGAAGGCTGGCATCAACCCAGCACACGTTGACTCTGAGGACCACATGGAGTCTAACATGGCTAAGGGTTGGATTACCGCTGAGGACGTTGCCAAGGCTAAGGAGATTATCGCAAGCACAACAGTTGAGATTCCTGAGCAGATGCTCGCTGGTATCGTTAACGGTCGTGTGAACAAGTTCTACAAGGAGTCTTGTCTGCTCAACCAGGAGTTCATCCAGGACAGCAAGATGGCAGTGAAGGATTACCTGAAGGCTGCTGACAAGGACCTCACAGTAGTTGCGTTCAAGCGCTTCTCTCTGCAGGCTGACTAATACTCGAAAGTATTAAGTACAACATACTCAAAGGCATCAATGCAACACTGCATTGATGCCTTTTTTATTTAATGCCTATCTTTCACTTTTACAAGCAGAGAGACTGAAAACGTAACATTATGGTTTGTTCGTTTGGCTGAACAAAGAAAAAATAGTAATTTTGCAGAAACAAAAAATTACGTCATGAAAATATTCGCCGTGGGCATGAACTATGCCCAGCATAACAAGGAGATAACCACAGACTTACAGCAGCAAGGCGTCGGAAAATCAGCTGACGACAAGCAGCGTGACCCAGTAATATTCACTAAGGCAGACTCTTCACTGCTGAAAGACAACAAGCCTTTCTTTATACCCGACCATCTGGGACGTATAGACTATGAGACAGAGGTGGTGGTGCGTATATGCCGACTGGGCAAATGTATCAGCGAACAATTTGCACACCGTTACTATGACGCTGTAACGTTAGGCATTGACTTCACCGCCCGCGACCTCCAGAAAAAGCTGCGTGAGGAGGGACAGCCATGGGAGATTGCCAAAGGATTTGACGGTGCTGCTGTGACAGGCAACTGGATAGAGAAAGAGAAGTTACCCGGCATACAGGCGTTGCACTTCTCTCTTAACATCAATGGAGAAGAACGCCAGGCAGGCTGCACCGCAGATATGCTGTGCACCGTTGACAGACTCATTGCCTACATATCACAGTTCTTCACACTTAAAACCGGCGACTTACTATACACAGGAACGCCTGTCGGCGTTGGTCCCGTACATATCGACGACCATCTGGAAGGTTTTCTGGAAGGCCGTCAGGTGCTTGACTTCTGGTGTAAATAAAACAAAAGCGGTGAGAAATCAATTCTCACCACTTTTATTATTGTATTTATTGAAATGTTACTTGCTTGCCTCAGCGCCCATATCAAAAGCCTTGAGGTTTGCCTCTACCACCTTCTCGCCTTTGCGCTCAAAGATTTTTGCCACAGCAGAACGCAGGGCATCAGCAGAGAGTATCTCAATATATTTTGCCGCCATACCCAGCAACACCACATTGGCGCTGCGAGCAGAGCCGGCCTCATGTGCCACAGCCTCGATGTCAAGCTGTACCACGTGTGGTAAAGCTGACAACTCAGCAAACATAGCCTCCTCATCAGGATAGTTAGGGATATTGACAAAAGGCTTGTTGCTTGTCACCACAACACCATCCTTTGAGAGATAAGGCAGATAGCGCAATGCCTCCATCGGCTCCATTGAGATGATAAGGTCTGCCCCACCCTTCTGTATGAGGTCACTGTATATAACGTCTGTAGAAAGACGCAGGTTAGACTGCACATCACCACCGCGCTGACTCATACCGTGTACCTCAGCCTGTTTCAGGTTAATACCCGTCTCGGTGGCTGCCTCGCCTATTATCGTAGCGATTGAGAGGATACCTTGTCCGCCCACACCGCAAAGTATTATATCTTTTTTCATCGTTTAGTCGTTTTGGGGATTAGCCTTCTGCGCTGCCTTTGCCTTTTCTCTTGCATGGCGGGCAGCCGTCTGTATGCACTCACGACGTGGTATGATAACCGATACACCGTTGTATTCTATCTCCTCACGTATGGTCTTTGTTATCTCCTCCATGTTCTTCGGCAGTGGAACAACCACACGAACATGCTCAGGCTCTACACCAAGACCAAGACAGATAGCCTCAAACTTGTTTGTTCCGGCTGAGTCCTGACCACCAGTCATACCTGTTGTAAGGTTATCAGATATCACAACCACGATGTTTGACTTGTCATTGACAGCATCCAACAGACCTGTCATACCTGAGTGTGTGAATGTAGAGTCACCAATGACAGCTATAGCAGGGAACAATCCGGCGTCAGCCGCACCCTTTGCCATAGTAATTGATGCTCCCATGTCAACGCAGCTTGACAAAGCCTTGAATGGAGGCAACGCACCAAGTGTGTAGCAACCGATATCACCAAAGATACGGTGGTCTGGGTATTCCTCTGCCACCTTATTAAGTGCAGCATACACATCACGGTGTCCGCATCCCTGACACAACTGTGGTGGACGACCTGCCAGGTTCTTTGCCTGTGGCATCAGCTCAGGAGCCTCAACACCGAGGGCAGCAGCCACACAGTCAGGAGTCAACTCGCCAGTGCGTGGCAATGCACCTGTCAAACGGCCTGTAACAATATATCCTGTACCGAGCAGAGCCTTCACATCCTGCTCCACAACTGGCTGTCCGTCTTCCACTACGAGCAGTTTGCCGCTCTCACGCGCCAACATCTGTATGCGCTGCTCTGGAAGAGGATACTGTGACACCATCTCCAGATTATACAGTCTGCGCTTCTCCTCCGGCAACTGTGCCAAAGCCTCCTTAACATAGTTATAGCCTATGCCACATGCCACGATGCCTGTCTTCTCTGCCTTCTCTGCATAGTCAGTGTACTCAGAGGCATTAAACTGTGACTTGTTAGAAGCCATGAGCATCTGCTCCTGCTTCTCTATCAGCACATCGTACTTCTTACGTGCTATGCCAGGAAGAAGCACCCACTGGTCTGTAGAAGGGTGCATCTCGTTCTGCTTACGAGGCTCACGCACCTCAACGCTGGCGCGAGAGTGTGCCAGTCGTGTAACAACACGCAGCAACACCGGCTCCTTGATAGCCTCAGAGAAGTCAAAGGCCATCGCCATCATATCATACGCCTCCTGCTGAGTAGAAGGTTCAAACACTGGTATCATAGCGAACTTGCCATAGAAGCGTGAGTCCTGCTCATTCTGTGATGAGTGCATAGAAGGGTCATCGGCAGCCAATACTACCAAGCCGCCCTCTACACCTGTTATGGCACTATTGATAAAAGCATCGGCACACACATTCATGCCAACGTGCTTCATACATACCAACGCACGCTTGCCGGCGTATGACATACCCAAAGCCGCCTCCATGGCAGTCTTTTCATTGGTACACCAACGTGAGCGTATCTTATGCTCCTTAGCATACGGGTTGGTTTGAATAAACTCTGTAATCTCAGTTGATGGAGTACCAGGATAAGCATACACACCACTCAAACCAGCGTGAATAGCTCCCAGCGCTATCGCCTCATCACCAAGAAGAAGTCTTTTTTCCATTTTATCTATTTCTTTGTTTTTGTATTTTTCATTACACAATCCTTGCAAAGTTACTAAATTTTATTCAGTCAGCAAAATTTTGAATTTACTTTTTATTTGGGTATGTGAAAAATTCTTTGTACCTTTGCCTGCTGAATTAATTACCATAAACAACAATAATGAGACAACATAAACTCAATGTAGTACTCTGTGGCACCGGCACCGTAGGCGGTACGCTGCTCTGCCAGATGGCGCAACAGAAGAAGATGCTTCTTGAGGAGCGCGGACTCGACCTCAGAGTAGTCGGCATCGTTGACATCTTCAATATTATGATTAACCCCGACGGCATCAATCTTGACGGTTTCTCTATGGAACAGTTCCGTGAGGATTTCAAGCAATGTCCGAAGTCAAGTATAGAGACTATACACACAGAGGTGCTGAAACTCAACCTTAGCGACATGGTATTTGTTGACTGCACCGCAAGCTATGAGATAGCCGACCTCTACCAGGATTTCCTTGAGAAGGGCATCTCCATAGTATGCGCCAACAAGGTGGCAGCATCAGGCGACCTGCAGAAATACCTGAAGCTCAAGAAAACCGCTTTGGAGCATGACGCAAAGTACAACTTTGAGACAAACGTAGGCGCAGGCCTTCCTATCATGCACACCATAGACGACCTGGTGAAGTCTGGCGACAAGATAACGAAGATAGAGGCTGTACTCTCTGGTACGCTAAACTTCATATTCAACACCATCAGCGACGATGTGCCTTTCTCTGAGGCTGTAAGACTGGCCAAGGAAAACAGATTCTCCGAGCCTGACCCACGTATTGACCTTGCAGGCATTGACGTGATACGTAAGTTGGTGATACTGGCGCGCGAGTCAGGCTATCTGCTCAGCCAGGAGGATGTAGAGAAGCACTTGTTCGTTCCGCAAGAGTATTTCGACGGTTCACTTGAGGATTTCTGGACAAACCTGCCTAAGCTTGACGCCCACTTCGACGCTATGAACAAAGAGGTGGTTGCCGCCAATGAGCATCTGCGCTTCGTAGCCACTCTTGACGGTGGCAAGGCAAGCGTAGCATTACGTCGCTTCAAGCAGGGACATCCGTTCTATGACCTTGAGGGTTCTAACAGCATAGTAATGCTGCACACTGAGCGTTACAATCCTCACCCAATGATAATCCAGGGTTACGGAGCCGGAGCCGGCGTAACCGCCGCAGGCGTATTCGCCGACATTCTTGACATAGTAAACGTATAGGTAGCTGGCTGACTTACAGCCAAAGGCACTAAGAATAAAGAATAAGGAGTAAAGAATAAGGAGTAAAGAATAAGGAGTAAAGAATAAGGAGTAAAGAATAAGGAGTAAAGAATAAGGAGTAAAGAATAAGGAGTAAAGAATAAGGAGTAAAGAATAAGGAGTAAAGGTCCTGTCC
>JAFXZU010000011.1:0-35328 GCA_017541085.1 Prevotella sp.
AGCAACAACCACAGATTACGTAGATTGACAGGATTTTTTTCAAACAACGGATTAAAACTAATTAGACGGATTTCAGCAACAACCACAGATTACGTAGATTGACAGGATTTTTTTCAAACAACGGATTAAAACTAATTAGACAGATTTCACAAATTATAATCAGTGCAATTAGTGTAATCCGTCTTAATCCGTTGTAAGCTATCTGTGAAATCCTTTAATAATCAGTGTAATGGTAATGTCGTGCGGAGCCATAATCCGTTTAATCAGTGCAATCCGTGGTCGAAAAAACTTTACTGTCTTTGGTTTATATTAGTGTAATCCGTCTTAATCCGTTGTTTAGAAAATAATCAGTGAAATCCTTTCACAATCAGTGTAATGGCAATGTCGTGCGCAGCCAAAATCCGTTTAATCTGTTAAATCCGTGGTCGAAAAAAAGAGGTTTACAGTTCAATCTCTGTGAAATCCTTTCACAATCAGTGTAATGGCAATGGTGTGCAGAGCTAAAATCCGTTTAATCTGTTAAATCCGTGGTCGAAAAAAAGAGGTTTACAGTTTAATCTCTGTGAAATCCGTTCACAATCAGTGTAATGGCAATGTCGTGCGGAGCTAAAATCCGTTTAATCAGTGTAATCCGTGGTCGAAATTATAGAGTGCCACTTCGTGACAGAAATTCTACAAATTTATTCAAATCTACCAAATCCTTTTATTCTTCGACATAGAGTTGTGGAGTAATCTGTGCTATCAGTGGTCGGAATGTAAATCCGTGGTCAAAAACCAATTGTTAATTTTTGTATAAAGTGTTAAATCTTATGTTTACCATGCGTTGTTGGCAAGTAGAAAAATTTACATGCTGGTACATTTTTCTGTATAGCTGGCAAAGGGGTAGAATTCAGCGAGTTGCAGAGGCGGTGCTTTCCTGTTTGCTAAAGCATAGCTTTTAGGGTGTCATTTGATAGCTTTCAGGTTATGGAATATGCCTGATGAGGGCATAAAAGACATGCTATGAATCTTAATATGAAAAACTGACATTTGGACACAATCGTCAAATGTTAAAAAAACGCCTGACACTTGCAACCTCGTGCCCGAATTTTGTATATTTGCATCAGGAATCAGCGAAAAAAGAGCTACCAACGGTTTACAGCGGAGTACGGTTTAGGATGGAACGACCGAGAGTCACCTCGTCAGTGTATTGCAATTCGTCGCCCACATTGATACCACGGGCGATGACCGACATCTTGAGGTCGGGAAACTGTTTCAATCGTCGTGAGATGTAGAAATTTGTGGTATCACCCTCCATGGTACTGGCAAGAGCGAAGATAACCTCCTTCACCTTTGCAGAGTCATTACTGTCGGGCATGTCATGAGACGCTGCGATGCGGTCAACAAGCTCGTCGATGCGGATATCGCCGGGACCTATTCCATCCATAGGTGAGATGACACCGCCGAGGACGTGGTACACGCCATGATACTGCTGCGTCTGCTCAATAGCCATGACATCCTGTATATTCTCAACAACACAGACGGTGGTGACGTCGCGGCGCTTGTCTGAACAGATAGGACACACATCGGTATCTGATATGTTATAACACACCTGACAGTACTTGACGTTGCGTTTGAGAGTGGTGAGCGCGTCAGTAAAGGCAGTGACGTCGGCATCATCCTGACGCAACATGTGCAGCACCAGGCGTAACGCAGTCTTGCGCCCTATGCCAGGGAGCCTTGAGAACTGCGACACAGCATTATCTAACAGTGTTGATGGCATAAGAAACTTACTGCATTTTCTTCAATCCTTCCCACTTCACGTTCCATTTGCCATTGCGTGGGAATCCCGGATTCTTAATGTCAGGACAGCCGTCCCATCCGGCACACATCATAGCCACTGCATCGAGCAGAGCCCCATTGCCAGGAAGATAGAGGCGCAGGCGCTTTGGTTCCTGATAGTTATGACCTGAAACGAGGTAGGTGTTCTTACCCTTGTCAATGAGGAGAGCCTTGACGGCATTCTCGCCATCACCGAGGCGCGCTGCACACATGGCTGTCATGCCATAGTCCCAGCCCCATGTAGTGTCCCAGTTCCAGTTGTCCATCACCCATGACAACGTACGCTGCATCTCAGCACGGTCATAGAGTCCGTAGTCAGGCAGCATGCCGCAGGCACCGAGCACAGCAGGATGGTCAGAGCGGCACTTGAGGTAGAACTCACCCTCTGATAGTTGCTTCTTGCCTGTATCGCCGCCATAGTTGAACGGGTCAAAGGCTACAGCCTGTGTGGTGTCAGTGGCGAGGAAAGGCTGCGTAGGCATGCCAGCGGTATATATGCCGTCATGTTCAGGCAGCGAAGCCATACGCTTTATGATGTCGTCCCACTCGGCATGGCGTGGCAGTCCCTGGCGCTCGCGCCATGTCTGTGCAGTGGTGAGTCCGTAAACCCAGTAAGCCTGCTCAAAGGGGTGACAGTAAGAGAAATCCTTAGACATTGACTCCTGCATGGCTGTCTGTCCGTAGAGGCGTATAGGACCGTTGCCTGTGGCGCACGAAAGGGCGAAGTCAGCCATGAACTCGGCAGTCTCCTCCACGTGCTTTGCATACTTCGCCACGGTGGCGGCAGAAGGGTTATGGCGGTACATCTCCTCAGCCATGTAGATATAATGCGGCTGCTGCCATGTGAGGAACGAACCCACGTTAGACGGGGACTCACCCACCCACGGGTCTGTCATCTTCATCCAGCGTATGCCCTTGAAGTGCTGGCGCTCTGCTATCTGCTTAGCATAAGGATATGCCTTATTATCGTACCACTCAAGTATCTTCTCCATGACCTCAGGACGGTTCCACAGTGAGAAATCGACCATGTGCCACCACGTCATCTCAAGGTGCGGGCGTCCGAACCATGAGTTATATGTAAGACCTGTCTCCTGTGGAGGTGTATCGTTAGCGCAGTTGATAAAGGTAAGATACTGTGACAGTACCACGCGGCGCTCCAGTTCCTTTGCCCTTGCGTCTGTGCACTCAGAGAAATCAACGATGGCACCTTCGTTCCACCATTTGTTCCAGAAGGCTGCCACATCAGCAAAACCCTTCTTCAGGTTCTTTGTGTCAACGGCGCCAGCCAAGTCGTCACCTTCTACATAGCTAACCCTTACCGTCACATCATCAGACTTTGGAACAAGTGCATAGGTATGTGGCTTTATCTCCGTAACAGAGGCCTTACCCGTCCATGACATCACGACATAATACCTGATATCATCCATGACATGACTTATTTCAACACAGTTAGAAAATTTCTTTTCTATTTTAGAACTGTGCTTGTCGGCATTACCCCAATCTGACGCTGCGTCTGCATGCTTACCAGTAACGTATGGCAGTGACAGACAGATATATGCGTTTCCTTTCTTAAAGGCTTTTGTCTTTACATTAAAGAGCATTGCAGAAGTATATGAATCTGCAGCGGTATTCACCGTATAAGCCTCGCCACCCACGCTGAATTTCGACGTGATGACACCGTCATATAGGTTGAGTGTCTGGTTGATATCCTTAACTGCAGTGACAGGCAGTTCCTTGCCTCCGTCAGTGAACACCAGTCCTACGTTGCCGAGGTTCAGGCGATGAGGGTTTACGCGGAAATACTCCGTAGCATCCTTGTTCTTGCCCTCCGTCTTATACTCTACGGCATACACCTCTTCATGGCCATGACCGAGGTTCATAATCTTTTGTGTATCCTCAGGCTTGAGTCCCTTGGTGTTAGGGAACGAGTGCCATCCCCAGTCTGACATGGCACAGAGCGGCACGCCATTCTCACATTCCTTAGGGAAAGACTGCAGTCCGGTAACATCAACGGTGACGGCGAAGTGGCCGTTGCCCACACTCAGTGAGTTGAGGGCATCAAACTGTGTCACTACGGGGTTATTACGTGTCACCACGGCCTTACGGTCTATAGACTGCGCATTAGCCGAGATACAGACTGCTAATAGTATTGATGTTATAATGCTTTTCATCATATATTCTTTATCACCATGGATTGTTGTTTAGTCTTAATCAAACTGTCTTTCCTAAGGGAATCAACAGACAAACTGTCTGGTTTCTCAGTCTCTTCCCTCTTTGCCGGAGGTGTGGTATGCGTATGTAACAACTTCACGTTACGTACGGCAGCCAGGCGCAACGTCGTAGAATAAGGATCTGAGGAATCAGAATTCAGGTTCCTTCCCAAGATAAAATAGCCTTTTATCTCTTTGACATGCAACCTCTGCACTTCATTGTTAACCGTTATGACACCATGACCGTCAACATTGACGTGAGTTACATTTGTTGATATGCTGTCATTATCATAATATACATTCATCACCGCTGTCACGTCACGATAGCCGTCCTGGAATATATACTGCACATCAAACTGCAAGGTCAAGCGGTCACCATCCTCAAAAGTGGAATCTGGCTCTACAGCATAAGTCAGGAGGTTAAACGGAGACTGTTGCATAAGGATGAACGCAGACTCGTTCTTCCACACATTGGTGGTGTCAGCCCCATCGTCCATCATGCCATCAACCTTTCCTCCAAGCGCCACCACATCTTGCTGGATACGCTCATTCAGCCTTTTATATATGCCATGCAGCTTATCGGCATTACGACAATAATAGTTAAACGAGGAATCCCATTCCTCCTGGCTGATGTCATATTTCTTCAGCACACTCGCCCTCAACGTTATGACATTCTGCTCCTGGGGCGCATTCTCATAGACAGCCTGTGCCACATGCATGTCATACAACACATCCTCCATATCATCCTCGCTGAGCACGCCAGAAGGAAGGGAGGGAGCACATGCCATAAACATGAGCATCAACACTATGAAAGACAGACTCTTTTTCAATGGACTATCCCTGATAATTCTTTCTTACAAAATAGCAATAATGCCACCACACTGACAGAGATGCAGGCATCAGCAAAATTGAACACAGGCGAGAAGAAGATGAAAGGTTGTCCTCCCCATACCGGGAACCAGTCTGGATAATCCGTCACAATCAAAGGGAAGTAGAACATATCCACCACCCTTCCCTGCAAGAAAGGAGCGTAGCCTGTACCGAAGTCAACGAAGAAAGAGGCATAGTAAGGAGATGCGCCACTGAACATCATGCCATAGAACATACAGTCTATCAGATTTCCTGCAGCCCCGGCAAGTGTCATTGACAATAACAGAATCCACAATGTGCGGGCATTGCTCTTTATCTGCTTCCAAATATACCACACACCTACGCAGCATGCTACGAGCCTGAAGGTACTCAGGGCATATTTCGGAATAAACGTCATACCGTATGCCATGCCGTTATTTTCCACAAACGACAGATAGAACCAGTCAGTTATGTGAATGCTCTCATGCAGACACATATTTGTCTTTACCCAAATCTTTATTGACTGGTCTATTATCAGCAATACTATTACAAACAGGGAATACATTATTCCTTGTTTCACGCACTTTGTCATACTTCTATCCGCTGTTAACTTCTTAATCGTTAGGCAAATCAGTGGTCTTTCTTCATCTTTGACTCTACTGAGAGCGTAGCATGAGGAACAGCACGGAGACGCTCCTTCGGAATCAGTTCTCCGGTCATTCTGTCCACTCCGTAAGTCTTATTAGCTATTCTTATCAGAGCAGCCTCAAGTCCCTGTATGAACTTCTGCTGGCGCTGTGCAAGCATTATGGTCTCCTGACGATTCTGAGTTGTAGAACCCTCCTCCAGTATCTTGTATGTAGGAGATGTGTCTGCCACATCATTACCCTCGTCATTACGCAACGACTTCATCATATCGTTATAGTCACGACGCGCCAACACTAATTTTTGTTCTATAATCTCCTTGAACTCTGCAAGGTCCTCGTCGCTGTAGCGTTTTTTTATTTCTGCCATAATTGTTTAGATTTTATTATTAGTCTTTATTAATACTTATCTTTGCAGTAAATTCTCCGAAATCTGTATCAACGCCGTCAGTCACCTCACCTGTTGTCAAGGCATTAGCCAGCACCTGAGCTGCAATATGCTCATTGAAGGCATCCACAGCCTGTACCAGTTCCTGACGATTCTCTATTACCACGCTGATGCGGTCTGTTATCTCAAGGCCTGTCTCCTTACGGAGGTTCTGTATGCGCTTGATGATAAGACGTGCCATACCCTCGTTTCTCAGTTCTGGTGTAATATCAATATCAAGAGCCACTGTTATCTTTCCTTCCTGAGCGATTGTCCATCCAGGGATGTCCTCTGATATGATTTCCACGTCAACGGCCTCTATCACAGTGCTGTTTCCTTCTACATCGAGGGTAATAGAACCATTAGCTTCCAGTTCAGCTATCTGCTCCTGGCTGATGCCCATGACAGCTGCATTCACAGCCTTCATCAGCTTACCATATTTCTTACCCATAGTGCGGAAGTTACACTTCACCTTCTTAACCAGCTGCATACCTGAGCCTTCCTCGATGAATGTCAGTTCCTTGACATTAGTCTCGGCAAGGATTACCGATGCCATGCGCTCTATGCGCTCACGCAACTGCTTGTCGCCGGCTGGTATAGAGATGGCCTGCAGAGCCTGTATCACTGGTATCTTCACCTTCTTACGCAGTGAGAGCACCATTGATGTAACCTGCATGGCTACCTGCATAGCCTGCTCCAACTCGGTGTCTATTTTCTTCTCATCAGCCTGTGGGAAGTTTGCAAGGTGTACGCTGAGAGCATTGTCCTTGCCTGTCACGCTGTTGAGGTCTCTGAACAGCTGGTCTGCATAGAACGGAGAGATTGGTGCTATCAGTCTTGAAAGCGTGTCAAGACAGATATATAAGGTCTGATATGCAGACAGTTTATCCTGTGTCATGCCACCGCCCCAGAAACGTTTCTTGTTCAGACGTATGTACCAGTTAGACAATTTGTCGATGACAAATGTCTGTATCAGACGGCCTGCCGGTGTTGGCTCGTATATTGAGAGCGTGTTGTCCACTTCCTTAACCAGAGTGTTAAGCTCTGACAACAGCCAGCGGTCGAAGTCCGGACGCTCGTTGAATGGTACGTCAGCCTCCTTGTACTCAAAGCCGTCAACGTTGGCATACATAGTAAAGAATGAATATGCCTGATACAGCTTCACGAAGAATGACGATGTAACCTCCTTGACGCCATCTGGGTCAAAAGACAGGTTATCCCATGGTGCAGAGTTGGTCATCATATACCAGCGTACTGCATCAGTACCGTATTTTGCTATGCACTCAAAAGGATTGATGACATTTCCGAGACGCTTTGACATCTTGATGCCGTTCTTGTCAAGCACCAAACCATTAGATATCACGTTCTTGAACGCTACAGAATCAAATGCCATTGTTCCGATGGCATGCAGTGTAAAGAACCATCCACGTGTCTGGTCAACACCCTCTGCAATGAAATCAGCAGGGTAAGCCTTGCGATCGTCGATGAGTTCCTTATTCTCAAACGGATAGTGTATCTGTGCGTATGGCATTGCACCTGAGTCAAACCACACGTCGATAAGGTCGAGCTCACGCGTAAGCACTGAGCCGTCCTTGCCTACCAGCTTTATGTCGTCAACGTATGGACGGTGTATGTCTATACGGTCATAGTTCTCCTGTGACATATCGCCAGGGACGAAGCCTTTGTCCTTCAGCGGGTTGCTCTGCATAACACCTGCTGCCACGGCCTTCTCTATCTCGTTATACAGTTCCTCAAGAGAACCTATGCATATCTCTTCCTTTGTGTCGCGGTTTCTCCATATTGGCAACGGAGTACCCCAATAGCGTGAGCGTGAGAGGTTCCAGTCGTTCAGGTTCTCAAGCCACTTGCCGAAGCGTCCGGTACCTGTTGACTCTGGCTTCCACTGTATGGTCTTGTTCAGCTCTGCCATGCGCTCCTTGCATGCAGTAGAACGTATGAACCAAGAGTCGAGAGGGTAATAGAGCACTGGCTTGTCAGTGCGCCAGCAGTGTGGATAGTTGTGCACGTGCTTCTCAATCTTGAAAGCCGTACCCTCTTCCTTCATCTCCAGACAGATAACCACATTAAGGTCCATATCCTTGGATGCTGCCTTCTCGTCGTACTTTCCGTCAACATTATATTTCGGGTCGTATGCATTCTTCACATAATCACCAGAGTGCTTCCAATAGCCCTCGTTGACACACAACTGCTCAAACTCAGGATTCATGTCAGCCTTTACGAAATACTTACCCTGGAAATCAACCATAGGACGGGTATCTCCAGCCTTGTCTATGACGAAGAGTGAAGGTATGCCAGCATCTTTTGCCACCTTGGCGTCATCAGCACCGAAGGTAGGAGCGATATGTACCACGCCGGTACCATCTTCTGTTGTGACATAGTCACCAGGAATTACCCTGAATGCCTCAGCCTCCTTGTTTACTATCTTGTCGCCCTCCAGGTCACATGGTTTTACCCATGGGAAGAGCTGCTCATAGCGTGTACCAACGAGGTCTGTACCCTTACCGCGCCACAGTATCTCCAGTTCCTTGCCTTCCTCGGCCTGGAAATAAGCTGACAGGCGAGCCTCAGCTACTACAAATATGCCCTCCTTGCCGTTATATGGGTTCTGACCTTTCACTGCTACATAGTCTATCTTCGGACCTACACAGAGTGCGGTGTTTGAAGGCAGTGTCCACGGTGTGGTTGTCCATGCCAGTATATACAATGGCAAAGAAGTGTCGAGGTCCTTCAGTGCTGCGCTGCGCTCTGTTACAGAGAACTGTGCCGTCACCGTGGTATCCTTGACGTCACGATAGCATCCAGGCTGGTTCAGCTCATGTGATGACAAGCCTGTACCGGCGGCTGGAGAATATGGCTGAATGGTATATCCCTTATACAGCAAGCCCTTCTCATACAGCTTCTTAAGCAGATACCACAGTGTCTCTATATACTTTATATCGTATGTGATATACGGATGCTCAAGGTCAACCCAGTAGCCCATCTTGTTTGTGAGTTCAGTCCACTCGTTTGTGTACATCATCACATTCTCACGACAAGCCCTGTTATAGTCGTCAACGGAAATTTTCTTTCCTATATCCTCTTTAGTAATACCGAGCGATTTCTCCACAGACAGCTCCACTGGCAATCCGTGTGTATCCCATCCGGCCTTTCTGTTTACCTGAAAGCCTTTCATCGTCTTATATCGCAGGATGGTATCCTTTATGGTACGTCCCATCACATGGTGAATACCCGGATGTCCGTTGGCAGAAGGAGGTCCCTCAAAGAAGATGAACTTCGGAGCGCCCTCGCGCTCGTCAATGCTTTTGTGGAACACATCATTCTTCTCCCAATCCGCCAGTACCTCTTCATTTACCTTTACGAGGTTCAAACCTTTATGCTCTGTAAACTTCATATTCTTTTGTTTATTCTATTCTCATTATACGTGCAGGCTGTATTGTTGACACATAGTAGCTTGGTAAAATCAATATCAAGGATGTTATCAACAGCGTTACCACATTCAACAATATTATCAACGGTATGTTTATCTCCACCGGTGCCTCACTGACGTAATATACCGAGGCATCCAGCTTTATCACACCTGTATATTTCTGTATCAGACAGAGGCCTATGCCTATCACATTGCCCCATGCCATGCCTTTCAATACTATAAACATAGTGAGCCACCTGAACGTGCGGCGCACCATAGCATTACGCGCTCCGAGTGACTTCAGCAAGCCTATCATCGGTGTACGCTCCAATGTTATTATAAGCAGTCCGCTGATAATGGTGAATCCTGATACACATATCATAAGTATCAGTATTATCCACACATTAAGGTCGAGCAGTTCTAACCATGAGAATGTCTGCGGAGCCACGTCATACACCGTTACCGACGACAACGGATTCTCATCACTGTCATAGGTCTTGTTTATATGGTCTATAACACCGTCCTCCACCACATTCAGCTGGTCGAAGTCGTCAATAGCCACCTCACATCCTGTCACCTCATAGCGGTTACTGTCCTTGTCACACTCCCACCCGTTCAGTTTGCTGACCGTCTTCAAGTCGGTGAAGCATATCACGTCATCAAACTTACCCATGTTAGTCTGATATATTCCTTCCACCGTAAACGGACGTATCTTTACATCGCCGTCACAAAAGAAATAGCCATATACCTTACTGTTCAATGACAACCGCAGCTTATCTGCTATGGATTTAGACACCAATATCTTCTGTCCGGAACGCTCCGCACTCATCTGTGGTATCTTTCCCTCTACGAGGCTCTCTGATATAAACGTGGTATCATAGTCCTCTCCTATGCCCTTGAACATCACTCCGAGGAAGTCCTTGTTTGTTTTCAGAACTCCCTGTTTGGTAGCATATCGCTGCACATGCCTCACACCGTCCAACTTGCCTATTGCCTTTACCAAACTGTCATTGGCATTTATCGGCTGTGTCTGGTCAGACGTCTGCAGCGTCATATAGTTAGACACGATGATATGGCTGTTAAAGCCTACTATCTTGTCTCTCACAGAATGTTTGAACCCCAACACTACGCAGACTGACGCTATCATCACCGCCATACCGACGATAATACCCAGCGTGGCAATCCTTACCGCCGGCCGACTTATCTTCTGTGCGTCGCCGCCCACGGCATACAGGTGTCTTGCTATGTAGAATGGCAGGTTCAACTTCTTGCTTTCTTTTTTCCTTTACATCATATAACCTGAGGGCGTTCTATTCATTATCCCTCTACCCTACCCGGGTAAGCCTCCAGTGCCTTACGCAATACCACCAAGGCACGCTCAAGGTCTGGCTTCTTCAATACGTATGCTATGCGCACTTGGTTGATTCCCGCACCCGGCGTGGTATAGAAACCTGCACCAGGAGCCATCATCACCGTCTCGCCTTCGTATTCAAATTTCTCCAGACACCAGCGGCAGAACTTCTCCGCATCATCCACTGGCAACTGTGCCATGGTATAGAATGCACCCATAGGTATAGGAGAATAGACACCCGGTATGCGATTCAGTCCGTCAATGAGCACCTTACGACGCTCTACATACTCGTCATATACGTCACGATAGTATTCCTCTGGAGCATCAAGAGAAGCCTCAGCCACTATCTGACCAATGAGAGGTGGAGAAAGACGTGCCTGACAGAATTTCATCACCGCCTTACGTATCTCCTCATTCTTCGTTATCAAGGCTCCGATACGTATGCCACACTCTGAATAACGCTTTGACACTGAGTCGATAAGGACAACATTCTTCTCTATTCCTTCAAGGTGACAAACAGAGATATACGGGCTGCCGGTATAGATATATTCGCGGTACACCTCGTCAGAGAAGAGGTACAGGTCATACTTCTTCACGAGGTCGCGTATCTGGTTCATCTCCCTGCGTGTATATAGATACCCCGTAGGGTTGTTAGGGTTACATATCATGATGGCACGCGTACGACTGTTGATAAGTTCCTCAAACTTCTCAACCTTCGGCAGCGAGAAACCCTCATCAATGGTCGTGGCGATAGTACGTATCTTTGCACCTGCCGAGATGGCAAACGCCATATAGTTGGCGTATGCTGGCTCTGGAACGATTATCTCGTCTCCTGGATTAAGACATGCCATAAAAGCAAAGAGAATAGCCTCAGAGCCGCCACTGGTAATGATGATATCGTCAGGACTGACGTTGATATTATATTTCGCATAATACCCCACCAGTTTCTCACGATATGAGAGATAACCCTGTGACGGTGAATACTCCAAGATATTCCTATCTATATTCTTTAAGGCATCGAGTCCCACCTGTGGTGTAGGCAGATCTGGCTGACCTATGTTCAAATGATACACCTTCGTACCCCGCTTCTTTGCCTGTGCAGCTAAAGGAGCGAGTTTACGTATTGGCGACTCTGGCATTTCCACACCACGATTTGATATTAAAGGCATGATTTTATATTATATTTTTGGCTGCAAAGTTACTATATTTTTTTTTATTAAACGAATAAAACCGAAAAAAGTTAGTATTACAGAATTTTGTACGCATATCTAACGAACATAAACAGACATACACGACAAAGCGCAATCATAACAGACTAACTGCTGTGATTGCGCTTTTATTCTTTAATGCCGGTACATGTAGCCACACATCCGTCGGGGTACATCATTGACTGGCTGGAGTTTATCCGGGGGTGTTTCTTTTTGTATTTACAGTCTCACTCCAAAAGAGGCACGCGCATATCCGTCTAAGAGCCTTACCCTGCAATTATCCTTACTGTTCTTGTAGGAAAAGTGGTTGAACTGTGCCTGTATTCCTATGAAGTAATTCCTCCAGTTGTAAGCTATACCAAAACGCAGGTCTATGTTAAAGCTCAGCGGACTATAGTCTGTCTCTGACTCCAGGTCCCAATAGTCAAGCTTCTCGCCTTCTTTTGCCATGAATATAGACTTGTACGTCTCTCCGTTAGACCATCTGCGCGCCTGACGGTCCCACTCTCCGTAGTCATCAACAGGAACGGCCTCAGACAAGTCATAGTTAAAGTCATATTTATAAACTTTCACACGGTTATATACGCTGATGTTGGGCATCACCATTGCATTGATGACAAGTCCACGTGCAGGAACGAAATTGTAGCCATAGCCGAAACCTATGTTTGCCTGGTGCACCTTGATGCAGTGTATGCCGTGGCCTATGAGCATGTAGAGCGCATTTCTTACATCCGAGTAGTCGAATGATGACTGATACCATGTGGCACCCAAGAGGAAGGAGCCTGTCGAACGACGCTGTATTACAGACTGGTTATAGGCTGCGGCCTGGGAATAGTGGCGACCATTGAACACGTAATATCCGTTGGCATACACAGAGCGAATCCACACCGGCGAATGCATATTGCCCTTCTCCTCATACTCCTCCTCTAGTCTTCCGTCCACATAGTCCTTGGCAGTAAAGGTTGCCATACTTGTATTGAAACGCCTCAACCGGAAGTTGAATCCATACTTCGCGCCCGTGCTGCTGAACGAGAAATAACGTCCAGCGTTCTTGGCAAGCGACAGGGATAGTCCTACTCCCGTACCATGGTAACCCACCCACACCTCTAATGACGAAGCCCTCGGCGGCTCAAAACACAGTTCCCATTCCAAATGTTCCTTCAACTCAGGGAAGTCTAGGCTTTGGGTATAGTCCACGTCAACGGAATTTTCCTTGTATCGCAGTATGACTCTCCACGGTTTCGCCGGCACCTCTATATAGTTCGTATCTACCTTCTTACGAGCTTTATTGTCAAGATATCCCGGTACCTTCTTTATAAGCCCCATCAGGTTTTTGGAACTATTCTGCATGCACACGCTGTCAACAGTTTCCTGTTCCTGTGCAGAAACATTCATGGAGACGAGCAGCCAACATATTATTATAATCTTTCCGACGATATATCTCATATTCCTTCCATGGTATCCAAAGAAAGTTCTAACTGATAATGGTTAAACATAACAGGGTTCTAACTAAATAAGTAACCTTCTACTGCAAAGATAATTAAATAATATTATTCTGCAAAAAAAACAACATCTTTTTTGCAGAATAACAGCATTTTCTCATAAGGTCACAAAAATTTGTTATTTGCTCTTTTATAATCTCACACCTGCAGATGCATTGACGTACCAGTCGTTAAGATGCCCGTGCATCGTATTATGGCTGTAGTTGAAGTTATTGAACTGCCCATTGACATTTACAAAGTACCGGTCCCAGTTGTAGGTGACGGAAAGCCGTGCGGTGAAGTTCAGCGCCACGCGGTTGTTGCGCGAGTATGCACCTGTGCTTTTTATTTCGTAATTGTCAGCGAACTTGTAACCCTCCACAGAGATTCCTTGAGCGGCTAATACCTGAAGTATAGCATACTCTAATAGATTTGTGTTTACTATCTCCTTGAAATTGGTGGAGTAAGTATTGATGCGGGTTCGGTTCACCAGCGTCACCATCGGCATGGCCATAGCACTGATGAGCCACCCCTTGGCAGGCACGAAGTTATAGGCATAGCCACCGCCCAGGGCAAGCTGATACTGGCGCAAGCGGCCTATGCCGTCCATCCAATAGATGGTTTCGGCATTCTGTTTCTCTGCATAGTCGAAATCTGCGTAATAGCCCATCAATCCTACAAGCGGTGAGCCCGCCGAACGAACCTGGATTGTCTTCTGGTTGTAGGCAGCAGCATAGGAGAATTTCTTGTGGTTGAAGATATAGAAACCGTCGTATATCAAGGTCTTGATAGAAATGGGTGAGGCAAGATCTTCATTGAACGTCTTTTCCCATTGTCGTGTCTCTCCCCAGTCTGTGAAAGTGACTTCGCTCGTTTCCTCATCATAATGCTCTATCGACCTTACTTTTGCTGCTCCCGAAAAGTGATTCTCCATGGTGTTTGACTTGAACTTGTGCCAGCGCAGGTTCAGGCTATACCATTTGCCCACACCTCTCAGCGTCAGGTTTTGACTCTTGTCGCCACCGACAGGAAACGAATAGCTGACGCTCAAGCCCTTGTAACCCACTTTTACACCTATTGATGTAGATACCTTTGTCCTGATGCGCGGATCCATCGCCATGCCGCCCTCCCCCTTGACAAACGGCATGATGCCCTCTCCGTCAAACAGTTCTCCTCCGTCTATCGTGGAGTGCATCTGCAAGTTCGTCTGCGACACACGACTCTTGATGCTCACTTGCCAAGGCTGCTTCGGAGCCTTCACATAATTCGTGTCAACCCCATGAACGACATTCCTGTTCACAATGGCCTTCACTTTTGTAAGCAGATTACTTTTTTCATTATCGGTTTGAGCAGCACCGATGCCCGCCACCATCAACAGACAGCAACAGACAAAGATTTTCCGGTTCAAAACACTTATTATCATTCTTCGCTTTTTAATGTTGGGAAGCTTTTTTCTTTAATTACTTTATTTTCTTCTGTCCGTTTTGAATAATGATTCCACGACTGTTTTCCGTGGCAGGCATACCATTTATAGTATATGCCTGCTTGGAGGCAGCAGCCTTTCCGCCGGAGGCTTGGGGCACACCTGTTTCTTTCTCCATGATTGCTTTGTATTCTGCGCGAGCCTTCACCAACTGTGCCTGATATTCATCTGTGCATACGATGGTGGCGAAGATTCCTGTAGCAAGCATCAGCGAGGCATCAATGTCGGTTTTCCAGTGATGCCCGCAGATAACACGGTTTAAAGAATATAAGCGAGCACGAAAGAACAACGCTTCGGCCGCCTCGGGTATTACAGTGGCAAGTACCAATGCAGTCATCCATCCCCTTGTAGAGTGGCCAGAGGGATAACTATATGTTCCGGCCTCTTCCTCATCCGTTTCTGGTTTCAGCGATGCTTCCTTAAATTGGGCAAAAGGTCTTGTTCGCTGAAAAATGTTTTTCACCTTTTTATTGGCTGCAAGGGCATCTGTAACGGCACGCTCATACAGATTCATTATTTCCGGCGTATTTTCATAGTCCAGTGTTATATCCAGCATTCCTCCAAACACTTCATTTATCGGTGCACTCTCGTCACTCAGAGCCAGTTCTCCTAAGCCGCCATCACGTTGCTGGCGTCCCCACTGATAGTAGTAAAAATCATAGGTAAAGTCAGCTCCGGTCAACTCTGGTGGAGGTGGAAGCCATACAAAGCCATTAGGACGTGTCTCGTCTGTAAGATAACCTTCAGGGAACTTGTTTTGTCCCCATACATTTGTAAAGGAGACAAAGAGTATAACCAGAAATAATCCTTTTTTCATATTGATTGTTTTTAATTTAGCGATTTCATTTTCACCTTAATCTCGTAATACTTTCCGTTAACAAACGTCACACTTTCTTTGCTATATGTGTAAATATTGCCGCCAGCGACTGCCGTTAATTTGACAGCCTGACTCTCAAAGCCCGGAATAGCCACAAAGAGGACGCCATCGCCATTGGTCGTGTAGGTAGTTGCAGGAATGTTGGTCAACGAAACACTATTCTCACCATATTCTACTGTCAATGCTGTCGGACTAAGCTTGACGGTTTCGTCAGCCTTATCGATGAGCGTAAACTTCACGATAGCCTGCTGATTAATAAAATCTGCCTCACCAACGCCTTCTATATGATCATCTTCAATGTCAAACCGTACACCGTTGGCTATGGCATAATCATACTTGGCAGCTATGTCTGCCAGCGTCCCGACCTGTCCGGTATAATCCAGTTCTCCCGAGCGCGGGAATTGAAGGTCCAGTATGTGCGGATCACCGATAGCATCGTCAATAGATATTTCATAGATGTCAGGCAGGCTGATTGCGCCACTCAACAGCGTGCTTGTTCCCGGATACTGCGGACGAATGGTACCGTTAAACCAAAACTTGGAATTATCAGCCAATAGCGTTCCCTGTACATATACATGCTCAGTCGTTGCCCACGTTGCTTTCAGCGTTTTATCGTCTAACGCAAGTGCGCGGGTGCTGTTGTCATCACTGCCTTTAGAGGCATTGACAGACAGGTAATAGGTCTTGCCGCCCTTCGGGGTGTTGGTGCTTTCGACGTTATCTTCGTTCGAACAGCCTGTCATCATCGCGCCTGTCACTAACAGGCCGCAGAGTGCTTTTATTGTTTTCATCTTTTAATCATCCTCCCATGTTTCTTCTTCAGCTGTTCCATAATCCCTACGGTCACCATAGACACCAGGACTAGCAGCCAACAGTGTGGTGGTCTGCCTGTGACGGACCACCAACACCTTTGGTACTTTATACTGTTTTCTTTTCATACTCATAGCCCTCATTTCACGAATTCTGGTTTATAGATACCATCCTCGCCAGTCGGTGCCACAGATGCATCAAAGCGGGTCCAGCTGATGGTGAAGATGCGGTGCAGTTTATCGCAATAGTACGACAATACCACCTGTTCGCCTGCTGTGTTAGCGGCCACAATAATGGGGAAGAACCACTCTTCATCCACCTGCAGTGGAGTAGCTACGCCACGCACCTCTTCACCTACCTTGGCTAATATCAGGTCGTTTGCAGATGCATAAGGCTTCAGGATATCCTGTAGCTGTACGTCGACGGTCATGGTTTGCTCATACAGATTGTAGTTGGGTGCCACATACGAGGGACGTACATCCGTACCCGCTTCTATTCTTGTCTGTGGTATCAACGAGTCATCGCCGTCCGATGAGCAGCCCCACGCCATGAAGGCGAGGGCTGCCATTGCTAATATTGTCTTTTTCATCATCATGATTTTTTTACATTTTCACTTATCACTTAACAAAGACTGCCTTTCCGTTGTAGATATAGTATCCCGTCTGTGCAGGCTTCTTGTTGAGTCGGATACCGCCCAGCGTGTACCAGTTGCCATCGTTTGGTATCTGGTCAAGTGCTGTGAAGTCAACCTCCGCAGGCTGGTCTGGCGTACCAAGCACCATGTTAGGTGTGTAAGTCATCTGGCTGGCAGTCATAGCCACTATCTCTCCGTCGCGCTCCAGAGCGAAGGTGAGTCGTGTTTCAGACTTGTCGTCGCTACCGATGTTCAGATAGTAGTTCTGCTCATCGTCGGCTACGGCATCAGCCACCTTGGCTGCGCCGATATAGACTACAAGATGGTCGCCCTCCTCTGGTTGCACACCACCCACGCTGGCTACGATGTTCATCGTGTTCAGCGTTGTCACACTGCCCATAGCCTTTGCCATGACATCTTTGTCGCCTGAATAGCGGTTGTCCGACCAGTAGATAGGATAGCCGAACTTAACCTCATCTTTGCCCAGACGCTTCAGCATGTAGCCCTGGCCTGCCTCCATGTATTGCAGCGTACCCTTCCATACAATACCTGTATTGGAACTGGTTGCCACGGCGAAAGCATCCTGCGACTTAATGATATCGCCTACAGAAGCCTCCTCTACATAGCCGCTCATAGCCTGTGCAATAGGCAGATTGATTCTTGATACATAGCCCAGTCGGTTCCAGCCTTGATGCACAGTAACATCATCGTAAGAGAACAAGCCCTCGAAATAGACTGTCTTATCGCTTACAGAGTAGATGGCATACATCTGATCAGGATGTATCTGGATAAGTTCATCCTCGTCGTCCCACATGTAGCCGCGATTCCCTTTCTTTTTAGTGCGGCAAGTCCACTTTTGCGTCGTGGGTCCGTCAACGGTAGAGATTTTGTCGCCAACTTCCCACCAAGAACTGCCGTTCAGGAATTGGCCAACGGTGATCTCCTTATCAGGTTTCACAAGGAAGGTTACCCAGTTCCAACCCTTCTTCAGCTTCAGTGTCTGCATATCATAGTAGACATTCTGCATGACAACAGGCTTTGCCGCTGAACCAATGAGCGTATCTTTATTGAATATGTACTGACTACCGTCGGCAGGTTCCACAGTGAACACCTGTCCATTGGAAGCATCAAAGAACTTGAAGTTCAGTTTTGGCCTTGACTTGTCTTTATTCGAATAGCCGTAGATGGTCAGGTATGCCAGAGCCTCGTTGGCATTGGCTGTGTTGTCCACCTCAATATGAGCCACACCCAGCGTTTGCAGGTTCTCGTCGAAGGCACCTAACAAATCCTCTGTGTCGTGTGCCACCACACCGTCTATCTTTACACGTACGGTCATCATCATGGTCTCATTATCCTCCTTCAGATTGTCACGCACCACCCACTTAGGCGCATCATCGCGTACCTGCAGTATGATTGGCAACGGTTCTGACATATAGGAATCACCTGAGAGTTCTACCTGCTCTGTGTAGTTACCGATATTGATGAACGGTGACACATGGAAGGTTATGGTCTGCTCGCCCAGGGCATCGATGACGCCACTGTTCTTTGAAGCAGTAATCCATACTGGCAGGTCTTTCAGTTCGAAGTTCTGCCGTTGTCCGCTCAGGTTCGTCACCTTCACGTCGATGTCAGCCCCTTTTCCATAATCCAGCTGTTCGTTGATACTCTTAACGCTCCAGCGTAGTGGGTTCTGGTAGACATAGACATTCATGGTCACCGGCGAAGCCATCAAGTTGCCCTGCAGGTCAGGAACTTCCTTCACGGTCAGGTAAACATTTGTCTTCTCAATGACGTAGTCAGGTTCCTGGATGTTAACCAGCAGCTGGTTGTCGTTGGCAACATAATTATACTTCAGGTTGTCCAACTGTGAGTTGCTGTTCATCGGCGCATACTGACTGCGATCTACAAACTCTGGTTCAATAATCACCAGCGTGTCGCGACGTGACGTAATGCCTTGTGTTGTCTTGTAGCGTTTCAGACTGATGCCCGTCGGCTCAAGTCGCATGGTGTTATCGTCCTGTCGCATAGAACGTCCGAAGTCCAGATAAGCCTTTAGTGACGACATGGTGCCTATTGGTGTATGCGTTGAGAACTCGTTGATGAGGTTCGTAGGCAGTACGCTTTCAAACATACCCACCTCGTCGATATTACCCTTCAGCACGTTCTTCATTTCCTTGTTCACATAGGTAGCACCCAAAGCTATTGAGTCGCCATCGATACCTGCCAGACTGTCGGCAGCAAACGATTCTCTCATCTTCTGGTCCACATAGATGTTTGCCACGTTACGCGAGCGTGACACGGTCATGGCATAGTGGTGCCACTCGCCGTCGCTGAAACGGCCGAATTCCGGCATCTCCCAACCTGCCGAACGCAGGTAGAGCGCTCCATTCTTGAGACCTATGTTCAACTCGTCGGTCCTACCCTGTTCCTTGGTTTCCTGCGTAGCATCACCGCTGGCAAACAGGGTACCGTTCTCTTCATTCGTGCGGAACCAGAACATCAGCGTGTAGTCGTGCTGGCTGGAACGTACAAACGGGTTCTTATTCAACAGCATACCCTTCGTACCGTCAAACTTCATAGAGATGCCGTTTGGCCGTTTCCATGCAGCTTCTTCTATAGACAAATCCATGCCCGACGGTGCCTTGTCAAATGCAAACTCGCCCTTCCCCTCGTTCAACGGGTAGTAGTTCAGCAGTCCGCTCTCATAACCGGTAAGACGTTTCTTGCTATAGGCATCGAGTTCACTCTGGGTCATTGCGCGGTTCCACAGACGGAACTCTAGCATTTCACCGTAATAGCGTTTCTCATCCGTCTGGAAGTCACGTCCCAGGTAGAAGCTTGCCGAATTCTCGTAGTTGCCACTGATGGTCTTGGTGCCGATAGCCTTGCTCTGGTCGAAGAAGGTAATCTTCATATTGTCTTCTGTCTGGTCGAGGGCATAGGCCACCTGGTGCAGAGCGTTGTTGAACGCGACGACAGAGTCAGACTCTACGGTGGTACCATTGACCGTTGCCGTCAAGTGCATGTCTGCCGAAACGCCGAAGCGTACACCGTTATTGCCACCATGGATGAACACGTCCATATCGCCCTTATCGGTAGCAGGATTCAGCATGATGTCCACGGTGAAACTCTTGCCCGTCAGGTTGCGGTAGCCCTGTGTGTAACACATAGCCCAGTCACTGTTGAACGAGAGAGATGTCGATGTCGAGATGTCCTGGCTGGTTGGTGTTCCCAACAGCTCGAAGTTGTTAATCTTGCTCAGGTAGTTACCCGCAATAGGCTCCGAGAATGTCAGCTTCAAGTCATCGCCTATACCCAGGATACCGTTCAGCGGCTCAGGAGTACCGAAGAGTGTCGGCACACGAGTGTCCTTGATACCCTTCAGCACGGGCGACATACCCGTCAGGAATCCGTTACCGTGGCGGCAGTAGTTCACGGCCCTCAGGTCGTAGTACTGCTCTATCGGATCTGTCTCTCCGTAGAATCTGGCCATGATGATACCGTCACCAGGAATAGTGTCGGTAACGCCGCTGACCTTACTCATCAGTTCCTTGTCAGCATAATATGAGCAGACGTTCACCCAGTCGTTGTCACCTTGTGTTGACAGCTTATACTGCAGCTCAATGTGGTCAAAGCCACGATAGTTGGTATCAAAGCCGTCTATACGTACAGGAATGTATCGGCCCTTGCGCTTGCTGTCATACGGGCTCTCGGTGTTCATCACCCAGTTGTAGCTGGGCGAGCTGACATTCACCTTGCCTGCCGTTGGCACGAAGTGTGCCGAGAACTTGCATTCAAATACGCGGTTGGCATCCTCTGGATCGTACAGACACAGTGTCAGATTGTTATAGTCAAACTCCTTGCCGGGCCATACCTCAATCTGTTTGGTGAACACCGTCACCTCGTTACTTTTGTCGCGACAAGGGTACATCACGATGTTCACGCCCTGTGAGTTCATAGGTGTGCCGTCTATAAGTACCTTGGCACCGTCCGGGTTACTGCTGGCCAGCAGGAAATAGTTGAAGATGAGCGATGCACGCTCAGGATAATCTGACTCATTAGCCATGTGCAACGTGAAGCGGGCTGGCTGGTCGAAAGGCACATTGCTCACCATCGGCTCGTCAATCCAGATGCGTGGCTTGTCGGCTGGTATGGTAGCCACATCAACAACCGTTCCTGGCTGATACCACTTGGTAGTACGCTCACCCTCATAGGGTTCGCAAGTTACGCCGCCGCGGGTACGATAAACGAAGCTGGAGTACACCGTTTCGCTGTTGCCCAGATAATCCATAGGATTCGAACCGAGTTTACCGGTACGCAGCATGTCGAGTATGTCGGCAGTGATGGCCCCGAAACTACCCTCTGCAGTATTCATGGTTTGTTCGTTGGCTGTACGATAGACATCAACTGTCAGGCTCGACTTGCTGGAAGTTGACAGCGTGAAACCAATCTTCTTGGAGTTGCTCTTCGACATACCGCTCTTGTCTGTGAAGTTCAAACTGATTGCTGGAACAATCTTTAACGACAGATACGTCCCGACTGTTGCTATCTCTATCGTACTCGTAAGATTACCATTCCCTCCAAAATCCAAAGCCGTATAAGCGAGAGGCTTGTTGTCCACATCCGCACCGTTGATTTCGTTCCAGTGCTTGGCAGCCTCAACAAACGTCTTCAATATTGACAGCAGTCCTGTAGTCACCTGTCCCAGGTCATTAATACCCGGATAGCGCAGGCTGCGGTTGTCGGTCTGTGTTGCAGAGAACGATTCGCTATACTGTATGTTGGCACCGCCGTCCATATCGTAACGTTTCACGAGGTCATTCTCCGACACCTCAATCTTCTGGCGCTCGTTCTCAGCCAGAATGTTGAGCCATGCTTCCACCGTCTGGTTCAGGCTCAGGATGCTGTCACCATGAAGTCCACCGTCTGGCTCAAACATATCGTAGCTGTCTTTATAGCCAAAGCTAACATCATCCTCTGCCACACGGCTGACATAGGTGGGATATCCTTTCTTGTTAGCCAGTGCCTTGGCATAGGCGGCAGTCGTACCCTTGGGCAGTATGAGTGAGTTACGCAGATTGATCAGTTCGGGCAGCAGCTCGTTCTCGATATAGTGCTGTGAATGGACGAAAGTAGAGGCCAGTTTAGGACCTAATGCCAATACTTCGTCGCGAATCAGATATACCGGTTTGCCGGTATCGTCAACACCTTCTACCAGCACCTTGGCAGTACCGGTACGCACCTTGATGTTCGACGTATTGCCTTGACTGTCAGTGGCAGTGAACGTGCCGCCTTCGTGCGTCTTATATATCTGATACAGACTATCAGGTACCACGCGCAGGGCAATGGCATCAGCCACCATCACATCTGTAGTCATACCCATGAAGAGGTCAGCCTTGCCACCTACCCACTTCTTAGCGTTTGAGGTCTGTATGCGCTCGGTCACATCGAAGTTGTAGCTGAAGTTCCAGCCCTGATTGTAATAGGTGATGGCGTCGATAGAGAAGACGTTCTTATTTTTCGTTTCCATATAGGTTCCACCCATAGTACCGGTAGCGCCAAAACTAGGAATGACCACCAAGCCCTGATATGTATTGCTGTTTTGTCCTTGTACCAGATTAAATGTGACACCTGCTGAACCTGCCAGGTCAGCATTATAGGTGTAGCTGAGTTTAGAGCCAGCCTCAAGATAAGCAGAACTGTTGCCACCTGGAGGATCGCGCAGATAATCTACCAGCTGCGGGATACCGCTGACAATAGACTTGCGGCCCTCAGGTTTCACTGCCGTTGCCATCACATAGCCCTGTAAGATATTGCCGTTCAAAGGCTTTACATCGAAGAACGATTCATCGTACTCCAGTGTGATGCCGACACCCTTCAGGGCGTTGTCGTTTGATAGCATGAACGACGTGTTCTGTGGTGTAAACACATACGAAGCACTGCCATCCTCATCGAGTTGCAGTTCCTTGGTGTCGGATGCGCTGACAAGTCCGTTATTTATGCTCACCTTGCCACCCTTCAGATTGACGATGTCGGGATTGGCTGACACCTTATTATTATAATAGTATTTCTCGCAAGCTTGCAGAATCCATCCGTAAGGCGAATTGGCCATAAAGACGGGATAGTTGAATGAGTAAACACCTACACTGTCGGTGGCAGACGTCTTCTTCCAGTACCATGTATTGATGACCGCCTTGTTGCCGATGTTGTCGGAAGCCGTCACCCGCTTCACGCCGAAGTAAGGCTCGTCACCAGGATTAAACTGTCTGACATCAACCGTCGGCACAGCATGGTATATGCGGTTATATTCGCAGGTATCTCCCCGCACGTTGAACATAAGGTCGAGAGTCTCTCCCACCTTACCCTGTTGGAACAGCGTAGGAAAGCCCTGTGCCGACACCTCTATCACTTTGTATTTTGCAGGGTGCAGGGTCAACTGGAATTCACCAGTCTTATTGTCGGGCTTGATAGTCAGCGTATGACGGGTAATGTTAACCTGCGTCGTATCACGCTGATCCAGACCGAAGGCTACCTTGTAGCTGGCACTCTTCACCGTTTCGTCGTTCTGCTTGCGAATCAGGTAAGAGGTATTGTCGCCCTCCAACTGCATCACGATTCTCAGCGAGTCGCCCAGATTGTTCTTTGACAAGCTTTGGCCCAAAGGCATACTGCCCTGCACGTCGCCACCAACCACACGACCGCGCAGCACCACTGTGGTAGAGTCCCACAATAAGACGCTTGCCACGTTCTTTTCGAAGTTGTATTGCGTAGGGTCGATTGTAGCATCCTTGTTGATCAGGAAGCCGTTGTTGGCGAAGTAGTGCCCCTCCTTCACAGCCTGCACACTGTGCTGACCGGCAGGGATGCTCAGTTCGAAGGCACCCTGGTTATCCGTAGTGATGACCTGCTGACTGGCGTCATGCATCACGTTGCCGTCGAGTTTGAACGATACGCCCGGTACAGGTATCGAGGTGTCGCGATAGTACACATTACCCGAATAGACGTAGTAGTTGTCCATGAAGTAGTTGAAGTTCTGAGTCCAGTTAGAACTCTGGGTGAAGCTTACCAGTCCTTCATCATTCGGACCGGTATAACCGCCGTCGCCCACAAAGATTTGATATCGTCCATTGCTTTGGTATGGCAGACCCTTGAACTCGAAGAAGCCGGCATCGTCAGTATATACAATATACTCTGTCTGTGCACCGAGAATGCTACCCTTGGGCGTACAGGCAACCTTGATGTCGCCCAGTGCCGTACCGTCGGCCATGCGGACATAACCGCTGACGCGTCCTGTAGGCTCACACTCGGCGCCCATGACCTCGGCCGAGGCTATGTGCAGGCCCTCACACTGCAGGATACTCTCCACGCGGTAGTCGTAGGCTTGCTGTGCCAGTACTTTCTTGTCCTCGTAATACTGCTGAACCAGGTCGGTAGCCACGGTGTCAGTCCACTCGGCATCGGCATCCGTACTGTGCGGACGACGCAATACACGATAGAAGTCTGTCTCACCACCGCTGACATCCCACGTCAGACGAACGCTGCTCTGCTTCTTCTGTGGGGTAACGCTGGTAATCTGGTTCATGTTCATGAACTTATAGACAGCCTGATCGCCAGTCTCCTTCTTGGTCACAGGCTGCGTCATTTCGGCCAGTGTGCTGCCGGCAATCTTCAGTGGCGACGTGCCGCGCCTGACAATCAGGTTGAAGTCATAGTCCACACACTTGCGCGTCAGGTTATACGTAAACTCGTGCTTTTGAACGGCTTCGGGGTTACCAGACAAATCAACCTCGCTGGTTTCAGTGCCTTTTCCAGTCTGCATCTTCACTTGCAATATCAGCTTGGCACGCCTGTCCCAAAGGGTGATAATATAATGATTGTCAACGGTTGTATCCATCACAGGACATACGCCGTTCTCGCCCTCACGCCAGGTTTCGTTGCCCAGCGCAGCACGCAGCTGCGTATCAGTCATAGCAACGGCAGATGTTCCCAGGTTGCTCACCCCTGCCGTAGTCATGACGGGCACAGCCATATTATCCTTGAAGGTCCATTCAAAGCCCAGATCCGAGGCCAGACCGCTGTCGTCTGCAACATTGCGATACATATTGTTGCCCATCTCTGTCCAGTCATGGGCAGAGTAGTTGTTGTGTCCTCCATCGCCTGTGCTCCATGGTGTGAGTAACTGTAATAACGGTAATGAGTAATAGCAGTATGCTGTATTGGCGAAACCATTGTAGGTTCCTTTCTCATAACAGTTGGACAACGCGTCGTTGTCTACGAAAAGCACACAGCCAATGAAGGCGGCAGCATAGTTGGTACTACCTCCATCGGCAGTAATGGTACCATCGAAGCGGCAGTTATTAAGTATATGGGCAGTTGCGTATCCATTTGAGATAAAACCAGCGGCTAAGATTATGTCAGAATTCGCCGAAGCAGTGATATCGGCCGACACATGTACATTGCTGATTGTTACAGTATTACCTCCTAACGTCTGACCAATCAGTCCTCCGGTATTGTTACCACCTTCTACTATACCCTTCACTCTGAGGTTCTTGATTTCAGCATTGCCCACAGCAGAGAAAGGAGCTGTAAACACAGAATTGCCCTTGATATTGAGGGTAAGGGTATGACCATTACCGTCGAAGATGCCGGTGAAAGGTTTGTCATTTGTTCCTACCATGATATCTGCAGTGATGTCTGCAGCCAATATGGCATTGACAGCATTGCCCTGAGCCACTATTTCACTGAACGCAGCCCAGTCTTTGTCTTTTTGCAAGACGTAATAAGCCTTGTCACCAGCTTTATACTGTCCATATACCGCCGTGTAGTAGCAGTTGGTTATGTTCAGCGTTGCCGTTTTATCATAGCGTACAAAGGTGTTACATCCCTCAGCGTTGAAAGGTAAGGAACTGGGGGCAAACAGACAGTTGGACATATTGACGGTAGTGTTGCCTAATGCCACGCCAATGAAACCGCCATTTGAATTCGTCTTGTCACCATTGATAGAACCGGTGAAGGCAGTATTCTTGATGTCAACCGAGCTGAATTCCTCCATGATACCTATCAAACCGCCCGAGCTTGCGTCGCCGTCCACTTGGCTGTTAAGATCAACGTTGACCTGACAACGCTCTATCTTCAGACTGCCCTGTTTCATGACGCGTCCTACCAGTCCACCGACAAACTTGGCCGGAGTGGTAATCGTGCCGGCAACGGTCAGGTTGCTGATGGTGGCAGAGGCGACTACACCAAATGGCGATATTCTTTCATTGTTACCGCTTCTGTCGATGGTCAGCGTATTGCCAAGGCCATTAAAGGTACCTTCATAAGGATTAGCGGCGTCGCCTATTAAATTATCCTGAGTATTGTGAAGGTCGATATCAGTCAGCATCACAGCGTTCAGGGTGGTGGCACCAAAGTTCACACGAAGGGCAAACTTTTTCCAGTCGCTCTCGTCCATCAACACCATCACTGCATCGGCATACACCTTTTCGGCCCTATTATGCATGGCCATGAACTCTTCCCAATCAGCATCGGTACGTACGATGAAGCGTCCCTGATTATCATATTTCGAACCTGTGGTGTAGTTGAACTTCACCAGATGCTCCTCGTCGTTCCATGTGTCTGTACGCTGTACGAAGGCCTCCGTGAAAGCAGGTAGCGCCAGGACTGGCGGCATGATGCTCATGGAATAGCCGGAACCAGTTACCCACCTCCATATTGTGGTGGAACTGCGGCGCACGCGGTAGGCTACCGGCTTGTCCTCATAGCGGTCCAACAGCGTACTGTCGATAATTGAGTAAGTTGACGTATGCCTGACAAACGATTTCTCCATGTCTATCGTGGTCCAACCTTCGTCATTGGCACCGAACAGACCTTTCACGTTGCGCTGTACTTCAAAGTTGTCGCTGTCGTCGAAATCCTCCGCATCGTCATGACTTACCGTCCACGTCAGTTTAACCTTACCGTCAGGCTGTACCCTGGCAGTCAGGTTTTCCGGGAAGTGTATCATTTTTGAAGTAAGACTTTCCGTCGAAGTAATGGTCACATCCTTGTTCTCCGTATCTTTTATCATTGCCCAGATTTTTATGTCCTTCAAAGGACGGTCGGCAGGCAGAAAAGCGAAGTCGACAAGTTTGGTCGACAAGGGGGCACTTTTCTTTTCTCCTGATACAACATCGGTGTAATAGATGATAGCCGACTGCACCGACTTGGCCTGAATAGAATAAGGTATCATGATGCTGCCCGCATGAGCGGCGTCATACGAGAGCATAGGCTCATTCATCGTGATACTGACTTCGGCAGATGGCGGACAGTCCCATTCGCACATCTGATAGGTGCTGCTTCTGTCTGAAACACCACTTGGAATGAACCAGGAGTGGCTGATGTCTTCACTTCTACACCACAGACGGAAGGTTAATCGCTTGCCTCTCAGTTCTCTGGGCACGGTCCAGTCAACCATGGTAGTGAAGTGGTCGTCGTTATCATCGTTAGGTGCTACGGTGAAGGTGACATCTGTATTATTTTGGAAATACCTGTGGCCACCTTTCACTTTGCCTACCAGCTGCCATTCACCACCATACTTCGCGTTGACGGTGATCTGTCCACTCTCTTTGTCACTGGTAAGGTTGTTGTAACCATCGCCCATGCCCCAGACGAGGAGCTCTTTCATGGTTCCTCCGTCTTCGCTGACATAGACGGAACCAGTTCTGATACCTTCATTCTGGTTACCGTCATACTGCGTCGGCAGCGTGAAACGGATACGGTCAATACCCTGCACTATGGCGGTATAGCCGCTCGGTTCCTGCAGGAACTGGTCGGCCATCACGCTTATACTTTGCTCAAGTCCTAACAGGACAAGAAACAGTATCAGTAATTTTTGTTTCATATTGATTTCTGTTTTAGTAATTAGACTTTCCTTAATAACAACTCAACTTTCGCAAGCTTCAGTTTCGTTGAGGTCTTAAGGTTTAAGGTCGCTTCGCTTAAAGGTATTAAGGTGATATCACCAGTCGATGCCGCTATTGCAAGATGCCAGCACCGTTGTTGTCATGAGGGCAACAAAGAGAAAAGCTACCATTGAAATCATATTCTCCATAAGCGTTATAGGTATTTAGTGTTTTTAATGGTTTAACATAATAAGTATTCTAATAGTCAGATTAGTAGCATCCTGATGCAAAGATAAAAAAATATTATTGTTCTACAAAGAAAATTGTCATTTTTTTGCAGAATTTTTTATCATTATATTTCGTAGCTTCGCAAAGTTTGGTTTGGCTGATGATGTATTGCCATTATGATTAGAACGCTTTACCCTTAGCTTCTTTATTGTTTTTCTAAGGATTATGGGATGATAGAACTTGACTATCCCTTAATTCTTTTATCCTTAGACAACTTATTATTCCAAGGATTGCGAAAGTGCCCAAGAAACCCTGTGAAACGAAATTTTAGATAAAATACTTATTATGTTAAACTAAAATATTTCGCAACAGCTCAACCTGTAACGAAAGACTTTGATTACAAATTACCCAATTCTAATTCTGTAAATGAGAATAATAAATAGAAGAAATTAGAATATAAAAGAAAACATATATATTTGGCCACTTATCAATTAAACAGTTTTTCTATGCGCTTCATGTCTGCACCGGCGCAGAACACCACAACGATATCGCCAGCCTCCACCTGTGTACCTCCGGAGACGAGTATGCCTTCTCCGTTTCTTACCAGTCCACCGAAGGTGACACCCTTAGGCAGTCCCAACTCATAGATTCTCTTTTTCGTGATGCGCGAGCCTGCCATAGCCGTAAACTCCGCCACATCAGCCTTGGCCTGCATAAGGAAACGCACATTATTGGCCTTGCCCCCAAGCAGAGTCTCATAGATACGTGAGGCAGCTATGGCTTTCTTGTTTATTATGGTGCCTATGTCAAGGCTCTCTGCCATGTCAACATAGTCCAGGTTCTCTACCACGGCTACCGTCTTACGTACTCCATAGCGCTTGGCTGTAAGACAAGCCAGGATATTAGCCTCACTGCTTCCGGTGAGAGCCACAAACGCCTGTGTGCTGCGTATGCCTTCCTCCACCAGCAGTGAAGTGTTACGGGCGTCGCCGTTGATAACGAGATTATTCTTCTGCGGCAACAGGTCGCCAAGGCGCTCACAGCGCGCGGCATCAATCTCTATTATCTTATAGCTCATATATTCAGGCATGGTATGTGCCACGCGCACCGTGGTCTTACCACCTCCCATAATCATCACATTGCTGACGTCGGCATAGTCTTCCTTGCCCACTATGCTGCGCACAAAGGGAATAGCCTCCTTAGTTGTCATGAAATATGCCAGGTCATACAGCTGCAAGGTGTCGTCGCCTCCCGGTATTATCGTCTCATTGCCACGCTTGACAGCCACGATATGATAAGGGTCTTCCGGACCTATCAGCTCTTTCAGCGGGCGATTGAGTATCTGGCACTTCTCACGCAGTTTGATGCCGAGCATCACCAAGGCACCGTCATGCACGTCCCAGCGCTGGCGCACCCACGACATCTTCAGTCCATTGATAATATCCTGCGCCGCCAACAGTTCTGGGTAAATGACAGAGTCAACCCCCATGCGCTGCAACACATCCTTATTCTGTGGCTTGGCATACTCGTATTCCTCTACACGAGCTACGGTATGCCTGGCGCCGAGCGACTTTGCCAACGCACATGATGTGATGTTCACATCCTGGTTGAGCGTAACGGCGATGAAGAGGTCTGCCCGCGATGTACCTATCTCCCTCAGTGCATTGATGCTTACTGGTGAAGCATTCATGGTAAGCACGTCAAGGTCGGAGTTCAGATTGTCAAGAGCCTCCTCGTTGTCATCGATTATCGTTATGTCCTCGTTAGTACGGTTTAGCAGTGATGCCAGATAGTTACCTATGGCATACGCACCGGCAATTATTATCTTCATATCTGGTCGTTTAAGTGCCCTCTCCTACCCTCTGTGCGAGGAAGCTGGAAGGCTTCGTTTATTTATACTGTCTGTTTTCTTAAACCCGTAAATATAGCAAAGCTATTTTAACAGGTCCAACATTAACTGTTATGGGCGCATTGCTCTATGCTTTTCCTTATACCCTCCACATCTATTCCTACTATATGTTGCAACTGTGCCACGGTGCCATGCTCAACGAACTCATCAGAGGGGAGTCCGAGACGAGTGACACGGGGTGTCATGCCATGGTCGGCGAAATACTCAAGCACTGCCGAGCCCAAGCCTCCGTTGCGCACACCGTCCTCCACTGTTATGACATGACTGAAGCGGCTGCCTACCTCATCAAGTATCTCTGTATCTATAGGACAAAGGAAACGCATATCATAGTGAGCCACCGAAACACCTTGCGCCTCTTCTATTGCCTTAACTACATTATTGCCTATATGGCCTATGGAAAGCACCGCCACATCGTTTCCTTCACGCAAGCGGCGGCCCTTGCCTACCGGCAGTTCTGAGAACGGGCAACGCCAGTCAGGCAACACGCCTCGTCCACGCGGATAGCGTATAACGAACGGTCCCATATCAGGCAGCTGTGCAGTGTACATCATACAACGCAACTCATGCTCGTTCATCGGCGCACAGATGGTGAGATGAGGTACGGGGCGCAACGCCGCCAGGTCAAACGCACCGTGGTGAGTGGCTCCATCCTCGCCTACTATACCGGCGCGGTCAAGGCAGAACACCACATTATGGCGCGCTATGGCGACATCATGTATTATATTGTCGTATGCACGCTGTGCAAAGGCGCTGTATATATTACAAAACGGTATGAGTCCCTCTTTTGCCATACCACCTGAGAAGGTGACGGCATGGCCCTCGGCTATTCCCACATCGAAAGCACGCTCTGGCATCTCACGCATCAGCTTGTTCATGCTGCACCCTGTAGGCATGGCAGGCGTCACACCAACAATCTTGTCGTTGACCTTAGCCAGTTCTACCAATGTCTCGCCGAACACATCCTGGTACTTTGGCGGCAGCCCGTCTGTGGAGTCGGTCTTACGCTCTCCCGTCTCCGGGTCAAACTTTCCCGGTGCATGCCATATAGTGGCGGCCTTCTCTGCCGGCTTATAGCCCTTACCCTTCACTGTATGTATATGCAGGAGCTTAGGACCACGCATATTCTTCAACTGTCGGAGCACACGCACCAGTTCCTTCACGTCATGACCGTCAACCGGACCGAAATAGCGTATATCCATGCCCTCAAAGATATTAGCCTGAGGAGACAGGGCTGACTTCACAGCATTGCTAAACCTTATGGTCTTTCTGCGACGGTTCTCATTGAGCAACCCGTGGCCGCGCATCCACTGCGCCACACGGTCACGCCAACGGTTATAGCTCTCGGTAGTGTTGAGCTTCAGAAGGTATTGTTTCATTCCACCCACACTGCGGTCGATGGACATGTTGTTGTCATTCAGAATGATGAGGAGGTCATTGGGAGAGGAAGACACATTGTTGAGTCCCTCAAAAGCCAATCCTCCACTCATTGAGCCGTCGCCTATCACTGCCACGACATGGGGAGCGTCACCACCATCGCGCTTACCTCGCAAGGCCTCTGCCACAGCCATACCCAGCGCCGCCGATATACTGTTTGAGGCGTGTCCGCAGGTAAAGGTGTCATACTCACTCTCTGCAGGCGTAGGGAACGGATGGAGCCCGCCCAACTTCCTGTTTGTAGAGAAGCTCTCGCGCCTGCCAGTCAATATCTTATGGCCGTAAGCCTGGTGGCCTACATCCCATACTATAAGGTCCTCGGGAGTGTTATATACATAATGTAATGCCACGGTAAGCTCCGTGACACCAAGACTGGAAGCCAGGTGTCCGGGGTTAACCGACAATTCCTTGACAATGTCATCGCGCAACTCAGCGCAGACCGTGGGCAGAGCGTCAACTCCAAGCCGACGTAAATCCGCCGGATATTTTATGTCATTAAGATATCTGTAATCCAAAATGTCTTATTTTAGGAGGCAAAGTTACTAATAAAAATCTATACTGCCAAATTTAATATTCATCTTGTGGGAGCTATACAGACACCACCGCAAACCTATATTCTGCAAATGCAAACCGCAGTTTGCAAAAAAAAACTATTATCTCCCAACTTTTGACATTTTACCTGATTTATTTGTCTGTTAAGAAATAAAGCGATACCTTTGCCCATCGGATTATAACTGATTAACACAATATAAAACACAAAAAAGAACTATGGTAAATTACAAAGACCTTGGCTTGGTGAACACTCGTGAGATGTTCAAGCGTGCCGTTGCTGGTGGCTATGCCATTCCGGCTTTCAACTTTAACACTATGGAGCAGATGCAGGCTATCGTTCAGGCTGCAGTAGAGACAAAGTCTCCAGTTATTATGCAGGTGTCTAAAGGTGCTCGCAACTATGCCAACGGTACCATTCTGCGCAACCTTGCTAAGGGTGCAGTAGAGTATGCAAAGGAGCTGGGATGTGAGAATCCTGAGATTGTGCTTCACCTTGACCACGGTGATACTTTCGAGCTCTGTAAAGATTGTATTGACAACGGTTTCTCTTCTGTCATGATTGACGGTTCATCACTGCCATACGAGGAGAACGTAGCATTGGCTAAGAAGGTTGTAGAGTATGCTCACCAGTTCGACGTAACTGTAGAGGCTGAGCTCGGCGTACTCGCTGGTGTTGAGGATGAGGTTGTTGCCGCTGAGTCACACTATACAAAGCCTGAGGAGGTTATCGACTTCGCTACACGTACTGGTTGCGACTCTCTCGCTATCTCTATCGGTACATCACACGGTGCACACAAGTTCACTCCAGAGCAGTGCACACTCGTTAACGGCGTGCTCGTTCCACCACCATTGGCATTCGACATCCTGCACGAGATTGAGAAGAAACTTCCTGGATTCCCAATCGTTCTCCACGGTTCTTCTTCTGTTCCAATGGAGGAGGTTAACACCATCAACAAGTACGGCGGTAAGCTCGAGGCTGCCATCGGTATCCCTGAGGAGCAGCTCCGCGAGGCTTCTAAGTCTGCTGTATGTAAGATCAACATCGACTCTGACTCACGTCTTGCCATGACTGCTGCTATCCGCAAGCACCTGGCTGAGCATCCTGGAGACTTCGACCCACGTCAGTATCTGAAGCCTGCTCGTGAGAACATGAAGAAGATGTACATCCACAAGATTGTGAATGTGCTTGGTTCTGACGGTAAGTTGGCTAAGTGCTAATATCGTCATTATTAATATACAAGCCCAAAAGACGAGATGCCGTTACAGGCTACGCCTTTTGGGCTTTTTATTTTATATAAAACCACACCTATTGTATATATTTGAGAAGATACATCCTAACACTTCTGCTAATAGCATGCACCGCCGTGACAACAATGGCACAAGGCAGCTACAACGAGAAAGTAGAGAAGCTTATCTAGTCTGGATATGCCGAAGAAATCTCTAAAGAATATATTGAGAAAGCATAGAGATTAGCCTGAAAAGCCGTATTTTCTGAACTAAGAAAATACGGATTTTTCATTTTTGCACTTTTCAGCCCCTCTGCCTCACCCTGCCATCTTTATGGCATATCTGTCCACCGACATCATTTTAACATGCCTACGAGCGACTTTTCTGAAAAATGGAGATTTAGAAAAATTCATTTTTTTCTTTAGCACATACACTGAAATGCCGCATGACAGCTGAATTTGAAACGAAAATCCCCCATAGGTGGAATTTTTTTTACCACTTTTTTGGAAGAAACTTGAACCGTCGGAATTGTGAAATAAAAGTAATTTTGCATCGTCACTCGACTTTAATCGCTTGCCAAAGAACAAATCACGATCAACAACTAAACAGTAATACATCATGAAAAAAACTTTACTATTCTTATTAATGACTATCATTACAGTGCTCGGCAGTGCCAAGAAGGTGCATACCCTTGGCGACTCAACCATGGCACCATACGATGAGTCTGCCACCGTCACACGTGGATGGGGCATGTATTTTGGCAACTTCCTTACCAACGGATGGACATCCATTAACTATGCCAAGGGCGGACGCGACTCGCGCGGAGGCTACAACGAACTCTGGCAGACGGCAAAGAACAACGTAGAGGCAGGCGACTACGTTATCATCACCTTCGGTCACAACGACGAGAAGAACCAGGGTATGGACGGTATGGAACTGCAGGCCTACTATCAGGGACTCGGACAGACATGGACAGAGACTCGTGGAACGATACCATCTACCACTTACAAAGAGTGGCTGGGCAAAATTGTTGACGAGGCAAAGGCTCTTGGAGCCATACCTATCGTGTGCTCACCCGTCTGCCGCAGCTATTTCACAGGCAACAGCATACGTCGCAACGGACGTCATGACCTTGGTGACTCGTTCAGCATACTCACCTCTACAGGCATACTGGAGAAGCAGACCGTACCAACCACTGACCACTCTATGGACTATGCCTACCACTCACAGAAGCTGGCAGAGGAGAAAGGCGTGTATTTCATTGACCTTACTACAGCCACGAAGGAACTCTATGAGAGCTACGGCACACAGGCAAAGTGCGAGGCACAGCTGTTTGACGGACAAGGCTCAACCCACTTCAATACCACCGGCGCACTGCTCGTAGCGCGTGAGTGCGCCCGACTGATGAAGGCACAGGGCATACTCGCGGATGATATAGTGTTGCCTACAGACCTCTCCGTCTCTCCTGCCACCGGCGAAATGGGCGAGGCATACAAGGGACAGACGCTCACCAAGGAGTTTACCGTCAACGGATTCGGCCTCTCTCCTGAGGAAGGAACCGTTACAATCTCTGCCGGTGAGGGAATAGAGGTGTCTTTCGATAAGACGGAATGGAACACAGAATTGACGGTTGATTACACCTCTTCCACTCTTATCAAGACATTCTATGCACGTGTCACGCTGGCCGGCGATGGCGACTTCAGCAGCAAGGTGACCGTGTCACAGGGTGACAAGAGTATTGAGATACCCGTCACCGCCACGGCAGTGGTGCTTGAGGGAGGTGCGGAGGTTAAAGCCTACTGGCGCTTGGAGAGCAATGATGACTGTGTGCTGACCGGTCCGGCCAATATCATCCCGGAGACATATAAGGGTA
>JAFXZU010000012.1:0-28342 GCA_017541085.1 Prevotella sp.
GGTGTGCCTTACATCATCAAGTGGGAGGAAGGAGACAATATCACCGACCCTGTATTCCCATGCGTAACCATAAGCAACACCTACGAAGGCTTTGACAACGGCGAAGAAGGTGACTACCGCGTGCGCTTCCTCGGCACATACAACAAGATGGTCTATGGCAAGGACAAGTCTGTGCTCTTCATGGGCAGCAGCAACAACCTCTATTACCCTGACGGCGAAGAGCAGGTAACCCTCGGTGCATGCCGCGCATACTTCAAGATAGGCGACGACGATGCTGTCAATGCCAAGGGCTTCACAAGATTCGTCATAGACTTCGGTGAGGAGACCACTGCAATTCATGATGCAGAAGTAATAATGCAGAATGGCAATGCAGACGCATGGCACACCGTTGACGGCATCCGCCTCAGTGGCAAGCCGTCTAAGAAAGGAATGTATATAAATAATGGTAAGAAGGTAGTAGTAGAATAAGCCTCACCCCCCGCCCTCCCCAGTAGGGAGGGAGCACCATCCGAAAACCCGTTGCGCAGCGACTCCCTCCCTACTGGGGAGGGCGGGGGTAGGGCTAAAATAATTTGAAAAATGAAAAAAGAATATAAGCATCCCTTAATGGAGGTATTAGAACTTGGCAGCCTGTCGCAGCTGATGGCAGGCACCATCGTTAATGCAGATGCCCTTGATGCCGACATAAACCCAGTGGTTGACGGCGGCCATGAGCAACCCCGCGCCAAGGAAGCCGGTGGATGGTCATACGAATGGGAGTGAAGATGTTTTTACCTTCTTCATTGATTAGAAGGTTGCGAAAGTTGAGTAAATAATATCATTGCATAAGTCAACAAGCTGGGAGGAGTCAAGAAATCACTTGGATTCTCTCAGTTTTGTGAATGGGTAGTGATCTATTGGTCTGGAAATAACCATGATAAGAATGTTCTTTTTGTACTGTGTACGTACACGGTATGGTTCATTTTAGCTTTTTTCATGGTACATTTTGGGGATTTTTAGCACATAATGGTTGTTTTTTGCGAAGGTTTTAGTAACTTTGCAACGATTTTTTTGTTGAATTTTGACTAACTATATATATTACATTAAGGTGTGAAGAATTTTTATTCTATGATGAGTAGAAGAGGGATAACTATGTTTGTGGCTGCTTTGTTATGTGTGGTTGCAAATGCTGCGGACGTTATTAACATTGGTTCGTATGAGAGGACTCTTGATGCCGGATATACCAGGTTTGGAGAGCCTTCGGTGACGGTGGAGGATGAGAACCATGTAACCGTTACCAATCAATATAACATATCATACTCAATACTCGGTGGCGAGAACTATGAGGTGGAGGGCGTAGAGTCAACAGACTCGCGCGGCGTGGTGATATGTACTGATGCCGCTACAGGAACTTTTGTGGAGAAGTATTATGGTGATGTGACAATGGGACGTGCCGGACAGGTAAGGATAAAGGTGACTGCCACACCGAAGTCGGGTGTGGGCGATGTGTTGACCGCTACCTATGACCTGACGATAAACAACCTTGTTGCCACCCAGAAGTTCGTGCCATTGTTTGCCGATGCGCTGGATGTGGATCATGACGGTTCTGTGACACTTGTAACAAAACGTGTGAAGAACGGGGAGGACCAGTACTTCCTGTCGGAGGCAAGTTCGTTGCTGCCTGCATACACTATAACGACGACAAATGTCGGAGGAGTGACGAGTGATATTACCGACCATTACGATGTCACGGTGAGTTATGCAGGAAGCGACAAGATAGTATATGACAGCAGCAAGGGTGTCCTGAAGTATAGCGGCAATGGTAATCAGTGGTCCACGAAGACTCTGGATGATATCAACGCCGTAATAGAGGCACTCGGAACACCGGAGGGAACGCTGACATATACGTTTACCCCAAAGACAGAGTATGCCGGGTATTACGCCGAGATAACACGCACAATAGATGTGCGCCTGATGTGTAAATCTACCGACGACCTGCTGACGTTACGCTTGTCGTTGTCAAGAGAACAGATTTTGCAGGAGAGTGTGTCAAACAATACAGAGGATGACCTGCCGGTGATACATGTATATAAGTATGGTCAGAGTGATATAACAGAGAATAACCACTACTCTTACTACACACCGATACCATCACTGCTGACAGCTGACGGCGCTGCACTGGCCCTTAATGCATCACGCGCTGGAGGCGGGTGGGGCGACTTCCAACTGCTCTACCAGATAGTGATGGACAGTACATACTATGACAACTGTAACTATGCCCCGTTCTTCAATAACGAGGCAGATGTGGCTCAGCCTGCCGGAGAGAAGACAGGGCTGAGCATTAATGATTATATGTACCAGGTGGCTAAGCCAGGACTGGTGAAGGTGGCTGTGTATGCCGTGTTGCAGGGTACATACGATGATAATGGATATGGCGCTCCGCTGAAGGGAATATATCAGCCGCTGCTTGACGGCAATGATAATCCTGTGACAATAACACAGAACTATGCTACATATACGGCATATACCGAGCCGGTGTATTTCTATATTGATGTGATGAAGCGCCAGCCACATCTTAAGTTTGTGCCAGACCCTAATGAGATAGTGTTTGTAAAGGGTGACAAGATAAACATCCCAAGTCGTTTTGATATCTCTGCCTATATCACTGATGCTCACAACGGTGAGGCGGCGGAACTGATATGGGGAGCAAATGACGGTAATGACCATTTTGCCTATTCCTTCTTTATATCAGATCGTAACGCAGACTACATAAAACTGCACGACTGGCCGTATGCGAACGGAGAGGAGAGTTGGAACGAGAACGGCGGCGACATATATTCTTACAGGTATATGCACGAGGTGCTTGAGAATTATGGCGGATATGCCGGCGTGGCAGAGATACGTGAAGGTGACTCGATCAAGACTGATGACGGTTTTGTGAAGGTGACGGCAGAGAATATAGAGACGCTGAGACTTACTCACCAATATATACAGGCGGGAGACTATGAGCCGGGTATAGTGTATAACTCGATGAAAGGTTATGGTAATGAGAACTGGACTCTGGAGTTCCTGAGGACTGGTCAGTACAATATACCATACACTGTGCGCCCATGGAACCACACGCGCTGGGATAACTCTACAGAGATAGGTGTGACATTCCATTACTCAGAGGATGCACTTGCACCTACGAAGATAAAGCTCGGATACAGCTTCCAGGTGGCAGACCGTGGACAGGCGGCTTTTGATGAGCCGGAGACCAAGGTGGTGGTGCCAGCATGGAATGACTATGAGGTAACAGAGTTCTTCAACCTGCACTATTCGATATTCTCGGATGTGGAGAATACAGGAACGACGATTGACTCGGAGACGGGAGAGGTGACGATAGGTAATGACGCAACTGGCGATGTCATTATAATGGTGTCAGCTGACCGTAAGGGTGTGGACATCAACTATGCTAATCCTAGTGCTGTGTATTACACAATCAGAATAGTGGACCCGGCTTCGCGTGCAAAGTGGGAGGTGATTTCTACCTGTAAGGATGACAGTCCGTGTGAGCAGCATGCCACTAACCATCGTTTTGATAACATGGCGGATGCTAACGCACGTATGCACTTCCTTACGGCTGGTATAATATATGGCGGTACGGTGATAGAGGGTGTGCCTGGTATATCAATGACGGTAGGTACTCCGACACTGGATGCGGCTAACAGTGAGGATTGGACAACGGTGGCTACGGCTGAGGGTACACCGAAGTGCTGCGCACACGAGACGCAGTCGGTGATAGTGAAGTCGGCGGCAGTGTTGCAGCTTGATGATGACGGCATACCATCACATGGCGCGTTCTATCAGTTTAACCCTACGGTGAACGGATTCCTTACAGTTGATGCGAAATTCTATAAGAATAACACTATAGTCCTTATATCACGCAATGAGAAGGGTGAGTGCGTGGATGAAGTGTTCAGTAATGCGGGAGATAAGACGATAATATATCCAAAGGCAACGTATGACGAGGAAGGAAACCTGCTGGGTGACTATACGTTTACGAAACCGTTAATGGCTGGTGAGACTTATTACTTGTATGACATTACCGATGGTGGCAATCTGAACCTGCATGGCTTCTCTTATCAGCCAGCGTTTGTGTTTGACCGCTCTACCACCAAGGAGGAGACTGAGGCTCCTCTGTTGGCATCACTGTTCATGAACGGACTGTCAAGCAATATACCGTCATTGTATAGCGGCAGAAACAGTGAGGTGACGTATGAGGTTAGCGACGCTGCCGGAAATGGGGTGACAGCGACAGATTACCTGACGGTTGGCGCCGATGGAGAGCTTGACCCAAAACAGATGACGCTTGATGATGATAATAATATCTTCAAGTTGCGTGTGACGGCTACTGTAAGGTCTATAGACAGTACACTGGGCGACTGCGTGAACCGTACTCCTGTGTATGATGTGCAGATTATTGATATCCCTACTTTCGCTATTGCGGACGAGGAGGGCTACAAGACACAGAATATACAGAAAGGTACACAGGTTACGACCACTAATATAAGCACGGACATAACGATGACCTTCGGCGGATGGAATGATGCTGATAATCATTATTTCGCACCGAAGAGTGGCGCACTTGATGACAGGACCGACGAGTGGGAATATAAGAGTAAGGCCGGATTTGGTAGTAGAATAGGTAGTGAGCTTGATGACGATGATCCGATGTATAACCGTACTATTGATGGCTTCGGATACTTCAATGCGGGTAAGCAGAACCCTATTGATGAGGAGAATCTGGCAGCGGTGAACTCGGGACAGGTATATACCTATGGCAGTGGAACTGATTATGAGCAGGCTGACAGAAGGTATAACACTACGTATAAGTTGCCTTGTAGAGGCGCATTCGTAAAGTTTGAACCGCGCGAGAGTGGAGTGCTGATGGTTTATCTTGTGCAGAATGGTTCCGTTGACTTCCACTATGGAGTGGCAAGTGTGGGGTCTGCATATCAGTTGCGCTGGAGACCGCTGTATATCACAGATGAGACCGGACGACCAGTGACAATGGTTAATGAGTTCGGAAACATAAGTAAATACTTGCCTACGGGTAATGACGCAAACCATGCGGGGTCTTTTACTCTTGGACTGTCACGTTGTAACAAACATGAGGCTGCCATAGAGAGTGCATGGGAGTATGACAAGGCTGTAGAGGAGGGCTCTGCTAATATTATGGCAGGATGCTCTTTTGACTGGAGCTCTTTCCGTGGAACACAAGAAGACCGCTTACATCTGCTTGAGGCTTGGCCTGACAAGGGAGAACGCGAGAGTATCATACGTCTTTCAACAGGTGGTTTTGCATTGCCGCACAAGGCGTATGTGAGATATTCTTTCCATGTGAAAGCCGGTAAGACATATTTCGTATTCCAGCCGGGAAGTAAGTTTGAGTTCGGCGGTTTCTCGTTTGTGCCTGAAGGCTATCCGGACAATTGCAAGTATGCTATAAACAGTAAGCCGGGTGCTTTGGTATATAACAGTACAAACAGGGAACAGAACTATAACGGTACTGCAATAACAGAAGAGGATCTGACGTTTACATGGGAGAGTGCAGCTAACTTCAATACCGCGAAGGAGAATATCAGTGTGACAATCAATGACCGTAGAAAGTCAGAACTGACAAGCGCTGCAGATAAGGATGTGTTGAAACCTCGTGCCTTCGAGAAGGATAAGTGGGAGGGCGTGTGCCTGCCGTTCTCAGTTAGCACGCAGGAGGCGAAATGTGTCTTTGGCGATGACTATGCTGTGGTGACATGTGACGGTTTGACAGAGGATGATGTGCTTCATTTCGTGCGTCACGCAAACAGCTATATGGAGGCTGGCAGACCGTATCTTGTAAAGCCGTCTAAGAATGGTACTATGAGTTTCAGAAATGTTACGATAGAGGGTGACATGGATTTGACTACACTGGCAGGTGATACAAAGCTTGTCACGGATCCGTCGCGCTTTGAAGTTGATATAGATAATGGAGAGTACACATTCAAAGGTATATATATGCGTGAGACAATGCCGAAACTGTCATACTTCGCGAAGGATGACGGCCTGTACAGATATTCTGCAGATACTAAGATAGGTGGATACAGAGCTTATTTCCGTAAGAATACGACTGCAAGTGCAGGGGCAAAGGCTATGACCTTCTATGTGGAGGATTTGTATGACATGAACGAGGAAGGAGATATGCCGACGGGTGTACTCCTGATAGAGGATGACAAGGTAAGCGTGGTAGCTGCCGATGTCAATGCATATAATGTAAATGGACAGAAGATTGGCAGTGGTGCCGATGCTATCAATAATGCTCCGCACGGGGTATATATCGTGAATGGAAGGAAATTGGTAAAGTAAAATTGACTGAGTAGTCAGGAATAAAGAATATCAGGATACACCCACTATGAACAAGAGAAAGTATATAACCCCGATAATAAGAATAGAGGAGATGGAGGATGAAGACCTTATGTTTTCTGCCTCGTACACTTGTACAACATCATATATGGAGGACCCGTCAGTGGACGATGATGACTATATCCATATTCATCCAGACCCGATAGAGCCGACGGAACCAATAGATGGTGATGATGACTATTAAACTGGGACAGAAGAATGTGAGGCCGGTATAAAGAAAGAAGGTGAAAGAGTTTTATTGCTCTTTCACCTTCTTTCTTATGATAGTGTGTCGTATGTCTTACGCCTCCTTGATAGCCTTGCTGATAGCAGCATAGATATCATCGATGGAACCTACACCGTTAATCTTAGCGTACTTGCCCTGTGAGATGTAGAAGTCCTTCAGTGGCAGTGTCTGAGAGTAATATGTGTCAAGGCGCTTCTTAGCTGTCTCCTCGTTGTCGTCAGCACGACCTGATGTCTTACCGCGGGCAATGATGCGCTTGATGAGCTCCTCGTCGTCAACCTCTAAGCCGATAACAGTAGAGACTGACTCTCCACGTTCAGCCAACATCTTGTCAAGAGCCTCGGCCTGTGCAATGGTGCGTGGGAAACCGTCAAAGATAACACCTGGGATGTCTTTGCCTTTGCTGTCAAGTGTTGAGGCAAGCATGTCGATGATGAGTGAGTCTGGTACGAGCTTTCCCTCGTTAATGTAGCCAGAGGCTGTTTTGCCAAGCTCTGTGCCGGCTTTAATCTCAGCACGGAGAACGTCGCCAGTAGAAATGTGTGCTACACCAAACTCTGCGATAATCTTATCGCTCTGTGTGCCCTTTCCTGAACCTGGAGCACCGAAAATTACAATATTTTTCATTTTTACCTTAAATATATATATAAATAATGTGTAAACAATGTTGTGGATATGTAACGTCTTTGCGTCACTCTTTGACCAGCGTGTAGATGTCACGTAGTCCGCGACCTTGCTGGTTGTAGTCTAATCCGTAGCCGACAATGAAATCGTCAGGAAGGTTCATGCCGATATATTTCACGCTGAGGTCTTTGACTTTGCAGTTGGAAGGCTTGAATGATAATGCGCAAATCTCAACTGAGGCAGGATGCAGGTCGTGTACTTGTTTAAGTAGGTATTGCATACTGTAGCCTGTGTCAATAATGTCCTCAATTATTATGACGTGTCTGCCGGTGAGGTCCTCGCCGATGGGCAGTTGTTCTGTTATTGTCCCCGTAGAAGATGTGCCTTCGTAGCTGGAGAATTTTGTGAACGTAAATTGATAAGAGATGTCGAGCGTACGTAGCAAGTCTGCCGCGAAGACGAAGGCTCCATTTAGAACAATGACAAAGAGAGGATTCTTGTCGGCATAGTCTCTTTGTATGAGTTGTGACACCTTGTTAACGGCGGATAGAATCTCCTTCTCGGGGATGCTTAACTCGAATTCTTTATCGCCAATATGGATACGTTTCATTGATAATTAAGAAATATGTGATGCAAAATTACGAAAAAACTTTTAATAAATGACGATATGTCTCATAATTTTTGTAATTTTGTGTTACAGTGGACAATATTAGTCGTCATATTAACACTGTATGTTACAATTATGAAAATATTCACAGCTTCACAGATTAGAGAGTTAGATAGGTACACTATTGAGAACGAGCCTATCAGTTCTATCGATTTGATGGAACGAGTTGCCACGTTGCTGACTGGCGAGATTGTAAGATATTGTGACGGAAATTCACCGGTGGTGGCTTTTGCCGGCCCGGGTAATAACGGCGGTGATGCTTTGGCTGTAGTTAGAATGCTGAGGGCTGAAGGTATCAATGCCGTAGCTTTCCTGTTTAATGTGAGCGGTAAATTGTCAGAGGATTGTCAGGTAAACAGGGACAGACTGCAACAGAAATATCCGGAGGCTTTGAAAGAGGTGACGCAGGAGTTTGAGCCACCAAAGTTGACGGAGGACACTGTAGTGATAGACGGTCTTTTCGGCTCTGGTATAAACAAACCTCTGGCAGGAGGATTTGCAGCTGTCGTGAAATATATTAATCAGTCTGAGGCTAAGGTGATAAGTATAGATATGCCTTCCGGACTGATGACAGAAGATAATACGTATAACGTAAGGCAGAATATAATAGAGGCGGATATAACGCTGACACTCGGGATGAAAAAACTGAGTATGATGCTGACGGATAACCAACGCTACATAGGTAAGCTGAAAGTGTTGGATATCGGATTGCATAAGGATTATATTCGTGACACTGAGGCTCAGTACACTATACTGGAGGAGGATATGATACGTGAACGTATGCTCTGTCGTAATGACTTCGCACATAAGGGAGAGATGGGCCATGCGCTGATTGTTGCTGGAAGCTATGGTATGGCAGGTGCTGCGGTGTTGGCTGCGAAAGCGTGTCTGCGTAGCGGAACCGGTAAGGTGACTGTGCATACGCCAAGGTGTAATAATGATATATTGCAGATAAGCGTGCCAGAGGCAATCGTAGACCTGGACAAGGATAATGAGACAATAATGCAGACGGCGGAAAGCAATAAGTACGCTGCTATTGGTATAGGTCCGGGTATTGCACAGGGAGAGGGGACTGCCATCGCTATGATGACACAGATAAGATGTGCGAAGACGCCTGTGGTGGTGGATGCTGATGCACTGAATATTCTGGCTTCGCACAAGGCGTGGCTGCAACAGTTACCAGAAGGACTCATATTCACTCCGCATCCGAGAGAAATGGACAGACTGTGTGATACACCTCCCGTGGATGATTTTGACCGATTGATGAAGGCGTGTGATATGGCGCAAAGAGTGAGGGGGTATGTGGTGTTAAAAGGACATAACAGTGCTTTGTGTATGCCTAATGGTCAGATAATATTTAACAGCACAGGTAATGCAGGAATGGCCACGGCAGGTAGTGGAGATGTTTTGACGGGTATAATTACTGGACTGTTGGCCAGGGGATATGCCACCGTTGATGCTGCGATGATAGGCATGTATCTGCATGGCTTGGCCGGTGATATGGCGGCACGGGAACTTGGAGAGGAGAGCCTTATTGCCAGTGATATCATCTCTGCATTGCCAAAAGCGTTTAAGCATCTGCTGAATGGTAAAAGATGTTAACGTTAAAGGTGGAATTTGTACTACTTAATACGTAGAATGTATAACTTGAATAACTGGTGTTCTGAAAAAATAAGCTTGTAACGTGGGTGATATATGTTAAGAAAACTAAACATAAGTAAAAATTAGCCTATGTTATATTATATATTTGAAAAAAAAGACGTAACTTTGTAACTTGTAACAAAAATATACAGAAATACGGTAAAATGTTTCATCAGAAACTAATGAAAAGAATATACTGCAAAAAAGCTAAAGGTACGCTGCGTCATATTGTTATGATGTTGGCGTTGTCATTGTCGCTCAATGTCAGTGCTCACTCAGTGATGGATGATGGACACCATGTCGACACGTTGTCTTTGGTAGAGCGAATATCTCTACACACTAACGCTGTAGACTGGGTGTTGTGTATACCGAACCTTGCTGTGGAGTTTGATGTTAAGGCGCGTAACTATAACCGTTGGTCATTTATGGCAGGTGTACGTTATCGTCCTGCTATGAAGAACACTTTTGTGATGCCGGTAGTGTTTAATATATTCGAGGTGTCTCTTGAGGGACGCGGCTATTGGCGTGAGAGACAGGCTACACCAACGGGTATATTCCGTCACCATCGTATGTGGTATGAGAAGATATTGTCTGCTCGTGCCATGTTGCCAAGCCATCCTACATGGGTGTTCTATCGTGGCGGATATGCGGCGTATACTAAGTATTCTTTCTTGTTGAAGGATGCTATAGACGGACGTCAGGGTCAGGCTATCCAGGCTGGTTTTACATGGGGTTTCGAGAAGCCTCTGTATCAGTTCTCTGATGGAAACTCTCTTGATTTGGATTGCGGTATTAGCGCTGGTTTCTGTATGCATAAGACTGATAAATATGATGTAGATCAGCGTAATAATGCGTATGGTATAACAGAAAAGGCTGAGAAATGGAAGTTTAATCCTTATCCAGTGCTGAAAGATATTCATGTGTCTTTCGTTTATCGTTTCGGTCAGTATCCTATCCAGAAGAGATATCGTTGGCGCTATGACGCAGATGTGCAGTACCGCTCGGTTATGGATTCTCTCTATTCAGATGCGGAGACTCGTGCATTGCAGAAATATATAGCTGACTCTATCTATAATGTCGTATATATGGACTTCCGTCAGGTGTACGACTCAGTACTCGCTGTGCGTACAGCAGAGGAGAAAGCTCAGCAGATAGAACAGACGAGAAAAGAGATAGAGACACTTAAGGCTGAGTCAGAGCAGCAGGGTGAAGCTCTCTTTGAAGTAGAGCCAGGTAAGGCTAAGAAAGAGAAGAAGAGCAAGAAGTCTAAGAAGGCTGAAAATAGTGCACCTGCTGAGGAGGTAAAGGATGAAAGTGTTACCGAACAGGAACAGGCACAGGTAAACGTTACCAGAAAGGAGGATGATAATGAAGCATAACAAGATATTACAGTTTGCGGCGTTGACAGCATGTTCTTTGCCAATGATGTTCTCACTCAACTCTTGTACAGAAGAGGATATAATTGACAATTACGGCTCTGTGCTGGTTGATTCTACATACTTCACCTATGATCTCTCCAATTTGCTTGATTTGATGGGAGGTACGGATTTCCTTCATATCTATACCTTTGAGACAACAGGTGGTACAAAAAAGGACTTGAAACATCTTGTAATTCAGAAACAGGACAACAGGTTGTATGTAGAGGAGCCAGGCGGTATAAGTGCTTCACCAGGTGCTGACCGCTCTACTTTCAAGGAGAATAAGGAAAACTGGACCGATTATAACCTGAACGGAGATAAGGTTACATGGACACATAACGGTGATCCATATACAGAGTCTCATTTCTCATTCGGCGCAGGCGTATTCCGTACAGTTGCAATGGTTACGCGTGTTAATCCTAGCGATTATACTGTCGATGAGCCAAGTGTGTTTGAAAACCTGAAGTATCCAAGCTATGATAATATGAAGGATACATGGTTCAATTACAATACAGGTTCTTATGTCGGAGAGTATTACGGCGAGGCTCAGACACCTTGGTGGGGATGGGAAGATAAGAATGTCTATCAGAATGCGGATGGAGAGAACGCTCCTTATGTGAAGATGGCTAATGGCTTAGCTATAGGAGGTATTTCTCATGATACGTTGAAGATAGGTACGCATAAGACAATTGTAATGAAGCCAGTATTGGCACAGCGTGATTATACCATCAGTGTTGAGATACAGAAGGCTGAAGACCTCAGCAACTTTGTAATAACAGATGGATATGCATGCGTTTCAGGTATTCCACAGCGTATGAACTTCTATTATCAGATTTATGATACGGATAATACTTGTAAGATGCCTTTCCGCCTCCATTTGACTACGCCAGATAATGAGGCAAGTAAGACGGTGAAGTTGGATAGGACATTGGGTCTGATGAATGTCTCATACGGTACTGATACACTGCTGACGACATCAACTAATGGTCCTGGTGTGATTCAGTTGATTATTCCTTGTAGATGGAATGGTACGGATATGGTAGTACAAGCACTTTGTAATATCAGTAAATCTATAAAAGAGTCTGGAATAATCCGTAAGGAAGAGGCTGGATGGGTTTGGGGCGGAAGCTCTGAACTACCAATAAAGATCAGTACAAAGATTACGGCTGAGATGCTTCAGAAAGCTAAGAATGGTGAAACCTTAATCTGGAAAGATTAATAGATAGGTCGTAACAGTAGATATAGGAAGAAGATTTCATTATATAAATTAAAGAAATGAGAAAGATACTGCTTATATTAACTATAGTAGCATTGTCTGTGACGAAGAGCTCTGCTCAGATTATATCGGTCAACACCAATGCGATGATGGATGCTATGCAGGCTTATTCGTTTGGATTCGAATTGGTCCTGAACAAGCGCTCGTCGTTAGCTGTTGATGGCTTCTGGGGCAACAAGATAATGGGTAGGAACTGGAAGATGATAGCTTTCCAGCCAGAGTGGAGACTGTACTTCGGAGGTCGTCCTCTGTTCCATCACTATATTGGAGCTGTAGGTATATTGACGAAGTATGATTTGGAGGCATACTCTAAGAGATACCATGGTCACGCTATGGGCGCAGGTCTGTCATACGGTTATGTATGGCCTGTGACAAGACGTCTTTTGATTGATTTCCATACTAGCCTTGGTTTTGTAGGACGAGATGAGCGAAACTATATGGCTGATGAGACTTATGCTGACCATGTTAACAATGACAAGCCTGGGGATTCATATAGCAATCATTATGTAGAGATACCTACCAACTCAAGTGCGACAATGCTTTGTCCAATAAAGATTGGTGTATCAGTTTCTTATATATTAAAGTAATTATTTGTTAGAGATAAGGTTTAGGATGAGACGTAATTTATCATACATTGTATTGACATCTTTATTGTTCGTCTGTGGTACATTGATGTCTTTTGCACAGGGTGATGCTTTGGATGCGAATATACACATCAGTTTCGAGACCTCTGGACAGAAGACCTATCGTACAGTGCAGTATGCATTGTTTAAGACTTCAAATAAGGCTTCAACAGTACAGAAAGCACTTGAGGAGGCAATTGTATTACAGCGTGGTGACGGAGGTAATATCGTTTTGACTGCGTGGGATGATGCTCTGACAAAGAATAAAGTGAAGTTCAGAAATTCTAAGGGTAATGGTGACTTTAAGGTACACGCATATCCAGATATGGCTATATTGGTGTCAACCTATGACCCAGAGGATGAACTTACTATTGAGGATGCTCGTTTCCAGATAATACCTCTCGTTGAGGGACAGACAGAGTATGAGTACTCTTTCAAGAGCACTATGGACAAAGGTTCTCAGCGAATAGAGAACGTGGATGTCTTCGGTGTTAATAAGGATACTATTAATATCGTAGCAGCTCCTCCTATTGACGATGGTAAGAATATGTATTTCCGCATACATGTGGATTTGCCAAAGCAGTATGGAAATAGCAAGGCACGTCTTGTTATCCAGCCGATGTCAGTGGATTGCCTGACTGAGGATACAGTGGACTATATCCCTGGTGTCGTAATGGAGGGTTACGAATATCATAAGTTGCAGGATAAGCGTATGCGCTTCAACTATATGAAGTATGACAACGTAGCATACTGTTACAGTCCTAAGCTTATATATGATGAGGAGAAGATATATGTAGATACGACATTGGTATATGCTAAGCCTAATCGTAGAAAGACATATAAGATTCCGTATGAGGTAGTTTTGGCAGAGTTTAACAATGACTATTTTCATCAGTCTGCTGCCACAGGTTCTTGTAATGGAAAGAATATATTTAAGTTTATAGACCTTGGTGTCGCTGCTGCTGATATGGATGTAGATGAGTTCCAGGTAACGGCAGAGAGTAACTATGATACCAAGAATCAGGATTTACGCTTGCGCTTTATCGTTGGTAAGTCAGAGTTGATAAACGACTCTATCAATGAGAAGATGTTAGGTGACCTGGTAACCGAGTTACGTTCTTATGGTGACCAGTTGATGGAGGTGAAGGTAGAGGCCTCTGCTTCTCCTGAGGGTGGTTTGGAGTCAAACCGTCGTCTTGCTGCAGAACGTACGAAGGTGGCTGTACAGAAAGTGCGCAACTATTTGGGTAAAGTAGATGTAGCCTTCCATACAGGTTTACCAAGAGTATATACATGGGAAGATGTAGCTAAGCAGGTTGAGGAGAATGGTTATCCAGGACATGCGGAGCAGATACGTCAGAACATGGGAGCGAACGGTTATGGTGGTGATGCCGCAATAATGTCATTAGAGGGCTTTGAGACGGTTATTGAACCAGTACTTGTAAGTCAGCGAAGAATGCGTGTGACATATCGTTATGAGCGTGAGCATATAATGGATGCAGACGAGGCATTGGAGGCATATAAGATACGTAAGCATGACCTGTTGCAGGGTAAGGGTAAGGACTTCTCTGATGGTGACTACTACAACCTTTATACTGTAATAACAGATTCTGCAGAGCTTGATACACTTACAATGATTGCCTATAATCATGTTACAAGGACTGCAGGTTATGAGAATATCAAATTCTCTATGTATGTTGCGAACAAGATGGCGATGTTGAACTCACGTCAGGGTAAGCCAGATGCCAAGGTGTTGGCTCCGTTCATTAACAGCCGCTTGCGTGCGTTGTCAACTCGTGAAAAGAGTGAGCGTGCTCAGAAGAACCGTCGTGAGGTGTTGATAAACCAAATCATAACATACTTCCAGATGGAGGAGCGTGATAGTGCTTTGAGTTATTGTAACTATTGGTTTGCCAACGATAATGATCCGAAGGTGGAGCGCTTGAAGAAGTATATTAAGTTCAAGGAGGGCTTTGTAAAATATGCTACCCATCAGTTGCCACCAGCAGAGGAGCAGGAAGTACTTGATGCTATGAACTATGTCATCAGCTGTGCTCCTGATAATAAGGCAGTGATATACACTGAGGCTCGTGAGATACTTAATGTGCCAAATTCAGTGTGTCAGGAACTCGTAGCAGCCATGGATGATGAGAATCCGAAGAAGTGGTATCTCCGTGGTATGTTGGAGGCTGATTTGGAAGAGCAGCGTCTTGGTGAGCCTAAGAAGCCAGACTATGTTCCAAACTATCTCGCATTCTTTAACCACAGCTTTGAGCTGGAGCCATCATACAAGTGGCTTTACCTTGCCGATGGTCAGGTAAGTGATAAGTTGCGTGAGAAGTTCAAGTATAGCAAGAAGAAGAAAGAACGTTATCATGAGATATTCAACAACCTTGTAACATTGAAGAATGATGCGGGAGGTGTATCTGATGACGTTATTGAGATAAGTGGTGATGATGATGAAGAAGAAGTAGCTGAAGGCGCTGATCAGGCATCTACAGATGCAGAGGGAAGTGATAATGCTACAGAAAATGCTGAATCTAAGTAAAACGATGAATAAAAAAATTGTTTTGGTCGCACTGACAGCTTTGCTGTTAGGACTGCAGAGTAATAATCCGCTGAAGGCTGTTCCTGCGGTAAATCCTTTGGATCCTGCTTCTTTGAAAGCAATAGATCCTTTGGATACACTTGATGAGGAAGACATTCAGGCAATGCGTGACACTATTAAGATGTCACGTAAGAATCTTGCTCGCGGTACAAATGCAGTGAATGCTTTGGATTATAGTGTCAGAGACTTTTATAAGCCAAAGGGCTATCAATTCTACAAGGGCATATTGCAGAATTTGTATTACGGCGTGTCTGCAGGCTACGAGCAGGTTTTACCTCAGGCAGAGAATGCTCCGAAGTTGAATGTTGTTCAGGTTATGGGGCAGGTTGGCACAAGACTTGACAAGCTGAACAGCTTGCGTATCAGTCTGGGTGCCGGTTGGGGTTATAACTACCAGCGTGGTCTCCGTATGGCTCGTGTGTCAGGCCGTTTGGATTACATGCATGATATAACCACTCACTTTGAGGGTTATAACTCTTCACGTTGGCTTGATGTCCAGTCATTGGTAGGTATAGGTGCTAACTATACTTTCTTCAATGGTACAGGCAGAAAGAAGTTTGCTCCAGAGGCTCATACTGGTGTTCAGTTGAAGATATTCACCGGTCCTCACGCATACTTGAATGTTGAGCCATACATCGGTATTGGTGGTCCTCAGATGGATTATGAATACTTACGTAACTGGCGTGGCTTTGACCTTTTCTATGGTGCAAACCTTACATATGAGTTTAGTCTGAATGACAATCTCTCAAAGGCTGCTCGTGTTAAGTTTATGCTCTCTCGTCTGGAGAAATTCCCAGAGGAGACATATGAGACAAATGAGTTGTGGCGTCGTCCATGGTTCGTGGAGTTCTCTGGCGGTCTTAACTGGAGTGAGAAGACCACATTAAAAGAGTACACACCTAAGTCTGCTACAGGACATACTACAACAATAAGTATCGGTAAATGGTGGTCACCAGTATTAGGTTTCCGTTTCTCTGGTTTTACTCAGATAGCTAAGCGTCAGCAGATTGACTATGAGGGACAGGGATGGGATGCCTATCCTCATGGTGATATGACAGAGACCTTTAATACTCACTATATGGGTATCCGTGCGGAGGCATTGTTCAATCCATTAGGTTTCTTCTATAAGTCATTTAGCTGGAACCAGCCATTTGGTGGTTATGTATTCTTCGGCTTGGGCTATGGTACATTGTCAAAGTACAAGCGTACATTCGTAGAGAAGTATCGTGTGGGTACAGAGTCTTACAGCTTCGGTGCTCATATATATGGATATATCAACCCAGACCTTCAGGTCTTCATAGAGCCACGTTACTCTCACAGTGTGTACACTCAGGATGATCGTCTTCGTGATATGAACCATGTGGCATTGAACCTCGGTCTTACGGTTATGATTCGCAGTCCACACTATCGTCCTGTTGAGGAGATGGACCAGGTGCAGCACTATACTTATAAGGTAAACAAGGGTGTACGTGTCGGTATCGCAGCAGGTATTCCTATGTTGTCTCGTCGTTACAGCGATTGGGGTGCAGGAGATTTCGAGTGGACAGCACAAGGTTGGTTTGACTATACCTTTAACACATACCTTGGTATCCGTGGTAGTGTGAACCTGATGAACACCAGCAGAAATGAGCTGATGCCATATTATGCTCACTATATACGTGAGGATGGTATGATGTGGTCAGAAGGTCATAATGGTATTGTTAAAGTTAACAGAAACACTCTGTTTGGTGCTCTTGATATTGAGGCAAACTTGATGAACTTGTGTGCTGGTCGCATGAACAAGCGTAAGTTTGAGTTGCATGCGTACGTAGGTCCTGCCATTATGTGGTTAGGTTCACAGAAGAACACAGTAGCAAGCACAGAGCCTGTTGCACCTGGTGGTAAGAATACTGCAATTGACTTTGAAGAAGAGAAGAATTGGTACTTCGGTGTCAATGGTGGTTTCAAGTTGGCTTATCCAATAGGCAAGAAGGGCGTTTCTGTATTCTTTAACCCTGAGGTTTACTTCATTGCGCAGAATGAGATGTATGATATACGTGGTTTCAACACCATATCTATCACAGACCGTCTGCACTTGTATGAGTCACTTAACATAGGTGTACAGTACAAGATTGGTAAGCTTCGTCGTGATCCTAAGGTCGTTAAGGCTATTCACGAGCGTCATGATGCCCGTTACAAGAGTCGTCAGTTACGCGCTGTGGAGAAGTACAATGCTAAGTATGCTAAGCGTATTGCAAAGCAGCATAAGAAGAGATAATAGAAAAGCATAACAAGTAAGATTAAAGTCGTTGGTATGACATTTAATAGATTATATATAGCAGCAGTCCTTTTGTTTACACTGTGTATTTACACCGTTAAGGCCTCTATGGTGCAAAGGACTGACGATGAGCCTACAACTGAGAATGTAGAGGCGTCAGCCACTTCTGATGCTACTGTAAATTCTGATAATGCCGTTGCAGATAATGCAGGTAGTGATACAGAGGAGGCGAGCGAACCCCAAAAAGCATCAAAGAAGAAGTCTTCAAAAGCGAAGAAGGTTGTAGGTGCTCAGAAGATGTCAAAGGAGGCAGATGCTGTACAGGCAGCTTTGGCTGTTGTGTTGCATAAGTACTCTACACAGGCTGATACTATAGCAAATGAATTGTCAGCACGTTTCAAAGAGGATGCTGATATGCAGACTGCCATTGCTCGTGCTTATTTCCGTAATAATGAGCGTGAGAAGACACGCAGATATCTTGACAAGGCTTTTAATATTGATGAAAGCTTCTCACCAGCATATATATTGAAAGGTGATATGTATGGCGAGTGGGATGTTGACTCTGCTTGTCTGTGGTTTGACAAGGCTATAGCTGTTGACTCTCTTAATCCTATACCATACGTTAAGTATGCTACGGTGATGTCTCGTAAGGATATGGACAAGGCTAAGGAGAAGTTAGAGGAACTTCGCTTGGCAGTACCAGACTACAACGTGGATATTGAGATTGCCATGCTCTACAATAAGCAGGGTAATGATGCCGAGGCAGCTGCTGCTATGGCAAATGTCGATCCTAATACGCTGACGATGAACCAGCTTATTCAGTTCGTACAGAACTGTTATTGGAGCCAGGACGATATGAAGTGTATGGAACTGTGTCTCGTCGGCTGTAATCGTTTCCCGCAAAACAAGGGTTTTGATAGACTTTATTTCTGGAGTGCTACACGTCAGAATATGTATGCGGAGGCTTTAGAGCACGGAAAGATATGGTTTGAGGATGCAAAGGACTCAGTTAACTCTGTGGACTATTACTCATTAGGTTCTTGTTACCTTGGCTTGTCACGTGTTGACGAAGCATTTGAGACATACTCAAAGATTCCGAGTTGTACCGACTACTTCGTACCTCAGATGGATGGTCAGATACGTCAGACTCTTAACCGTCGTATAGAAGCGTTGAAAGGTGAGCATCGTTACAAGGAGGCTTTGGAACTGTATCGTATATTCATGGATAAGTATCCGTCATCAGACAAGGCTTATATGCTTTATCAGTATGCCGCTATCTACCGTGATTGGCAGGATGGCTTGGAGGGCGATGAGAAACTCTCTGTCATTAACCAGATGTTCAAGGTATATGACCAGTTGGAGACAGAATATCCAAATTGGGAAAATCTGCATTATGTGCTTTACACTCATGCCCGTTGGACCTATGCTTATTTTGACCCGGAGAACACCCAGTGTCTGGCAGAGCCATATTATCAGAAGTTGTATGACTACTGTGTTTCAAGAGAGGAACAGACAGACCAGTTAAAGAGCATGGAGATAGAGGCTTGTCGCTATCTTGCATCTGTAGCATACTTTACACGTCATGATCTTAAGACAGCTCGTGTATGGTGGAACAGAATCCTTAATATAGATCCTGAGGATGAGAATGCTCTGAAGGCATTGAAGACGATAAAGAAGTAAAAGAATAATACAAACGTAATATAGAAAGATATTAGGAAAAGACTCTGTTAAGTATTTTGCACAAGAAATGCTTTACAGAGTTTTTTTTGTATAAGCAATGAAACGTCAGGACACAGTTATAAGTTGTATAGATTGGTACACTATAATCGCCTATGTGATATTGTTAGCATTTGGTTGGATTAGTGTGTGCGGAGCCACCTATTCTTTTGAGGAAGCAGACCTGTTCTCGCTCGACACCCGTTCAGGTATGCAGATAGTGTGGATATTCACCAGTTTGTTGCTTGCAACGTGTCTGTTGCTTATAGATAATAAGCTATATGAAACCTTTGCCTTCGCTATATATGTAGTATTGCTGTTGTTGCTATTTGCTACGATATTCAATCCACATGAGATAAAAGGTTCGCGTTCATGGATAGTAATGGGACCGTTACGCCTTCAACCGGCGGAGTTCGCCAAGTTTGCCACAGCGTTAGCCATAGCAAAGCTCATGTCAGGCTACCGGTTTAGCATAGAGCGTTGGCAGGACCTCGCTAAGGTCATAGGCATGATATTACTCCCTATGATACTTATTGTAATGCAGAAGGAAACGGGTTCAGCCTTGGTGTATGCCTCATTCTTCCTGATGTTGTATCGTGAGGGTATGACCGGCAGCTTCCTGTTTACGGGCATAGCAATGGTATCTTACTTCGTGATAGGAATACGTTTCGCAGAGCCATTATTATGGGGAACCCCTACGCATGTAGGTCCGTTCGTAGTGCTATTGCTAATACAGTTCTTTACGTCAGTGCTGGTATTGGTGTACTGCAAGGCAAGAAAAGAAGCCCGCAATATAATACTCACCTCGTTCGGAGTCACTATCCTTGCTCTGCTGTTCTCACGTTTCATCATACCTTTTGATATCTTATGGGTGCAGTGCGTATTGACATTCCTGATGGTGTCTTATCTCGTCGGTTTATGGATATATGCCAATAAGAGGGAGTACTTTTTTATTACCCTTTTCGCTATTACGTCGGTAATCTTCTTCTTCTCTGCATCTTACGTGCTGAACAATGTTATGGAGCCGCACCAGCGTGTACGTATCAACGTCCTTTTGGGATTAGAGGAAGACCTTGCTGGTGCAGGTTATAACGTACATCAGAGTGAGATAGCGATAGGTTCTGGCGGAGTATGGGGCAAAGGCTTCCTTAACGGTACGCAAACAAAATTGAAGTTCGTGCCGGAGCAGGAGACCGACTTCATCTTCTGTACCGTCGGAGAGGAAGAGGGATTTGTCGGTTCAGCCGCAGTCTTGATAGTATTCTTATTCTTGATACTACGACTCATACACCTTGCTGAGCGCCAGACGAGTCCGTTTGGCCGTGTTTACGGTTACTGTGTAGTCAGCATATTCTTGTTCCATCTGTTTATCAATATAGGAATGGTGTTAGGCTTGACTCCGGTTATTGGTATTCCGTTACCGTTCTTCAGCTATGGAGGTTCTTCTTTATGGGGATTCACATTGTTGTTGTTTATCTTCCTGCGTATTGACGCCAGCCGTAAACTTATAAATGCGTAATAAGACGCACTACCAGTGTGTGTCGAGGACTTTGCAACACAACAGACACAGCCATATAGGGTAGGGCGGCGCTGTGCTCAATGCCCGCAGAGCACGCTGTAATAAAGTGTTGCGAAAGCAAGTCAAATCAATCAGGTAGAATCTCAGACATCCATGAGGCACCGTCCAACTAAGGTCGTCAATGAGTGTCAGTTAGAACAAGTAATCTCTACAACATCATATTTTATCTTCCTCACAGTTATCTGGAAGTCTGTATATAGACGATATATGCCGGCATCGTTGGTAATGATAAGACAGTATGATGCACCTTCCTCAAGCTCGCTCAGTAGCAGCGGCTCGCTTACCTCATCTACGCCGGTACGGAAAAACTCATAGAAACAGTTGTCCGTATTGAGAATAAACAAGTCCGTGTCATCGCCCTTGCTTGTTGCTAGTACCGTCTCAGGAAGGAACACAGCACCATTATTCCAATGTAAAGTCCAGTCCACCGTATTCAGTTCATCCATTACAAACTGACGTGCAGCGTAATTTCTCGGTAAAAGGTACCAGTCCCGACTCAGACTCCGAGTAATACAGAATTTTATCTGAAGTCAGAATACCAAACATACCGTAAAAATGTTATATTATATGTGCGAAATTAGCAAAACAGAACGTGAAACACCATAGAAAGAGTTATTTTTCTCCCTTGAATACTTTGATATGTAAGAACTTATTTGTATTTTTGCAAATTATATCCCCTTAGTGAGAAAATGGAAAGTAACTTCGTAGATTATGTAAAGATACAGTGCCGCTCTGGTAAGGGCGGCAAGGGCAGTATGCACCTCAAGCATATAAAATATAATCCTAACGGCGGTCCCGACGGTGGCGACGGCGGCAAGGGCGGCAGTATCATCTTGCGTGGCAATCACAATTACTGGACACTCCTGCATCTGCGCTATCAGCGCCATATCTTCGCTGAGCATGGCGGTAACGGCGGCAAGGACAAGTGCCACGGCACCGACGGCAAGGATGTATATGTGGATGTACCGTGCGGTACGGTGGTGTATAATGCCGAGACGGGTAAGTTCGTCTGCGATGTCATGGAGGACGGTCAGGAGGTCGTACTGCTCAAGGGCGGCCGTGGTGGTCTGGGCAACTTCCAGTTCCGTACGTCAACAAACCAGGCGCCGCGCTTTGCACAACCAGGCGAACCCATGCAGGAGATGACCGTTATCATGGAGCTGAAGCTCCTTGCCGATGTCGGTTTGGTGGGACTGCCTAACGCTGGTAAGTCCACACTGCTGTCATCACTCTCCGCTGCCAAACCAAAGATAGCCAACTACCCCTTCACTACGCTGGAGCCGTCGCTCGGCATCGTCAGCTATCGCGACCATCAGTCATTTGTCATGGCTGACATACCGGGTATAATAGAGGGAGCAGCAGAGGGTAAGGGACTCGGCCTGCGTTTCCTGCGTCACATAGAGCGTAACTCTTTGTTACTCTTTATGGTGCCGGGCGATACCGATGATATAAAGAAAGAGTATGAGCTGCTTCTTAACGAGTTGGCACAGTTTAACCCTGAGATGCTGCAGAAGCACCGCGTACTCGCCGTCACCAAGTGCGACCTGCTTGATGACGAGCTCATGGAGATGCTCCGCCACGATTTGCCTCAGGACCTTCAGGTGGTGTTCATCTCAGCCGTTACGGGTATGGGCTTGGACGAACTGAAAGACATACTGTGGGAGGAACTCAACAGTGAGTCAAACAAGATAAAGGGTGTCATCGCCGAGGATACCCTCGTACACCGTGACAAGGATATGTCATACCTCGCTGAAGAGGTGTATGCAGAGGACCGCCTTGCCGATGAGGAGATAGGAATAATAAACGAAGACGAAGGCGGAAACGAAGACGAATACGAAGACGGGGACGAGATAGAGGACCTTGAGGACTTCGAGTATGTATGATGCCGGGTGACGCTTAATATAGGTGGGAATTAATAGAACCCACCTGTTGAAAGAGCATGACATTGGCAGTAAGGTACTATGATATATTATAATTTAGGAGAAAACATCACATCATTTACTACAGACCGCACCATAGGACGTGACGAGACACGCCTCTTGGGCTGTCTGCCTGTTCGTGCAAGCCGGTTGGTATATCCGCATCAGACGCATACCGACCGCATAGCCGTCATTGACTCTCAGATGCTCTCCCTCTCCGTGTATGAGTGCAAGGCACGCCTTGAGGGCATAGACGCCGTGATATCTGACCAGTGTGGAGTGGCTATGGGCATAAGCACCGCCGACTGCATCCCGGTCCTGGTATATGATGCGGCACATCATGCTGCCGCCGCCATCCATGCAGGGTGGCGTGGCACTGTGGCACGGATAGTAGAGAAGACGCTGGCGGTTATGGCTGACACCTATGGTACGGTGCCCTCTCAGTGCGTGGCAGCTATAGGACCTGGTATCAGCCAGGACAGCTTTGAGGTAGGCCAGGAGGTCGTTGACCAATTTGCCGAGGCTGGTTTCCAGATGGATCAGTATGTCATTATGAAACGCAAGCCACATATAGACCTGAAGGCTATAAACCGTGAGCAGTTGCTTAACAGTGGCTTAGAGGCTGGTAACATAACAGTGTCTGATGTCGATACATATACAGACAGTCGCTATTTCTCCGCCCGCAGGGAACAGCTGCCGCCTGCCGCTGACGGTACGGTGGTGAAGTGTGGCAGAATACTCAGCGGCTTTGTCCTTGCCTGATAACCTAAGACCTGACAACCTAAGAACCTCTCAACTGGCGCTTGCGAAAGTTGAGTAGATAGATAAGATACACGAATAGCTAAACAATAAGAAGGGAGAAGAATATGACAAGACTAAAACCTATAAACGCATTCTCTGACAAACTGCGCCTGTTAATGCTCTACATGGTGTTGGCAGTCACTGTGCCTGTTATGTCATCTGATTATATTTACAGGTATCAGCATTATGATGACATGAACGGCATGACGCAGTGGCATGTCACCAAGATGCTGCAAGACAAGCAGGGATTCATGTGGTTCTCCACATGGAATGGCCTGAATCGTTTCGACGGCTACGATTTCGTTGTCTTCAAGTCTCGTCCCGGTGATGGTAATGAAATCACCAGCGACAGAATACGCAACATACTCTTGGGCGAGGACGGCAATATCTATTGTGCCAATGGCGACAATGTGTGGCGTTTCAACCTCTCTACCTATAAGTTTGAACCGGTTGACTCTGTCCTTGCCGAGCGCTTTATGGCACGTCTCAATGCCGACGCTGCGATGTATAGGGATGCACGCGACTATCAGTTTGGCGACCATACATTCACTGGAGTGCGTATGTATATGCAAGACTTCCAGAAGAACCATTGGTTTATGGAGCGCTTCGGCGTTTCATGTGTGTCGCAGAAACTGATAAACTGTCAGTACCTCGACTGTGTTCCCCGTAGTACTGTGCGCACCCTCTTCCTTGACCAGAAGAAACGTATATGGATAGGTACCCGTGATGCCAACGTGGTAGCAGTGCTCGACAGTATGGCCAACTTTATTGGATATTTAGGCCATGACGGACGACTTCATAAGGAACTTACAACGTTTGCTCCTACCTACTCAGTATTCCAGCAGAAGAACGGAACAATATGGATAGGCACCAAACCCGATGGCTTGTATCGCCTCCGTGAGACTGCCGACGGCGTTTTCTCCGTGGAGCATTTCACTAAGGGTACCGCTGCAGAGATAAAGGCTGGTAAGACACTTAACAGTACGGACATATATACATTCCATGAGGACAAGAAAGGCAGACTGTGGATAGGCACGCAGGGTGGGGGAGTAAATCTTCTTGTCAACCCTAATGCTGAAGCAAACCAACTGCATTTCCTAAACTATGAGAATACCTTTACCTCATATCCTACTACAAATCTATATATGCGTCGTCTGATGTCGGCAGGTAATGGCATGATGCTCGCCACCACCACCGAGGGACTGTTGTTCATCAACGGAATAGACGGGGACCCTCGCAAGGTGACATTCACCCTGCATCAGAGGGAGTCTAATCGTTCTTCCTCACTCTCGTGCAGTGCCGTCATGGATATGCTGACAGACCGTAAGGGCCGTATCTTTATCTCTACTGAGAGCGGAGGAGTCAATATGCTTCTCACCAAGGACCTCACGTCAAAGGAATATGAGTTTACGCACTATGGCACGGAGAACGGCATGGGTTCCGACGCCGCCTTGGCAATGACCGAGATAGGCGACGAGATATTGGTGCAGTGTAACAACCAGATTACGCGCATAAATGCCGATCTTAATACCATAGAGAACTTCAATACCGCATTCTTCCCCATCAACTCACGTTTCTCTGATGCCGAGCCGATGTTATTGAGAGACGGTCGCTGGCTGTTGACGTTGGAGGACGGTGTGGCTATTGTGTCAGAGAAGGTGTTCCATCAGCAGCCATACGTTCCACGTATTGTCCTGACATCATTTGACAAACCTAATACTCCAATAGATTACTCTGCAGAACTTCAGGACACGTTGTATCTCTCATCATCAGAGCGCGATGTTACGATAGGCTATGCGGCGTTAGACTTCGCTTCAAATAAAAGCATACGTTACATCACCCGTCTGACTGAGCAGAGACACTGGTGGCAGAGGGATACAGAGGAGGAGTGGTCTGACCCTACCGCCAACCATACCCTCACGCTTTACAATATCTCTCCGGGTACATACACCCTGGAGATACGCTCCACAAATGCCGATGGCATATGGGTGAATAACGTGCGCACCCTTGTCATCATAGTGAAGCCTATGTTCTGGGAGACTATATGGGCATATATCCTTTACCTGCTGCTTATCATAGGCATCCTTGGGGCAATAAACTACACTTACAGGCATATCAAGAAGCTGAAGCGTCAGCGTGAGGAGAACCTGCAGGCATATCTGGAACTGCTCAACAGAAGTCAGCAGCAGGAAAACTCTGCGGAGGAACAACATCATGTGGAGCCTACTCCTATCGTCAATGAGGAGGACGACGCCTTCATGCAGCGCCTTATGGAGTTCATTGAGGAGAACATGGACGACAGTGGCATCGGCGTTGACGAGATGGCGAGTGCTACGGCTACTTCACGCTCTTCGCTCAACCGTAAGATGAAGCAACTCCTGGGTGTCACGCCTGCCGACTTCCTGAAGGAGGCGCGTATCAAACGTGCATGTCAGTTGCTCGCCACCACCATGCGTGGTGTCAACGAGATAGCCTACGGCTGTGGCTTCTCTGACCCTAAGTACTTCTCTAAGTGCTTCAAGGCGGCGGTTGGTATGTCGCCTACAGAGTACCGCACGAAGAAACAGTCGGGTGACCTTACCTGACCCAGATGACAACTAAGTGACACTACTCGTCACTACTAATACAAGCTGTCACCTCACTACTGTGAGGTGACAGCTTTTTTGTTATAATGTAACGAAGACGACCACGGATAACACGACCACAGATAGCACAGATTACAGGGATTATTCTTTGACAACGGATTGAAACGGATTATACGGATTTCACTAATTATTAAGAAGAATTATTTTGAAATTATAATCTACAGAAAGAATTTTTCATTAATAATTTATTCCAAGATTATAATTCCTGATTAATTCGTGGTCAATTTCTGATAATTCCTGTAAAAAAAATAATCAGTGCAATCCGTGCAATCCGTCTTAATCCGTTGTCAAAAAAATCTGTGTCCATCTGTGTAATCTGTGGGAGAATATTCGTTCTATTCGAGTTATTCGTGTTCGTAAATAAAATATCTGTGCTATCTGTGTTATCTGTGGGAAATTATTCGTTTTCGTTTTCGTCTTCGTTTACTAAATAAGAATCTGTGTCCATCTGTGTAATCTGTGGTCGTATAATTTATAATCCCCGTCAATCCAGTGCAGTAAAGGGTTTTCAGAGGTGTCCTCCCCGTACTGCTTGGCAAAAAAATACCCCCTTGGAATTATTTTTTTACCCCACAAAAACGTGTTTCTTGCCCCCAGGAGAACAAAAAGAAAACGTAATTTTGCAGCCATAGAAACAATAAAAGTAATACGTGAAAAGTAAATAATGATGAAAAAAGCAATTCTTTTCCTCTTGACCATCGTCGTCAGTGTGCTTGGCAGTGCCAAGAAAGTACACACGCTTGGCGACTCCACCATGGCACCCTACGACGAGTCTGCCACGGTTACGCGTGGATGGGGAATGTACTTCGGTAATTTCCTCACCAACGGATGGACATCCGTGAACTATGCCAAGGGCGGACGCGACTCGCGCGGCGGCTACAACGAACTCTGGCAGACGGCGAAGAAAAATGTGGAGGCAGGTGACTATGTCATTATCACCTTCGGCCACAATGACGAGAAAAACTCGGGCATGGACGGTGAGCAGCTGCAGGCCTACTACCAAAGCATCGGCCAGACGTGGACAGAGACACGTGGCACCATCCCCTCCACCACATATAAGGAGTGGCTGGGCAAGATTGTTGACGAGGCAAAGGCACTGGGTGCTATTCCTATTATATGCTCACCCGTTTGCCGCAGTTATTTCACAGGCAGTACCATACGTCGCAACGGTCGTCATGACCTTGGTGACAGTTATCAGGTACTGACGCAGAACGGTCCGGTCAATGGCACAAAACTGGCTGCTGACGACCACACCATGGACTATGCCTACCACTCACAGAAACTGGCCGAGGAGAAAGACGTGTATTTCATTGACCTCACCACAGCCACAAAGGAGCTTTATGAGAGTTACGGCACACAGGCAAAGTGCGAGGCACAGCTGTTTGACGGACAAGGCTCAACCCACTTCAACACCACCGGCGCGCTGCTCGTAGCGCGTGAGTGCGCCCGTCTGATGAAGGCGCAGGGCATCCTCGCGGATGATATAGTGTTGCCTACAGACCTCTCCGTCTCTCCTGCCACCGGCGATATGGGCGAGGCATACAAGGGGCAGACGCTCACTAAGGAGTTTACCGTCAACGGCTTCGGCCTCTCTCCTGAGGCGGGAACCGTTACTATCTCTGCCGGTGAGGGAATAGAGGTGTCTTTCGATAAGACGGAATGGAACACAGAATTGACCGTTGACTACACCTCTTCCACTCTTATCAAGACCTTCTATGCACGTGTCACGCTGACCAGTGACGGCGACTTCAGCAGCAAGGTGACCGTGTCGCAGGGTGACAAGAGTATTGAGATACCCGTCATCGCCACGGCAGTGGTGCTTGAGGGAGGTGCGGAGGTTAAAGCCTACTGGCGCTTGGAGAGCAATGATGACTGTGTGCTGACCGGTCCGGCCAATATCATCCCGGAGACATATAAGGGTA
>JAFXZU010000013.1:0-36111 GCA_017541085.1 Prevotella sp.
AGTTTTAACGAGTTACTACCAAATGTCGCCACGGGGGACAAAAAACCATCTTTCGGGGGACAAAAAATGGGGGTGCGTCACTCTTTGGGGGACATCTGGGGGACAAAGTTAGGCAAAAATCTGCAAACAAACAATACCTAAATCAAAAATCTGCAAAAATCCGAACAATCTTTAACACTTGAAAACAAGGGATTTACGGGTTTATTTTTGCAGATTTTATGTGTTTCTTTGCAATTGGACTATTTTCCCACGCAGAAGTTTTTGAATATGTTTCCGAGGACTTCGTTGGTGGTGATGGTGCCTCCGAGGATGTCGGAGAGATGGTTTATGCAAAGGCTGAGGTCTTCTGAGATGAGGTCGCCGCTGAGGCCCATGTGCATGGATTGCATGGCACGCTGAATGTCGGCAGCTGCGGTGTCAAGGGCCTGCTTGTGGCGTTGGTTAGTGATGATAACTTCGTCCGTGCCAATCTTGTTTGAAGATGTCGCTATGGACAGTAGACGTTCCTCCAACTCTTTGATACCAGAGCCGTGAAGGGCTGATATCTCTAACGCAGAGTGGAGATTCTCATGACCAGGCTTTAACTTATCGCTCTTGTTGATTACATATACTATCTGCTGATGCTCTTTCTCCTGAATATCGGGGAAAGGGCTTCTTTCGTCTGCAAGGAGGATGATTACCTGGGCTTTCTCTGCAGCCTTCAGAGAACGTTCTATACCCATCTGCTCTATGGTGTCATCGGTGTTCCTGATGCCTGCAGTGTCAATAAAGCGGAAAAGGTAACCACCTATTGTCATGGTGTCTTCTATAAGGTCACGCGTGGTTCCTTGTATATCGCTTACAATAGCACGGTCATCATGCAACAAGGCATTGAGCAAGGTACTCTTGCCTACATTTGGCGCACCTATAATAGCCACAGGTATGCCGTTCTTTATGGCATTGCCTTCACGGAAGGAAGAGGACAACCGTTGTATCTCATTATTTATAGTATCAGCCAGTTTTTCCAGTTCCGTACGATCAGCAAACTCCAACTCCTCATGGTCGGAGAAATCCAATTCAAGTTCCAATAACGAAGTGAGATGTAACAGCTCATCACGAAGCACCTGGAGCTTTGAAGATATACCTCCACGCATCTGTTGCATGGCGACCCTGTGCTGCACAGCCGTCTGCGATGCTATCACATCAGCCACAGCCTCAGCCTGTGAAAGGTCCATCTTACCGTTAAGGTATGCCCTCTTAGTAAACTCTCCTGGTCCTGCCAAGCGACAACCTTTCTCTACCAACAGGTTCAGCACCTGGCTAAGTATATAAGCAGAGCCGTGACAAGATATCTCCACCGTATCCTCACCCGTATAGGAATGCGGAGCACGACATACGGTAACTATGACCTCGTCTATACCCTCTATATATCCATGATGCATGGTATAGCCTTTAGCTTGTGATATATCCTTGCTGAACACACCAGCCACGATACCCACTGCCTCTGGTCCACTTACACGGATGACGCCTATTGCCCCACCAACAGCGGTGGCTATGGCACATATATTATCAGATGCTATCATAAAGCGTTAATGTTTCAGAATACCCAACATAATGTTTGCCGCATTATCCGGTGCGCAGAGTTTTCCCAGCTTCTGTCTCACATTCTCATATCCACGCAGCATTTCTTCTCTCTCATCTGTGAACAATATGTTATGCAGGCACTGCCTAATCTCACTCACCGAGAAGCGGTCAGCAAACAACTCAGGCACTATCTCCTTGTCGGCTATAAGATTGACCAACGATATATACTTACACTTTATAATATGATTGAATGCCCAACGTGCGAGCGATGGCACGGGGGTCTTATAGCACACAGCCTGTGGCACATTAAACAGTGCAGTCTCAAGCGTTGCCGTACCGCTGGTCACCAAAGCCGCACTCGCATTATAAAGCAACTGATAAGTATTTCCCCTTTCCAACAGCCTCACCTCCTTGCCATCCATAAAGCGATTATAATAAGGCGCGTCAACGGACGGAGCACCAGCTATCACAACTTGGTACTTATCAGTATAATCCTTTACAGCCTCAAGCATTACCGGCAGATTATCCTTTATCTCCTGCCTTCTGCTACCAGGCAGCAAAGCTATGACCGGTTTGTCACCTGTCAGCTTGCTATCATTAAGGAATTTCTCATTGTCTGCCTCTGCCCCTTTTAGGAAACCAGTCACCTCGTCTGCAGTAGGATTACCCACATAATGTACTGGATAGTTATGTTTCCCCTCAAAAAACTCTTTCTCAAATGGCAATATACAGAACATCTCATCTACATACCTCTTAAAGTCCTTGATGCGATATTCCTTCCACGCCCATATCTTCGGTGCTATGTAATAGAACGTACGAACATGCGGCAACTTCTGTTTTACATATTTCGCAATCTTCAGATTGAAACCTGCATAATCCACCAATATCACCACGTCAGGCTGCCACTGGCTAATATCCTGCTTACACAGCTTCATCCCCCTCATTATCTGTGGAAGATGCAACAACACAGGAATGAACCCCATGTACGCCAACTCACTATAATGCATCGTCAGATGTCCCTTGTCACCTGCCGCAGCAAGCATATTGTCTCCTCCGAAGAAACGAAACTGTGCCTCCGGGTCTTTCTTTACCAACGATGTCATGAGGTTAGCGGCATGCAAATCGCCAGATGCCTCACCTGCGATGATATAATACTTCATAACACATCCTTTTGCGAATTGAGAAACTCATAGTCTGTCTGGTCTGCCGTCAACGGTGTTATAGCAGCATAGCCGTTACGAATGGCCCAAGCATCAGTGTCGGTACTTTCCGGTTCATCATTTTGGTAATATCCTGCCATCCAGTAATACGGCTTACCTTTAGGATGCCAGCGTTCTTCCACCTCACTGCGCCAATGTCCATGTGCCATGCGGCAGTATCGTGTCTCACCGTTCCATTGCTTTGGTACATTTACGTTCAAGCATGTATATGTAGGCAGTCCCTCGCGCAGCACCTTCTCCGTCAGTTTCTGTACCAAGGGACGCATAGGCTCAAAGTCTGCATCATCATCATAGTCACACAAAGAAAAAGCTATACTCGGAATACGTTTCAGCGCTCCCTCCATCACAATACCCACCGTCCCGCTGTAATGCAGGTTGGTGCTGGCATTGTCGCCGTGGTTTATTCCACCTATAACTATATCTGCCTTTTTCGGACAGAGTTTGTGGTATGCCATCTTTATACAATCTGCCGGTGTGCCACTACAACTCCACACGTCAATAGTAGTTCCCTCATAATCATAATGCCGGCGATGCTTCAATGACACCGTCACTGTACTGAAAGCCCTTGAGTATCCTGAGCGTGCAGACTCTGGTGCACACACTATTATGTCTCCCATGCCCTTCAGCATATCTATCAAGCTGTTAATGCCCTTTGCATGATAGCCATCATCGTTAGATATAAGTATCAGTGGTTTCATTTGCTTTCTAAAATTTCTCTTACTACCTTCCATATATTATCTGCCGTAGCCAATGACACACGCTCCGCAGTGCTGTGTGCTCCCTTTATCAGCGGTCCGATAGAGGCTATATGCATCCCTTGGAACTTCTCCACGAGATATGCAGCCTCCAGGACAAAGTGCTGACTGACAGGCTTAGGTCTGAAGCCAAGCGTCTGCTCATATATATTCATCACCTTGTTAATAAACGGATGTGCAGTATCCTCCTGCCATGGCTTTGCATCAAGTAATGTCTTTACCTCTGCGCCAACAAGCATAAGAATGCGAGATATATTATCTGCCAACTGGCGCATACGCTCATAGTCGCTGCTGCGCGTGTGAGTAGAGAGGAGCATTGCAGGTTTAGAGCCTTTTCTCATCGTCACCACACCTATATTATTAGAAGTCTTGCCATCCTCGCCCAGCCTTTCCGTCACACCAGTAGGAATACCATTGACGGCTGCAAGAAAGACATGTGTACTCTCTTCGCTCATCACCGTGGAATACCATACCGACGGCTCACACGCCACTTGCAGCTCCGGGTCGGTGACAGAATACTCTGCCCTCACAGCTTCATAGCACTGGCTCACCAACACTTCAAACTGCTCCATATCCTCACGGGGTATCACCACCTTTGCCTCAGCCTCCACCGGGATGGCAGAGTATGCTCCCCCACCCTCAAATGACACGAGGTAAAGTTTTATGTTCATCTGTCTTATAGCCACCAGCAGCAAATTAGCCAGTATCTTTATGGCATTGCCCCTGCCACGGTCTATATCAACGCCACTATGTCCACCGAGTCCGCCAGTCACTGCCACCTCATACGCCACATACCCTTCTGGCATAGCTATCCTACTCACGGGCAAAGTAGCAGCTTGTATGTATGCTCCCGCCGAACCCACGGTTATGTCATCATAGTTCTCAGAGTCAAGGTTTAACACATTGCGTCCCTTGACGAAATCTGCTGACAGACTGGCGGCACCGCTCATATCGTCTTCCTCGCAAGTAGTACATAGCACCTCCAGCGCAGGATGCTTCAAGGTATCATCATCGAGCACTGCCAACGCCATAGACAGACCTATACCATTATCCGCCCCAAGCGAAGTATGACATGCTCTCATCCAGCGCTCCCCTCCTTCGTCATACTCCTCTATGCTGACAGCCCCGGGAGTATCATATCCGGCATCGCTCACGCACACCATATCTGTATGATTAAGCAGCACAAGCGGTTCCTCTGCCTCATAGCCTGGCGACGCTGCCTTACGTATCACCACACAGTGGTGCTCATCACGACTGTAGTCCAAGCCACGCTCTGCGGCAAACTTGCACAGATAATCAGCTATTCTCTCCTCATGATGTGAGGCTCGTGGTATTTGTGCTATCTCACGGAATATCTCTAAATAAGTCATAACGGCTCTTTCATTATCTTTCCTATAATATACCCCTCTAACTCTGCCGCCTTACGCAGCCATGGCTCAAAGTAATAGGCTATGCTTCCCACAAAAGAGCACGGTAGGTCAGGTCTGTCATAATGTCTGACATTACACCTAAAGAACTGCCTGAAACACTCTATCACCATCATGCCTATCCATTCACAATCCACATGAGCCTTGATAAACGGTGCCAGAGACGCCAGGAAGCGGTTAGGCAACGGCAGTCTGTAAACCCTCTCTATCACTTCTGGCAATGACAAGCCCGTCTCCCTCTCAAACGTCTCTATCATATCGGTATGTCCTCCCTTATACAATGCGTTAAGGAAGGTACGTCCCAACACTGCCCCGCTACCCTCGTCACCGAGTATATAACCCATAGGAGACACGTTGCTCACTATACGTCCATGCTGGTACAGACATGAATTGGCGCCCGTACCGAGTATACACGCTATTCCCTCTCCATCCTGAAACAACGCACGGGCTGCCCCTAGCATATCACTGGCAACCTCCACATTGACTGCATCGGGGAAATACCTCTTCAATATCTCCACCAGGGGTGCAGAGGCTTTCTCCGTACAACCAGCGCCATAGAAATGCACCTCCGTAATCTTCTCTTCTCCCTCCATCTGTGAGGTGAGCTGCGGCATCAGTTCCTGCCTTATGACACTCTCTATCTGTTCACTCCCCATGTGATAGGGATTGATACCCTGCGTCAAGACACGTACGCCTGCCGCCACCCATGTGGTCTTAGTGCTGCCACTGTCTGCCGTCAGTATCAAAACTCTATACCCTCCTCTTTATCTTTCTTATAGTAATCTGACAACATACCCAGGAAAGTGGTAATCTCTTTCACCGCAGCCTCCGTACTGCTGCTTACCTCTTTCTGTTGCAGACGCAGCAGCATCACTCCATAGAGAGCGTTGAGGCACGTCTCTATCTCGCCCACCTCCTTGCTGCCCTTGGAGCGCAGCTCTACTATGAACGGCAGCACCTTATAGTACTCCGCACTGTAAAACGGGAACTTTACCGACTGCATCAGCTCTGCATGCAGCTCTGCCATCTGCTGTATCACTATCTGCAATATCTGTATATGGCCGCCCTGCGTCTTACCTTCCTCACGCATCATACGAATGAGGTCGCCATACCAGTCGGTCATCTCATCGCGCTGCTCGTCAGTCAAGTCAAAACGTGCAATGTACTCACGCCTCAGCCTGCCGAGGTCCAATCCGTAAGCGCGAATAATGTCTTCCACCTGCCACATATACAATACGTACTCGGCAATATTTTCTTTTCTAAGCTGTCGTGATATTAGCATCAGTATATAGAGAATAAGTTAAAAGCCGTTCCAATGAATATAGCGAACGAGAACACCATCACCACCGTACCTATCACACGGTTTATAATCACTATGGTGTCCATTGAGAAGAACTCACGCACCTTGTCTACGAGCCATGTAAGCCCGTACCACCACAACAGCGCGCCACCTACTATACTCAGGTATCCCAGTGACATCTCCACAGGATGGTTAGGTATAACAAAGGCAAACTGTGCGAAAGTGGCAAGAAACAGGAATATTATCAAAGGGTTGGATATCGTCACGAGAAACGCCGTGACGAAATTGTGTACCAACGTACCCTTTTGGTTCTTCTTACTCTGATGGACATTCTTGCGGGGGTCGCTCTTAAAGCAGTAGAGACCGAAGCAAAACAATAGTATGCTACCGAAAATCTGCAGAAAGAACTTATTCTGAGGCGCATCTATAAGCTCCATCACGAAGCTCATGCCAAAGCCTGTAAGCAAAGCATAGAACAAGTCACTGGCGGCCGCCCCAAGACCGGTGACAAAGCCATACCACCTGCCCTTGTTAAGCGTACGCTGCACACACAACACACCCACAGGGCCCATAGGAGCCGAGCAGATGATGCCAACAATCATACCCTTGACTATTATGTCAAGGAAGTTAAATGGAAGTGTAAACGGCATTATTTAATCAATAACTGTTACGATAACGCAAAGGTACACTTTTTTATTCAAATACACAAATTTTCTTTTACTATACCCTGCGACAATGGCGATGCTTTCATATTCCATCTGCATCCCACAACTTCCACACAACAGAACAATGACATCCACCCCTCTCCTTTAACAATCGTTAAGGATTGACGGTTCTAAATCAATAAGTTTCAAAACAAAGTGTCACAAAATTTGCCGATATGGGGATTTTTTTGTAACTTTGCTTTTATGACTATAGGAAGACTACACTTTACACGATATACACTCTCTGCCTTAATAATAACACTGTTGTCCGCCACGGACGCCAAAGCCCAGTCGCAATACACCGAATGCGAGGATACTTGTGCGCACATACACGGCATCGACATCTCGCACTATCAGGGCAATGTATTCTGGGAAACAGTGGGTACAGGCACGAAGATGGCCTATGTCTATATCAAGGCCACAGAGGGAAGCACACGCATAGACCCGACGTACGAACAGAATGTGCTGACAGCACACAGCTACGGACTGAAAGTGGGCTCATACCACTTCTACCGTCCCACGGTGGACCAGGAGCTGCAGGTAGCCAACTTCTTTGCCCAGTGCAAACCGAGTGAGCAAGACCTGATTCCTATGATTGACGTAGAGGTGACAGGAGGACTGAGTACCGAGGCTCTTTGCGACTCGCTCTTCAAGTTCCTCGACATGATAGAGCAGGTGTACCGTCAACGTCCATTGATATATGCCGGTGCCAACTTCTACAACAAGCATCTGCAGGGCAAGTTAGACCGCTACCTCATCATGATAGCGCAATACTCCAACAAGGAACCGGTACTCGCTGACGGTCGTGACGTAACCATGTGGCAGTACACCGGTAAAGGACATCTGCACGGCATCAACGGCTATGTGGACAAAAGCCGCTTCATGGGCGAGCACAAATTGCGCGAACTGAGGTTCAGGCATCGAAAGGGCGAACCGTGATAATGAATAATTAATAATGAAATAATTAAAATGCATAGTTCATAATGCATAATTAGCAATTAATAAGTCCCCAGGCTCACGCTCTCTCCCTACCGAGGAGGATTGGGGTATAACTCACAAATCATCGCTCGGCACGCAGTAACGCTTGTCTAAGCAAAAACTCATAACTCACAACTCATAACTCATAACTCAAAATGTCATTAATACTTTGTCCTGAATGCGGACACCAAATAAGTGACCAAGCTGCCACTTGTCCTTATTGCGGCATCAAGATGCACACTGAGGAGGAGAACACCGTCGTAAGCGAACAACCGTCAACAGAACCCACCCCCTTGTCTCAACCGCCAAAGCGCAACAAGGGCATGATATGGCTGCTGGCATTTATCTGTGCACTGGCATTGTGCATCGTGGCATACATGTGCTGGAGCAACGCTGCAGAGGAGAAACTCGAGATGCAGCGCTACGAGGAGGCTATGCTCAGCACCAATATCCAGGACCTGAAAGACTATCTCGTTCAGTTTAACGATGCTCCGCAAGAGCACCGCGACTCTGTCAGCGCACGCCTCAACCTGCTGACCGAGGAGGACGCCGACTGGGCCAACACCATCGCGAAGGGAGCAAGAAACGCATTGGAGGCCTTCATCAAGGCTCACCCCAAGTCTCTGCACAGAGGTGAGGCTGAGGACCTCATTGACTCTATCGACTTCAGCGTAGCAGTACGCAAAGGCACCGCCGAGGCATACGCAGAATACCTGAAGATGCACTCCGAGAGCCGCAGAGCCGCCGAGGCACAGGAGTTCCTTGACAACAAGAAAGCCTCAGAGGCAACGGCTGAGGAGAAGGCAATGGCACGCGACGTGTGCAGACGTTTCCTGCAGGCTGTCAACGCGAGAAACGAGGAGAAGCTGTTAGGCACCGTTAGCGATGTCATGGCATCCTTCCTCGGACATAACAATGCCTCCAAGCAGGAGGCGGTGCAGTTTATGAACAAACTGTATAAGGAAGACATCACAAACATGAACTGGTACATACTCGACGACTTCAAGGCTGAGAAGAACGTGGAGGGCAGCGCCGCTCCTGCAAACATCACCGCACACTTTACGGCTGAGCAGAAGATAGAGCGCACCGACGAGAGCAAAGAGAAGGATGTCAAGTACGCAGTGACTGTCGAGATAACCCCCGACAGCAAGATTACCAAGTTCAACCTCAGAAAGATACAATAAAGCAGAGGACCCTTGCACTTTAAGTGGACTACATACGAACCCACCGAACAACAACGGACACAAGCGAAGAGGTTAGGCGAGAAGCTTAACATCTCCGAGGTATTGGCTATGCTGCTGATAAGACGCGGCATAGCTACGGAGTCGGCTGCCAAGCGCTTCTTCCGTCCACAGTTGGGCGACCTGCTCAATCCGTTCCTGATGCGCGACATGGACGTGGCGGTTGACCGCCTGAACGATGCCATAGGACGCAAGGAGCGTATCATGATTTACGGAGACTACGATGTTGACGGTTGTACTGCAGTAGCATTGATATACAAGTTCCTTCTGCAGTTCTACAGCAACATAGAATACTACATACCCGACCGATACAACGAGGGTTACGGGGTGAGCATCAAAGGCATCGACTACGCCAAGGCGCAAGGGGTATCACTTATCATCATCCTTGACTGCGGCATAAAGGCTCACAAGGAGATAGCCTATGCCAAGCAACTGGGCATAGACTTTATAGTATGTGACCACCACATGCCCGATGACACGCTACCCGACGCTGTCGCCATACTCAACCCTAAGCGTGAGGACGACACCTACCCTTTCAAACATCTGTGCGGATGTGGCGTCGGCTTCAAGTTCATGCAGGCGTTTGCCAAGAACAACGGCATACCTTTCTCTAAACTTATGCCATTGCTTGACCTATGCGCCATAAGCATAGCGGCAGACCTCGTGGAGGTAACTGACGAGAACCGCATCCTTGCCTACCACGGACTGAAACTGATAAACAACCAGCCGTCAGTGGGCATAAAGGCCATCATTGACATCTGCGGACTGTCAGGGCGTGAGATTAGCATGGGCGACATAGTATTCAAGATTGGCCCGCGCATCAATGCATCAGGCAGGATGGAGAACGGCAAGCTGTCAGTGCAGTTGCTTGTGGAGAACAACCCCGACACTGCCGTCACCACTGCAAAGGAGATTGACGAGTATAACGACCTACGCAGAGATATAGACAAGCAGATGACAGAGGAGGCTAACGTCATCGTTGAGCGCCTCAACAAACAAGAGAACCGCCAGTGCATAGTGGTCTATGACGAGAACTGGAAGAAGGGCGTGGTAGGCATTGTGGCTGCCAGGCTCACCGACATGTATTTCCGTCCCACAGTGGTACTCACACGCGACGGCGACTATGCCGTGGGCTCCGCACGCTCTGTTGCCGGCTTCGACATCTACAGCGCCATAAAGAGTTGCAGGGACCTGTTGGTAAACTTCGGCGGACACACCTTTGCATGCGGTCTCACCATACGCTGGAATGACGTGGAGCTCTTCAAACAGCGCATCGAGGAATATGTCAGCCAACATATACAACCCACTCAGACAGTACCTACGCTCAATGCTGATGCGACCATAAACTTCAGCGACATTAACAGGCGCATGCTGCATGACCTCAAACGCTTCGCTCCGTTCGGTCCGGGCAACACCAAGCCGGTGTTCATCACCAACGAGGTGTACGACTTCGGTACTTCCAAGGTGGTAGGACGCCAGCAGGAACACCTGAAGTTGGAACTGGTTGACTCTAACTCGCCTACGGTCATGAACGGCATAGCCTTCGGACTGTCATCCGTGGCAAGATACATCAAGTCCCGACGCTCCTTCAACGTGCTATACACCATAGAGGAGAACGTTTACCGTCGCGGCAACGTGCAACTGCAGATTGACGACATACATATCGGCACAAAGAGTTGAAGAACTGAAGAGTTGAAAGAGTGAATAATACCGCCTACTACACTTACTTGCTGCGCCAACATTTCGGCTACGACAGTTTTCGTAGCATACAGCTTGATATAATACAAAGCATTGGCAGCGGCCATGACACCCTTGGACTGATGCCCACGGGTGGAGGTAAGAGTATAACATTCCAGATACCGGCATTGGCCATGGATGGCATCTGCATAGTCATCTCGCCGTTGATAGCCCTGATGAAAGACCAGGTGCAGCACTTGAAGGAGCGTGGCATCAAGGCAGAGGCCGTTTACTCCGGACTGAGCAAGAAAGAGACTCACCAGATTCTTGACAATGCAGTATTCGGCGCCGTGAAGTTCCTATACGTCTCGCCCGAACGTCTGTCTAACAGGCTCTTCCTCGCCAAACTGTATTATATGAAGGTATGCTTCATCACCGTGGACGAGGCACACTGCATCTCACAATGGGGATATGACTTCCGTCCATCATACCTCAAGATTAACGAGCTACGCAAGGTACTGCCAAGCGCTCCCATACTTGCACTGACAGCCACTGCCACGCCTGCTGTCGTTACCGACATACAGGAGCAACTGGAGTTTGGTAAGCATAACAACCTGAAGCCTCAGGTTTTCAGCATGAGCTTCAGACGCGAAAACCTGTCGTATGTGGTAAGGCAGGCCGATGACAAGTTTCAGGAACTGCTCCATATAATATGCTCCGTCAGAGGCAGCGTGATAGTATATACCCGCAACCGTGAGCGCACGAAGGAGGTGGCAGACAAGCTGTGCGAAGAGGGCATCAGCGCCACATTCTACCATGCCGGACTTGACTTTGCCATCAAGGAGACACGTCAGGATGACTGGCAGCAGGACAAGGTGCGTGTCATGGTGGCCACCAACGCCTTCGGTATGGGCATAGACAAGCCCGACGTAAGGTTAGTGATACACATGGATACCCCTGACTCCATAGAGGCCTACTATCAAGAGGCAGGACGAGCAGGACGCGACGGCAAGCGCGCCTATGCCGTACTGATATACAACGGGCAGGACCGCACCAATCTGCTCAGGCATGTAAAGACCGCCTTCCCGCCAAAGGACTATATAAAAAAGGTGTATGACCACCTGGCATACTTCTTTGAACTGGCTATAAACTCCGGCGAGGGAGCACGCTATGACTTCAACGAGTATCTGTTCTGCAGACGCTTCAAGCACCATCCGCTGCATCTTGAGGCAGCACTGGCAATACTGCAGAACTCCGGCTATATCACCTACAGCATCGACAACGAGAACAAGGCAAGGGTGATGATATGCGTTACACGAAATGAGCTATACAACATCAACTTCCTGACCCCTGACGAGGAGAAGGCACTTAATGCCCTGCTGAGGCATTACGGCACGTTGTTCACCGACATGACCTACATCGACAACGAAGCCATCATGCGCCATACTGCCCTGTCACAAGACGAGCTCCACATGACACTGAAATCCCTTGCCGAGCGGTGCATCATACGCTATGTACCGCCGAGGCACATGCCTATGATAACATACCCGCGCCAGCGCGTTGACTCTGCCCACATGATAATACCCAAGCATGTGTATGAGACGATGCAGGAGAGGATGGGCGAACGTGTATCAAGGATGTTGCAATATATAGACGACAACACCACATGCAGGGAGCGTATGCTGCTGGAGTATTTCGGAGAGAAAACAGACCGCGACTGCGGCCACTGCGACGTGTGCCTGGGATAGGCCAAAAAACGATTTTGTCCTATTTTGACCTTCTTTTTAAGTCCAAATAAAGGGCGGTTTTTTGAGAAAAAATATTGTTGGTCGGCTCTACGCAAATCTACGAGAGTTGTAACTCATTGATAATCAGTAGAGGGATTTAGAAAAGCGGTGTAAAGTGATAGCTTTTACGTCGTAAAAGCTATCATTTCTCAGTGTGAAAGCTATCGAATGACAGCGTAAAAGCTATCACTTTAGGGTGAGAAAGCTATGCTTTTACGGTTCAGAGTGAAAAAAAAGCCTCTTTTTGAGGTTTTTTTTCGTTTTTGCACTGTTCTTTTTCTTCTAGATTGAGTTTTTTTCTCGAACTTTTTTTACCCCCAAATGACAAAAATGTCCTATTTTCGGCTATCTGCAAACCGATGATTTTTGGGGGCAAAAAAAAGAAAAACACAGCCATTTCTGACTGTGTTGAAAGGTCAGGGATTTACCCCTTTATCATTACAAAAAGATTACGCTATGCGCTGCTTCCTGTCACAGTAACGCTCACACTGCATACAGATGTCATAACCCAGGAGGGCACCGAGGATGAAGTCCTCCTCGGGAGAGAGTTGGTTCAGCGGACGGGTAACCATAAGCCTTATGGCATCCAGGCACTCGCGTCTGCCGAAGAAGAGGTTGACATTGTCGCCCTGCAACGGTGAGATGACATAGTCTATACCCTGACGTTGCAGACGCTCTATGGCATAACGCATGTATCGCTTGTGGAAGGTGTAGAGCACCATGCGGCGCACGCCCTTCTGATACTCATAGATATGGTTAAGCAATACACGCATAGGAGCTGACACCCCTACCCTGTCGTCCTCTCTGTCACCAACTGATACAGTCCTGTATGTCGCAGAGTTGTTTACTATGTTTTCGTTATAAGGAAGCATCTCGTTTAATTATGAGCGTTTTATAGTGTGTTACAATTTACAATGCCGGTGTGATGGCTGCTATCCAGGCATCAATACGCGCAGCGGTCTTTGACTCCTCATTGTCATTGTCAAGGGCCAGTCCCACAAACTGTCCGTCAATGACAGCCTCTGAGTCATCATAGCTGTACTCTGAAGCGTCAACAGCGCCGACTACATTGGCGCCAGCCTGCTTTACAGCGTTATAGATTTCTGCCATACCGCCACAGAAGGTATCAGAGTAAGAGGCTGAGTCACCACATCCGAAGAGTGCCACGGTCTTGCCACTGAGGTCTGCTGCCTTGAGCGTCTTCAGTCCGTCATACCAGTCATCCTGCACCTCACCGGCGCCCCATGTAGAAGTGCCGAGGATAAGGTTCTCATTCTCTGCAATAACATCAGCGGTGAGGTCTGACACATTAACCGCCTCAGCGCCAAGCTTTGCCGCGATATCTCCGGCTATGCCCTCACAAGTTCCTGTGGAACTGCCAAATACTACGATTGTCTTTTTCATCTTTCTTCTGTCTTTATTTGTGTTTGTATTATTGTTTTATCTAATTACGATGCAAAGTTAGCTCTTTCCTTCTACTCTGGCAATACCTAAAAAAGAGGGTTTTTACTCATCCCCATTTTTAGGTATTAAGGATTAGTTTATGAACAATTCTTGGTAATTATGTTATAAGCAAATAGCTGTCATGACACCATGCAAAATGACAAGTTTCATTTTGCCATGAGACACCATATTAGGTAAATGGCAAAGTTTTTTCAGAATAATTACCTTATAATTAAAAAAAAATAAGTACCTTTGCATTTTGTAAGTTACAAATTATAATATCATTATATAAAATGGAAGAAAAAAATCCGCTTTTGTTCCTTAGTGAACTGCAAGACTTTATCGAGAAACGCCATGAGGAGATGCCAGAGGGCTCTTACACCACATCGCTCTTCAAGGACGGCCTGAACCGTATGGCTCAGAAAGTTGGCGAGGAGGCTCTCGAGCTTGTTATCGAGGCTACCAACGGCACTAACGACAGACTGATATACGAGGGTTCTGACATGCTCTATCACCTCATAGTATTGCTCACTTCAAAGGGACTGAGGATTGAGGACCTGGCTGCCGAACTGGCAGAGCGCCATAACCCTGGATGGAAGAAACACTAGTAAGTTATGAGTGATGAGTTATGAATTATGAGTGTCCGCTGATAAAGCAATTCATAACCCATCACTCATAACTCATCACTCATAACTTTGAATAACGTGCTTATAAACTATAAAAACGTAAACATCAGCCACTACGATGATGAGATGGTGCTGCGCGGCGTTGACTTCAAAGTGAACGCTGGAGAGTTTATATATATAATAGGTAAGGTAGGCTCCGGCAAGAGTTCACTGTTGCGCACCATCTACGGTGAGCTTGACATAGACAGCGCCTACACAGCGAATGTCTTAGGACGAGACATGACCAACATTAAGCGCAGTGAGATACAAGGCCTCAGACGCGAGTTGGGCATAGTGTTCCAAGACTTCAAACTGCTGGGTGATCGCAACGTGCGTCGCAATCTTGAGTTCGTATTAAAAGCCACTGGCTGGAAGGACTCTTTCGACATAGACAAACGCATCACCGAAGTGATGAAGGCTGTAGGTATGACAGGATATGAGGAGCGCATGCCACATGAGTTGTCTGGTGGTGAGCAACAACGCATCGCCATAGCACGTGCGCTGCTCAACTCGCCAAAGCTGATACTCGCCGACGAGCCTACGGGCAATCTTGACCCTGAGACCGCCGAGAGCATCGTAGGACTGTTCCGCGACATTGCTGCCACAGGCACCGCTGTCGTAGTGACAACACACAATATGCTGCTGCTGGAGCGTTTCCCCGGCATAGTGTATCACTGCGAGGAGGGCAAGCTGAATCTTGAGAAATAGACGAGGTGAAAACGGAGATGAATAGAACGACCACAGATTACTGTGAGTACAATGATTATTCTTTAACAACAGATTAAAACTAATTATACGGATTTCACGAATTATAATTAAAGAAATTAAGACTAATTAAAGTAATTCGTTTCTAAAACATTTCACTTTATTATCTTGATTTTTTGCATTTCATCATAATCGGAAAATTCGGTAATTCTGGACGAATACGAATATAAATAAACAACTATGAATATTTCTTACAAATGGCTTAAAGAGTACGTTGACTTCGACCTTACACCCGAGGAGGTGTGCGCTGCGCTGACAAGCACAGGCTTGGAGGTTGACGCTCTGGAAGAAGTACAGACCATCAAGGGAGGTCTGAAAGGACTTTATGTAGGACAAGTGCTGACCTGCGAGCCTCATCCAGACTCAGACCATATGCACGTGTGCACTGTGGACCTGGGCAAGAAGAATGAGGACGGTACAGCAGCTGCTCCATCACAGATTGTGTGTGGTGCACCTAATGTGGCTGCAGGACAGAAGGTCATCGTGGCAGACCTCGGTTGCGTGCTATACGATGGCGACAAGGAGTTTAAGATTAAGAAATCAAAGCTGCGTGGTGTAGAGTCTAACGGCATGATATGCGCAGAGGATGAGATAGGCGTAGGCACAAGCCACGATGGTATCATCGTTTTACCTGAGAATGCCGTGGTAGGCACTCCAGCCGCAGAATACTATAACCTTGAGAGCGACTGGCTCATTGAGGTTGACATAACAGCAAACCGTGCAGACGCATTGTCACACTACGGCGTGGCACGCGACCTCTACGCCTGGATGCTGGCTAACGGCAAGCAGACTACACTGCACCGTCCTTCATGCGACGACTTCAAGGTTGACAACAACAACCTGCCTATCGACGTTGAGATACAGAACACTGAGGCTTGCCGCAGATATGCCTGCCTGAGCCTTACCGACTGTGAGGTGAAGGAATCACCTGAATGGCTGAAGAACAAGCTGACAGTGATAGGTCTGCGCCCAATCAACAACATCGTTGACATCACTAACTACGTCATGATGGCTTATGGTCAGCCTATGCACTGCTTTGACGCTGACATGGTGAAGGGCAACAAGATTGTCGTGAAGGACCAGAATGCCGGCAAGAAGTTCGTCACCCTTGACGGCGAGGAGCATACTCTCGGTGAGCATGACCTCGCTATCTGCAACGCTGAGGACCCTATGTGTATAGCAGGCGTGTTCGGCGGTAAGGGTTCCGGCACATACGAGACCACAAAGAACGTAGTGCTGGAGTCAGCCTATTTCCACCCTACATGGATACGTAAGTCTGCACGTCGCCATGGTCTCTCTACCGACGCTTCATTCCGCTTTGAGCGTGGCATAGACCCTAACGGAGCTATATACGCACTGAAGCAGGCTGCACTGCTGTGTAAGGAACTGGCTGGAGCGAAGGTTTCAATGGAGATAAAGGATGTATATCCTAATCCTATCGAGAACCCGAAGATGCGCCTTGACTTCACATACGTGAACAACCTCATCGGCAAGAAGATTGGTAACGACACTATAAAGAGCATACTCAAGTCACTTGAGATAGAGATAAACGCAGAGGATGCAGAAGGACTCGACATCACTGTCCCTGCATACCGTGTGGACGTACAGCGCCCTTGCGACGTAGTGGAGGACATCCTGCGTATCTACGGCTACAACAACGTGGAGATACCTACACAGCTGAAGTCAACACTTACCGTGAAGGACTTTGAGGACCAGCGTCATAAGCTGATGAACCTCGTGGCTGAGCAGCTCGTGGGTGCAGGCTTCAACGAGATACTCAACAACTCACTGACGAAGGGTGCGTACTACGCTGACCTGAAGGCTTACCCAGCCGACAAGTGCGTAACAATAGTCAACCCACTGTCAAGCGACCTTAACGTAATGCGCCAGTCACTGCTGTTCGGTGGTTTGGAGAGCATCATGCGCAATGCTAACCGCCGTATGGCTAACCTTCGTTTCTTCGAGTTTGGTAACTGCTATCAGCACTTCAACGAGAAGAAAGACGACGAGAACCCTATGAAGGCATACTCAGAGGAAAGCCACCTCGGTCTGTGGATTACAGGTAAGCGTGTGGAAGGTTCTTGGATTCATGCAGATGAAGACAGCACATACTATGAGTTGAAGGCTCATGTTGACAATATCCTGCGTCGTATCGGCATGCCACAGGGTATGCTCGTATGCGAGAAGACTGACAACGACATCTTCTCTGCCGGCATCAAGATGATGAATCGTGGCGGAAAGGTATTCGTCGAGATGGGTATCGTAAGCAAGAAACTGCAGAAGCAGGCTGACATAGACCGTGAGGTGTTCTTCGCCGACATCAACTGGACACAGGTGACTAACGCCGTGAAGAAAGCAGAGGTACACTTCACTGAGATTCCGAAATATCCTGCTGTAAGTCGTGACCTTGCACTGCTCATTGACAAGAACGTAGAGTTCGCACAGATTGAGCAGATTGCCCGTCAGACAGAGAAGAAGTTGCTGAAGCAGGTTGAGTTGTTTGACGTTTATGAGGGCAAGAACCTGCCGGAGGGCAAGAAGTCTTACGCCGTCAACTTCGTGCTGCAGGACAGCGAGAAGACGATGAACGACAAGGCTATTGACGCCATCATGAACAAGCTCATCAACAACCTCAAGAAGCAGCTTAACTGTGAACTGAGATGATGCTTAATGCATCGCTCGGCGCTTGCGACGCTTTTAACAAGGCCGCAGGCCGACTAAAAGAATTTATAATTCGTAATTAAATAATTAATAAATCCCCCTGACTCACACTCCCTCCCTACCGGGGAGGGACGGGATGGGGCTCATAATTCACTTATATATCCAATGGGAAGAGCATTTGAATATCGTAAGGCCACCAAGATGAAGCGTTGGGGCCACATGGCAAAAACTTTCACACGTCTGGGTAAGCAGATTGCTATTGCTGTAAAGGCTGGCGGTCCTGACGCAGACACCAACCCTACACTGCGTTCCATCATCGCTACATGTAAGCGTGAGAACATGCCTAAGGACAACATCGAGCGTGCTATCAAGAACGCCATGGGTAAGGACCAGTCTGACTACAAGGAGGTAACATACGAGGGATACGGTCCTCACGGAATCGCCGTCTTCGTTGACACCCTGACTGACAACACCACACGTACCGTGGCTGATGTACGTTCAGTATTCAACAAGTTTAACGGCAACCTCGGTACTACCGGCTCACTCTCTTTCCTTTTTGACCATAAGTGTGTGTTCACATTCAAGAAGCCTGCCGACCTCGACATGGACGACCTCATACTTGAACTCATTGATTTCAATGTGGATGACGAGTTTGACGAGAACTTTGACGAGGAGAAGGAGGAGACCACAATCTCTATCTACGGCGACCCTAAGTCATACGCACAGATACAGAAGTTCCTTGAGGAGAAGGGCTTTGAGGAAATCGGTGGTGAGTTCACCTACATTCCTAACGACCTGAAGGACGTGGACGAGGAGCAGCGCGCTACTATCGACAAGATGGTTGAGAAACTTGAGGAGTTTGACGACGTGCAGACCGTCTATACCAACATGAAGCCGGAGGAAGCATAAACAACGAAATAACAAAATCAGAAAATGGCAATACGCAACAAACTGCGTATTGCCATTTCTTTTTTACTGACTAACAAGCATTTTAGGACGGTACGGGAATAATAATTAAAAGAATATTTGCCTATTTTCCACAATTTTATTAACTTCGCATATTGAACATATAACAAACTAAATTATGCATAACCTGAATCTAAAAGTATTCTTTGCACTTTGTGCCCTTATTTTAACAAATATCGCCCATGCCACAGAAGGATGGGACGAGGCTCTGTACAAACAGATAGAGAGCCGCATTGTAGCCCCTACTTTCAAGAATAAGACTTACAACATCAAGAAATACGGAGCATCCGTAAAGGCAAGCGCCGCAAAGAACCAGCAGGCCATAAACAAAGCCATAGAGACTTGTTCAAAAGCCGGCGGCGGTACGGTAGTTGTATCTGGAGGTACTTATCTCACAGGTGCAATACGTATGCAGAGCAATGTAAACCTGCGCATCGAGAAGGATGCAACCATTCTATTCGCATACGAGCCAGACCTTTATCCAATGGTTAAGACACGTTGGGAGGGTCTTGACCTTATGAACTACTCTGCATGCATTTATGCCTACCAGGCACAGAACATAGCTATCAGTGGCGAGGGAACACTCGACGGCAATGGCGAGAACGAGACATGGTGGCAGTGGTGCGGAGCGAAGAAATTCGGTTTCAACGAGAACACCCCACAGTCTCAGGCTATGCCTTACCTTGGCAGCGACAAGTTCGGCAAGGACTCTTTAGGCAATCAGATGAGCAACCGCAACACCCTGTTGTGGATGTCAGACAACAACATCCCTGTTGAGCAGCGCATCTTCGGCAAAGGCCACGGCATGCGTCCACAGCTGGTGAATTTCTATGAGTGCCAGAACATTCTCATCGAGGGTGTAACCATGCTGCGCTCACCATTCTGGGTTATAACACCTACACTGTCTAAGAACATTACTGTACGCAAGGTAAAGATTATAAACGAAGGTCCTAACGGTGACGGTTGCGACCCTGAGTCATGTGAGGACGTGCTGATAGAAGACTGTATATTCCATACCGGCGATGACTGCATAGCCATCAAGAGCGGACGCAATGCTGACGGACGCCGTGCTAACGTACCTTCACAGAATATCATCGTGCGCCGTTGCGTCATGGAGGACGGACACGGTGGCGTGGTATTGGGTTCTGAGATTTCAGCAGGCGTGCGCAACGTGTTCGCCGAGGACTGTAAGATGGACTCACCAAACCTTGACCGCGTATTACGCATCAAGACTAACACCTGCCGCGGCGGTGTGACAGAGAATGTATATATGCGTAACATAGAGGTAGGACAGTGTCGCGAGGCAGTACTGCGCATCAATCTCGTATATGAGCCAAGAGAGCAGGCTAAGCGTGGCTTTATACCTACTGTGCGCAACGTGTATATGGAGAACGTAACTTGTCAGAAGTCACGTTACGGCATCTTGCTCAACGGATTGGAAGACCATGACAACATTTACAATATCAATGTAAAGAACTGTACTTTCAACGGTGTGCAGGAGGAGAAGGTGCGCAAGACCGGCAAGTGTCACGACATACACTTTGACAACCTCCGCATCAATGGCGAGCTGGTTCTTTCTGAGCCTCCTTTCCAGCACTATTCAGAGTGGATGGCATGGAGTGAGATGCAGCGTGTACCAAACCCTATTTACCTTGACTTCACCGACAAAGCAAAGCGTCCTAACGGCAAGTGGTCATACGTGATGGGCATAGAGCTCGAGGGCATACTTGACACATGGCTTGCATACCAGAATCCTATCTTCAAGGATTATGTGGTACGCTACCCAGAACAGATGATTAAGGCTGACGGTACCACTACAGGCTATGACATTAAGGCTTATAACCTCGACAACATCCGTCCGGCACGATTCATCCTCAGAGCAAACCGTTTGTTCCCACACGAGGGCTCAGACAAGGCACTGCAGACTTTCTTCCGCCAGTTGGAGGAGCAGCCACGCACGAAGGAAGGTGTATGGTGGCACAAGGAGATATACCACTGGCAGGTATGGCTTGACGGCATATACATGGGACTACCTTTCTATACTCTTTCTGCTGCAGAGCTGAAGGGCGAGAAGGCTGCAAAGAAATACTATGACGACGCCGTTGACCAGATAGGCAAGACATTCCAGCGCACATACGACGCAAAGACAGGTTTGTGGAAGCACGCATGGGACGAGACACACACCATGTTCTGGGCAAACAAGGAGACAGGACTGTCACAGCACACATGGGCACGCGCTATGGGATGGTTCGTGATGGCTATGGTAGAGATTCTTGATGCCCTGCCAGAGAACTATGAGCGTCGCGGCGAAGTGGTTGACATGTTGCAGCAAGCAATGACTGCCGTACTGAACTACCAAGACAAGAAGAGCGGCGTTTGGTACGACGTAATGGACGTAAAAGACCCGAAGAACTACCTTGAGTCAACCGCAACGGCTATGTTCACTTACGCACTGCTCAAAGGTGCCCGACTGGGTTACCTGCCTACAAAGGACAACTGGGCAGTGGGCAACAAGGAATGGCCTCTATGTGAGAAGGCAAAGGCTGCCGGCGCAGAGAAATATGACTTCAAGGCAGAAGGTGTCAAGGCTTACCACAATATGCTGAAGCACTTCATAAAGGTGAATGATGACAAGACCATCAGTCTCACTCGCTGCTGTGCAGTGAGCGGACTCGGTCCGGAGAAGAGTCCTAACCGTGACGGCTCATTTGAATACTATATGTCAGAGCCTATCCGCGACAATGACGCCAAGGGCATAGGCCCGTTCATCTGGGCTTCACTTGAGATGGAGCGCGACGGTTTCAAAGCCGGATTCTAATCCCAAACGCAGGAAGAGTTAAGAGTCGATGATTCAAAAAAAACAGAAGATGTATATGAAAAAAATTCTGCTATCCCTTATATTACTTGCGACATGCGTTACTATGCATGCTGCCAAGGCTGCCAACTTCAGACGCGAGGTAACACTACAGGACGGACGCACTGTAACCATTCATCTCGTAGGTGATGAGAATGTACACTATCTCTGCACAGAAAACGGAGAAGTGATAAAGAAAGACGATGCAGGTTACCGCGTCGCCACACAGGCTGAGATTGACGAGCTGAACAATACCATAATGCAATACAGCCAGGCGCAGGCACAGGCACAGGCTAAAGCCATCACGGCACTTAAGGCTGACAAAGACGAAGGCATATATGGCTACCAGCTGTTCCCTCACACTGGCAAGCAGAAAGTATTGGTATTAATGGCAGAATTTGCCGACCTCAAGTTTACATATACGAAGAACGACATTGACTCCATACTCAACAGCTCTGAAAAGACAAAAATGCGTAACACAAATACTAAGAGCTATACCTCGGGCACGGAGACTATCATTACCCGCAATTCTTTATACTACAGCTACAGCTCAGCCAGAGAATATTTCAAGGCAAGCAGCGACGGACAGTTTGAGCCTGAGTTTGACGTGTACGGACCATACACGTTGCCTAACAACATGACCTACTACGGAACAGGACACAACGACAGAATGGACCTCTTTGTCCCTGCCGTATGCTCTTTGGCAGATAATGACGTTGACTTCTCTGAATATGACCAGGACAATGACGGATTTGTTGACTTAGTATATATATTTTATGCCGGTTACGGAGCAAACACCTCTGGTGACGAGAGACAGATATGGGCTAAATGCAGTTACATGCTTAATCCCTTTACACGCGACGGGAAAAAAGTCTACCGTTTCGGCGTGAATGCAGAACTGCTGGTAAATGAAGACGTTATTAACAAAAAAACAGGATTGCCATACATTAACGGTATAGGCGTATTTTGCCATGAGTTCAGCCACGCCATGGGATTACCCGACTTCTACCCCACTGTCACATGGTATGTATATAATAACGGTACCCCCACACATGACTTTTCCAAGTATGACAATCAGTCGATGGAGGACTGGGACCTGATGGACAACGGCCTCAACAGCGGGCTCACCAACTGGCCTCCTCTCTACACTGCATTTGAGAGGGAACTGATGGGATGGACTAAGATTGACACACTAAGCAAGCCTGCCGATGTAACGATGAAACCTCTGTTACACGGCGGCAAGGCTTACAAGATACTCAACGACAATGACCCTACAGGCAATGAGTATTGGATATTGGAAGCTCTGTCTGCCGATTCTTTGACAGAGACATGGCATCAACACCTGTGTGGCAGAGGCTTGCTCGTAACACATGTAAACTATAATCCTAACACTTTCATTTCCTTTGACGCTTCAGGAGTAGTAAACAATGTAAACAATACAGCCGGCTCACCCGGCATAACCGTGCTCACAGCTGATGGTTACCTGCCAAGCTCATACCACACAACGATAGATGAGTCAAGCTCAGACTTTATGACCCCGGCACAATTTCTGACTCATGAATCTGGTGACCCTTATCCGGGTTCGCAGAACGTGACAGAGCTAACAGACTACAAGCCATACACAGGCACCGTGGACAAGCCTATTACTGACATTGCCATGGCTGACGACTTTACCGTGACCTTCAAGTTTATGGGAGGCGCTACAGCAATACAAGAGGTAAGAGCCCTTGACAACAGCAACAAGGACACCTATTACACTCTTGACGGTCGAGCTCTGAACGGTCAGCCTACTGTTGCTGGAATATACATAAAAGGCGGTAAGAAGATTGTAATAAAATAAGAGAATAGTATTTCTCACAACCTCATAAAAGTACATCTATAAAAAACAGAAATGACAAACCCTTTCTTTGAAAAATACGACACACCGCACGGAACCGTGCCTTTCGACAAGATAAAGTTAGAACACTTCGAGCCTGCATTCATTGAGGGCATACGCCGTGACAAGGAGGAACTTGAACTCATCATAAACAATCCAGAACCACCTACGTTTGAGAATACCATCATCAATGACCAACTTGATGAAGACTATTACTCTCTCTTAGGAAATGTATCTACCGTATTCTTCAACCTGCTGTCGTCAGAGACCAACGACGATATGGAGGACTTGGCACAGAAGATACAGCCTATGCTGACAAAGCATGAGAATGACGTGGTACTCAACGAGAAGTATTTCCAACGTATAAAGGCTGTATATGACAACCACAGGGAACTGACACCAGAAGAAGACATGTTGCTGAACAATGTGTATGAGGGATTTGTTCGCTCTGGTGCTCTTCTTGACGAGAAAGGGAAAGAGAAACTACGTGCCCTGACAGAGGAAAGCAGTATGCTGTCATTGCAGTTCTCACAGAACCTGCTGAAAGAGAACAAGGCCTTCTCTCTGCATATCACTGACGAGAAAGACCTTGCCGGACTACCCGACACTCAGCGCGAGGCAGCCGCACAGACAGCGAAAGAGCGCAAGAAGAAAGGTTGGGTGTTCACTCTTGACGCTCCCTCCTACGGTCCTTTCATGCAATATGCTGAGAACCGTGAACTGCGTCACAAGTTCTTCATGGCACGCAACACTGAATGTACGCACGACAACGATGCCAATAACCTCGAGATATGCAAACGTCTTGTCAACATACGCCGTGAGGTAGCACAGCTGTTAGGCTTTGACACCTATGCTGACTATGTATTGAAGAAGCGCATGGCATCCAACGTGGCAAACGTATATGACCTGCTTGACAAACTTATCGAAGCATATAAGCCAACGGCACTGAAAGAGTATGAGGAAGTGAAAGACAAAGCGCGCCGCATGGAAGGCGAGGACTTCAAGTTGGAGCCATGGGACATAGCATTCTATTCCCACAAGCTGCAGCTGGAGAAATACAACGTTGACTCAGAGATGCTGCGTCCTTATCTGGAGCTGTCAAAAGTCATTGACGGTGTATTCGGACTGGCTAACCGTCTGTATGGCATCACATTCAAGGAGAACAAGGATATCCCTGTATATCATCCTGACGTAAAGGCCTATGAGGTGTTTGACCGCGACGGTTCATATCTGGCAGTGTTCTATGCCGACTTCCATCCTCGTGAGGGCAAGCAGGGAGGTGCTTGGATGACATCATTCCAAGACCAATACATAAGTCAGAAGGGTGAGAACATCAGACCACACGTCAGCGTAGTGATGAACCTTACCAAACCTACAGAAGAAAAGCCCGCACTGCTCACTCTGGGTGAGGTGGAGACATTCCTCCATGAGTTCGGCCACTCCCTGCACGGCATGTTTGCTAACACACGCTTTGAGGCACTCTCAGGTACAAGCGTATGGTGGGACTTCGTAGAGTTGCCATCACAGTTCATGGAGAACTTCTCACTTGAGAAGGAGTTCCTCCATACCTTCGCATTCCACTACAAGACAGGTGAGCCTATGCCCGACGAGCTGATAGACCGTCTGATAGCAGGTCGCAACTATAATGTTGCGTCAGGCTGCCTCAGGCAGGTAAGCCTCGGACTGTTAGACATGGCATATTACACAAAGAAAGACGAGTTCAACGAGGACATCATCACCTTTGAGAAGAAAGCATGGGAGAAAGCCATCATAAGCAAGCAGTTGCCCGACACCTGCATGACCGTACAGTTCTCACACATCATGGCAGGAGGCTATGCTGCCGGCTACTACAGCTATAAGTGGGCTGAGGTGCTTGACGCCGACGCCTTTGCCGTATTCAAGAAAGAAGGCATATTCAATACAGCCACAGCACAGCGTTTCCGTGACTGCATATTATCTAAAGGCGGCACCGAGCATCCTATGACACTCTACAAGCGTTTCAAGGGTAGCGAGCCTACCATTGACGCCCTGCTTGAGAGAAACGGGATAAAGAACACTCTTAACAATGCATAATTCATAATGCATAATTAATAATTAAAGTTTCGCATGCGCTCAACTTGTTAGGTGATAAGGTTTCAGGTCATAAGGTTATAAGGTGAGATATGGCTGTTGTCTATGTTTTGATATACAAACATCACCTTTAGACCTTTAAGCGAAGCGACCTTACACCTTACACCTTCACGAAACTGAAGCTTGCGAAAATTGAGTTAATAATTAATAATGCAGAATGCATAATTCATAATGCTTAATTCAAGATGGACGATAAGCAGAAATCATTAGACTCAAAATATCTGCGCATGGCGCGCATCTGGGCAGAAAACAGCTATTGCAAGAGAAGACAGGTGGGTGCGCTCGTGGTAAAAGACCACATGATTATAAGCGACGGCTACAACGGTACCCCCAGTGGATTTGATAACGTATGCGAGGAGAATAACGTCTCCTTCCCATACGTACTGCACGCCGAGGCTAACGCTATCACAAAGCTTGCACGAAGCAACAACAACAGCGACGGAGCCACGCTCTATGTCACTGCCGCACCATGCATCGAATGCGCCAAACTGATAATACAGTCGGGCATAAAGCGTGTGGTATATGCTGAGACCTACCGTCTCGACGACGGTCTGAAACTGCTGAAACGCGCAAACATAGAGACCGTTTTACTTGAGGTGCAATAACCAACCTTACTGATTGACTATTGCCAGGATATTACATATTGTCTTACTCTCCCTTCTGCTGCTGGTACCAGCCAAGGCGAAGAGAAACATACCATTCATTTTCGCAGAATACAACTGCGAGAATTTCTTTGACTGCCGTCACGACACCCTTAAGCAAGACAAAGAGTTCCTGCCCGACGGAGACCATCACTGGACATTCTCCCGTTACTGGAAGAAGGCGAATGACATCAGCCGTGCCATTCAGCAATGTGGTGAATGGCCTCAGGCTCTTGACGACGGGTTGCGGCATCCCTATCACCTTCCCGACGTTGTAACCTTGTGTGAGGTAGAGAACGACAGCACCATGCTGATGCTCACAAGGCGCGCCGCACTGAAAGGGGCATCATACAACTATGTCATGACAGACTCTCCCGACAGGCGTGGCGTGGATGTAGCACTGCTCTATAATCCACTAACCTTCAAGGTACTCACACACAATGCCATCCGCATAGACACCGACAACAACGGTCGCCCCACTCGTGACGTGCTGTATGTATGCGGCACTACACGCAACAAAGACACACTGCATATATTCTCCCTCCATGCTCCCAGCCGCACCAACGGCAAACAGGCATCCGAGCAACGCCGACTGCTGGTGGCAGAGGCCGTCAACGCCGTTGTTGACTCCATTCTCACCTCTTCGCCCCATGCCGCCATCATCATAGCCGGCGACTTCAACGACTATTCGCAAGACAAGTCCATACGCATGATGTGCCATTCTGGGTTACAAGAAGTATCAGAGCAAGTCAAGGGCATCAACTATGAGCAGACAGGAGCAAGCGGCACATACAAATATCAAGGCAAATGGGAAAGCCTTGACCATATCATTCTCTCCCCCACGCTGCTACGATGCACCACACACTGCTATATCCTTGACAATCCACACCTGTTGGAGGATGACAAGACATACGGAGGCAAAAAGCCATTCCGCTCTTTCCTCGGACCGCAATATCACGGTGGCGTAAGTGACCACCTGCCAATGGTCCTGAGAATGGAACTCAAGACTCACTGACCTCCCCCTAACGCTGTGTCAAGAAACTCTTTCGCTTCCTGCTGCATCTGCCGGTTAAAGAAATGCTTCTCATCCCATATCTTCGTGACAAGGTTTCCGTCAGCCTTCTGCTGCTTCCACACCTCACGCATCTTTGCGTAGGCATTCTCTACGCCCTCAACAGGAAACAGTTTGTCGCGTGAGCCGTTAAAGAACAATGTAGGCTTAGGACAAGCCAGTGCGGCCACGTCAGCATAGTCCATAAGGTTACGTATGCCTGGTACAAGCATGGAGTACGCCGAACCTCCCTTATTTTGGTTATTAGTCAAAGACATAAGGTGCTCCGTATCATTCATCCAGCACACAGACACACTTGCCCTGATAACATCACTGAGGGCAGCAGCCATCCATGAGCGGTAGGCACCCATGGAAAATCCCAAACAGCCAATTCTTTCCCCGTCCACCATAGGCAGATGAGCAAGAAACTCCGCCGAACGTATATCGTCCCATGTTATCCATGCCCCCCACGACGTTCCCATCTGGAGCAAATTGGCTGACAAAGCCTGCTGGGAGTCATACCTCACGCCCTCCTTCCTGCCACGGTCGCCCCAGAACAGAGCATCAGTGCTGAGCACCACATAGCCGGCACGCGCAAACTCATCGCCTACATACCTGCTGTCGTAACAACGTTGTACCCAATCCTCTGCATCAGCCACCACCAGCGAGTCCACGCCAAAGGGCCTCACCATCTTCTCCTTGCCTATGGAGAAATGGGCACCATGGTCATGCAGCATCAGCAAGGCGGGCAGTCCTCCCTCCTTCTTCTTGTCTGGCACAAGCAGATACGCCGTCACCCTCTCCCATTTGTTTATATTGAATTTTACCTTCAGAGCCTCATAGCCTTCGCGCTGCTCCCTGCCAGTCACCTCATAGCCATAGTCCTCAGGTGCCGGAGGAGCCATCTGCATAGTCTTGAACACTTCCTCGCGCGCTTTCTTACGCCATTTCTTAAATGACATATTGCGTTGCTTGTTCTGCCAACTCCAAGGCCATGTCAGCTCCGCCTTCAACTGCTGATAAAACAAAGGCATGTCACATTCCGTGCCATAGTCCATGCCGGGAACCCGCGGAGGCTGCGCCTCTTTCTTCTGTGCACACACGCTTAACACACCCACACACAGAATTATCATCACTTGAAACACCTTCTTTCGCATCATCCTATCCTCTCTGTCATTATTTTATTACAAGTCTCTCCCCCGGTCCGTTCACATTCCTTATGCTATAGTCCTCCACATCATCCAGCATTATCATCGGACGAGCGTCAGGACGTTTTGTGGTAAACGTCAGATTACTCAATTTCAGTCCACGTACGTGACGCGCATACACGCCGTATGACGGAGTAAAGCCCGCGAACTTAGGCTCCGGGTAGTTCGTTCCCTGCTCACGGTATTCCCTGTTCACATGCTCTGGGCGCCCACCACCGGCATACTCCACACGCACTTTGCTTATGCTTATGTTCTCCAGGGGTGTGCCTGGCATACCTGTTATTATTATCCCCGCAATGGAATCTGCATTAAGGCACGTCACATTCTTTATCTTTATGTCTCTGCCTGTTGATACGTCAGTGCGCTCTTCTGGTCCTCTGTTCCTGCATCCAGTGGTTATGTATATAGGATAATGATGGGTGTGGTCTATAAACATACCGTCAACCCTCACATTCTCCATCAGTCCTTGGTCCACGCTCTCAAAGGCCAGTCCGCTGCTGTACTCACCACGACAATTCCTTATCTTTATATTACGATAGCCGCCATTACTCTCCGTACCGAGCTTTATGCGTCCACATACCCATCCTACGGGCTCGGGTATCTTCGTTCCGTCAAGGTATGTGCCACACTTATAGCCTGTGACAGTACAGTTTTCCACCGTTACATCCTCACACGGCACCACCTTTTTCAACGCATACGAGCTCTTTAGCACTATGGCATCATCATGCGAGGTATTGACAACAGAATTACGTATCACCAGCCTCTTGCAACAGTCTATATCCACGCCGTCACGATTCGTATCCACCGTTATACCTTCAATCAGCGTATTCTCACATCCCGTCACTATTATAGCGAAATGGCCGCCACGATATATGGTCACATCGCTTATCTTTACATTCTTGCACAACTTAAAGGCTATGCTCTTGTCGCCGGTGTCCACACCGCCGCCCTGCACTATGCCAGCCTTCTCCTTGTCTTTCTTTGTCAGACCGACTCCATCTATAAACCCTTTTCCCGTCACGGCTATGTCATGCTCACCGTCAGCCCATATCAGAGAGTTATGGAAAAAGGTATGACCGCCATCCTGATACTGAGGACCCTCCCATGGTTCCCTTGCGTCATAGGCATGCATAGACTCCGGTGCTGCTATTATCTTCGCACCGTCCGCCAGATGCAGTTCTACACCCGACTTCATCCTTATGCTACCACACAGATATTCTCCACGCGGCACCACCACCCTGCCGCCGCCGTTACCGGCAGCAGCCTCTATGGCACGATTTATGCTTCCGTGAGTCAAAGTCTTACCATCTGCCACGGCATCATAATCCATCACATTATACTCCTTTGTCTTTGCCTTCACACATATTGCCACACTAAGAAGCAACAATGTCACAATCCATTTATTCCTCATTATTCTTTACACATTATATATACATTACCCTCCTCCCTATTCCATTGTAAAGTTACTATTTTTCATCCAATCCACAAAATTATCCTTTTTCTTTTTTCTCTTCTCAAGCATAAAAGACACTGGGCAGTATGCGTATACGCACACTGCCCAGTGTCTTTTATCATGCTTACTCTCAGAATGGTCTTTCACCAGGCATCATGCCTCCACCCATGCTGCTGCCTCCACCTACTACCATACTGCTTTGCGTATAGCTGTATGATGCCGAGCCGCCGCTGACACTCAATGCGTCATACACCACGCCCTGGAATGACGTGCCGCTTATCGTAGCACCACCGACAATGCTGTATGTATTGCCTACAGCCAGTCCGGGAGCAGAAATCAGCACCGTGTATGTGCCGTTATAACGCGACGGGACTTTCAGCGCCGCCACATTGGTGCCGTCACTCTTTCGTAATACAAGCACCGCACCTGATGACAGCGACGTGCTGGTTACCAGCGACGGCTGCGTGCAGTAATTCGATGTTGGCGTGCTGGTGCTGCCACCTATGCCTACTACTATGCCGCCTTTTATTGCCAAGGTATTCTGGTCACAGTCAATGCCGTCCTCCGGCTGTGATGCTCCGCAACCTACTACCACACCACCTGTGATAGTTATGTTACCGTTAGAGTCTATGCCGTCATTGTTTGTACCGTTGCCATATACATAGCCACCGTTAATGGTCAATGACTTGGCAGCGTTTATCGCGTCATCATAGCAATAGCTCTCCACCTGACCGCCGTTTATCACTATCCAGTTCTTGCTCTCTATACCCTCAGCGCCCTCACCACCGGTACAGCGCACTATCAACTTGCCGCCGTTGACGGTCAGCTGACCTGTGGTATCACTCTTCTTACCTACGTGCAGTCCCTTCGGCTCAGCATCACTGCTGCTCGCCATGGTGCGTCCCATACCGCTTGAGCTGCTGCCTACAGTCTGTCCCGTGGTGATAATCTTCACCGTGCCGCCGTCCTGGGTATATATTCGTGCAGCACGTATTCCCTTGCCGCCATTGCCTGTAGCCTTACAAAGCAACTCGCCGCCCTTCACATATACTATACTGTCAGACTTCACACACGACGGTTGGCTGTAGTCCTGCTCCTCACTGTCATACACAGCCTTTCCGCTGTTTATTATAGTAGTGCGTCCACCTGTCACACACACCAGCGAGTCTGCCGTCACGCCCTTCGGTGCATCACCAGAGCATACAATGTTATGCACACCTCCGGCTATATACACAGCGTCATTGGCCTTTATGCCGTGACAGCCGGCAGCCGGACGTATGTCGGTGTTAGTGCCCGCATGCAGATACACATAGTCATCACTCACTATGCCGTGCTTACCGTTAGCCTTCACGCTGAGCGTACCCGTACCGCTTATGAGCAGTTTACCCTCAGAGAATATCACGCCCTTCTCGTCCTCGCCGTCAGTGGTAACGTATGTAGCGCCGTCACTCAGCGTGTTTGCCGTACCATCCTTCACACGCAGGTAGCAACGCTTATCTCCGTCGCTACCCTTCTGTATGTTTATCGCAGCGCCACTCTTGTTTGCCAGCGTCAGTCCGTTGAGGTCCAGTATAAACTTCTTCTCACTGTAGAGCTTGAAGTTACCATCCGTTGACGTTCCCTGCAATATATAGTCTATCTTCTTTGCAGCATTGACTGTAACATGCGCTCCTGACACACTTATTGCCACGTCTTCATCCTCATAGCTATTGCCTGCTGTTGCCTGGGTAGCTATCACCACGCCGCTTTTCTTGCAGTATGTCCACTCCGCCGTGCTGCCGTTATATGTTATCGTCAGCGTCTTCAGTCCGTCAGTCTCCTCTGCCAGCATACTCTCAACGAAATCCTCATTCGTAGCATCCACCACCTCTGTCTCGCTTGCAAGGGGAGTAGCGTCAGTAACGATATCAAAGTTAGCAATATCCGTCGTACCCGTCTCACTGAGTGTGGCGCTGCCTCCGCTTACCGTTGCAGAACCACTGACGCCTGCCGTCTCAAATCCAGTAAAGTCATCACTGTTACAGGCTGTAAGCATAACAGCCGCGGCAATCATTAATAATGGTTTCTTCTTCATAATATGTATATCAATGTCTGTTGATTAGTTTTCCACGGCAAAAATAGTTATTTTGACTACTACAGGCAAATGTTTAACTTTACGAAACACCGCTTTCTCTTTATTTCATTCTACCAACAACCGCCTTTTTACTTTTTTTTACGCTTTAATATTACTCTGAAACGCTTTTTCACAAGAAAAACTCTACCCTCGCAATACAAGATTTTCTCTACCCTCACGGACAATAATGCAATTTTTTGTATTATTTTCCTTTTCCCTCAAGCAAATTATAAGTAACTTTGCAATTACAAAACAATAAAACGATTTGCAACACATGAGACATTTAGGACTAACCTTATTTTTCCTGCTATCTATGACACTGTGCGTCACCATCAGCGCGGCAGACAGAAGCAAACAGAACTTCAACTCTGCATGGCGACTGCATGTAGGTGATGACACCGAGGCCAGCCAGCCACAGTTTGACGACAGCCAGTGGCAACAGGTAACCCTGCCCTATGCCTTCAACGGCAACGAGGCTTTCCGTAAGGACATCGTTGACCTTACCGACACGATAGTATGGTATAGGAAGACCTTTAATGTCTCTAATGTGGACCAGAAGTATTTCCTCGAGTTCGAGGGCGTACGCCAGGGTGCCGACTTCTACCTCAACGGCCACCACCTGGGCTACAGTGAGAACGGTGTGATGGCATGCGGCTTTGACCTTACGCCATACATCAAGGAAGGCGAGAACGTCATTGCCGTGCGCTGCGACAACAGCTGGACATACCGCTCTCGCAAGCACAACAGCCGTTACCAGTGGAACGACCGTAACTTCAACGCTAACTATGGCGGCATACCCAAGAATGTGTATCTGCACATAACAGGTAAGCTGTATCAAACCCTGCCTCTCTACAGCAACCTCGGTACCACAGGCACCTATGTCTATGCCACCGACTATGACGTGGCTGGCAAGAAGGCTGTGATAAACGTGGAGTCACAGGTAAGAAACGAGGACTCAAGGGAGCGCACCGTATCATTGTGTGCGCAGGTCATAGATGCCGAGGGCAATGTCATTGCCGTGGCTGAGGGCAGCAAGGTGACTATCCCTGCAGGCAAGACCGCCACGCTGAGCGCAAGCAAGGCAGCAGAGGGACTGCACTTCTGGTCATGGGGCTACGGTTACCTCTATACGGTCAAGACATACCTGAAGCAAGAGGACGGCACCGAGACAGACTGTACGTCTATACGCACAGGCTTCCGCAAGACTAAGTTCGGCGAGGGCAAGATATGGCTCAACGACCGAGTGCTGATGATGCACGGCTATGCACAGCGCACCAGCAACGAGTGGCCCGGCGTGGGTATCTCTGTGCCGGCATGGCTCAGCGACTACAGCAACGACCTTATGGTGAAGTCGGGCGGCAACCTCGTGCGCTGGATGCATGTCACACCTTGGAAGCAGGACATAGAGTCATGTGACCGCGTGGGACTCATTCAGGCTATGCCTGCCGGCGATGCAGAGAAAGACGTGGAAGGACCACGATGGGCACAGCGCACCGAACTGATGCGCGATGCCATAATATACAACCGCAACAACCCCAGCATACTGTTCTATGAGTGTGGCAACGAGAGCATCAGCCGCGAGCACATGCTTGAGATGAAGGCCATACGCGATGAGTACGACCCACACGGCGGACGTGCCATAGGCAGCCGCGAGATGCTCGACATCAACGAAGCAGAGTATGGCGGCGAGATGCTTTACATCAATAAGTCGAAGAAACACCCTATGTGGGCTATGGAGTATTGTCGCGACGAGGGACTGCGTAAGTATTGGGATGAATACAGCTACCCCTTCCACAAGGAGGGTGACGGTCCGTTGTATCGTGGCAAGCCAGCCACAGACTACAACCACAACATGGACCAGTTTGCCGTGGAGATGGTGCGCCGCTGGTATGACTACTGGTTGGAGCGCCCGGGCACAGGCACCAGGGTATCGTCAGGCGGAGTGAAGATAGTGTTCTCTGACACCAACACCCACCACCGCGGCGAGTCAAACTACCGCATGAGCGGCGTGACCGATGCCATGCGCATACCTAAGGATGCCTTCTTCGCACACCAGGTGATGTGGAGCGGATGGGTGGACGACGAGAAGGAGCAGACCTATATCATTGGACACTGGAACTATGATTGGAATAAGGATGAAGGCAACTCAAAACTCATAACTCATAACTCAAAACTTACGAAGTACGTTGTTTCCACTGCCGACGAGGTGGAGCTGTTCCTCAACGGCAGGTCACTCGGCAAGGGACAGCGCAGCTATCACTACCTGCACACCTTCGAGGGCATACCGTATGAGCCGGGCACGCTCACTGCCGTGGGCTATACCAACGGCGTGAAGACATCGGAATATACCCTTGAGACCGCAGGCAAGCCACACCACCTCAAACTCACTGCCATTGAGAACCCTGAGGGCATGAAGGCCGACGGCGCCGACATGGCACTGCTACAGGTAGAGGTGGTTGACGAGAAAGGTCGCCGCTGTCCGCTCGATGACCGTATGATACAGTTCAGCCTCAGCGGCGAGGGGCAGTGGATTGGCGGCATAGGCACACGCAACAACAAGGAGACGCACCAGACTGACAGCACAAAGCGAGACGGACTGCTCGACTCCTCCGACACCAAGAATACATCAGACAACTACGTAGGTTCTACGCTGCTGCCTGTAGAGTGTGGCGTTAACCGTGTACTGGTGCGCAGTACCACAAACGCTGGCACCATACGCCTCACTGCCTCTGCAGAGGGCATGGAGCCTGCCACCATAGAGCTCTCCACCTCTGCTGTCGATGCAGCAAACTATCTGCCTGCCATGACCCTGAAGGGAAGCCTCGACCGTGGCGAGACACCGCTGGCACCGTCTTACACCGAGAAGGTCCGCGGCATAGAGATAAAGTCTGCCAAGGCTGGCTATGACTCAGAGAAAGCCCTCCTCAGCTGTGACGACAACGAACTGTCTGAGTGGCGCAACGACGGCAGACTGTCCACCGCATGGATAACCTACAAGCTGGCAGAGAAGGCGGTGCTGAGCGACATCTGCATGAAGCTCACCGGCTGGCGTCTGCGCAGCTATCCTATAGAGATATATGCAGGCAAGCAACTGATATGGAGCGGTGAGACGCCTCGCAGTCTGGGTTACATTCACCTGACACCTACAAAGTCTGTAAAGACCAACGAGGTGACCATCCGTCTGAAGGGTGCTGGCAAGGACAGCGATGCCTTCAGTGGCATAGTGGAGGTGGCGGAGCCTGCCGCCGGCGAACTCGATCTCTTCAAGGCGAAGGGGGGAGATGCTCCTAAGAGCGAACTCCGCATAGTAGAGGTGGAGTTTCTCTCACTGAAATAGAGGATGGAAACAGGAGGGCTACAGATGCCAAAAATCGATTTTGTCCTATCCGGGCCCTTCCGTTAACGCCTCATGCTTGCGATATTTCAAAATTATTTCCTGCTGGTCGCGTACAGCGAAATCTACGAAGGGTTGTAACTCCTTGATAATCAGCAGTAGGTTATAAAAAAGCATAAAAAAACGGTAGTTTTTGCGTTGTAAAAGCTATGCTTTTAGGGCATAAAAGCTATCGAATGACATTGTAAAAGCTATGCTTTCTCATGGTAAAAGCTATGCTTTCACGGAAAAGAGGGTGC
>JAFXZU010000004.1:0-11468 GCA_017541085.1 Prevotella sp.
GTAACCTTCGCAGTATATCTGCTGCACCTTCCAGCGTACAGGCGGCAGCATCAGCGTATATTCACCCGTCACGGAGTCAGGTTTCACTGTCATGCGCTTGCGCTCCACCAGTGCGGTGGTCTGGTGACCATTGCCGCCGGCATGAGGGAAGGTAAGCTCGCGTGTCTTCTGCTCTGTATTCAGGTTATCATATACCAGCCACGACGCATTGTCGCCCTCCAGGGTCATCACCATGGTAAGGTTACGTCCCAGGTTGTTGCGGCTCAGGTTATTGTCAAGCGGCTTGTTGCCCTGGTCGCTGCCGCCCACTATGCGGCCCGTCAGCTTCACCTTCGTGGTGTCGTAGAAACAGATACCGGCTTCATCTTGTATGATGTTCTGTAACCTCTTCTTGTCAGTGCCCATGTAGTAGCCGTCGTCAGCAAACTTGTGCTTATCCATCACGGTACGTATCTCATGCTGTCCGTCGAGCACGCGGAACGAGAAGCTGCCGTCATACTGTGACTCCACCAGTTTGCCTGAAGCATTATACACGTCGTGGTCATCCACCTTGAATCGGGCACCCTTTACTGGTATGCTCGTGCCTTCATACATCACGAAGCCTGAGAACAGGTGGCTGTTGATGACGGTGAACTCGCTTATCGTCTTGTCGTTGCTCTCATCGTTGAAGGTTACGGAGTAAGTGTTCTTTCCCGGCTCAAACTTGATGTTGTCTTTAATCACAGGAGATACGTCATACTGTATGCTTGCCAGTCCATTGTAAGGCAGTCCGTCGATGACGAAATGTCCGCTTTCGTCAGTCGTAGCACTCTTCTCCACCGAGCGGTCGCCGTCGCCCTCTTTTGCGTGAACGGCTTTCACCTCTATGTCACACAACCCCGTACCGTCGTTGAAGCGCACATAGCCCTCCACGCGTCCAGTGTTCTTGCAGGCACCTGCCTTTACCTGAGTCTCTGAGTAGTGTATGCCCTCACAGTCGGTGACGGCACGCACCTTGTACTCGTATCTCTCCAATGGCGATACGTCCTTATCCTCATAACCAGTGTTGTCCACACTGGGGGCAATAATCTTCCAACCGTCCTCACCACTGCCTGCATAGCGACGATACACTTGGAAATAGTCCACTACGCCGTCTGCTTCCCATGTCAGCACTACGCTGCTCTGTCGGGTCTCCGTCATCAGCGTATTGTCTATCTTGCCATTGCCTTCATGGTAGAAGTTTGGCAAGTTAGGTTGCTGGGGGTCGGAATCGATAGTATTAGGATCAGCGAAATGAGTAGTAACTGGTACAAGCACGCCGCCAACCTTTGTCCAACTATTGCCAAGCTTATCCTCAATGCCATCAAGCGACTGATAAACAAGAAGAGAGTAGTTAGATGTAGATTTTGGAACGGCATTTCCTTCAACCACTTCCCAGTTGCTGTTACCCAGGTAGCTTACCATCGTTTCTACTGACTCGCCGGTAACCTTGGAGGCTCCTGCTACGCCGGTATAGCTCCAGTTGTTTTTGGTATCAGAATTTTCACCATTACCCCAAGAAGTCCATGGCTTGCAGTTCAGGTGTTGGAGTATAATGTTGTTCCAAGTTGCTTTCTCCAGGCAGTTCTGCACTGCTGCACTGGTGACGGTGGCACCTACGTCACCATCTCTGAAACCAAAGAATGCACCCGCCCAGTTCTGGCTACCACCAACCTGTTCGTTTTTACTCCAAATGGAACCGTCGAACAGGCAGTTTTGAATGTTTGCATGGCTTCCGCGTCCGACGAAGCCTCCTGCAAGCCAGCCGGAAGTCTCTACGCTGGCAGATACACGGCAGTTAAAGATATCAGTCCACTTACCGTTAGCTGCTGCGTAGCCCACGAGAGCAGCCACGTGATTAGTGCTGCCTGTAATTTTACCGGTAAGATGCAGGTTCTTGATAGTGCAGGCTACACCATTTCTGAACAAAGCGACATTATCAATATTCCCGCCGTTGATTTCCATATTCAGCGTATGGCCGTTGCCATCAAAGATGCCAGAGAAATTCTGTCCGTCCCAAAGGGCTACAGAATTGTGGACCGTAAAGTCAGCCATCATAATGGCGTTGGTATTAGAATTATTAATAACTGCATCCCTGAACTTCAGCCAATCACTTTCATTAGAAAGCACCATATACGTCTCGTTGTCGATGACGACGGTATTGTTACTGCTTAACTCCAGTGTAGTGGGCAAATACTCGCGGGTGGCATAACTGTTGACATTCGAGTATTTGACATTCTCTGTGTCCAAACCCACCCACGTATGACAGTTGTTGAGTCTGGTGGCGATATGGTCGGGGGCAAAGATACAATTATCGATGAGCAGACTGCTGCCACGGGCTACCCATGCCACGAAGCCACGGTTGTTGGTGGCATTGACACCCTCGAAACTGCCGTCGAACTTACAGTTGCGGATGATGACACTGGCACCACTCTGGCGTGCTATAAAGCCAGCGAGAAGTCCCTCACCGCTGACAGAACTCTTGAGTGTGACCGACGAGCGGCAATTCTCAATGCTGACTGTGGTACCTTCCATCGTCCAACCGATTAAACCGGATGTGTATCTTACACTGGTGTTAATGGTTCCAGCTGTGTGCAGGTTCTTGATGGTGACATTGCCCACATAGCGGAAGGGGGCGACAAGCTCTTGAGCATGGTCGTAGACATCGAAAGTCAGTGTATGTCCGTTTCCGTCGAAGTTGCCGCGGTAGGCAGCCTCTTTGTTCCACCCAATCATAGTGGAGCCGGCATTGACATCGGCATAGAGCCGAGCGTTCACGTCGTACTTACCCTGGGCTGCCTCCACCTTGTCGCGGAAAGCCACCCAGTCTTCAGCCGTGCGGATAGGGAAATAGAATGGTGTTATATCTTCTCTGACAGGCGATGCACCACGCTCCACATACATCTCCACCTTATAGTTTACACACGTACGTGCCACCTCTATCACCTTGTAGCGCTGCTCACGCTCCTGCTGAGTGAGTTCTATGGTCTGTACGTTCACGGTATCGCCTTTCTGATTAAGCATAGTGACGCGCATCATCATCTTGGCGCGGTTGTCCCATACGGCGTTATACCCGTCGGCATACTCCCATGATACGCGGGCGGTGAATGAGCGCTCATCCTCCCACTTGGCAGAATATGAGGCAATATGCAGCAGATGGATGTCGCTGACTACGCAGCTGACTTTCGGCACATAGCTGTTGTTCCATCCCCACGGCTGAGTCATGGCGCGGCGCACACGGTAGGTCACCTTGTCAAGCGTTCCACCGTTTACCAGCATCGACTCATTAAGGGCGCGCACTATGGTGCTGTCTATATAGGTGTAGTCTTTCACATTCTGGTCAAAAGCCTCTGAGGAGATAGTCTCAAAGTCTTCCTCCTTACCTGTCAGTGAGCGTTGTATCTCGAAGAAGTCGCTGCCGGCGATGTCTTCATAGTCGGTATGATTGATAGACCAGTCTAACCGCACCGAAGCATTATGGTCGCCTAACGGACGTGCGGTAAGTCCGTAAGGCACATGAATCATCGGCTGTGTCACTGCGTCTGACGATACGTCGTTTATAGGGTTCTTGTCTCTGTCAAGATAGTTCACTATGACGCGCAGGTTCTCATGGGGCACGGTGGCATCAAGCTCGATGATGCCGTTGCTGATGCCAGCCTGAAGGTTCTTTACCACACGCTCGCCGTTATGGTCTATATATTCGTATTTTGCAGAAGTAACCTTGTCGGAAGCGATAAACCACGGCAACTCAAGGATGCCGGGCTTGTCTAATGACATCATAGCCATAGATATCTGCGGAGACATGATGACAGGTGCCTCAGGTAACGTGATGGTTGTGCTTGAAAGTCCGCTAAGCATAAAATCTTTTGCCACCCAGACGGGAGTCAGACCTATCTTTACTTCCCATGTGAACGTCACCGTCTGTGCATACATATCGTATGGTATGGTCCATACGGCTGAAAAGTCGTAGGTCTTGCCGTCAGAATTGGCATACACCAGTTTGCGCACCTCGCCGTCGCCCTTCACCAGCTTGAAGGTATTCGACGAAGCACCTTGCTTGACCTCAAAACTGCCGCCTGCCTCGGTCTTGAACTTTGTCCACACTTCCGACTTGTCATTGTCGTATGCGCTGCGATAGTCACTTCCGCCCATGCGGCCTTCATCAGCTTTCCACCAAAACAGCAGAACAGAGTGCTCTACTTTGTTTTTGTCTTTCCATTTGGCTGTCAGCTTGCCTTCCTCCACCCAGTAGTCGTTGTCGTTCTCGTCGTAGAGAGGCATCTGAATGCGCACACTGTTAGAACCGTTGAGCTGTACCTGATAGAGGTAAGTCTTCTCAGGATGCCTGTCGGCGGCAGCTGCCTGCTGAGGTAACAGCCATGCAAAGACAGCCACAAGCAACATATACTGCCATAACTGCCGACATGTCATTCTTGTATTGGATTGTCTCATAGTCATATAAATTATTAAAGTCTCGTAAAAAAAATCGTATGGAATAATAACGTATATCAACCAAGACAGCCTGCGTCATTTGCAAGTTTTGACACAGGTTCCTATTGATTTTTAGTATTTTCCAATCGTAAAGTTACGTTTTTACTCTGAATATTCCAAAAAAAAAGAAAAAAAAGTGTATTTTCCTGTATTTTAGGTCATTCATTATAATGTCGTTGTCGGGGAAAAAATATTGTCCGAGTAGGTAAAATTCAGAATGAGTATTAAACGACATTATAAAGTTTTCTATATACACAAGTTTGTGTGACACATACTTGTGTGAGTGTTTTTCCATTGTTTTAATAACATAAGGTGTGAACCCATTAGTTGGATTCACACCTTAATTTATATACAGATGCCTTTGCGAGCCATTTCAAATGTATGGCGTTGTCATCCCTGCGCAGCGATGTTGGCGACTGCCTCTGCCTCTATACCGTCGAGGATGAAGAGGACGGTAACGGGTTCGTATATCATCTGCTTGAACTGCAACAGTTGGATGGCGGCAAAGGAACCGTCGCGCGAGCGGCACAGCTCAAGCATGTAGTTGCCGTTTACCGTGGGCTGTGCGCTGAACTTGCTCAGTGACTGCAGCATAACGTCACGCTGGCTGGTGAGTATGTGCAGCAGACGCTCACCGTCGCCGGGTGTGTACTCTATCTTCCTTGCCTCTATCACGCTCTGCGTGGGTGCATAGAACGCAGTGGTGCGCAGTCCCAACCATGATGATTTTGTCACTATACGGTTATCCTTACGGATGGTGTCCCACATCCGCATATTCTTTATATTTGCCATCTTTGTCAAATGTCTTTGTTTGATTATTACTAAAGGTGGGTTCTATAAATTACCACCGTAATGTTATACTTAAAGTGTGGATTGACGTTTTGCCATCTTTTCGTTTTCTTTCGGTGCAAACTGTCAGCATCTTCGGTCACATAGCCCGCTATGCTCCCTTATCAGCTAACATTTTGCCCTCGAAATAAATCCGAAAATCTGTCAAAGCTAATTTATAGAACCCACCTAAAAACCTCCCTCTATCTACCATAAACAAAAAACGCAGCCCACCTGCGGAGACACGTTGAGTTTGCAAAGTAGAGTTAAAGTGTGTGTCTCCGCAGTAAGACTGCTATATTATAATAATGTGACTAACAAAGAAGGCGCCTCAACGCTATGACGTAGTACAAGCGTGGAGACGACACACCCACCGTCCGCATCGCCAGGGTGCGGTCAGCCATGAGTGTGCAGGCATGGTAAACAGGGTTATACGATTTGTTTCCACTATGAGGAGAATGTGGCTTCCCCCCGTGTGTAGGCGTCAGCTTCACCTGTCTCGGCGATGCCACGCGCGACTGTGATACAGGTCTGAATACAGAGTTTGCCACCGTGCGGCGGTGCTCCTCCATGATGCCGTGGCACAGAGCGTCGCGGTTGTCAAGGCGCTCCTCACTCCTTTCGCCGCCATAGTCCACATAGCCTTGCGCCCTGACACCACAGAGCATGCCAGAGAGCACCGACAGCACCATAGCCGTCAGCAGGTATGTCATGAAACTATATCTCAGTCTTTTGCCATTCATCATGTCTTATAACATCTGCCTTTTTTAGAATAACGCCCCTCTCCCCGTTTTATTGCCAAAGGGTTGGTTATGCAAGTAAATTATTCTGAGCCAAAATATGAAACCTTGTTTTAATAACATAAGGTGTGAACCCGTTAGTTGGATTCACACCTTATTATATATATAATCTGAATTATTCCACTTTCCTCGTGCCGTTGCACTGGGGATAGGCGGAGCAGCTCCAGAACTCCTTGCCGGAGTTGATGCCTTTACGCGCCATTCTTTTTATCATGGGTTACGTTATTACGATATTTCGATATATCGAGGGGTCGTTATTTCGGGATTTCGATATAACGATATTTCGAGGGGGAGGCGTTATAACGAAATAACGATATAACGTTATTACGAGGGATTTTCGTTATGACGTTATATCGTTATTGCGTTATTGCGTTATTTCGCTTTCCTTTATTCTGCAGCGTTCACCTCTTCGAGGCGGTTCTCAATCTTGCGGCCCATGGTGAGGTAAGCTACCGGAGCTGCGATGAAGATTGATGACAGTGTACCGAATACCACGCCCAGAATCATTGCGAATGAGAATGAGCGGATAGAGTCACCGCCGAGGAAGAAGATACAGAGCAACACTATCAATGTAGATACAGAGGTGTTGACGGTACGCGCCAAGGTCTGGTTGATTGATGTGTTGAATGCTGTCTGCTTGTCCCACTTCGGATGTATCTTGAGGTTCTCACGGATACGGTCGAAGACAACCACCTTATCGTTGATAGAGTAACCTATCACGGTCAGGATGGCACCGATGAAGGTCTGGTCTATCTCGAGTGAGAATGGCATCCAGCCCCAGCAGAGAGAGTAGATGCCGAGCACTACTATTGTATCTACTGCCAGTGCGCAGGTAGAACCTACTGAGAAGGCTACGTTGCGGAAACGTACCATAATATATATGAAGATAGCCACGAGTGCGAGCAGCACGCTGATGATAGCGCCGTAGGTGATGTCCTTAGCCACTGAAGGTCCTACCTTCTGTGAGCTGATGATTGAGCCACCCTCACGAACGTCTGGGTTCTTGAATGCGTTGACATCCTTCTGGTTTACCACGCCCTCCTTCTTCAGTGCGTTGTAGAGGATTGTCTCTGCCTCGTCGTCAACGTTAGGATCGTTAGACTCTATCTTGTAGTTGGTAGAGATACGCACGGTCTTGTTGTCGGTACCCAGGGCGATAACTGAGGTGTTGAAGCCCTCGAATGCCTTAGCCACTGTACCGCGCACCTCCTCAGGCTGAACGGCCTTGTCGAATGCTACAACGTAGTTACGTCCACCAGTGAAGTCGATAGACTGTGACAGTCCGCGAACCACGAAGCTTGCTACGAATACTACGATAGCCACGGCTACGAGTATGAAGGTCTTCTTATAGAGTGACATGAACTTCACGTCGGTGTTCTGCAAGAGGTTCTTTGACAGGCCTGTGGTGAAGGTCTCGTTCAGCCACTTGTCCTTAGCGAAGCGGTTCTCGTAAACAAGACGTGTGAGGAACACTGCTGTGAAGAATGAGCAGATGATACCGATGATCCATGTTGTGGCGAAGCCGCGGATAGGACCTGTACCGAAGACATACAGGATTACACCTGTGATGATAGAGGTGAGGTTAGAGTCGAAGATGGCTGAGAAGGCGTTCTCATAACCCTTCTGCAGTGCCTGCTTGATGCCGAGTCCGCCCTTCATCTCTTCCTTGATGCGCTCGTAGATAAGCACGTTGGCATCCACCGCCGTACCGAGTGAGAGCACCATACCTGCGATACCCGACATTGTCAGCGCTGCCTGGAACGAGGTCAGAATACCGAGAGTGAAGAAGAGGTTGACGATAAGTGCGCAGTTGGCCATCATGCCCGGCTTGAAGTTATACATGCAAACCATGTAGATCATCAAGAGCACGAAGGCGATGATCATTGACACGATACCCTGCTGGATAGACTGTGCACCGAGTGTAGGACCTACCACCTCTTCCTGTACGATGCGTGCAGGTGCAGGCATACGACCAGACTTCAGAGTGTTTGCAAGGTCTTTGGTATCTTCGATGGTGAAGTTACCGGAAATCTGTGAGTTACCGCCGGTGATCTCACCGTTTACGCGTGGAGCAGAGTAAACAACGCCGTCGAGGACGATGGCGATAGCCTTACCCACGTTCTGCTTGGTGAGCTGTGCCCACAGGCGAGAACCCTCGTTATTCATTGACATTGACACGCATGGACGACCGAAGTTGTCGAACTCGTCCTTGGCGTCTGTTATCACGTCACCCTCCAGTGGAGCGCGTCCGCTGGTAGATGTAACCTTCAGGGCGTGGAGCTCGAAGATGTTCTTTGTGCCCTCAACAGGCTTTGCACTCCAGAGGAGCTTCACGTCAGAAGGAACAACCTTCTTTGCTTCCTCACCGTAGATGAGCTTGTTGATTTCAGCGGTGTCACGCTCATGAGCATAACCAACGGTAGAGAGAGCCTGACCCTGAACTGGCTGGAAGATGGCGAACAGTGGGTTTTGCTTTTTGGCAGCAGCCAGCTGTGCGTCGCTGCTCTTGGCAGCCTTGTCGGCAGCCTTGGCACCAGCGTTTTGGTCATCACCCTTCTTTAGCACGAACTTGTTTGATGCTTCCTTCTTTGCAGTGTCGGCAGCCTGTGCAATCTCCTTTGCAGGCTCAGCCTTGGCGGTGTCCACCTTTGCGGTGTCGGTCTTGCCAGAAGCAATGTTAGCCAGACGGGTGTTGAGCTGTGAAAGATATGGCAATACCTCGTTGGCGTTGTATGTCTCCCAGAACTCAAGGTTGGCAGAACCCTGGAGGAGTTTACGCACGCGCTCTGGCTCCTTCACGCCAGGCATCTCGACCATGAGGCGGCCTTCCTGACCCTCGAGCTTCTGGATGTTTGGCTGAACGACGCCGAATTTGTCGATACGGTTGCGCACCACGTTGTAAGAGTTGTCGATGGCGCTCTGCACTTCAGCACGCAGTGCTGTCTCCACCTCAGCGTCGGTGCTCTGTGTTGACACCTTGCCCTTCAACTGCTGTGTGGCGAAGATCTCAGCCAGGCGGTGGCCCGGAGCGTTCTTCTTGTAGGCGTTGATGAAGAGAGTGATGAAGTCCTTCTGACTTGTCTCTTCCTCCTTCTTAGCCTCAGCCATAGACTTGACGTAAGCAGCGTCAGTCTTGTGGTCAGCCAGCACGTCGATAACGTCAGGCACGCTGATTTCGAGGATAACGTTCATACCGCCCTTCAGGTCAAGGCCCAGACCAATCTGAGTCTCAAGACACTGCTGGTAAGAATAGACACCGAGGTACTTCACGGAGTCCTTGTAGTTCTGAGCGGCGATAGGGTCGCTCATCTTTGCCGCCTGCTTGTCGTAATAGCTTGTTGCTGCAGAGAACGACAAGTAGAAGATACTTGCCAGTGTCAGCAGCACGGCGGTTACAATAACAATTCCTTTGTTTTGCATTTTGTTTTTTGATTATTTTATTTTTTTGTTTTTAATTTTCTTGTTTCTTACAGAGTTTTCCGCACCCACGCGCACGCACGTACGTATTATATATACTCACACACGGACGCACTATGACGTGCAAAGTTAATAAAAATCCCTGAGATATGGAAACATTTGGCTCATATTCTTACATCTTTTAACAATCAGGTGCAAATTACTATGTATTTATCGGTGAAATATGGTGTAATCTGGTTCTGATTACAGCGCTGGCAAAAAATAGGTGCATACAAGCAGATAGGATAAAAGCCCGGCTGCCTGCCTCACTGCAGACGGCCCGGGCTTCTTCCGGATATTGTAAGGTTATTGTTAGTCAAAAATAACTGTGGGTGTCACGTGTTGTCATTACAGTTTGAATGTGACAGGCATCGTGAAGCGCACGCGGCACACTCTGCCGCCGTTGACACCAGGCATCCACTTCGGCATACCGAGTATGAGTCGTACTGCCTCCTGCTCCAGGTATGGGTCGCCCGACTTTACTGGTACTGCATTCGATATAGAGCCGTCGCGTTCAACCACGAAGCTGACCAGAATGCGTCCTTGTGAACCGAACTCACGTGCAATCTGCGGGTATTTCATGTTTTCCCTGAAATATTTCATGAGCACCTCTTTCCCCCCTATGCAGTAAGGCATTTTTTCTGCCTTCTCAAGTATTGGTGGCAGTCCGACACCCGGCTGCTTGATTATCTCTTTCTGTTTACGCTGTGCGTCGCGGTTGGCCATGGCACGGTTTGAGTTTGAGTTGTCAACCTTGCGCTCGCCCGACACGGCTTGCTGCACAGTGCCCTGTGACTTCTGCACGTTTTCAGCCGGAACTATCGATACCATAAACATACCTGAGCCGCTGAATTCAGGCAGCGAAGCGAAGAACTCCTTGATGTCTTTGTTCAGGTCCGGGTCAATGGTGCTACTCATGACCACGTCGCTGACCTTGCCTACGCTGTCAACCATATAATAAATTTCCTGACGGTTGTTGACCATGCGGCCATACTCAATCATCTTTTGTTCTATGATATCGGCATTCTGAGCCGACATTCCCATAGATGCTGCCACGAGGCAGATTGTAAGTAGTAGTTTCTGTTTCATAGCAAGTCAGTTTTATATTATCGTGGCACATACGCCACCCTGATTAGATTAAAACTTTACTCCATAGTCAAGTCGAAGTTCACCTTACCCTTGTTGCCGTTGGCGAACGTACCCTTGTATGACTTTCCGCTCACTTTTCCAGTGAAGCGACCTATGTACTTCACACCGTCGGGCTTGAATGCGTCAATCACAAGTTCAGATGTCTTCGGGTCGAAGTCGGCAAACACCAAGGTCTTCTTGCCCGATGCCACAACATAGTAACCGCCTTCCTTGCCTATCTGCAGCGGACAGTCTTTCTCGCCGCCTATCTTGCCGCGGAAGTTGTATGTGCGTACTGTCGGGTCGAAGTCATCAGGATTGTCAGACGGACGCGTTATGGTGAAGTATTTAATGACGCGTTTCTCAACATCTCCGTTAACCTTGCGGCGTGTCCAGTTGCCGTAGCTGTCGAAGTCGAGGTAGGTGTATTGCGTATTGACGGTCTCCTGTTCGCCACCATCCACGAATCCCTGCTTGCCTTTCTTTGCTCGCAACAGACCCTTGTCGTCATATTCATACGTGATGCGCCACTCATAGCCTTCGCCGGCACCGTCAACCACTGTCAGGCGACCGTTCTTCCACTCGTAGTCCTCAGACGACTCATAGTGTGTGCAGTTGTTTATCTCGCCGTTTTGGTTGCGTGTCAAACTCATGCGTTCCATGTCCACTTGATGGCCTCCCGTGAATGGGTCGTAACCGTCGATGAGCACCAACTGTCCGGTGCGGCTGTACTCGTAGCGCATGGTA
>JAFXZU010000014.1:0-30782 GCA_017541085.1 Prevotella sp.
GTGTGAATAAAACTTGTCGGGGTACTTGTCGGGGTACTTGTCGGGGTACTTGTCGGTTGTTTTGAAGGAACTGCAAGGTTTGGCTGTTCTTTCCATTCTACAGGCGGGTTAATATGCAGATAGCGGTTGCGCAGACCCCATTGCTCACCCAGTAACAGATTACGGAAAAAACGCTCCAGAAAAACAGGACTATAATCGATACCCTTTATGGCATTTTTGTAGTTAGCCCGCACGAGCGCATTACGGAAGTACCAGGAATGTTTAGCGAACAAGTCGTTCTCCACATTAAAGCCTAGTGAACGAAGATACTGAATAGTAAATACGGCCGTAGTGCGTGTGTTTCCTTCACCGAAGGCATGAATCTGCCAAAGCCCAGATACGAAATTGGCAATATGAGCCACTAACTCATCATTACTGATGCCCTTATAACTGAAATCACGTTCCTGCTGAATGTCATAATCAACAGCCCTGCGCAGATCTTCCCAGTTCAGGTAGCTTACAGTGTCACCCTCCAATACCCATTCACGTTTGGTGATGTCGTACTTACGTAGTTCACCAGCATGTTTCATTACGCCTTCGAAAATTCTGCGATGCAGGGATATGTAGCCATTCGTTGAAAAGTCACATGTCTTTACCGAGAGTATGCGCTTGATGTTCTTCGAGGCTTTGTCAGCCTCCTGTTTGTCATCATCGTCAGCCTCACGAGTCGTTTTATTCTCGTAATAACTATTGAGCAACTGTTCCACCTCATCGATGGTGATTTCACCCTCGATGTTTCTGCGAGCCAAACCGTTCAGATACTCTGACGTTTTCAGCCCATCCACCGCCTGAAGTCCAATAGCCGTACTCCAGGCGTATGCAGCTTCACGCTGCGACGGCTCTCCCTGACGAATATACTCGTCAAAGTTCAAGTATAGCTCCTTATCGTTCTTTTCGCTCATATCTCGTCTTTCTTTATTCCTATAACGTTTTTATTCCGTTCATTATTATCATATCAGCCATCTTCAGCGGATCAAAGAACCGTCCCGTGATTCTCGAAGTAGAGCGACTTCTTCCAAAGTGCAATTTTTGCACTTTGGGGGTAGCCCTTCGCCAGCTTTTGCACTTTGAACTTCGTGATTTGCATAATGAGCACTTATAGCAGTGCATCACCAGATGGAACTTCGGGTAGTCGTATTCCACCGTGCAAAGGAACTCATCCACGCTGATATCCGTTGACAGTTCCTCATATATCTCCCTTTTCAGGGCCTCCTCTGGTGTCTCTCCCTGTTCCATCTTTCCCCCGGGAAACTCCCACCAGTCCTTCCACTCACCGTATCCCCGTTGGGTGGCGAATATTTTATCGTCCTTGCGGATAACCGCTGCTACTACTTCTATTGTCTTCATAGCTTATTCTATGCTATACAGCTTTAACGAATTGCGGGAGTATAGGCTGGTGCATACGCCAGTCTATGCTCATAGGTTTGTCATCTCTTGAGGATATATAGTCAACAAGTCCGAAACAATAGAATGGACATGTATTGCCAAAGCCGTCGCGCTTGTTCTCACGTACAAAAAGTAAGAACTTTTTCTTGTTCGTTGCTTGCTCTACAAAACGTTTGCCTCGGCCCTGGTGGGTATCTATGTTTTGTGACTTCCAATGAAACTGCTCTTCACTGACAACATAGTCGTCATACATCGTTGATGCAGAGAAATCCTTGTCTGATTTGTTTAATGTAACGAAAAACAGTTCGGTGTTCATTTCGTCTATATTGAACACACCGGCAACGCTGCCCTGCATTTTCTTATCTGCTGTCTGACGTCCGAAGATAGTAAATATCTCTTCACGGGTATAAACTCCATATTGTTCGAGAGCAGCAGGCATACCTTCGCCGACGGAAAATGTTTTTATTTCTATATTCTTCAGCAAATAATCTGTCAGTTCATTTATTTCTGAAACGAACATAGGGTACTTTTTCAGTCCGCCCAACGCTTCTTCTATGCTCTTTACTCCTGTATTGGTGATTTTGTCGCCGTACAGACTATAGTACAGCATGATGCTATATGTCTTGTCTCTTTCGTCTGTAAAAGATATCTTATCAAGATGACGAAGCGTTTTTTGTATAAAACTCAAGTAAGACACGCTGTTTGCATGAACAATGTTTGAGATGTATTTCTGGAAACGCTTTGTGTTTTCGTCTTCATTGTAAGAACAGAGTCCGGCCTCCTTCTTCAGACTAGACCAACAGTTACCACCTTTATATATAAGTCTTATATCCTGTCCGTTGTTTTCTATAAATTCCCTGAGTGTCGGTACATGATCGTATGTACGCAGTTCTTGAATAAGACGCGGCTTGTTATATATCGCAGCCTTTATATTTTCTAATACATATTGTTGGGCTTTCTCCTCCATATGGATAGTACATCCGTATGGTAAGTATGTAAAACCACTCTTGACTTGTTCCACAACGCTTCTGTCTGTACGAACCATAAGACTGCGGAAACGGCTCGTAAAGTCGTACTTCTTATTAAGTTGCGCTACAAAATCAAACACCGTCAGTTGTTGCTTGCCTGGAGCCAGACGAAGGCCACGGCCTAACTGCTGTAAGAATACTGTAAGAGATTCCGTTGGACGCAAGAACAGCACGGTGTCTATTTCCGGAATATCTACACCTTCATTGAAGATGTCTACTACAAAAAGATAATTAATCTCGCCATTGGCTAATTTCTTGTTGAGGACATCGCGCAGGCCGTTCCTGTCAGATGTCAGATAATCAGCTTTAAGTCCACATGCTGTGAAACTCTCAGCCATATATTCTGCGTGTTCCTTTGTTGCGCAGAATCCTAAAGCCTTGCATTTGTGCTCGTCTGGTAGATAATATTCCAGCCTGTCTATTATGAGCCCCACACGTTCTATATTGCATAGTTTATTGGTGAGTTTCGTTGCAACATACTTGTTTCCCTGCATTAAATCTTCGTCAGTAAGGTCTGTGTTGTCACTTATGCAAAGATATTGGAAAGGAGTCAACAAACCTTCGTTGAGGGCAACAGGCAGACGTATCTCTGCACTGACTTGATTGTCAAAGTCTGGCAACAAACTAACTCCATCCATACGCTCAGGAGTGGCTGTCAAGCCAATCAATAGTTTGGGCTTGAAATGCTCAAGTATTATACGATAGCTGTCTGCCACAAGGTGGTGCGCCTCATCTATTACTATATAGTCATAGTAGTCTGCCGGCAACGCACTGAATATCTCCTTAAACTTAGTGTTGAACGTCTGTACAGATATAAACAGGTGGTCTATACCCTTTGCCGGTTTATACTGCCCTACCCACACTTCACCGAAGTTTGCATCACGCAATACACTTCTATATGTGTTACGCGACTGCACCAGTATCTCCTGCCTATGCGCTACAAACAAGATTCTGTTGTGATGTGGGTTGGCTTCCGCAAACAGCTTGTAGTCAAATGCCGAGATAACCGTCTTGCCGGTACCCGTAGCTGCTACTATCAGGTTACGCTTTACGCCGGATTCCCTGACGACAGCCAAGCGATCAAGTATTTGTTTCTGATGTGGCAGTATCACATATTTCGTCAAGGCACCAACATGTAACTGCTGTGGATGTCTCTGCTCTTCTAACTCTTTATAAAGTTTGTCTATGCCACCTTCATTAAAATCCTCAAAGTTATGACTGTTCCAATAAAGGTTAAACGTAGCGAGAGCCGTTTTTATGATGTGGGGATTCTCCACGTTGGTTACGCGAATGTTCCATTCCAAACCATCAGTTTGTGCAGATTTTGAGAGGTTTGACGAACCGATATATGCGGTACTGAATCCAGAATTGCGTTCAAAAATATAAGACTTGGCATGAAGTCGTTCTATCTTTGCATTGTAGGAAATACGTATCTCTGTATTTGGCAAAGACGCAAGTCGCTCTACGGCTTTAGCTTCCGTTACGCCACAGTATGTGGTTGTGATAATACGCAGTTTGTGATTAGGATTGTCACAAAACTTTTTTAACTGGTCATAAATCAAGTTCACTCCCGACAGTTTCAGGAATGAAACAATCATATTTATTCTGTCAGCACTCTCTATATCCCTTTCTATTTCAGCATTTAGAGGCACTTTACTTTGTCCTCCTGTAAAAAGATTGCTTGTCCTGAAGCCGGTCAGTGGGCGAACAAGGTTCTGATTTGTCGCATTCAGCTTAGCATTTTCTTGTTTTGACACTACCGCTGACAGCATTTGCTTGTCGTCAATAACCTTTTCCTCTTTATTTTCGCCTATAAAGTCTATCAGTTTATTTACGAAATCTGTTCTTTCTTCTGCTGTAAGATTATCATCAGAAAGTTTGTTCAAAACCAGCTTATTGACATGTTCTGCAAGCATAGAAGGAGTTTCAGAAGTATCCATTTCCTCCTGTTTACATACCAGTCCATCACTTTCAGCCTGTTTCATATCCTGCTGCAGTTCACTTGTAATGATATTTTCGTATGCTCCTTCTTGTAATTTCATAGCTATATTTTTAAGTTAAACCTTCACAAGCTTTGTGTTTGTAATCAACAACCTCTAAGAAATTCTGTTCTATCAAAATATACACAACAGATGAAGCCTTCTTCTCACATACGTTTGAAAAAGCAAACAAATTCGCAAGCAGACCTGAGAGGATTTGTGAAATACAGGAAACTCCAAGTGCTTTTTCTATTCCATTCCAGGCATTATTCTTTTCCTTTCTTCAATCCTTCGACCTGACCAAGCTGCTTACCATCTTCCGTATACCAGTATTCCCATCCATTACGATTACCATGTAGTATAAGCGAAGCAACGGAACTTAAAGCCGTAGATCCTTTAATCTGAGTATAAAAAGTGTAGTTCTGCATAAACACAAGCTGATGTTTGTCATTATATGCAATGATTCCATCTTCTAAAAGTTCTTGACGCTGTTCTTCAACCCAGGGATATTTTTCTGGTGTTGAGAAGGCTGTATTCAATACTGAAGACTCAAGCACCTCGATACTTCCATTATCAGGATAAAACGCGCCTATAGCATATCCTTCCTGACAGTCAATGACTACTGGTATCTTTGTCACGATTTCACCCTTTGCCTCATAATAAGGATAAAGGCGCATGATACTTGAAATGAGCGACCGTGTACGCTCGTCAATATCCTCAATTGTCCAATGCGACTTTTTCAGGATGTCCTCGTTAAGTTTCAGGTGGCTTGTAGAAGCCAATATTCTTGTCTTATATTCCCAAACGTTATTGCTCATCTTACTATTATCGGGACGAGCTGCAAGGGTAAGGTTGCCAAGACGATGGAGATTCTGCTCGTATGTATCAGCATCTGTCTGCAACGCATCATACCATTCCTGGGTAGGCTTCTGCGGCATCAAATGCTCGATGCTAAGCTTTGAGAAATCTACTGGAGCAGGATTGTCCTCGCTTTCCAATTTGCACAGGAATATGTTAAGCCATGTGCGCAGATTATACATGTTTGCATTGAGGATACGCTCTTCCAACTTCTTATCATCAGGCATCTCCATTGCATTGCCCTTGTTTCGGTTAACAAGGTCTTTCTTGAAGATAACCACTAGGTTTGAATAGTCGCCATTGCAGTCAGCCAACGTTTCCTTCAGCAAGGTTGGAAAATAGTTGGAGATGGAACTCGTATCCAGATCACAGAGGGCACGACGCATCAAGTAAGAGTTGAGTACTGTAATAACGTCAGCCAATTGCTGTGTACTGATGAACGGATTCCCATTTGTATCTGTTCGTTTGCTGAGCGACATGTATTCCATGAGCAATGGAGCAGGCATATCTGATAGGATATGACGGAACTCCTTGATGGGTTTACGTAATGTTATGTCAAGTTCAGAAAGCGGCTGGGCATATACTGCATAGTGACAGCGGGCATAGTGAACCACTTCTTTGAAGATACCTTCTACACCAATTTCTTTTTCTGTGTAAGCAAACCATTCTGTAAAAACGCGGTACACATCGCTTTTTTTTACGGTTGCCTGACGTTTGGCTATCAAGAAGAAACGAAAATAGGACTCCAGCTTTTTCGAGTCTGTAGATATTAACCTTTCCAATTCCTTCCAGTACTTGTTGTAATATTCGTCTTGCTTCACGCTCTCAATAGGCATGAGCATGAAGTTGCGGATAAGATCTGATGCTGTAAGTTTCGCACCAGTAGCATTGATACTCTCGAATATCTTCTGGGGATAATCATCGTTGCTGATTGGTACACAAACAAGGTACAGACGGTTCATAGCCATCAATACATCATTAAGTGAAAATCGCTCTGTTAAAGCTCTTATTTCATTTTTGATGTACTCGAAGTTTTGCCAGACATTTGATTTTTTATCCTCTATGTTCGAGAAATCCCTGTTAACAATCTGCTGATAAACTGTATCATCACTAACAAGTGGCTTAAGTTTATACTTTGATGTCTCATCGAATGGATTGATGAGATATTGCATTTCCAGACGTCTGGCATCTTCCTCCATGCCCCGTTCCAACAGCAGCTCCTTCACGGCATACAGCGAAAGAAACAATGTGGTCAATCGTTGTTGGCCATCTATCACGGAACGCTCTCTCCTTGAAAAGTCAAGAGACCGTTCAAGGTATATGATGATTCCAATGAAGTGCTTGTTACGTTCACCCTTTAGCACAGCCTTAATATCGTCGAGCAGTTGCTTAACCTCTCTGTTCGCCGTCCATGTATAGTTACGCTGATAGGCAGGAATAACGAATTGTACTCCTGACGATGCGAGCAGCAACTCCAATAAACCGACCTTTGCTGGTGTATTTTCTTGTATCATGGTTATTATTTACTTTTATATTCTTGGATTTTTCTCTTGTACTTCTTCAGAATACCTTTACTTGTTATAGGCTATACCTTTGCTACAACATCCTAACATCGATTCAACACCCCATAAATGATTTTGCTATGATCAGGACTGCTTTCTCCACTTTCTTTGTTTATTGTTTTAGCTTCTGGAAGCTCTCTTATGATATGGATTTCTCGAACTGCTGTATTTCGCTTTGGAGATGGGAGATGTGAAGACGAGCCATGCAATCAAGGAAGATATTGATGTCTTCTTCCTCTCGTGTATCAATGAGGGCTTGGATGTATTCAGCCTTGTCCTGCTTCAATACTTTTGTAGGTAACACGTCATGCTCCATTTGCAAGAGATTCATAAGCAGTCTGCAGGTGCGACCGTTGCCATCAGCCCAGGGATGTATCGTAACAAGTTCGAAGTGAGCCCAGAAGCTGAGGTCGTATATGGCACATATATCGGAGGTATCAAGAGCCTTGCGACGTGCATTCAGTTCTCTGCAGAAGGTTTCAAGCCGTTGTGGCACTTTCAGATAGCTCATATATGAACGTCCACCAGCCCCGGCTGTTACATTAAGTTTGCGAAGCTCTCCCCTTGAAGCATCAAAATGGCCTCCGAGAGAATTGTATTCCGACCCCGTACGAGCCATTACTTTAGAGGCCAGACGGATAAGAGATTCTACGGTAATGTCTTCATGGCGTTTTATCCAGACGCTCCCATATTCGTATGCTGTCTTCAGGTCAAGATTCATGTTCTGTTCTACTATACTACGCTTTCCTGAAGTTATACCCTCGTCAAACAACAGCTGGGCCTCCACCTCTGTCACGGTGCTTCCCTCAATGGCTGTGGAATGGGTGATAATAGAGTACAGGTAGAATTTCTCGTAGTCTATCTGTTCAGACAAGCCCAGTTCTTGATGCTTGCTGAGTAATTTTAGCAATATGTCCTTATTTTCTTGCGTCATCTTTTAGACATTGTCAGGATGGAAGTATATAGTTCTACGGCAAATTTACAAAAAATAATTGAAAATGATGCAGACTGAGAAAATATTCTGTCATTAATGAGAAAGAATTGCATGAAAATACACCTCAAAAATGCATCAAAAACCAAAAGCTATGAAATGACAAAATGAAAGCTATCATTTTACATCGTGAAAGCATAGCTTTTACAACGTCATTCGATAGCTTTCACGCCCTAAAAGCTATGCTTTTACGACGCTATGGAGCATTTAACAGTTGTTAGTAATTCACGTTACAATTTTAACACAAAAGTTTACATATTGTTAGAATTTTAATAATTTTGCTTACACTTTGACTTCGTGGTTATACCAAACTTTTGGTATATTTTCACCATGAGAAAGATTTATCATTAAGACGCACTTATTATTGAAAGAAAATGTGTATATTTGCAGAGAATTCACAATTCATGATTAAAGAGAAAAGAGAAAGAGATTTAGGACGTTTGAGAAAGTTTAGTAACTTAATATATACAGAAAGATGAAGACAGTTATCAGTACTAAAGAAGCTCCAGCAGCTATTGGTCCGTACAGTCAGGCTATAAAAGTAGGTGGCCTTGTCTATACTTCCGGACAGATTCCTATCATACCTGCTACGGGACAGTTCCCTGAGGGTGGTATAAAAGAGCAGACACGTCAGTCGCTGACTAACGTGCAGTCGATATTGAAGGAGGCCGGCGTGTCTATGGCAGATGTCATAAAGACGACAGTGTTTCTTGCCGATATGAATGACTTTGCCGACATGAACGCCGTGTATGCAGAGTTCTTCTCAGAACCTTACCCGGCACGCTCTGCCGTGGCCGTCAAGACGCTGCCTAAGGGAGCGCTGGTAGAGATAGAGGTAATAGCCGAGGCGAAATAACACATAGGTGGGGACTGCCAACTACTCCCCTATCGTCATTGGGGACTCTGGCAAGCCTCCCGCTGTAAGAGAAAAAAAGAATCCGTGCAAACCGAATGGTTTGCACGGATTTCTTTATCATAGCCTCTCCCCACACATCAAGAGGGGAAAGAACAGTTCTTAGAGGTTAGGGTTGAGAGTCTTCCAATCCTCAACAGCAGGGATGATGCCGAGAGAGATAATCTCGTCACGCATCTTCTGCAGGTGCTCGTAAGAAGAGTTGAGGGCTGCAATCTCGTCAGTTGTACCTACAGGCTTAGTGTAAGACACACCGTCCTTAGTAATCTTTGTAGGCATAGCCATCATCACGTTCTTGTAACCGCACTCGTCGCAGTTAACGTAGCATCCAGCAGGCAGAGTGAACTCTGCGCCACCCATAGCAGCCTCAATCATCTTCACAGCCTGATAAGCAGGGCTCTGGAAAGAAGAGCGTCCGCGCAACTTGATGATGTTAGATCCACCCTGTATTGTATTGTGCTTAATCTCAGCCCAGCGCTCAGCAGAGAGAGGGAGGTCAGCCAGAGGCTTGCCGTCAACCTTAACCTGTGAAGCGAATACAGCCATCTGCTCACCGTGACCACCGTATGTGTGTGCACCAGTAACCTTGTCCTGCTGTACGTTGAACTCCTGAGCCAGCTGCTGCTGCAGACGTGTAGAGTCAAGAGCAGCGAGAGAAGTGAGCTGGTTAGGCTTCAAGCCAGAGTGGATAAGAGCTGTCAGAGCTGTTACGTCAGCTGGGTTGAAAATTACCACCACGTGCTTAACGTCTGGGCAGTACTGCTTGATGAAGTCGCCGAACTCAGCAGCAATCTTACAGTTACCCTTGAGAAGGTCCTCACGTGTCATGCCTTCCTTACGAGGTGCACCACCAGAAGAGATGATGTACTTAGCACCTGTGAAAGCCTCACGTGGATCAACGGTCCAAGTGATGTTGGCACCAGGGAAGGCACAGTGTGCCATCTCATCTGCTACGCCGTGAACACCTGGCTCGAAGATGTCGTAAAGACAGATGTTAGGAGTCAGTCCGAGCATAAGCACTGACTGAACCATGTTAGAACCGATCATACCGCCTGCACCGACGATAGTAAGCTTTTCGTTTGTTAAAAATTCCATATCTGTATTTATTTATAAAAACCTTCTTGTCTTTCTGCGACTGTTTCTTCGCACGATGCAAATAATGAGTGTCTGTGAAACAGGCTCATGGTCGCCTCAGCGAATTTGCGAGTGCTTCTTCGCACGATGCAAATAATGAGTGTCTATGAAACAGGCTCATGGTCGCCTTAGCGAATTTGCGAGTGCAAAGGTAATAAAAAAATCTGAAACAACAAACTACATCCCCATCATCTTTTAACAACTTTAAGAAAAATGCACCAAGTTTGACAACTCAGCCTTGCACTTTAAAAAATTAATTATTATCTTTGCATCACAGGAAACATGAACTCCATTCTTGAACAAGACATAATGTATCTGCCGGGTGTGGGGCCTAAGCGCAAGAAGATACTCAGCACAGAGTTGGGCATCAACAACTTCGGCGACCTGCTGGAATACTATCCATATAAATATGTGGACCGCAGCAGGATATACTCCACACGCGAGCTTACCCCCGACATGCCTTTCGTGCAGCTCAAGGGTAAGATACTGTCATACGAGACCTTTGACATGGGACCGCGCAAACAGCGTCTAGTGGGACACTTCTCTGACGGTGTAGGCGTCATCGACCTCGTATGGTTCTCAGGAGTAAGATGGGTTACAGAGAACTACAAGGTAGGCAAGGAATATATCATATTCGGCAAGCCGACCATATTCAACAGCCGATACCAGATAAGCCACCCCGACATTGACGATGCCAACACGCTGGAGCTGAACGATATGGGTATGCAGCCTTACTACATCACCACTGAGAAGATGAAGAAGGCCGGCATAACATCGCGCACCATGGAGCGCATCATGAAGACGCTGCTCAGCAAGTTACCGCCACTGTCCGAGACTCTGCCCGACTTTATCATCAAGAGCCGGCACCTCGTAAGCAGGGACGAAGCCATAAGGCGCGTACACTATCCGCACAACCAGTATGAGATGCAGCATGCAAGAGAGAGAATGAAGTTTGAGGAACTATTCTATGTGCAACTCAACATACTGCGCTACACACAGAACAACCGCCGCAAATACAAGGGTTACCTGCTGCCTAAGGTTGGCAAGGCTTTCAAGGAATTCTATGACCGCAACCTGCCCTTTGAACTGACAGGCGCACAGAAGAGGGTTACCCGGGAGATACAGCACGACATGAACACCGGACGGCAGATGAACCGCCTTATACAGGGCGACGTGGGTTCGGGCAAGACGCTCGTGGCACTCATGGCGATGCTGATAGCCATAGACAACGGCTTCCAGGCTGTGATGATGGCTCCTACCGAGATATTGGCAGAGCAACACCTTGCCACGATAAAAGAATTCCTGCATGACCTTGACGTACGTGTGGAACTGCTTACAGGAATAGTCAAGGGCAAGAAGCGCAAGGAGGTGATGGAGGGACTGATTAGCGGCGACGTGAAGATCCTGATAGGCACCCATGCCGTGATAGAGGACAACGTGCAGTTCCGCAATCTGGGACTTGCCGTGATTGACGAGCAGCACCGTTTCGGCGTGGCACAAAGAGCCAAGTTGTGGGCAAAGAACACTAATCCGCCGCACATTCTCGTAATGACTGCCACACCTATACCACGCACCCTTGCCATGACGATATACGGAGACCTTGACGTAAGCGTCATTGACGAACTGCCGCCGGGACGCAAACCTATACAGACCCTGCACCGATATGAGGACCAGACCGTAAGCTTGTATAAGGGCATACGCACCGAGGTGGCCAAGGGCAGGCAGGTATATGTGGTATATCCACTTATAAAAGAGAGTGAGAAAATGGACCTGCAGGACCTGGAGGCTGGCTTCGCCCACCTGCAGAACGTGTTTCCAGACTATAATATGAGCAAGGTGCACGGCAAGATGAAGCCTCAGGAGAAGGAGGCAGAGATGCAGCGCTTTGCCAAGGGAGAGACGCAGATGCTCGTAGCCACCACCGTGATAGAGGTGGGTGTGAACGTGCCTAACGCCAGCGTGATGGTAATAATGGAGGCGCAGCGCTTCGGACTGTCACAGCTTCACCAGTTGCGCGGCCGTGTGGGCAGGGGTGCCGACCAGTCATACTGCATACTTGTAAGCGGCAGGGAACTGTCAACCGAGACACGCAAGCGCATAAATATAATGTGTGAGACCAACGACGGCTTCCGCATTGCCGAGGCCGACCTCAAGCTGCGCGGTCCCGGCGACCTTGAAGGCACACAGCAGAGCGGTATGGCCTTTGACCTGAAGATAGCCAACATAGCCCAGGACGGACAATTAGTACAAATGGCACGTGAGGAGGCGCAGAAGGTAATCGACGTGGACCCCGACTGCAACGCTCCGCAGCATGCCATCCTTTGGAACCGCCTGCAGGAACTACGCAAGTCAAGCGTGGACTGGGCGGCTATCAGCTAAAAACTATTTATACTTATTTCAACTTAGGTTTCAACTCGTCTGGCGAGTCATTGGTGTACATATCCACCTTTGGCGCGTCATTGGTGAAGAGGTGTCTTATGCAATCTATGTCAACTGTCAGTGACGGGCGGAACTCACTACCCTGCATATAGCTCAGTATAGCCTTACGCATCTGGCGCGCCACCAGACGGTGGGACAGGTCACTGCTTATATCCATTGTAGTCATAAGCAGACGGCCGCCAGCCACATTGGCCTCTATCAGCATACCCAGCTTGCGTGACACGTGCCATGTGTCTATAGGCTGCACAGGCGACTGATAGTCTGCAGGGAACTCCATGAGGTTCATCACTTGAGCCCTGTTGAGCAGTTCCCACCAGTTAAGGTTACTCCAGTCATCCGTAGGGAAGTCATACTTGAAAAGCGGATGAGAAGTATCTATGCTCGCACCCGTGACATGTGGCGGACGCATCTTAAACCAGCTGGTGTTCCAGAACACCGGCAGATAGTATTGCTTCACATCACTGCCCAGCCTTACCTTGCCGGCAGCGGTAAGGAGCACCGTACCGCCACGCCTCAGCACCTCTTCGGTCTTTGCGTCAAGCGTATCAGAGACATACACGGTAGTCTCAGCGCTCTCGGTATCAGGATATACCCAGAAGTCCCACTGGTTAAGTCCTACCCCGCCTGCCACTACACGCAGCGTAAGCTTTGACGCCTTCTTTATACTGTCAAGGGGGAAGCACACCGTTCCCACCGGTATGTTCTTGCCTTCGGGCAGGACGGCACTTGAGAGTTCGCCGCCGGCTATCACCGTTGCTGACTCGTCAAGGATGGTATATCTTGTCACGGCACCGCTGATTTCTGTACCAGAGGCGTTATACACCTCCACAGGCACCGTCAGGGTGTCAGATGTCGCATACACGAACTTAGGGAAACGTGCCAACGGTACCACCTGAGAGCAGAACTCCCTCCACTCGTCTGCAGCGACATAGCCTTTCTCCTTCCAATGAACATTGAGGACACCCACCAGGGCTGTACCCTGACCACTGTAGTCATTAAGACCAAGAAGTTGGAAGCCTGTATAGTCAGGTGTGCGCAGGTTACGCTCTATCTCATACTTGTATGCCAGTGTCTGCAGTCTGCCACTTGCCATGAGGAACTTCTCTGCCTGTCCCTCCATGCCGTTGTCACGGAGCAGGTCACGGAATATCTCAAAGTTACGTGCCTTGTAGGCTCCGGTATATTGTGGTATCTCCTTAAAGTCAGGGAAAGCACACCACTGTCCCTGCTCATGGGCTATTATCGGTGACTGGTTAGGCTGGCTGTCCTTATAATTACGCGGGAACTCTATCTGTGACAGGTAGTCATCATCAGAATGTGGGGCGTGACTGTTCCAATCCAGTCCCCTTGCACCACCTTTCACATGGTACTCGGAGCCGCCGTCCCATGCCCAGCCGCCACCTACCGAGGCACCGCAGTATATGCGTGAAGGGTCATAGGCTTTCATCTCCTTTACCCAGTCGTTACAATAGCTTACCCAGTTGCCTGCCGGCTCGTTACCTGCTGCCATCATTACAAACGAAGGATGGTGTCCATAGGTATCAATTATGCGCTTGGACTCATCCAGAAGGTATTTGTCTATAATCTGTCCGGCGCGCAACTTCACACCGTGGTTAGGCCATGACGGCCCCTCCGGCTGCAGGTAGATGCCGAGCTTGTCTGCCGCTACGAAGGCAGCCTCAGGCGGACAATAGGAATGGAAACGCACATGGTTAAGTCCGTACTCCTTTATCTTGCCGAACACACGCATCCAACTTGCCTCATCAGTGGGAGGATAGCCGGTCTCAGGGAAGCAGCAGTTCTCCACCGTGCCGCGCAGCCACACAGGCTTGCCGTTAACATATATATCCCTGCCGCTTACCGTCACGTCCCTTACACCGAAGGTTACATTGAGCGGTTTGCCATGATGCTCTATCGTGCAAGTATAGAGATAGGGGTCAAACTCACTCCATCTCCTTACGGTATCGCCCAGCGACACCTCATGGTTCTCACCGTCAACGACGATGGTTGCCTTGTGACGGGCCACGTCGGGCAGTATGCGGATTATGTGCTGGCGCTCCGTAGTCAACTCTATGTTACCGGCTATGCCGTTCCAGTTACCCTGCGTCTGGTCGGTGACGCTGTGTGAGTCCTGTCCCACCCCAACGTTCTCTATGCCATTATACACACAGATGACAATCTCATTACGCTTACCGGGCTTTATAAAGTCTGTCACATCATACTGATGAGGTACGGAGAGCGAGAGCTGGTGTCCTGCCTCCTTGCCGTTGACATACACCGTGGTCTCTATATGCGGTCTCTCAAGGAAGAGAGTGACACGCTCACCCTTCCAGTCTGACGGCACACGCACAGTCTTCTTGTACCACGCCTTGCCCACATAGCGCTTCCCGGGTGTGAGGAAGAACGGATATTTCACATTACCCTCCTCCCTGTACTTCTGCATATATGGGTTAAAGTAATATGACGAGTCGTATGTAGAGCCCGTCCACATTGTGTTGACCGTGACATCATCCCCCTTGCCGTTGGTCACCATCGACCCTGGCAAGGTGATATTGTCTGTGTAACGCTGCTCCTCACCCACTGCCAGTTCCCAACTGCCGGCGAGGTCTATCCTCTTCTGCGAGAGGCATGGCAACGTCAACATACTTATAATGCAGATACTCAGAAGATGTCTCATACTCTTATTCTATAGTTACAGTAATACTTTTTACACTCTCACCGGGAGCCTTGTCTGCCTCGCGAGGCAGATATACCGGCATGTCACTCTGCATGGGCAGTATGCGCAACTCCAGTTCCTTAACGCCGGCAGGCAGACGCCATAGTCCATAGAGGAATGGACGGCCATACTGAAAGTTGTCTGCCACGAGTCTGCCATCGGCATACAGACGTGCACAGTCTCCCTGGTACTCTATATTAAGCAGGTGCCTGGCATCCTGACTGACAGCATCATCCAACGCTATCTTATAGACCGCTGCCTGCTCCCAGTCTTGTTCGCCCGGAGCCTCAGCCACCTTTGCCCTGCCTTTCTTTACAGTGCGCAGCGATCCAGCCTCTTTTACCTTTGCGAATGTCACTTTGCCTACGACATCATGCTTGGCGACACTGTCAAGGAACAGTTTCTCTGCCTCCTCCTGCGTCAACAGACATATATTCTTATACACCGGCGTGTTTGCGCCCTTAGGCTTCACATTCTTCAAGGTCTTACCGTTCTGCATGCAGATAGTGGAGGGTATTCCCTTTATCTGCATCATATATATCATACCATTGCGACGCGCCACCAGCTGACATGTGGCATAGCGTATGCCGTCTATCCCTATGGGGAAGACAGCCATACAACCAGCAGGCACTGTCAGTTTAGGTAACTTCACGCCACATACCTCAAGTTCCACATTCTTCTTTGCAGAGAGATTCTGCAGTCGCTCATAGTTATTGATGAACACAAAGCCTTTACCATCCTTTGAACGGTATGCCCAGCGCAGAGCCGAATCGTCACCTTTCTGCACATTCTGCGGAGAGGGGAACGAAGCCTCCATAGGCGCCAGCAGTTCGCCGTAGTCTTGCATAAAGAGATGCAGCGGACGCAGACGGTAATAAGACTCGTTAGCCTGACCGAACTCTCCCAGTGGAGCCTGGAAATCATACGTACATACCGGCATATCGTTATTAGCCGTGGCAGGCGATGTCTGCACCTCATTGAGGGTATGGAGCCTGCCTTCAGGATTGGTACCACCGTGATACATATAATATCCCAGGAGGTTAGAGCCACTGCCTAACTTTACAAGAGCCATGGAATAGGTATCCTCCGGATATATATAGGGACGGCGATGATAGGCTGTAGCCATGCCTCCACCCAGTTCGCAGGTGAAGTAAGGATACTGCTCGTCACCTTTGTTTATCTTCTCCTCTTGCTTACCCAGCAGGTCTGTACCTATAGCCGTACTGGAGCGGAAGTTCTTAAACTGGAAAGCCTTGTAATAGTTACCTACGCACTCCTTAATATCCTTGTCCCAGAACCCGTCAGCATAGTCGCCATAGAGCGGCAGCATCTCACCGAACGGCACTGGCTTAGCCAACTCTGGCCAACCAGTGCGGGTATAGAATGGCAGGTCAAAGCCTATACCATGGGCAATGTTCTTCAATGCCATAAGGTAATCACCACTGCCACGATACTCATTATCAAACTGTGCTGCGATGACAGGACCGCCGTCTTTCCACTGCAGTCCTTGCACTTGAGTGAATATCTGACGATACAACCGCTCTACCAGTGACAGGAACACAGCATCCTGTGACCTCACCTTGCAGCCCATTGAGAACACCCAGTCGGGTATGCCGCCATTACGCACCTCGCCATGACAGAAAGGTCCTACACGCAATACCACTGGCATCTGTTCATCACGACACACCGAGAGGAAACGACGAAGGTCACGCTGACCGTCCCAACGGAATATGCCCTCTTCCTCCTCTACATGGTTCCAGAACACATAGGTGGCTATGATGGTAACACCACCTTCTTTCATCTTCCTGACCTCACGCTGCCATTCATCGGCAGGGATACGCGAGTAATGCACCTCTCCCATCACAGGCACCACGCGCCTGCCGTCTATCATAAGGCTATACTTATCCCATGTAACCTTAGGAGCCTCAGCCTTTGCTACGACACCGACAAGGGCCAGCAAGAATATAGTCAACAGTATCTTTCTCATTTTCCTCCAACAAGTGTTTGCAAGGCCTGAATGCCTTGATGATTAATATCGAGACCGCTCACCTCTGCAGCGTAACGGCGTGCCTTATCCTTATCGCCAAGACCGAGATAGCCCAAGGCAAGCATATACTTACAGTGTATCTCGTTCTTCCTGTCGAGAGAGTCTTCCCATATAAGCAGGTCTGGCAAAGAAACAGCGAAATAGTCCATCACCTGTTTCTCGAATATATGTTGCTTGCCATAGTTCACCAACTTATAGAAGCGTCCGTTAGCCTCGCCTGTGCGACCTAACTTACACAATGCCAGTCCCTGATAGAATATCTTATCTGGCTTTGCATCATTATAGTACATAGCGGCGGCAGGCTCCTGCGGACCTTTGACGGCTTCCTCCCAGCACTCACGCGCCTTGCCTGCCTGACCGAGGGCATCATAGGCTATGCCGAGGAAATAGTAGAAGTCGTTCTCCTGTGCGCCATAGAGCTTACCCTCACCAAGATGATGCGGATATTGCAGGCATTCTGTCAAGAGCGTCACAGCCTTATCATAGTTTCCTGCGGTGATGGCCTGCTTAGCCAACTCCACACGACACGTCTGATACTGTGCAGGCACCTTGCCTTCGCCGCCCTCCCATGGATGGAACTGGTGGCTGTCAAGCTTACGCATGGCCTCCTCATACTTACCCGTCTGGTTGAGCAGGGTTATCTCCTCAAGGATAAGGTCATCACGCTGAGCCACCAGCTGCGGATAGCGTTGCAACATGGCAAGGCGCTCAGCATGTGGTTTCTGCAAGCGTTTGTACAGTTGGTCAAGTTCCATCAGCACACGGGCATCGGTCTCATCCAAGTGGAATGCCTTCTCCATGTATTCCAGAGCCTCCGCCTGACGGTCCTGCTTATTGAAACGTGCCAAGGCAAGATTACGCCACACGGTAGGAAAGCGCGGGTTAAGCTGAGCCGACAGCTCCCAGTTCTCTACAGCCTTGTCATACTGACGGGCAGCATAATACAGGCAGCCAAGGTAGTAAGGAGCCATCGCTCCGCCGGGGTTCAGACGCTTAGCACTCTCGAGAGCTATCACATCCTCCGGGCGGTTAGGGAAGCAGTATGTGTAATCTGTCTTCTCTGCCTTATCGTAACAACCCATATAATAGTATGTCATAGGAGTAGCGGCATCCGCCTCTATTGCCATGCTCCAGATGGCTGCAGCCTCTTCCGAGAGGCCTGCCGACTTATAGTCAAGTGCCACCTCATCATAGTTCTTGGCAACACACATCCGTGCCTGGGCTGAGAGCTTCGCATACCTGCCCATCATCTCCTTCATATCATCAAGTTTCTTCTCATCGTCTGTAAGCAGATACTGCTCATAGCGGCAGCCATAGTTGAACAAGTCTGTATCCAGAGCCTGCTCACACACTTTCAAGGCCTCGTCCTTGCGTCCCATCTTACGGAGCACCGCAGCCTTCAGGGCAAGTGCCTTTTGATTGTGCGCACCATAAACAAGTCCGCGGTTCAGTTCCTCAAGGGCATCATCAAGCCTGCCTTGTGCCACAGATATCTTTGCAGCCTCAAAGTAGCCGGCATCGGCACACGCCTTGCTCCATGTCGATTTCCAGAATAGCTCATAAGCCTCGCTGAGCTTTCCTTGATACTTCAAGGCGAGGGCAAGGTTATATATAGGCTCGCTGTCATAAGGATTAGGATTGCGCTTGGTTATCAGGCGTACCGCCTTGCGCAGATATCCCTCTGCCTTCACGAAACGTCCCTTACGTATATACCACAAGCCAAGGGCATTAAGGCAACGCACGTCATTAGGGTCACGTCTCAGTGCCTCCTCGTAATAATCCACCGGACTCCATGTAGCATGACGATACTGCTCCAGATGTTGTCCGGTAAGGAACAGCTGTTCGTTGGTCTTAACCTGTTCCACTGGCAGGGCAGCCTCAGCGCTGTCAGGTATAGGACGTATCTCATCAGACTCCGCATGCCACTGCAACACTACGCGCTCTTCGCCGTAGAGTGTCTTATATATTCTCAGGTTCAGGTTATCAAATGCTGCTCCTTTCACATCTACGCTTTCCGTCAATACCATCTCTGGAGAAAGAGTCTGCTGCTTGTCATACAGCGTAGTACCGTCGTCGGTTACCAGCACTACCCTTACGTCTTGCTTAGATGTAGCCATCACCTTAAACTCCACGTTGCCTGTGTCTGCCACCTTATTGATGTTAAGGAGCAAGTCCTTTGACGCCTCTTTCACAACGCCAAGCTCACGGTATGGCATGAAGTACTGCACGAATTGCTTTTCCTCATACGGCATCAGCCAGGTGAAGTCCGGTTGGTTCTCGGTATATACTCCGGCCATAAGCTCTATGTACGGACGGAAGCCCTTACGGTCCACCTTCCACTCAGCCATCTCCTCTGCGGTAGCCTCATCTGTAAGGTTCCTGTCCCATGCGCGACCGAAGTCACCATTTCCCCATGTCCACTGTTTCTTACCCGGAGAGAAATGATGTGACGCCACATGCAGCATACCTGCCTGCGTGTCATTCTCATATCCGCCCTCAAAGTTAAAGCGGCTGTTCACGCCCATATAACTCGTAGGCACAGCGATATTGCGGTAGTTGGAGATATCCACGCCTGCAGAGTAATCCATCTTATAGTATGTGCCGGTGGCTATAGGGAATGATGACACTGCTCTCTTGCCATGGTCAAACACGGCGTTGATGTCTGGCGGGAACACAGACTGATACTGGTCGTTCACCTCTACCGCCGGGTTAGCCCACCACAGGAATGTCTGTGGCACATCAGTGCGGTTATACAGCACGCCGTGAATCTCCAGGTATGCACAGCCCGGACGCAACGTGAATCCTGCCATGCCTTTCTGGTGGAACATCTTCTCCATCTCACTCACCCACACCGTGACAGAGCCATCCTTGTTCTCCTTTATGGTACAGTCTGCCGGCATATATGTTGTAGGACGGTGATGCTGCGGCCAGTTAAACTCTATACCGCCGCTAATCCAAGGGCCCAGCAGACCCACCAATGCAGGCTTTATCACATGGTTATAGTAAACGAAGTGGCGCTGCCTTATCTTGTCATAAGCCATCTGTACCCTGCCTCCCAACTCGGGCAGCACCATCACCTTTATATATTCATTCTCCAGCCATACCGCATTCCACTCATGAGGTACCGGACTGTCGGCTATCGACTCTATCACTGGATAAGGATATACCACACCACTTGAGCCCTGGTACACACGTTTCTCCAGAAATATAGGATTCTTATCTGCCTCTCCCACCTCATAAGTCGGAATCGTTACTTTTTCTCTCCAAGCTTTTACCATTGCTTTATTATTTTATCTTTTTATTTACATTCAAACAGGAAGTCCCCCTCCCACTCTTTCACCATGTCCTTCATGAAGGCACTAACCTACCAGTTCTTTCTCCAGTTCCTCCAAAGACTTGCCCTTGGTCTCCGGACAGTTCTTTACAAGGAATGTGAAAGCACAGATGCATATAGCGGAGTATATCCAGAAAGAACCGCTGCTACCCAGCACTGCATTCATCGGCGGGAAGGAGAAGGTAAGCGTACAGCAACCCACCCACAAGGCAAAGGTACACGTTGCCATTGCTATTCCACGTATGCGGTTAGGGAATATCTCTGCCAGCAGAGTCCATGTGACAGGACCGAGAGTCATGGCGTACACCGATATCGCCGATACCACGAGCGCCACCATAACAAAGCCTGTAACTCCGGCAAGATAACAGCCGCCCAGTATAAGATATATCAGTCCGAGTCCGCCGGCACCTATCAACATCAGCGTGCGGCGTCCCCATCTCTCTATTGTATATAGCGCCACAAAGGTAAATATCACGTTGGCTATACCCGTTATCACTATATTGATAAACATACCGTCAACGTCATACCCGGCACTTACGAATATCTCCTGTGCATAGTTGAAGATAACGTTGGTGCCACACCACTGCTGAAACACAGCTATCACGAGTCCCAGCAACAGCACTTTCCTGTATTTGGGTTGGAACAACTCTCCCAGTCCTGCCTCAGCCTTCTTACCCACGAGCATTGGTGCAGCCTTCATCTTCACATACACCGGACTCTCGGGTATAAAGAAGCTCATCACCAGGAACAACGCAGCCGGAGGTGTCTCTGCCCAGAACATCCATCTCCAGCCCCACCCTACGTTCCACGCCTGAGTATCGGGAGACATTGTATCACGTGCCAGCATCATATTGACTATCTGTGCGGCAAGTATTCCGAGGACTATCGTCATCTGGTTCAAGCTCACCATACGTCCGCGGATATTCGCCGGACTAACCTCTGCTATATACATCGGTGCCAGTGCCGATGCCACGCCAATACCTATGCCACCTATAAAACGTGCTATATTAAATAATGTGAAGTCTTCTGCCAATCCTGTAGCAATCGCCGACACAGTGAATAGCACCGCTGACACCATTAGCAACGGTTTACGACCAAACCTGTCTGCTGCACCGCCTGCCACCATTGCACCAAAGAGGCATCCCACAAGGGCGGTGGTCATGGCCACACCTTGCATCAATGGCGAACCATCTATACCGAAATACAACTCGTAAAACGGTTTGGCACCGCCTATCACCACCCAGTCATAGCCAAAGAGCAGACCGCCCATTGCCGACACCGCACAGGCAAAATATAGTAAACCTTTTCTATTGCTGTCCATATTACTTCTTGTTTAGATTATATATTTCGCCTACAAAGATACAACATTATCAGCATATTCCAGATAGAAAAAACACGCATAAAAGATGGATTATATTACGATTTTTCTTTGCAGTCTCAGTATTTCTTTGTACTTTTGTGCCTATGACAGGACGAAAAGATGGTTTTCAAGGCGAATGGCAGGTGGTGCTCCCCCCCATGATTGTGGAGATGGAGAAGAACGACCGTCTGGCATCAAGCCTTTACGTTACTGACATAGGCTACTATCCCTGCGCCTCACACCACTACCGCGACCGCAAGGTGCCGATAGGCCAGTATATACTCATCTATTGCGTTAATGGCAATGGATGGTACAGAGTCAACGGCCATGAGTACCAGGTAGGCAAGGGACAGTTCTTCATCCTTCCACCTGACGTGCCCCACGCCTACGGTGCATCGAAGGGTGATTCCTGGACTATCTACTGGGTACATTTCTCAGGCGAGTATGCCGAGGTGTATGCTGAGGGTATGCAAACCCCGCAGAACATCAATGTCACCACTAACTCCAGGATAATGGACCGTATCAACATCTTTGAGGAGATACTCCTTACCCTGCAGTCGGGCAACAGCCTTGAGGACCTGCGTTATGCATCTTCCCTGCTGCATCATTTCCTGGCTTCCATGCGATACCTCGGACAGTTCCGCAAGTCGCAACGTCCCGAAGAGCAACACTGCCACACTTCCCAGACTGCCACTGATGCGGATATCATCTGCGATAGGACCATACACTTCTTGAAAGAGAACATAGAGAACCGCATCTCCCTACAGAATATCATTGACTACACCGGTTACTCACAGAGCCATCTGTCAGCACTCTTCAAGAAGCATACGGGCATGAGTCCCCTCGCCTATTTCAACAGGCTGAAGATAGAGAGGGCATGTCAACTGCTGAAAGATACAGACCTCAAGGTTAATCAGATATGTCTGAAGTTGGGCATCGACGACCAATACTATTTCTCCCGCTTGTTCTCCAAGACTATGGGGATATCGCCTACGGCATACAGGGAGACGGTGCATGATAATTAATAACGCAAACGAAAACGAAAACGAATATAAAAATATAAACGAAGACTCAGCCTCACCTGGCATGGTGGCTGGAGGAGCTGGTCTGAACATACAGCACAATGAAAGAATTTGTAATATCAGAAGCCAAGATAGAGACTGCCGTCCTTGTGGGTATTATCACCCCACAGCAGGACGAGGCAAAGACCAAGGAATATCTTGATGAATTAGAGTTCCTTGCCGACACCGCCGGCGCCGTTACCTTGAAACGTTTCACGCAAAGGGTTAACGGTCCGAGCAGCGTCACATACGTGGGCAAGGGTAAGTTGGAGGAGATACGCCAATACATAGAGGAGCAGGAGAAGGCCTACGACGAATGGAACGAGGTTGCCCACTACCCTGAGGAGGGCGACGGTCCGCTGCCCGTCGGCATGGTAATCTTCGATGACGAACTGTCGGCTAAGCAGATGCGCAACATTGAGGCTGAGCTGAAGGTCAAGATTCTTGACCGTACCAGCCTCATCCTCGACATCTTCGCCATGCGCGCTCAGACTGCCAACGCCAAGACGCAGGTGGAACTGGCGCAGTATCGTTATATGCTGCCTCGTCTGCAACGTCTGTGGACTCACCTTGAGCGTCAGGGTGGCGGCTCAGGTAGTGGCGGCGGCAAGGGTTCCGTGGGACTGCGTGGACCAGGTGAGACACAGCTTGAGATGGACCGCCGTATCATCCTCAACCGTATGTCACTGCTCAAGGAGCGCCTGGTAGAGATTGACAAGCAGAAGACCACACAGCGCAAGAACCGCGGCAGATTGATACGTGTGGCTCTGGTGGGATATACCAACGTGGGTAAGTCAACCATCATGAATATGCTGGCTAAGAGCGAGGTGTTTGCCGAGAACAAACTCTTCGCCACCCTCGACACCACCGTGCGCAAGGTAGTGATAGAGAACCTGCCTTTCCTCCTCGCTGACACTGTGGGCTTCATACGTAAGTTGCCTACAGACCTCGTTGACTCGTTTAAGTCAACGCTTGACGAGACACGCGAGGCTGACCTGCTGCTCCATGTGGTTGACATCAGCCACCCCGACTTTGAGGAGCAGATAAAGGTGGTGGAGAAGACACTGGCAGACCTGGGATGCGCCGATAAGCCGTCAATGATTGTCTTTAACAAGATTGACGCTTACACATGGACAGAGAAGGACGAGGACGACCTCACACCTGTCAAGAAGAACGAGATATCGCTTGACGAACTGCGACGCACGTGGATGGCGCGTATCACCGAGGAGCAGAGTGTCAACAACCTCGGCTGCATCTTCATCTCTGCCAAGGAGAAACAGAACATTGAGGAGTTCCGTGACACTATATATAAGAAGGTGCGCGAGCTCCATGTGCAGAAATATCCTTACAATGACTTCCTTTGGAATGACATACCTGAGGAATAATCCCGTAATATGAATAATAACAAGCCAAGGACAATGACATACAGAAACCTTACTTTAGACGAGATAGCCCAGTTGCGCGACCAAGGTTGCCGCAGCAACGACTGGGAACTGATTAGCGTGGCTGAGAACTTCAACCCGCGTGACATAACCGACACACGCTTCGAGGGTGAGATACACATCGGCGCGGGGGTAAAGATTGACCGTGTGGGAGTGATACGCACCACCGACGGTGCCACCTTCGGACAGGGTGTCACGGTGAGTGTAAAGAACGAGGCAGGCGACGGCAATGTCATCCTTTACAGCGCACTGACCTCACAGACGGCGGCGCTCATGGTGCAGAACGCCGAGGACAAACAACTCTTCACCAAACTGTCTGACATGACTCGTCGCTACATTGATGCACACACACCTACATGCACCACCATAGGCAACGGCGTGACCATCACTGACTGCCGCGAACTGACCAATGTGTGCATAGGCGACGACTGTGAGTTGTGCGGGGCATCACGTATGATAGACTGCACCCTGACTGCTGCCAACGAGGCTTCTGTATATATAGGTGACGATGTGATAATGGAGAACGTGATAGTACAGGCCGGCGCCACCATCGTTGACGGTGCACGCCTCTATGACTCTTTCGTGGGTGAGGCATGCCACATAGGCCGCGGCTTCACATCAGAGAGTTCACTGTTCTTTGCCAACTCACACATGGACAACGGCGAGGCATGCGCCGCCCTGTGCGGACCGTTTGCCGTGAGCCACCACAAGTCGTCACTGCTCATAGGCGGCGAGTATTCTTTCTATAACGCCGGCTCGGGCACCAACTTCTCCAACCACGCATACAAGATGGGACCGATACACTACGGTACCATGGAGCGCGGAGCCAAGACCGCCAGCGGTGCACACATACTGTGGCCTGCCAAGATTGGCACATTCTCTATGGCTATGGGTAAGATAGAGACTCACCCCGACACCTCGCTCTTCCCCTTCTCCTACGTGATAGGCGGACCGCGCCGCACGAGTCTGAAGCCGGGACAGAACCTTTGTACCGTGGGTACATACCGCGACATAGTGAAATGGCCTAAGCGCGACAAGCGTCCTCTCTCTGCCCGCCGCTCGCTCATCACCTTTGACTGGCTTTCGCCTTACATCATAGAGCGTATAAAGAAAGCCATTGCCACCCTGGAGCAGTTGCAGGAGGAACAGGGCAGCGACGCCGACGAGTACACCATGAACGGTTTCTCCATCAGTGCCTCAGCACTGCAACGCGGCTTGTTCTACTATGACATGGCACTGCGTATGTATGAGGGCAGCGACACCACCACGGAGTGGACCGACCTGCTCGGACTGCTCGCCCCCACCGAGGCTGTGCAGCAGATACTGGAGGACATACTCTCCTGCGACATCAGCACCATCGAGATGCTTGAGGACCACATGCACGACATATATGACAGCTACGCACAGTGGAAGGGATATAACGACAACGATGCCGAGCGCGAGCTGGCTATAGCCGAGTGGAAGGAGGCCATACGCCGCGATGCTGAGCGCGAGTATGAGATGGGCGACGTAAGCGAGGAGCAGTTGGCTGACTTCCTTGAGGGATTGAAGAACTGAACTGGCCATGAATTAACCATGAATTTTTTATTAATGGGAAAAATAAATTATATGTACAATTAATTTTGAACTGATACTTATAAGAAAAGAAAGGGTAAGACATTGAAGAAACATTATATTCTCACTGCCGCAATAGCAATGATAAGCGCGGCACTCTCTTTAGAGTCAGTTGCACGCAACTATGAGTCAGTGCAGGGCGACCCTATGCACACACGCATATACACTCTTGACAACGGACTGAAGGTCTTTCTGTCAGTAAACAAGGAGACGCCGCGCGTGACGGCACACATAGCCGTAAACACCGGTTCGCGTAACGACCCTGCAGAGACCACCGGACTGGCTCACTATCTGGAGCACCTGATGTTCAAGGGTACACAGCGTTTCGGCACCACTAACTATGCCGCCGAAGCTCCGCTGCTCGCCAAGATAAGTAACCTGTACGAGGAGTACCGCACCCTGACCGACCCCGCAAAACGCAAGGCGAAGTATCACGAGATAGACTCTGTGTCACAGCTTGCGGCTAAGTATAACATTCCTAACGAGTATGACAAGATGATGTCACTCATCGGCTCACAAGGCACCAACGCATACACATCGTATGACGTGACATGCTATGTGGAGGATATCCCTGCCAATGAGATTGAGCGTTGGGCTATGTTACAGGCAGACCGTTTTCAGAATATGGTGATGCGCGGTTTCCATACCGAACTGGAGGCTGTGTATGAGGAAAAGAACATCACCATGACCAAGGACAGCCGCAAGGTGGTGGAGGCCATGATGCGCAAGCTCTTCCCTACCCACAGCTACGGCACACAAACCACCATAGGTACACAGGAGCACCTGAAGAATCCTTCACAGGTCAACATACGCAACTACTATAACAAGTATTACCGTCCTAACAACGTGGCGATATGCATGGCGGGCGACCTTGACCCTGATAAGACCATAGAGATTCTTGAGAAATACTTCGGACAGTGGCAGGCTGGCTCTGACATCAGTCCGCGTCTGTTCCCTGAGCAGCCTACATACACCGAACCGCAAGATACCACGGTGCTGGGACTGGAGACTGAGAGCATCATCATGAGCTGGCGCATGAAGGGCGCATCAAGTCTGCAGAACGACACCATCGCCATGATTGACATGCTACTGAGCAACGGCGACGTAGGACTCATCGATGCTGACATCAACCAGAAGATGCGCTGTCTTGAGGCTGGCAGTGGTGTATGGCCGCTGAAGGACTACAGCCTGTTCTACCTTGAGGGCACACCTAACGAGGGACAGACACTTGACGACGTGCGCAAGCTGCTGCTCGCCGAGGTGGAGAAGATAAAGCTCGGACAATGGGACGAGGGACTGATAAAGAGCATAGTGGAGAATGTCCGTCTGAATGAGCTGAACGACCTCGACAACAACCGAAGCCGCGTAAGCCAGATGGTGGACTGCTACATCAACAACATACCGTGGCAGCAACAGGTGGAGAGGCTCGACCGTATGGGCAAGCTGAAGAAGCAAGACATCATGCAGTGGGCACAGCGCAACCTCAACCGCGGCTACATCTGTGTGTATAAGAAGAAGGGCGAGGACCTCTCCATCGTCAAGATTGACAAGCCAGAGATTACGCCTATACCAAGTAACCGCGACCTGAAGAGCGCCCTGCTCTCTGAGTTTGAGAAAATGCAGGTGGAGCCTATACAGCCCGTCTTCGTTGACTTTGACCGCGATATGCAGAAGACGGTGACCAAGTCTGGTCTGCCTCTGTTATATAAGAAAAACGAGCAGGACAACCGCTTTACCCTGCAATACCTCTTTGACTTCGGCACCGATGCCGACCGCCGCTATGACGTGGCTGAGGACCTCTTCGAGTTGCTCGGCACCAAGCGCGAGTCTTTGGAGCAGATAAAGCGCCGCTTCTTTGACATTGCCTGCTCATACTCTTTCAACGTAGGTGACAAGACCATGACTCTCACACTCTCCGGCCTTAACGAGCACATGCCGGCGGCTGTCACCATGCTTGACGAGATAGTACGCACACTGAAGGCTGACGATGACGTGTACGCACAATATATCAACCAGGTGCGCAAGGGCCGTCAGGAGGTACGCACCAACCAGTCTAACTGCTACGCCGCACTGGCACAGTATGGCATGTATGGCAAGGAGTCACCCACACTCGATGTCATGTCTATCAAAGAACTGCAGGATGCTGCCCCTGAGACGTTCACCGAACTTATAAAGGCACTACCTACAATGAATCATACCGTGCTTTACTGGGGACCGCAGTCCATCAGCGAGGTGGATGCCATCATCAGCAAACTGCACAAGACTCCACGTAAGCTTACCAATGTTCCTGCCAACAAGCAGCGCAAGCGCATAGCCACAACAAAGGACGAGGTATATCTCGCACCATACGATGCGAAGAACATCAACATGCGTATGTACACTATCGACAATACGCCATACAGTGTTGACGACGAGCCGGTAGTGGCACTGTTCAACGAGTACTTCGGCGGTTCTATGAATGCGGTGGTGTTCCAAGAACTGCGTGAGGCGCGCGGACTGGCTTACAATGCATGGGCATCATACGTCACACCTGCCCGCAAGGAGGAGACGGAGTATTACCAGCAGCACATCATATCACAGAACGACAAGACTACCGACTGCATACGTGTGTTCCGTGAGATTACCGACTCCATGCCTCAGTCTGAGACTCTCCTCTCAACCGCGAAGCAGAGCATCATGAAGTCACTGGCGGCACAGCGCACTACGAAGATGAGCGTACTGTCGAAATACATCGCCATGCAGAGGCTCGGCATAAGCTATGACATCAACCGCACCCTCTATGAGCAGATACCGACACTCACACTGAGTAACCTTGCCGACTTTGAGCGTCTGCACATCAAGGGCAAGCCTCTGCGTTACCTCATACTGGGCAAGGAGGAGGAGTTGGATATCCCGGCACTGGAAAGCATAGCCCCTGTGAAACGACTGACACTTGACGACATCTTCCCCTCTGCGGAATAACTGCCTTTACCGCTACGCTAAGATTTGCAGTAGCGATTATATAACACTTAAAACCACTTTAATATGATTAGAAATCTTTTTATCTCCGCTATGCTGACTGTAGCCATGTCAGCATGTGCCCAGCAGGTGACTAACCTGCCACAGCCAGACATGAAGCGCAAGGCTCTCAGCGTCATGCAGTCTTTTGACCAGCGTCGTTCCGTACGCTCTTACAGCAACAAGGCTCTCTCCACTCAGGACCTCAGCGACCTGCTGTGGGCTGCACAGGGCAAGAATAGCGATGACGGCAGACTGACCGCTCCCACCGCCATGAACAGGCAGGAGATAATACTCTATGTGTTCACGGCGAAAGGTGTATGCCTGTATGACCCACAGAAACACAGTCTGACACAGGTAGCAGAGGGAGACCACCGCAACATAGTGGCTGACAGACAGGACTTCGCGAAGGATGCGCCTCTGTCACTCCTTATGGTAGCCGACATGGACAAGTTTGGCAGCAACAACCAGCACGCACAGCAGATGGTATGCATGGACGCCGGCATAGTAAGCGAGAACATCAACATCTTCTGTTCTGCTGCAGGGCTCGCCACTGTCACACGCGCCACTATGGACCACAAGGCCATACAGCAACTGCTCGGACTGAAAGACAGTCAGCTGCCACTGATTAACAACCCGGTGGGATATGCCAAGTAATCGGTTCTCTAACTTCCCCTTATTCCCTCCAAAAATAGAACCTACTAATTATGCTTAAGAGAATAAAGAATCCATGGCTCAGCGTGCCAGGCTACTGCTGTCCCGGCTGCTGTCCTACTAACGACAAGGGACTGCAACTGGAGTTCTTCGAGGATGATGACGACGTGGTAAGCTACTGGGAGCCCGACAGCCAGTATCAGAGTTGGCGTAACACCCTGCACGGCGGCATACACTGCATGATGCTCGACGAGGTGGCTGGCTGGGTAGTGTTCCACAAGCTGAGCACCGTGGCTGTTACGAGCAAGATGGACACAAAATACATCAAGCCCATCACCATTGACGGCGGAAAGGTAGAGATGCGCGCACGCATATCAAGGCAGATGCGCAACGTGGCTTTCATTGATGCCGAACTGCGTCAGCGTGGTGAGGTGTGTACTACCGCGCAGATAGTATATTTCTGCTCTCCAAAGGACAAGGCTCTGCTGGAATATGGTTTCAGTGGATGTGAGACTGAGGAGGTGGAATAATACATGGACAGTGTGCCATGACTCCCACTATCCTTCGGAGGGCAAATCACCAAAATGTCCTATCCGGGGCTTTCCGTTAACGCCTCATGCTTGCGATATTTGAAAATTATTTCCTGCTGGTCGCGTACAGCGAAATCTACGGAGGGTTGTAACTATTTGATAATCAGTGGTGAGTTCTGGGAAAGCATAAAAAAACGGTAGTTTTTACCCTCTAAAAGCTATGCTTTCAAGGCATAAAAGCTATCGAATGACGTCCTAAAAGCTATGCTTTCTCATGGTAAAAGCTATGCTTTTACGAAAAAAAGGGTGCGAAAAGTCATTTTTTCGCACCCTTTTTCTGTTTTTTGCCTCTTATTCTCTCCTATTTTGAGTTTTTTCGTTGACATGATTTTAATCAAGCGATGACAAAAATGTCCTATTGAAGCCTTTTTCCTTGAACACGAAGTTTTCCCACAGATAGCACAGATAAACACAGATTTTTATTTACGAACACAAATAACTCGAATAACACGAATATTCTCCCACAGATATACACAGATTTTTCTTGAACAACGGATTAAGCCGGATTGCACTGATTATTTTTTTACAGGAATTATCAGAAATTGACCATGAATTGACCATGAATTAATCAGGAATTATAATCTTGGAAAATATTATTAATGAAAAATTTCTGAATAATTTCTGACCATTTCTGTTAA
>JAFXZU010000015.1:0-68357 GCA_017541085.1 Prevotella sp.
CGGCCACCTACGCCGATATCACCTGCTGGAACGTCCTCGTCAGCACCTACGTGACGATAGAGCTCAGTCATGAATGCCTGGCAGAAACGCATTACCTCTGCGTCAGACTTACCACGTGGAGAGAAGTCAGAACCACCCTTTGCACCACCCATTGGGAGAGTAGTCAGAGAGTTCTTAAATGTCTGCTCGAAAGCGAGGAACTTCAGGATACCGAGGTTCACACTCTTGTGGAAACGGATACCGCCTTTGTAAGGGCCAATCACGTTGTTGTGCTGGATACGATAACCCATGTTGGTCTGTACGTTACCCTTGTCGTCAACCCAAGATACACGGAACTCGATTACGCGATCTGGAATGCAGAGACGCTCAATAAGGTTTGACTTCTCAAACTCTGGGTGCTTGTTGTACTCCTCCTCGATGGTAGGAAGCACCTGTGAAACAGCCTGAATGTACTCTGGCTCGTTAGGGAATCTCATCTTGAGGTTCTCAATCACTTTCTGTGCGTTCATTTTCTTTTACCTTTTTTATTAAGAGTTTATAATGTGCCGATATATCTCAAACGGCTTTCTTTCTTATGACGGTGCAAAATTAGCAATAATATTTCATTCTACCAAGAAAAAAGTAAAAAAAATCACAAAAATGTTTGTTTTTTCTACTTTTACTTACTTTTTGTCATATAAAAGACCTTTATTCAAACAAAATGACACGCATCAACGAAATACTTTTTTGATTCCTTTCTTTGTCATTTCTCCACCTTTAACAACGCTGCGCAAAGACCACACGCCAACGGTTGACCATGCTGGCATTCTCTTCACGCGACGACGCACCGTAGGCTGGTCCCACACAAGGAACACCGCAATAAACAGCAGACACGCCCATACCATCCAGCCATAGAGTATCTTGACAGACTGAGCCAACAGCGCCTCCACCATCTTCTCCATATACGGACCTAAGTCAAACGGCATGGCTGTGAACGACACCATATTTATATAGCCGTTATATCGCGCAAATCCGTCTGCCACATAATAACCCAATCCACGGGAGAGTATCGCTGCTCCTATGTCTCCACCACCAAACATGTGGAGGAAATTGAATATGCACAAAGCCTGGAAGAAGTGCATAAAGTCCATCACCTCATGAAGGCACCACATAAACACGATGCACAACGTGGCATATCCGAATCCGCGGCATATAAGTGGCGGCACAAGCTGGTAATAACCTATCTCTGGATTGACCAACAGGTAGAAGCCCATGCAATAAAGTAAAATAAAGAACATGCCTACCGCTATAAGCCTGAACTGACTCCACCTTACTACCTTCAGCCATACGAGTGAGAACAGGCATCCACAATAGACGCCTATCAACGACCACTGATTGAGAGTCTCGTATGTCAAATCACTGTAGTGCATTACCTCCTCATAATACACCATCTCAAGCACATGCTCCACAGACATTATAACCTCAAACAACGCCATAAAGAGAAGTATGGGGCGGAAGTAGCGAAATCTCATGATACGCCACTCTATGTAAGCCTGGCGGTTTGTCTTCATACGCAGCATCAGTCCGGCAAGCACTATGCAGTCGGCCGCCACAAGCAGCTGGATGGTACGTGAATGCCACCACTGCAGCCAGTCGCCATAGTTGAGTATATATGCCAACACCAAGAAGAATGTCACCCACCCCACTGCTGACAGCCAGTCTATTCCGCGCAGTGGCACTCGTTTGTCCGGCGGCATCGGACAGAAAGGCCTTGTCAGCAACACCTGCAATGCTATCACCAACAGCATCAAACCGATGACAAGCCAGTGCATCATAGTCCAATGCATATAAAAGGCAAAGGCGGCAGACAGCCACCCGGTAACCTCTATAGCTGTCAGCAGCACTATGTGCAGCAAGGGGAAGAACACGGCAAAATCACGCTTAGGTGTCATCCACAACTGGATGTTCGACATATTCTCAAACGTTCCCTGTATCTTCGCTATGCCAGCCAAGATACACACCACCCACATCACAGGCAACGGCAAACGGTGCATAGTGAGCAGATTACACACTATCAGCACCAGCGCCGAGGTTACAAGAAGGAACTTATTAGAGAAATGAAACTTCATGCGAAACAGCACTGGGAACCATATAGCCATACCTGCCAACGTACAGCAGAGCAGAAACAATATATCTTCCCTCATCCACGCATGTTCGCCTATCATATCGTTCATGGCACCCATGTATATACCGCCACTGAACTGAAAGCAGAAGGCCTGCAACAGGTATATCCACGGCCGCACACCCTTTGGCACCCATTCGTGGAACATCGGCATGGCAAACGGTGGAGGAGCGTCATGACCTGTATGTTTATTGTTACTCATATTTATATATGGTTCTTATTTATACTCCACTTCACACTCCACATTCATTCCTGCACGAAGTTTTCCCATACTCTTGTTCTTGTCCAGACGTATGCGCACTGGTATGCGCTGCTCTATCTTCACGAAGTTACCCGTGGCATTGTCTTGTGGAATCATGGAATAGGCTGCCCCCGTCGCATCGCTTATACGCTCCACCTCTCCTGTAAACTTCACGTCAGGCACGGCGTCAACCTTCATTCTCACCTTGCTGCCCACTGCTATGTTTGACATCTGCGTCTCACGGTAGTTAGCCACCACCCACATCTCTGAGCCATCAACTATATTACACATTGTCTGTCCCGGCTGCACCAACTGACCTACATGTATGTCCTTGTGTCCTATCACACCATCTGCCGTTGCCACGATAACCGTATATGACAGGTTCAGCTCTGCCAGTCGCACTGCCGCCTCTGCTGCCTCTATACCGGCACGCGACTGAGACAACCGGTGTCCCTGCTCATTCTTCACATTGCTTAACGACGCCTTCTGATGGCTTACCGCCTCATAACGCGCCTTGGCAGCAAGATATGCTGTATGCACCCCGTCATACTGCTGACGTGTCACCGCATCTTTCTTCAGCAATGCGGCATAGCGGTCATCCTCACGCTTGGCATTCTCCATCTGCACGCGCACCTCTTCTATGCCTGCCTGCGCCTGGCTAATGCTCGCACTGGTAGCATTGATACCGGCATCCGTAGCCGATGAGCCTGCCTGCGCATTGGCCAGTCCGGCGCGTGCCTGAGCCAACGCAAGACGGAACTCTGCATCTTCTATTATCACCAGAGTGTCCCCCTTACGCACCTTGCTGTATTCCTCAAAGCGTATCTCCTTGATATATCCAGGCACGCGCACGTTAACGGGAGTAATATGCTGCTCTATATGGGCATTGTCTGTAAACTCCACATCACCGAAGTGCCAAAAGTTCTTTATTACCAAAATAACACCGCCCAACAGCAGCATTCCTATTATCACATTATATGATATACGTATCAGTTTGTTATTTGTCATTGTTTTTCAAAGTTATGAATTATGAGTTATGAATTATGCATTATGAATTACCTAAATGTCTCCGCAGACATATCTCAGGTTATACAACGCGAGCATGACACCTATGTTCGCGTCAGCATGTTGCAGTTCCGCGTCAAGACGCACGTTGGCGGCATCTATCATGTCTGTAACGAGCGCCAAACCGTTATCATACCTGTGGACTATCACATCATAGTTCTGGCGCGCCAGCTCTATGCTCTTCTCCCTCGTACGCAACTCCGACTGCGCCGTACACAACGCCATGTAGGCCTCATGCACAGCGTCGCCCACATTCTCCTTCACAGCCTGGTGTTCCAACTCCGCCTGCTGCGTCGCTTTCGATGCCGCCACACGCTTCTTCTTGTTCTTATACAGTGACGACACATCATAGCTCACCCCTACCCCTACAAACCAATAGTTGAAGTTCTTGTCTATGGCTGGTATGTCTATGGTAATAGGTCCGTTGAGATGGTCCTGCGCCACCACCGCCACCTTTGGCAACGACGCCGCCTTGACAATACGCTCCTGCTGACGGCTCATGTCTACCGCCGTGACGCTCTGCTGCAGGCCGGTATTCTCTGTCAATGCCAGCATCTGCCAGTAGCTCTCCGGCTTTTCCATCAGCAGCCTCGCCTCTGACAGCCGCACCTCACCACACGCTGCAACAGCGTCCGTCCCCAGTGCGGTAGCCAGCTGTCGGCTCACCACCTTCATTCTGTCAAGGATTGTCGTCTGCTGCAGCACCATCTGCTCACGCAGCAGCTCATAGCGTGTCACGTCGTTACGCAACACCACGCCCTCCTCATGTCTGCTCTGTGTACGCGCTATCAGAGTGTCGGCCAGCACTATGTTCTTCCTCACCACCTCAAGGCGGTTAGACAACTTACACTGCTGAAGGTAAAGCGCCGCTATCTGTATATGCACACGTTTACGACTGTTGTCATAAGAATACTGCGACTGGCTCTTACCCAGCTCAGCCATACGCACGGCACTCGTCAGCGCTCCGCCGCTATACACCACCTGCGATGCCTCCAGTGAGAAGCTGTTACCCCAGTGAGGTATCGGCGCCTTCACATAGTTTGTGAAATCCCTGTCCCATATCTGTCCATTACCCAGATACGAGAATGACAACAACGCCCCCACGTCGGGCAGCAGCTGCGCCTTCGCCGCCTTGACATCTGCCTCAGCCTTCTCCGTCAGCGTCCGCTGACTACTAATACTTGTGTTATGCTCATCAGCTATGCGGAACAGCTCTTGCAACCTGTCCGCAATAGATTCAGCGCACACACTACTTCCCCATGCCACTAAACCCACGGTTAAGCAGCACAGTCTTAATGTGTTACCCATAAATGAAATAAAATTTTGTTATTATCCTGCCTTGCACTAAAAAATACCGACTTCCTATTGTCTTCAGCCCTGTCCTTAGAACCTACGAATAAGAAATCGACTGCAAAGTTACTAATAATTTCTCAATTATCAGTAGCCTTACAGTCGATTATTTAACTTTTATTAACCCTATAACAGGTTACCCTCTGCTCCCTTCTATTCCTCGTCAAGCAGTATGCGCATCATCTCTATAGCCGACTTGGCTACAGGGGTGCCAGGGCCGAAGATGGCAGCCACTCCGGCCTTGTAGAGGAAGTCATAGTCCTGTGCTGGAATCACACCACCAGCAATGACCATAATATCCTCACGACCGAGTTTCTTCAGTTCCTCAAACAACTGTGGAATGAGTGTCTTATGACCTGCGGCAAGTGATGACACACCTACTATGTGCACGTCGTTCTCCACTGCCTCACGTGCGGCCTCAGCAGGAGTCTGGAACAACGGTCCCATATCCACGTCGTAACCACAGTCTGCATATCCCGTAGCAACCACCTTGGCACCACGGTCATGACCATCCTGTCCCATCTTGGCGATGAAGATACGCGGACGGCGACCTTCTCGCTCTGCAAACTTCTGAGTCAGCTGGCAAGCCAACTCAAAGTCTTTATCGTTGTTTGTCTCTGATTTATACACGCCTGATATTGTTCTAATTACTGCTTTATAACGTCCTACTATCTTCTCGCAGGCATCTGATATCTCACCCAGCGTACAGCGTACCTTGGCACACTCCACGGCTGCCTCAAGAAGATTGCCCTCACCAGTCTCAACCACCTTTGTCAGTGCGTCCAGTGTTTCTTTCACCTTCTGCTCATCGCGGTTAGCCTTCAGTTCTTTCAGTGCCTCTTCCTGCTGCTTGCGCACAGTGGTATTGTCCACCTCGAGGATATCGATAGGATCTTCATGGTCAAGACGATACTTGTTGGTACCCACGATAGTCTGCTGACCACAGTCTATACGAGCCTGAGTACGAGCAGCAGCCTCCTCAATACGCATCTTAGGCACACCGGTCTCAATAGCCTTAGCCATGCCACCGAGCTCTTCTATTTCCTGAATGAGAGCCCATGCCTTATGCACTAACTGGTCGGTAAGATATTCTACATAATAAGAGCCAGCCCAAGGGTCTATCTCCTTGCATACCTTCGTCTCGTTCTGTATATATATCTGTGTGTTACGTGCTATACGTGCTGAGAAATCCGTTGGCAGTGCGATAGCCTCATCAAGAGAGTTGGTGTGCAAGGACTGTGTATGTCCGAGCACGGCACCCATAGCCTCGATACATGTGCGGCCTACATTATTGAACGGGTCCTGCTCTGTCAGTGACCAGCCTGATGTCTGTGAGTGAGTACGAAGAGCCATTGACTTAGGGTTCTTTGCCCCGAAGCTCTTCACTATCTTTGCCCACAACAGACGACCGGCACGCATCTTGGCTATCTCCATGAAGTGGTTCACACCGATGGCCCAGAAGAATGACAGACGAGGTGCGAAGGCATCAATGTCGATACCGGCGTTGACACCGGCACGAAGATACTCCAAACCATCAGCAAGGGTATATGCCAACTCGATGTCTGCCGTAGCACCAGCCTCCTGCATGTGATAGCCTGAGATGGAGATGCTATTGAACTTAGGCATCTTCTGTGAGGTATATTCGAAGATGTCGGCAATGATACGCATTGAGAATGCAGGTGGGTATATATAGGTATTACGCACCATAAACTCCTTAAGGATGTCATTCTGAATGGTACCAGCCATTTCCTCAAGCTTTGCCCCTTGCTCAAGACCTGCCACGATGTAGAATGCCATGATAGGCAGCACAGCACCGTTCATAGTCATTGAGACAGACATCTTATTGAGCGGAATGCCATCAAACAGCACCTTCATGTTCTCCACAGAACAGATAGACACGCCAGCCTTACCCACATCACCGACAACACGCAGGTTGTCAGGGTCGTAGCCACGGTGTGTAGGAAGGTCGAAAGCCACGGAAAGACCTTTCTGACCAGCGGCGAGGTTACGGCGATAGAACGCATTTGACTCCTCTGCCGTAGAGAATCCCGCATACTGACGTATGGTCCACGGACGGAACGGATACATCATTGAATATGGGCCACGAAGGTATGGCGGTATGCCTGCCACGAAATCCAGATGCTCCATGCCCTCAAGGTCTTCCTTAGTATATACGGGCTTCACCTGTATCTGTTCAGGTGTCTTCCATACATATTGTATATCATTATCTTTTTGCCACTTGGCTCCATCAGCCTTCTCTATGCCAGAGAAGACATCTATGTTTTTAAAATCTTTTCTGGTCATAATCTTACTCTATTCCTAATTTGTGATTATACTCTTTTAATGTCTCAAGTTGGTTTACCTTCACGTGTATGAAGTTTTCGATACCTGCAGCCTTAAGGTCGTCGGCACATGCCGGAGCACCTGCCACGACGAACATTGCCCTGCCGTCAAGGTACTTGAATGCAGGAATGGCATATTCTGCATATTCATCGTCTGAAGAACAGAGAACCACAATGTCTGCATTGGCAGCAAGGGCTGCATCAACGCCTTCTTCTACAGAACTGAAGCCGAGGTTATCCATAACCTTATAGCCTGCAGATGCGAGGAAGTTGCAAGAGAACTGTGCTCGAGCCTGTCTCCATACGAGGTTGCCTATGGTAAGCATAAATGCCACTGGCTGCTTAGGAGCCTGCTCTGTTGCAAGACGTAACTGTTCGAAGTCTGCCGCAAGGCGTGTAGCGTTTATTGCCTTATATGCCGTTTCGTCTTTATGTCCGCAGCCACAGCTGTGCTCTAACGGACGCTTGCCGTCAGACTTCTCTGTAAAGTTAGGGAACTGGTTCGTACCGAGTATGAACTCTCTGCGCTGTGCCGCCAGTGTGTGGCGCTTCTCGTTAGTAGCGTTTATGTCATCTTGCACTGACCCTGCCTTTACCGCAGCCAAGAAACCGCCTTCGTCTTCCACCTTCAGGAATATCTTCCATGCCTCTGCAGCAAGCGATGTAGTCAGCTCTTCTATATAATAGGAGCCTGCTCCCGGGTCAACAATGGTATTGAAATGACACTCTTCCTTCAATAGCAGTTGCTGGTTGCGTGCTATGCGCTCTGAGAAGTCATTCGGTGTCTCGTATGTCACGTCAAACGGTGTCACAACTATAGAGTGCACACCTCCCAGCGCAGCCGACATGGTCTCTGTCTGTGAGCGCAAGAGGTTGACATGTGCATCAAACAGCGTCATATTGTAAGTAGTCGTCACGGCATTGACACACATCTGGCAAGCGCAGTCACACTTTGGCTCATACTGTTTTACTATGTTTGCCCATAACAGTCTGGCTGCACGGAATTTAGCAATCTCCATGAAATAGTTTTCCGACACGCCCATATTAAACTTTATCTTGCGTGCGGCAAGCGTTGCATCAACACCTGCATCAGTCAACTGCTGCAGGTATTCATTACCCCATGCCAGCGCATAGCCTAACTCCTGCACGATGTATGCACCCGCATTGTTCAGCGATGCGGCATTTACCGTTATGCAGCGGAAATTAGGATAATCACGCAGTGTCTCGACTATAGGTTTGGCAAACTGCAGTATTGGCTCCACAGCCTTGCCCTGCATCACCATCTTCTCCATAGGGTCCCAGTCTATAGAACCCACCACCTTTTCCTTATCGTAGCCTTTCTTCTCAAAGTACTCCACAAGTATCTGTGCCAGTTCGAGGGAATGGCGCTTGCAGGTACTGAAGTTCACCTCCACGATGTCACAGTATATTCCTTCGAGCAGCTGCTCCACGAACTCGGCGCTCACCTTCTTGCCTGGAATCTTGAATGACAGCGAGTCTATACCCTTGTTCAGTATATCAAGGGCATGTGCATTAGCTTCCTTGGCATCATCGGCTTTTATCTCCTGCCTGATGTACCATGTGTTGTCATCCTTCTTGTTGCCCCTGACAAACGGAAACTCGCCGGGCAGGGCATTGGGAGTCTGCAGTTTCTCCACATCCTCCTTACGGTAAAAAGGCTGTACGTTGAATCCTTCCGGAGTACGCCATACTAAACGTTTTTGAAAATCGGCGCCCTTCAGGTCCACCTGAATCTTGTCAAGCCATTCCTGTGTAGAGGGTGCCTGAAACTCTGAGAAGAGTTTCTCCTTTGTGTTATTCATATTATTAATTTTGTATTGTAATTGTTAGTTTTATGTAGATTGATTTAGCTTTACTGCAAATTTAATATTTTTTTCTTATTATCTATCAAGTGCGCACTTTTTTTTACAACATTTAACGGATTACACATTCTGGCAAGCAAAGCGTCACCGCTCAGCACTATGTGATGCTTTGCCTGACAAAGAAGTGCCGAGCGCATGGGCAATTCATGATAATTCTTCTCAATATAGGTGGCAACAAAATTTATGGGAAATTCATGGATAATTCATGATAATTCGTGTTACAACCCAATCCTTGACAGGGCTTTCAACATATAATTCCCATAAATTAACCATGAATTTTTCATTAATAATTCTTCTCAACAATATGGTGGCAACAAAATTTATGGGAAATTCATGGGCAATTCATGATAATTCGTGTTACAACCCAATCCTTGACAGGGCTTTCAACATATAATTTCCATAAATTAACCATGAATTTTTCATTAATAATTCTTCTCAATATTAAGGCGACGGCAAAATTTATGGATAATTCATGGGCAATTCATGAAAATTCGTGTTAGAACCTAATCCTTGACAGGGCTTTCAACATATAACTTCCATTAATGCACAACATTTTTTCATTAATGTTTCAAGCACTAAACACAGACAAAAAAATCCACTTTTGACGAACACTCAAAATACCCCCAAAAACGATTTTGTCCTATTTCGCCCTTCTCTCAACCCCGTTTTCCTTGCGATATTTCAAAACTTTTTACAACTGATTTCGTACAGCCGATTCTACAGCAGTTTGTAACTCATTGATAATCAGTAACAGGTTATAAAAAGCACTAAAAAACGATAGCTTTTACGTCGTAAAAGCTATCGTTTTAGCATGTCAAAGCTATGCTTTCAGGGTGTAAAAGCTATCGAATGACGACGTGAAAGCTATCACTTTACCGTTCAAAAGCCATTTTTTCACCCCTAAAGTGCCATTTTTCTCTAAAAAAACACCTTTTTCTCTCCTAGTTTGCGTTTTTTCATCAACATGATTTATATCAAGCAATGACAAAAATGTCCTATTCACGACTTTTCTTTACAGAGCCTCATTTTTTTGAAATTACCATATAAACGATACATGTCGACACAACATACCACATATATTTAGCAAATAAAACCTTTATTTTTCTCAATTTTCATTTTGTTTCTTAATTTATTTTATTATCTTTGCATAAATCTTAATAACTCATATTACATAACTACAACAAACAATACAATGTTCATTACTCAACTTTAATAAGTTAGGTAAACATCATGACAAACAAAAAACATTCTAAACCGTAAAGACCATGAAACAATTCTTTTTATCCCTTTTATTATCATGTATTGGCTGTAGCCAATTGACATATGCGCAAGACGAATCAACAAACTATCTATTACTACGAGATGAACTCGCTATCAACTATTCTTTTGACTATTCTGTGTTTAAGATTGAAAATTTCAATGCAGAAGATTACATATCAATGAAAGTAGATAGGACATTCGAACGCTTTACAAACATGATAGAGAACACTTTAGTCCACAATGCGAACATTGAGATGAAGAGTTGCAAGATGAAACTCTTGAACGAGCAAGAGGCTAAATTGGAACTAAAGATTACCCCTTTAGAGGCTGACGATGACGGAGAACATACATTCTCATTTGAACTCTATCACAAGCCCTCACAAACGCACATCTGCTCATTCAGAATCAACACTAACGGTGGCGAAGACGAAGCTTTCCTTCCTGAATTCATGGACCGCCTAAAGAGGACAGGAAAGAAACTTGGCAACAAGATAGCCAAGATAAAGACAAAAGCTGATAAGATGGTAGAAAAAGAGTAGCACAACCACAAAACATAAACCTGAATAAACTCAATATGTCAGAGACATCATTTATCTTATGGGGATTTAACATCCACGCGTGGATTACCATTATCACGGTACTCTCGATGTTCACAATCCTGCTATTCACGAAACTACGTACTGACTTGGTGTTTTTCAGTGCCGTTGCCGTACTGTTCCTTACTGGCGTTCTTGACGCAAAGGATGCCTTCTCCGGCTTCAGCTCCACCTCGGTGGTTGTCATCGGTGTGCTGTTTGCCGTTGTGGCAGGTCTGACACACACGGGCGTACTGCAATGGATAGTGAAAAACCTGCTGGGACAACCTAACAACTACCCCAAGGCTGTAATAAGGCTGATGTTACCCGTAGCGGCACTCAGTTCGTTCCTCAGTAACACTACGGTGGTGACAATATTCGTAGGCATCGTCAAGATGTGGTCGAAGAAGCTGGGTATATCGCCATCAAAACTGCTGATACCCCTGAGCTACGCATCAGGCATGGGCGGTGTATGTACGCTGATAGGCACACCACCAAACCTTATCATCTCTGGACTGTATGCTGACAAGACAGGACATGCCATGAACGTGCTGGCAACAACCATTCCCGGCCTCTTCTGTCTCTTTATAGGTGTATTGTCAGTCATCGCCATGCGCCGACTGCTGCCAGACAGGGAAGCACCTGAGTCTGACTCTGACGACACGATAGAATATACCGTAGAACTGTTAGTCCCATCAGACAACAAGTACATAGGCGAGACACTGGGCTATGCCGGACTGCTGAACGTGAAGGGAGGACGCCTCATCAAGGTGCGCCACTTTGACAACGTGCCTGTTCCGCTTAACGAGAACGAGTTTATAATGGGCGGCGACCACCTGGTATTCGCCGGACATATCAAGGACATCATGGAGCTGACGAAGACACACGGACTAATAGTTGGTGAAGAGGTGGTAAACGTGGGTGTGAAGACGCTCTACTCCTCAATTATCATGATTGCCATGATTGCGCTATCAGCTTTCGGCGTACTGCCACTGCTGGAGAGCGCCTTACTCGCCGCTTTTGCCATGCTGGTGATGCGCTGCTGCACTCCTGACCAAGCCATGAAAGCAATAAACTGGGACATCCTGTTTGTCTTTGCCGGCAGTGTGGTACTGGGCTTAGCCATACAAAAGACCGGCATAGCGGAACGACTGGCATTCGGCATCCTTGACGTATGCGGCACAAACCCGATTGTAGTGATGACAGCTATATGCCTTGTAGGTACCTTCATAACAGAGTTTATATCCAACACGGCAGCAGGTGCGATGTTCTTCCCTATCATGTATGAGGCAGCAGAGAAAATGGGATACGAGCCTTATCCTTTCCTAATAGCCCTGATGATAAGCGTCAGCAGCAGCTTTGCCACCCCGATAGGCTCACCGACACACATGCTGGTATATGGACCTGGCGGTTACCGTTTCAGCGACTTCATGCGCATAGGCCTGCTGATGAACCTAATAATACTGGCTGCCAACATTTTCATCATAAACATCATCTATCCGTTGACGCCACTAAACCCCTAAGGTGGCTTCTATTAATTCCCACCATAACATAACTGTCCGGTTTACAACCAAATACAACCACGACAGAGATTCCACAACGGAAATGTCATAGCTACATAGCATTTCCGTTGTGTTTTGTTCGCATTTCCCTACAAAGGAAAAATCACGAAAAATATTTGCTAAACAGACTTTGCAATAAGACAGAAATAAACAGCAGGACCGAAATTTGACTGCCGGCAGTTTGCTTTTTTTAATTTTTTTTTGTAATTTTGCAGTCTCAAATTGAGACGCGACGAACAGTTTTAATTAATATAAATACACAGTTTTTTTATGTATTTCACTTTGTTTATCACCGTTATTATTACGGCTGTCTTCTTGGTGGTAGCGGCTTACATTACCGCAAAACTGCTGGGACCACGCACATATAATAAGGTGAAAGGTGAACCGTTTGAGTGTGGTATCCCTACACGCGGCACATCTTGGTTGCCAATGCATGTAGGTTACTACCTTTTCGCTATCCTTTTCCTTATGTTTGACGTGGAAACCGTATTCCTCTACCCTTGGGCAGTAGTAGTAAAGAATTTCGGTACCATGGCTTTGTTTAGCATAGGATTCTTTATGCTGGTATTAGTATTTGGCCTTGCGTATGCTTGGAGAAAGGGGGCACTGGAATGGAAATAAGGAAACCCTCTATCAAGAACATTCCTTACAATGAATGGAAGGATAACGAATCACTTGAGAAAATAATCGACGAGCTTAACGAGGGCGGCGTAAACGTGGTGCTTGGAAACCTTGACGCACTGATAAACTGGGGACGCTCAAACTCTCTCTGGTCTCTTACGTTTGCCACATCTTGTTGTGGTATTGAGTTCATGGCATGCGGATGCGCACGCTATGACTTTGCGCGTTTTGGATTTGAGGTGACACGTAACTCTCCACGACAGGCTGATCTTATCATGTGTGCAGGAACTATCACACACAAGATGGCACCAGTATTGAAGCGTCTGTATGACGAGATGGCAGAGCCTAAGTATGTCATTGCTGTAGGTGGATGCGCTATCTCTGGCGGACCTTTCAAGCAGAGCTACCATGTGGTACGCGGCATCGACGAGTTCCTGCCCGTTGACGTATATATACCAGGATGTCCTCCACGCCCAGAAGCTATCCTCTATGGAATGATGCAGCTGCAGCGTAAGGTGAAGGTTGAGAAGTTCTTCGGCGGTGTAAACAAGAAGCAGAAGAACCCAGACCCACTGGTTATCAAGGACATCCCTAAGAAGTTCATCGCTGAGATGAAGAAGGGTGTTGACACCTGCGTGAATGCAGTTAAGAAGGAGATTAACGATACATTTAAGTAAGGAGGAAAAACGAGATGAAACTTAACAATATAGAATACTCTTTCAGCGAGTTTGCCGCAGAGATGGCAAAGCTCCGCAACGAGAAGCATTTCGACTACCTCGTTACTATTATCGGTGAAGACTTCGGCGAGGGCAACCTCGGCTGTATCTATATAATGGAGAATACTGACACGCACGAGCGTATATCAGTAAAGACCATGGCAGAGAAGAAAGGCGAGGATTATGTTATCTATACTGTAACTAATCTTTGGAAAACAGCTGACCTGCTGGAGCGTGAGGTATTTGACTTCTACGGAATAAAGTTCCTCGGACACCCAGACATGCGCCGCCTTTTCCTGCGTAACGACTTTGAGGGCTATCCTTTCCGCAAGGATTTCCAAGCTAAGGAGGGATATTCACTTGAGGACGACAAGGAAGTGGACTGCACTTCACAGTACAGCCTTGACGCTGAGGGTAACGTGGTAGAGAAGAAGGTTCCTCTGTTCAAAGAGGATGACTTCGTGATAAACATCGGTCCTCAGCACCCATCAACACACGGTGTGCTGCGACTTGAGACAATCCTCGACGGTGAGACAGTAAAGAAGATTTATCCTCACCTCGGATATATTCACCGTGGTATAGAGAAGATGTTTGAGGAGATGACTTATCCTCAGACTCTGGCAATGACAGACCGTCTTAACTATCTCTCTGCCATGATGAACCGCCACGCTATTTGCGGTGTCATAGAGGAGGCTCTCGGCATTGAGCTGAACGACCGCATCAAGACTATCCGTACAATAATGGATGAGCTTCAGCGTATCGACGGTCACCTGCTGTTCCTCGGATGTTATGCACAGGACCTGGGCGCACTCACTGCATTCCTGTTCTGTATGCGTGACCGTGAGTATGTACTGAATGCCATGGAGGAGACTACCGGCGGACGTCTTATTCAGAACTATTACAGAATAGGTGGTCTGCAGGCAGACATTGATGAGAACTTCCAGGAGAACGTGAAGAAGCTCTGTGCATACCTGAAGCCAAAACTCGACGAGTACATGAATGTGTTTGGCGAGAACGTCATAACACACCAACGACTTGAGGGTGTGGGTGTATTCACTAAGGAACAGTGCATAGACTACGGCGTATCTGGTTCTAACGGCCGTGCCTCTAACTGGGCAAACGACCTGCGTAAGAACTATCCATACGACATGTATGACAAGGTAGAATGGGACCAGGTTGTTCTTGAGAACGGTGATGCACAGGATCGTTACTATATGCGTATAAAGGAGATAGAGCAGTCTATCAAGATTATAGAGCAGCTTATCGACAACATTCCTGAAGGTGAGTATTACATCAAGCAGAAGCCTATCATCAAATGTCCTGAAGGACAGTGGTACTATGCTGTCGAGGGTACAAGCGGTGAATTTGGCGTTTACCTTGACTCACGCGGTGACAAGTCTCCATTCCGTATGAAACTCCGTCCTATGGCTCTCTCACTCGTAGGAGCCCTCGACGAGATGCTTCGCGGTACAAAGGTGGCTGACCTTATCGCCGTAGGTGCCGGTCTTGACTATATCATACCTGATATCGACCGTTAACCCTTACACCTTATTATATATATAGACGAAAAACGAAAACGATAATACATTATGTTTGATTTTTCAATAGTTACATCATGGCTGCACGAAATGCTGCTGACAGGCTTCGGTTTGTTTAGCATGCCAGAGTGGCTCGTGCTGACCATAGAGTGTGTGCTTGTAGGTTTGCTCATCATCGTGGGCTATGCGCTGCTCGCCATCGCACTTATCTTCATGGAGCGTAAGGTGTGCGCATACTTCCAGTGCCGCCTCGGTCCTATGCGTGTAGGACCATGGGGACTGCTGCAGGTGTTTGCCGACGTACTGAAGATGCTTATTAAAGAAATCTTCTTTGTTGACAAGGCCGACAAACTTCTCTACGCACTTGCTCCTATACTCGTAATCATGGGTTCTATCGGCGCATTCGCATTCCTTCCTTGGAACAAGGGTGCCATAGTACTTGACTTCAACGTTGGCATATTCCTTTACACTGCTATCAGTGCAATAGGTGTTGTAGGCGTATTCCTTGCAGGATGGTCATCAAACAACAAGTACGGTGTCGTATCAGCAATGCGTGGTGCCGTACAGATGATATCATACGAGATGTCACTCGGCCTTTGCCTTATCACAGCAACAATACTGACTGGTACCATGCAGGTATCAGGCATCGTGGAGGCACAGCAGGGACCTTTCGGATGGCTTATCTTCCAGGGACACATTCCTGCTATCATAGCTTTCCTCATATTCCTCATTGCAGGTAACGCGGAGGCTAACCGTGGTCCTTTCGACCTTGCAGAGGCAGAGTCTGAGCTTACCGCCGGATATCATACTGAGTATTCTGGTATGGGCTTCGGTTTCTACTATCTGGCAGAGTTCCTTAACCTGTTCATCGTAGCAGGTATGACAACACTCGTATTCCTCGGAGGTTGGTGTCCTGTACATATCGGCATTGAAGGTTTCGACGCCGTAATGGACTACATCCCTGGTATCGTTTGGTTCCTGGGCAAGGCTTTTGCAATGGTATGGCTCCTTATGTGGATTAAGTGGACATTCCCACGTCTGCGTATCGACCAGATACTGAAGCTTGAGTGGAAATACCTCATGCCTCTTGCACTGCTGAACCTTGTGCTTATGACCGTATGCGTATCATTCAACTTGGTTGGCTCTATATATTCAGGTATAGTCGTTGCCGCTATCATAGCTGTGATATTCGCTGTGATAGTATTACGTGCCATCAAGTTCCGCAGCACATTCGCAAAGGAACAGAAACTTGTCGGTGTTGACATCGCTATAAAGAAAGACAAGTAATTGAACGTTGAAATTGAAAGATAAAAGACAATGGCAAAAAACAATTCATATTTCGGCGGTGTCATAGCAGGTATCAAAACCCTGCTGACGGGTATGGATATCACAATGGGTGAGTATGTCACACCAAAGATAACCGAACAGTACCCCGAGAACCGCAAGACACAGCATATTGCTGAGCGCCACCGCGGCACACTTGTAATGCCTCATGATGAGAACGGCAAGAACAAGTGTACAGCATGTACGCTCTGCGAGAAGGCTTGTCCTAATGGCAGTATAAAAATCGTATCGCAGATGGTAACTACTGCTGACGGCAAGAAGAAGAAACTCCTTACCGACTATCAGTATGACCTCGGCGACTGCATGTTCTGCCAACTTTGTGTAAACGCCTGCAACTTCGGCGCCATCAAATTCGTTAAAGACTTTGAAAACGCGGTATTCAACCGTGACGCTCTGAAACAGCACCTGAACATTCCACCTACAGAAGAGGAAATGGCACAGTATGCTGAGAACGCCAAGGTAGCAGCAGAGAAAGCTGCAGCAGAGGCTGCAAGCAAGGCTGCAGAAGGCACTAATGTTGAACCTAAAAAAGAGGAGGCATAATAATCATGGCAAATATAATCGTATTCGCTATAATAGCTGTAGTAATTATCTGCGCTGCTATCTTCTCTGTTATGACAAAGAGCATAATGCGTGCCGTAACGGCATTGTTGTTCGTGCTTTTCGCCATAGCTGGAATATATTTCCTACTCGACTACACTTTCCTCGGTACGGCACAGCTTAGCATCTATGCCGGCGGCATGACGATGATTTACATCTTCGCAATACAGCTTATCTCAAAGCGCCGCCTGCAAGGTCTGAAGGAAAAACTTGACATCAAGAGACTCGGCATCGCAGCACTTGTTGCTGTGGTAGGACTGGCAACAGTCGTCACAGCACAGCTGAAGTCTGAGTTCTTTGATAAGTTCTGCACCGTACAGGACGTCGAGGTTCCTATGGAACAGATAGGCACAACCCTGATGGGTTCAGAGAAGTATCAGTATGTGCTTCCATTCGAGTTCATATCAATCTTCCTCCTTGCGTGCATCATCGGAGGACTTGTAGTTTCACGTAATCAAAAGGAGGATAAATAAGTATGGTACCAGTACAATGTTTCTTCGTGCTTAGCGCGATACTATTCTTCATAGGCGTATTCGGTTTCGTAACACGCCGCAACATGATTGCGATGCTCGTCAGCATAGAGTTGGTGCTCAACGCCGTTGACATCAATTTCGCAGCTTTCAACCGTCTGCTCTATCCGGAAGCAATGGAGGGAATGTTCTTCACTCTGTTCTCTATCGGCATAAGCGCAGCAGAGAGCGCAGTGGCTATCGCAATAATCATCAATGCTTACCGTCACTTCAACAGTGATTCTGTGACAAGCATACAGAATATGAAATTATAATTGGTTAAACCTTCAAAAATAGAAAACAATGGAATTCGGTTATACAATTGGTATACTTCTTCTACCTCTGCTTTCATTCTTGATAATCGGTTTGACTGATTATTTCAGAGGTAAGAAAGGTTGGTCGCACAAGGCTGCCGGTATCATTGGCACCTGCTCCCTCGGACTGGTGACAATACTGAGCTACATCACGGCCTTCCAGTATTTCAGCATGGATCGTCTGGCTGACGGCACTTTCGCTACTGTAGTACCTTATAACACTACATGGTTGCCACTCGGTTCACTTCACTTCGACCTCGGCATACTGCTCGACCCTATTGCGGTCATGATGCTTATTGTCATCTCAACAGTATCGCTGATGGTACATATCTACTCTTTCGGCTATATGCACGGAGAGAAAGGTTTCCAGCGCTATTACGCTTTCCTTTCACTCTTCACATTCTCAATGTTGGGACTGGTAGTAGCCACCAACATCTTCCAGATGTATATGTTCTGGGAGCTTGTAGGTGTAAGCTCTTATCTGCTCATCGGCTTTTACTACCCACTGCAGGCTGCTGTCCACGCTTCTAAGAAAGCGTTCATCGTGACACGCTTCGCCGATATGTTCTTCCTTGTTGGTATCCTTATCTTCGGATTCTACACAGGTTCATTCAACTTCTCATTCACAGGTACTGAGATTATCGGCGACGCAGCAAACACATTCACACTCTGTAACGCCGACAAGGCTTGGGCTGCAGGTGGTTTAATACTGCCTACCGCTCTTGTACTGATGTTCATCGGTGGTGCTGGTAAGTCAGCAATGTTCCCACTTCACATCTGGTTGCCAGATGCGATGGAAGGCCCAACACCTGTATCTGCACTCATCCATGCTGCTACGATGGTGGTAGCTGGTGTATTCCAGATTGCACGTATGTTCCCTCTGTGGATAGACTACGCACCAAACCATCTTTCCATCGTTGTCGTAGTCGGTGCTTTCACCGCCTTCTATGCGGCAGCGATAGCATGTGCCCAAAGCGACATCAAGCGTGTGCTGGCATTCTCTACAATATCACAGATTGCATTCATGATGGTTGCGCTTGGCGTATGTCTGCCAGGACATCATGGAGAAAGTGTTATTGACAACCACGGTTCATTAGGCTATATGGCATCAATGTTCCACCTCTTCACCCACGCTATGTTCAAGGCTTGTCTGTTCCTCGGAGCAGGTTGTATCATACATGCCGTACACTCTAACGAGATGTCAACGATGGGTGGTCTGCGTAAGTACATGCCAATAACCCATGCTACATTCCTTATCTCTTGTCTTGCCATCGCAGGTATCCCATTCTTCTCTGGATTCAGTTCAAAGGATGAGATAATATCAGCATGCTTCGCATACTCTCCTATCTGCGGATGGTGGATGACAGCCGTAGCAGCTATGACTGCATTCTATATGTTCCGTCTGTACTATGGTATATTCTGGGGTACAGAGAACAAGGAACTTCATGCTCACCACACTCCACACGAGGCACCTTGGACAATGACATTCCCACTCATATTCCTCAGCATCGTAACCGTTGGTGTAGGTATCTTCACCACACTCGGAGGATTCCTTGGATGGGACTGGGCATCATTCGGTTCACTCGTAACAGCAAGCGGCACAGCTTACACAATCCATTTCGATCCTGTAATCGCTGCCACTTCAACTGTAATCGCAGTCTGCTCTATCGCTCTCGCTACTTATATCTATAAGGGTGAGACACAACCTATAGCAGACAAGATGTACTCTCTTGCACCACGTCTCCATCATTGGGCTTACAAGCGCTTCTATATGGACGAGGTATACCAGTTCGTAACACACAAGATACTGTTCCGTTTCGTTTCCACTCCTGTGGCATGGATTGATGAGCACATAATCAATGGCTTCATCGACTTCACCGCATGGGGCGCAAATGCCGGAGGCGAGAGCATACGTACCACACAGGACGGCGATGTACGCAACTACGCTACATGGTTCATCTGCGGTGCAGTAGCTCTGACATTATTCTTGATATGTCTATAAATTATTAATTGATTTTTAATTATTAATTTTCTCACAAGATGAGTATATTAACATTATTCGTAATAATACCTGTACTGATGTTGGCAGGCCTATGGGCTGCACGTAACGTCAATCAGGTGCGTGGCGTGATGGTGGCAGGCGCATCCTGTCTCGTAGCACTCAGCGTGTGGCTCACAATAGACTTTATCGGTCAGCGTGCAGCAGGCAACACAGCTGAAATGCTATACACATATTCACATGTTTGGTTTGCGCCACTTAACATAGCATACGCTGTAGGTGTTGACGGCATCAGTGTTGTGATGCTGCTGCTCTCAAGCATAATAGTATTTACCGGCACATTCGCTTCATGGAAACTGCAGCCACTCACAAAGGAGTTCTTTATGTGGTTCACCTTGTTGTCAACAGGTGTGTATGGCTTCTTCATCTCCATCGACATGTTCACTATGTTCATGTTCTATGAGGTTGCACTGATTCCTATGTATCTCCTTATCGGTTACTGGGGCTCAGGCAAGAAGGAGTACGCAGCAATGAAGCTGACCTTGATGCTTATGGGTGGTTCTGCCCTAATCATCATCGGATTAGTCGGCATATACTTCTTCAGCGGTGCCAACACAATGAACATATTGGATATCGCCCATCAGACCAACGGCGCAAGAATAATACCTCTGGCTATCCAGAAGGCCTTGTTCCCATTCGTCTTCATCGGATTCGGAGTACTTGGAGCATTGTTCCCATTCCACACTTGGTCTCCTATTGGTCACGGCTGTGCACCGACATCAGTGTCTATGCTTCATGCCGGCGTACTGATGAAACTTGGTGGCTATGGATGTTTCCGCATAGCGATGTTCCTTCTTCCTGATGCTACCAATGAGCTTGCTTGGATATTTCTTATCCTCACAACATGCTCAGTTGTATATGGCGCATTCTCAGCATGTGTGCAGACCGACCTGAAGTTTATCAACGCATACTCTTCTGTGTCACACTGCGGACTCGTACTCTTCGCCCTGCTGATGATGACAAAGGTATCATGCACTGGCGCTATTCTGCAGATGCTCTCTCACGGATTGATGACAGCACTCTTCTTCGCACTCATCGGTATGATATACGGCAGAACCCACACACGTGACATCCGTGAACTCGGAGGACTCATGAAGATTATGCCATTCCTCTCTGTAGGATACGTCATAGCAGGTCTTGCAAACCTCGGTCTGCCAGGCTTCTCTGGATTCATTGCAGAAATGACCATCTTTGTAGGTTCATTTGAGAATGCAGACACATTCCATCGTTGCTGCACAATCATTGCATGTACATCTATCGTTGTGACTGCGGTTTACATACTCCGTACCGTTGGCTTCATTCTCTATGGCAAGGTTACCAATCCACACTATGAGGAGTTGACTGACGCTACATGGGACGAGAAGTTCGCTGTATGTTGCCTCATAGCCTGTGTAGCTGGACTCGGCTCTTTCCCAATATGGGCAAGTCACGTGATAGAGAACGGTGTTGCTCCAATATTACAGAACCTCGCCGCACTCTAATTGGAAGAAAGTAGAAAGGATGAAGGAATAAGTTTTCACAAGAAATAAACTTTAGTCCATAATCCATAATCCATAATCCATAAAAAAATGAATTACAGTCAATTTCTATATATGATACCAGAAGCCATGCTCATGGCTATATTGGTAATTGTATTCATAGCAGATTTCTGCTCAAGCAAGCAGACAGAGCGCAAGTGGTTCAATCCCTTCGTTTGTATTTTGTTACTGATACAACTCATTCTTAGTTTCACACCATTTGGCGGTGCTGACGGAGCTACATTGTTTGGAGGAATGTATCATGCGACACCTGCGGCAAACATGATGAAGTCAATCCTTACATTTGGTACACTCATCGTTGTTATGCAGGCACGTAACTGGCTTACCAATACAGATGCAAAACTGACAGAGGGTGAGTTCTACATGCTGACCATTTCTACCCTGCTTGGTATGTTTATGATGATGTCTGCAGGTGACTTCCTTATGTTCTTCCTCGGTCTTGAGATGGCATCCGTACCTATGGGTTGTATGGTGGCACTTGATAAATGGAGAAACAACTCTGCAGAGGCAGCCGCAAAGTTTATCCTTACGGCCACATTCTCTTCAGGTGTAATGCTTTACGGTATATCATTCCTCTATGGTGCAACCGGTACGCTTTACTTCAAGGACTTCGCTAAATTACTTGACGCAACCCCTATGGTTCTCATGGGAATGGTATTCTTCATCGCAGGTCTTGGTTTCAAGATTTCACTCGTACCGTTCCATTTCTGGACCGCTGACACCTATCAAGGAGCCCCAACTACAGTGACGGGCTACCTCAGTGTCATATCAAAGGGCGCTGCAGCCTTCACCCTGGTTGCTATTCTTTACAAGGTATTCATCGCTATAATGCCTTATTGGACCATCTCGATGATGATTCTTGTAGTTTTGTCTATCACCATAGCAAACCTTATGGCAATACGTCAGACAGAACTGAAACGCTTCATGGCTTTCTCTTCTATCTCTCAGGCCGGATACATAATGCTTGTGGCTATAGGCGGAAACTATGTGATGAGCATCACCGCTTTGATGTACTATGTACTTATCTACATTGTTGCTAACATGGCAGTGTTCACTATCATTGCATCAGTAGAGAACGCAAATGACGGTCGCACAGACATGGCTGCATACAACGGAATGTACAAGAACAATCCTAAGATGGCATTCCTCATGACACTTGCCCTCTTCTCTTTAGGTGGCATACCTCCATTTGCCGGTATGTTCTCTAAGTTCTTTGTGTTCCTTGCAGCTGTAGATGGTCGTCCTACATTCTGGCCATACTGCATAGTATTCATAGCATTGGTAAACACTGTGATATCACTTTACTATTACCTGCTGATTGTCAAGGCAATGTATATCAACAACGATGGAGAGGCTCTGCCTACATTCAAGATGGACGGCAACACCAAGTTGACCCTTGTTATCTGCACCGCAGGTGTAATGCTCTTTGGCGTAGTAAGTTGCATCTACGAGGCTCTGCACTCAGCTGCAGCTGCATAAATCGAGATACTATAGAATTTACATACGGAAAAGAGGTAAAGATTAAAGTCTTTACCTCTTTTCATGTTGTCTGAAATATTCAAGACATCGGATTATCATATACATGTGATTATATATGATTTTATCCTTTCCCAACTTCTCCATATAGCATCTTCAGACTTCTCCATATAGCATTTCGTTGATTTCTCATTTAATTCTCATCACCCACCTTGACAAGGTAAAAAACAAAAGCGTATATCAAAAATTTTGACATACGCTTTATTTAGAATGTGACCCCGCTGGGATTCAAACCCAGGACCTTCAGAACCGGAATCTGACGCTCTATTCAGCTAAGCTACGGAGCCAAGTTTCCAACACCTCATTACTTTACAAAGTTATAAAAAAAACACGTAATTAACAACTATTTAGTCAAAAAATGTATATTTCTAATAGCATTTATACTTTATATCATTTTTTTTTTTTAACTTTGTAGAGTATTACAGGATAGAGTAGGAATATTAATTCAACGCTATGATATGAACAAGAAAGTTAGTAAAATAATAGCATTGGCCAATCAGAAAGGAGGCGTGGGCAAGACAACCACGACAATAAACCTTGCTGCTTCACTTGCTACGCTTGAGAAATCCGTACTTGTAATTGATGCTGACCCACAGGCAAACGCATCAAGTGGATTGGGAGTGAACCTACAAGAGGTTGAATGCTCTATCTACGAATGTATTATAGATCACGCTGACGTAAGAGATGCTATATATACGACAGACATTAATGGCTTAGACATAATTCCAAGCCATATCAACCTTGTCGGCGCAGAGATAGAGATGCTCACAGTACCCAACAGAGAGAAAGTATTGAAGGACATTCTTGAGCCTATACGTCAAGACTATGACTATATTCTCATTGACTGTTCACCATCTCTCGGACTGATAACAGTAAACGCCCTGACGGCAGCCGACTCTGTTATCATACCTGTTCAGTGTGAGTACTTCGCTCTTGAAGGCATTGGCAAACTTCTTAACACCATCAAAATCATAAAGAGCAAACTCAATCCTCAACTTGAGATTGAGGGGTTCCTTTTGACCATGTATGACAACCGTCTGAAACTGGCCAACCAGATATATGACGAGGTTAAGAGACATTTCCAGGAACTGGTATTCAAGACCGTTATTCAGCGTAATGTAAAACTATCTGAGAGTCCAAGTCATGGACTTCCTGTGATATTATATGACGCCGATGCAGCAGGTACAAAGAATCACCTTTCACTGGCAAAAGAAATAGTAAGCAGAGAGAAGTAAATACCACTGATGACTAAAAATCAGTTGACAGAACAGTTTATATGGCAGTAAAAAAGAAATTCAACGCTTTGGGCAGAGGACTTGATGCCCTTATATCTACAGAGGATATCCATCCTCAAGGGTCTTCAACTATCAATGAGATAGCTATTGACTTTATTGAGCCCAATCCTAACCAACCTCGTCGAGAGTTTGACGAGCAGGCACTTCAGGAATTGGCTGCCAGCATAAAGGAATTGGGTATCATACAGCCAATAACGCTACGCCAGGTAGAGGACAACCGATTCCAAATAATAGCAGGTGAGCGTCGTTGGCGCGCATCACAACTTGCGGGACTGAAAGCTATTCCTGCATACATTCGCACCATCAATGACGAGGCAGTGATGGAATTGGCGTTAGTTGAGAACATTCAACGTGAAGACCTCAACGCCATAGAGATAGCCTTGGCATACAAGCAATTACTCGACACAGAAGGAATGACACAGGAGAAAGTGTCAGAACGAGTTGGTAAAAGCCGCGCAGCCATAGCTAATTATCTCCGTTTACTGCGTCTGCCAGCACAGATACAGTTGTCTTTACAGAAGAAGGAAATAGACATGGGACATGCACGTGCTCTTCTTTCATTAGACTCACCTTCCATGCAAGTCAAGCTTTACAAGGAGATTATGAAGCATAATTACTCCGTAAGAAAAGTTGAGGAGATGGTAAAGGGGCTTAACAATGGAGAGGATGTACAGACTGTCAAGAAGAAAATAAAAGCCGTTGCTACCCTGCCCGACCACTACGAGGCTCTGAAAAAGCGCATCGGTTCACTGACAGGCACAAAGGTGCAAATGGCATGCTCTACTAACGGCAAAGGCAAGATTACAATACCTTTCGCCTCTGAGGAAGAATTAGGACGTATCATAGAGCTGTTTGACAAGGTACAGTGACACCTTATATATATATAATAACTCTAATTACTACTCTGCTATGTCTGCAACCACAGTTTGTAGCAGCTGAAACAGCTGACAGCATTGTGACGATGACAGGCGAAGATTCCTTGAGTCTTGCCAAGATGCAGAAGAAAACCGCAAAACGCATGAAAAGAGATTGGGCTAATTGGAAACCCGACCCCAAACGTGCCATGTGGTTAGCAATAGTAATACCAGGAGCCGGACAGATATACAACAGGAAGTATTGGAAGCTTCCCATCGTATATGGAGGATTCATCGGATGTGCCTATGCCATGCGCTGGAATAACCAGATGTATATGGATTATTCTCAGGCATATCTCGACATTTCGGACAACGATCCTAATACCAAGAGCTATACGCAATTTCTGCATTTAGGGACACAAATAACATCTTCCAACGAAGACAGGTATAAGAGCATATTCAAATCAAGGAAAGACAAGTACCGCCGCTGGCGCGACCTCAGTTTCTTCTGTATGCTCGGAGTTTATGCCTTGTCTATTGTTGACGCATACGTTGACGCTTCTTTGTCATCGTTTGACATATCTGACGACCTCAGCCTTCACGTTGAGCCGGCAGTAATAAACAATAAAGACAGCAGGGCATCTGCCATAGGCGTGCAAGGAGCACTGCGGTTTTAATTCAAATATGTAAATTATAACTTTCAAATGATAAATAAGAACATTAAAAACTACATCATAGCATTAGCCTTATTGTTTGGCTTATCACCATACGTAACAAACCTCTATGCCAGCATCATCGCATCGTCACCAATTTCAATAACAGCCCCCAATACTGACGAGGAGGACGAAGAGGATGACGCATCAGAGGAAAATGACTCTATATACAACAATAACGATGAAATTATAGTAACCGACAAGGACGGTCACGAAGACATCATAGAAGTACCAGGTGGTATGTCTGTTGATTTTGACGAGGTAATCCAAGAATATAACGCTCAGCAATATCTGCAGATTGATACCACATGCCGTATGTCTAATGAAAACCCGGAATACGCACAAGAGGTTTACGTAGACCGTCTCAAACGTATGCCAACGGCTATCGAAATGCCATGGAACGATGTCGTACAGAAGTTCATAGACCGTTACAGCGGCCGACTCCGTCGTTCTGTCAGCTATATGCTCGGCGCTTCTAATTTCTATATGCCAATCTTTGAGCAGGCACTTGAAGTGTATGGTTTACCACTCGAACTGAAATATCTTCCTGTCATAGAGTCAGCCTTGAATCCAAACGCAGTCAGTCCTGTCGGAGCAGGTGGATTGTGGCAATTCATGAATGCCACCGGCAAACGATATGGCCTGAAAATCAACTCAATGATTGACGAGCGTCGCGACGCTGTGAAATCCTCATACGCTGCAGCACATTACCTCAGCGACCTTTACAACATCTTTGGTGACTGGAGCCTTGTTATTGCCGCATATAACTGTGGACCTGGCAACATCAACAAAGCAATACAACGCAGTGGAGGCAAACGTGACTATTGGGAGATTTACCCATATCTTCCAAGTGAGACACGCGGATATGTACCGGCTTTCATTGCAGCCAACTATATTATGAATTATTATTGTGAGCATAACATATGCCCTATGCTCACGAAACTGCCAGTACAGACTGACACTATCATGCTCTACAAAAACCTGCATTTTGAGCAGGTGTCACAGGTGCTTGGCATAGACATCAAGGAACTGCGCGCACTTAATCCACAATACCGTCGCGACGTAGTGACCGGCTACAGTGAACCCACCGACTTACGTCTTCCTGTAGAATACATATCGAAATACATAGAGATGGAAGATTCCATCTTTGCCTATGATGTATCAGACCTTATGAAACGTGATCTCGTGGACGTCAATGACGCACCGGGATACACGGCACGCAAACCTGTTACATATAAGCGTAAATATACACGTAGCACAAAGCGACTGACAAAGAGCAAGAAACGTCGCACGAAAGTTCGTGCAGCGAAACGTAGTAAGAAATCTAAGGTTCGCTCTACAAAACGTCGCTCCACCAAGAAAGCTACCAAGAGAAAAAGCACAAAAAAGAGAAGGAGGTAATTAAACTCCCCACCCCCAAATCATTACTATGACTAACCAACAAAACATTGAGGAAGCGTTCAATAATCTGCTTGAGGGATATCTCAACTCAAACCATCGCAAGAAAATTGACGTTATCCAGAAAGCGTATAACTTTGCGCTTCATGCACATCAGGATGAGATAAGGCCATCGGGCGAACCTTATATGGCGCACCCTATAGCTGTGGCAACCATTGCCTCACAGGAAATGGGTTTGGGCAGTACATCCATTTGCGCTGCTCTATTACATGATGTGCTTGAAAACACAGACTATACCATTGATGACATCCGCAACATATTTGGCGAGAAGATAGCCATGATAGTTGACGGACTGACAAAGATAGCTGGCGGCATATTCGGAGACAAGGCTCAGACGCAAGCTGAAAACTTCAAGAAATTACTGTTGACAATGAGTGAGGATATAAGGGTTATCCTCATCAAAATCTGCGACCGTCTTGACAACATGCGCCATCTTGACAAGCAGCCTGAAGCGAAACGCTACAAGATAGCCGGCGAGACGTTGTATATCTATGCCCCGTTGGCAAACCGCCTTGGTCTGAACAGTATCAAAACTGAACTGGAAGACTTGTCCTTCAAGTATGAGCATCCAGAAGAATATACAGCCATAGAAAAGAAACTTGCTCACACGCGTGAGCAACGTGAAACCCTTTTTGATGACTTTACAACTCCGATTCGCAATGTTCTTGACGAAATGGGAGTGGATTACGACATTAAGGCGCGCGTAAAAAGTCCTTTCTCTATTTGGAACAAAATGCAGAAGAAACGTGTGTCATTTGATGAAATATATGACATATTGGCCGTACGCATCGTATTCCGCCCTAAAAAAGAAGAGGAAGAAGTAAATGAGTGCTTCAACATCTATGTAGCCTTATGTAAACTCTACAAATCACATCCTGACCGCCTACGTGACTGGCTCTCCCACCCTAAAGCCAACGGATACCAAGCGCTGCACGTCACACTGATGAGTAACCGTGGACAGTGGATTGAGGTACAGATACGCTCTGAGAAGATGGATGAAATTGCAGAGCAAGGATTTGCCGCACACTGGAAATACAAGACAGGAACAGACACTGAGAAAGTTGCGGAAGATGAGCTTAATGGCTGGCTGCAAACCATCAAGGAAATTCTTGATGACCCGCAGCCTGACGCTATGGATTTCCTCGATGCTATCAAATTAAATCTTTTTGCATCAGAGATATTCGTATTCTCACCTAAGGGAGATATCATAACTATGCCAGCCGGCTGCACAGCCCTTGATTTTGCTTTCCAGATACATACCTTCCTCGGCACCCACTGCATAGGAGCCAAAGTGAACCACAAGCTTGTACCGTTGTCTCATAAGCTGAAAGGCGGCGACCAAGTGGAGATAATAACATCAAGCTCACAACATGTGCACCATGAGTGGGTAAACTTTGTAACAACAGCTAAAGCGAAGAACAAAATACAAGCTCTGCTGAGGAAACGCGACCGTGATGATGCAAAACTTGGTGAAAACACTCTGCGCACATGGCTTGAGCACAAGGATTTAACACTGACGACATCTATCCTTGACAAACTTACTGCTTACCACCAAAGCAAAACACATACACGTCTGTTACTTGATATTGCACACGGTGAGTTGGCGCTGAACGACACACTACTCAACGCCGTACTCTACGGCAAGGATACCAAAGAGGCCGCAACAAACAAGCATAAAGGCTGGCGCAGGTTCATTCCATTTGTCAAGGAGAAGGGACTGAAAGCCAAAGACAAGGCTCTCATCATTGTAGGCAAAGACTTTGATAAGAGCAAGACCATCACCATTAACGAAGACAACATAGATGGATACATTCTCCCTTCATGCTGCCGTCCTATTCCCGGTGACAACATCTTAGCATACGTTAACAAGCACAACCAGATAGAGATACACCAACGTTCCTGCTCAGAGGCACAACGTTTACAGTCATCCTTCGGCACCAACATTGTCCCTGCCAAATGGGATATGGCAGGCTCACTGACCTTCAAAGCCTCCATTGAAATGCGTGGTATAGACCGTAAGGGTATGACAAAAGATGTATCCACCGTCATTTATGATGCCTTTGATGTCAATATTAAGAGTTTTGTGATGACTACTGATGACGGAATATTCAATTGCCGCATAGAACTTCTTGTCACTGACAATGTCATAACAGAGCGTATAATAAAGAAACTATATGCCATCAATGGTATGCAGAGCGTACATCGAATGTAATATAAAAATTTGCACAACAAAAAACAAACGTGAAAAAAGGACTCCTACTCATTATTGCCACACTTCTGACATTTATTTCAATAAAGGCACAAGACAACACACCAAACGCAAGACAAGCGCGCCATATTATGGACACCGCATACGAACGCGTATTCGGTAAAGAGGGCTCCAGTTTTACCTATAGCGTTAATATCATAGGAATATACAAGACCCATGGCAATATCATCATAAAAGAGAAGAAGCAGCGTTTCACGGATGACCGTGTTGACAGTTGGAACGACGGGAAAACGGTTTATATGGCATACCGTAAGAAAAAGACAGTAGAGATACACGACCCTAAATCCAGCAGAAAAGACAAACACAGTGGGAAATTCAAATTCTCACTTGATGATTTCTCTTATAGCGTAGCCAAACATCCCGAAGGATTGATGCTTACCCTAAAGCAAAAGAAGGGAGCGAAAGGTACGATAAAGGAAGTACAGGCATTAGTGGCAAACAGAACATACGCCCCAATCAGACTACGCATAAAGGTATCCTTTTTTTGGACCACCATCAATATCACAAACTTCAAAGCCGGCAACATCAACGACAAAACATTTGTCTTTCCACGTGAAAGATACAAGGATTGGAAGTTTGTAGATAAACGTTAGAAACGATTTATCCGTGACATCTGTCAATATTGATAGAAGCTCCACACCTTACCATCCTTGCTTAATACAAGACGCTCGCTATTGAGTGTCTCAATACGCATTCGAATATCATTGAACGGTTTGAAGCCAAACTGTTCTTCTACAATTATGGTGTCATTTAATCTACCATACAGCGAATAACACTGTATGTAAATGCTATCACCCACCCTACTATAATTTCCCCACACTTCATCATTGCCATACACAGTGACATTCACTATATGGCCAGAGAACTTGAGATAATGAGTATCTGAGCCATCCATACGCCACATACCCAACAAGTCACCTGCCTCATGTCCCTCATGACATGACACAAATGAACAGATGAGGACGAATGCGGATAAAACTGTCTTAAAATATTTTGCCATGATATGATATTTTCAAGTTACAAGTGGAACAGTTACCATATATGTTACCACTGCTTAGTGCATACGCTGCACTCACATTTAACGCACCTAAAGCATAGTTGCCGAGAAGCATGACATCAAAAGAATGTTTCTTCCTTACTGCCGGAACACTATATGTACCCCACCCCTCACTATAAGAACCTTTAAGCATATATGACAGTTTGTCTGTCAATTCGCCCTTCACTCCAAGATGCCATGCCTTCACACGATTATTAAGGTAAATTGAACCTCCACCTTCATTGTATATAGGAGATGTAATCAATGCTATTCCCGGTGTCATGGAATAATATGAGTAACTGTCATAAAATGTGTTGTTATAATAGTTATCATTTCCCACCACGAGGTCTGTTATCTGACTGCGTATAGGTTCGGGATAGTCACCACCATCCCAATGAAGCGGTCCCGACTGACATGTACTTTGGAAATACTCTACCACAGCAGCCCTGACATACTGCCTACCCTGTTTAGAGCAAGTATATTCCAATCCCCATAGTCCATCATAGCCGTTACCCTTACGTATGCCAGAACCATCCTCGAAAGGATTGTCCAGATAAGCCTGCAAACGGTGGTGGGAAGTGATATTCACGCCAACTTGATAAGTCATCACCCCCACATGATTTCCATATACCCAGTCTTCGAGGGCGCTATGCTCAAAGTATGACTTGTCACCTAAAGGCAGTATGACATTCAGGAATGCCTTAAGATTAGCTGGTTTAGTAATCCCTGTTTTCTCGTCTCCTACAAAAGTATATCGTGTGCCTCCAAACTGCGCCACGTGTTCTATACCTACCATTGCGAAAAACCTTTTCGTTGGATTACTGCGTATATACAGGTGCGATTGATGATAATATGCACCAGTGGTGTATGTATCTCCTCCCGAACGTATCATCATATCCTGGCGATGGTCACTATCCAGGAATTTGCCGTATCCCCCTTCTGCATTTACCTGTACCCATTGTTTTGTGAATGGCACATACTGGAAACCTCTCGTTCCTATACGTGCCTGCGGCACTGGTTTTGCATTTGTTCCTTTTACAAAAGACCCAACAGACAAACTGTCATTTCGCACCACCTGGCCACTCTCATGACTGCCTGCCTCAACAAACAGATACTTTCCATCCAGACGCGCATAACACTGCTGCAAGAAAAGACTGTGATCTGCATGCACCGAAGCTATGGCATCAACAGTACCTGACAGAGTAAAACGTTCACTCAGCTTGTGAGAGACATTTACCGCCCCCCTTACATAAGCTGTATTGGCACGTGTAGCCAACACGTGATGCCTATTCGTTACCAGTTGGTACGCAGTGTAACTTCCTGAACCTACCGCCGTCTCAGCGGTAAGGTCGTAAGTTACACTGGTTTTATTTGTCTCGTCTGTTCTTTCTCCAAAGATATTACCACTACTGAATGCGACGGCTACAAAAAAAGCCATCATACGAAACTTGGAGAACGACATTAGTTCCTTCATAATTATATATATGCTCCTTTCAACATGCACATTAATCAGTCTATTCCTTCACTGTGCCAATCTGCATCGGATATTTTCAGTTCCCTACTCTTAGGCAACGCTTTCATATAAGCCTCAGCTTTTGCCTTACTTACATTCTTGCCATTCAGTGAAGCTTCAACTTCTGGCTCAGCATCCTCTTCCAGCTGACTTCCAATTGTAAGCATATTAAAGCGCTCTACTATGCGGCTGTTTTGTACAGCTACAACCTCATTATAATAAGAAGGTCCTCCGGCAGAACCGCCTTTGTATATATAGCCCTTACCATTCTTATGCTCACATATGTAAGCGCGCATCCCGTGTGTCTCCACGAGCAACAACTGCACCTTCTTTCCTTTAAAGGCATAGAATGCACCATTACGGCCCTCACCACACGTGAGATAAACTTCTTCATTTCCGTCACCGTCAATGTCGATGGGTGTCCATCTTATGAAGTCTTCATCTTCATCTGTATCGCCAGACGCACGGAACAAACGGTACATCTCATCAAGATTATCCCTGACTTTCTCTGCCATACCCATCAGTCTGACATATTCACGCATACCAGCCAATTCGCCGTCTTTCTCTGAATACTTACCTGATGAAAGTATAAAGTCATTAACATACCAGTCACCACGCTCAAAACGTAGATCCAGCACTACATTCTGATCGCTGAAATTATGTATCAGCAACCTTGCCACAGCAGAACTGTCAGTAATATTCTCCACGCTCTTTACCTTGTAACTCCATTTTGGATCTATGTCCTGGCCACGCACCCAAATATCGTAATCAAAGTAGATATTATCCATCACTTTGCAAAGGCGGTCAACCTCCGCACAGAGTTTATTAAACCTTGTAGTGGTAAACCGGCTCCTGTCACATACCTTGCCTTTAATCTGTACAGCCTTGCCACCACAATACTTATATATTGTGTCAATACGTTGACGTATATATTCCTCTGTATGCTTAGTCGCATCATCTGCCTGCAGAGAGTCTGTTTGCAATGAATCATTATCACCACCACCCTGAGTCTTATTACCACAAGCTGTCAACGTCAACGTTATGACAGCAACAGCGAAGATGAAAATCCTGTTCATATCTAATTGATATTTTATTGTTTTTATTATCGGCAGTAAGAGATTATCTAATCTCTTACTGCCTTTTTTTATTTCTACAATCATACCTGAACCAATATTATCATACTAATCCTGGCATTCTTACTGTAGAATTATTATTTAGGTTATTACTTCTTTTTCAATGAGCTTAAGATGCTCTGAACATCAACATCATCAACATTGGTGTTCATTATTGTCACAGAGAATAGCTTGTCGCCTTCTGCTACGACAGCCAGTTGTGCACTCGTACCATCCTCTGTAATGTCAAACATCTTGTACACCCTGCCACCAATGGTAACATCATTCTGTTGCTTTGCTCCCATCTCCTTCTGAAGAAGTTTGCATATAAAGTCCAATGGTGCACCATCAAGAGACTTTGTACTCACCATTACCACAGGACTCTCCAAAGCCTTTCCAAGGTCTTTTCCTTTGAATGCCATGCATCCTTCCTCATTCTGACTGACTATAGTCCATCCATCTGGCAAACCAGCGCTCCACTCCTTATGGCTGATGGCTGTCTTCAATGCTTTCTGAGGCTTAACATCTTTCTGTTCTGTTTTAACAGAATCCTTATCTCCCTCAGCTTTATTTGCCGGACCATTACCTGTACATGCCACAATCATAGCAGCGGCAGTCAGACATAACATTATCTTTCTCATAGTCAATATTCTTTTATAGTTTAGGTTTATATGTATATAGTAATTCTCTGATTATTTTCCGAACATTCTCTTTACCCACTGCACGTTATCCCACCACTGCACGATATCACTCACAACAGGAATGTTACGCCACAGTCCGGCCCAACGCAAGCGGTTAACCTCATCGGGCAGAGCCTGTGAGACCATCTCATTCAATGTTCTCTTAGCTGCCGACTCTGCCATCATACCCGGCATACTTGCCATCATTTCCTTACGAGCCTTGCGCTCGGCCTCGGCGGCAGCCTTAGTGCCGTCGGGGTCGAGTGCAGGGTCATATTGCATCTGTATATTCTCGTTATTTTCCATATCAAATCACATTATCTCGTTCTACTCTTGCCTCTGCCGCCTTGTTCTTTGCCATGGCCGCTAACTCCTTCAATTTGTCCTTTCCCTTGAAGGCAAACACCCAAACAAGGAAACCTGCAATAGCCAGCAACGCAATACCTATAACCGGACGATAGAAGAGCCATGCCAGCGCAATGATAATAAGCGACCATACCACACCGATGACTGTGCATACCACGCCGACGCCCCATCCGAAGATGTTGGCAATGAACGGAATGACCTTGAGTATCGTCTCCAGGAAGCCGAAGATACCCTTCAAACCGCCGATGACTATAAATATACCTACGATACGCAGTATCCACACTATCATGCTGTTTTCATCGTGCTCACTCTCATATATCTCATCCACATCCTTCGTACCCATCACAAGTGTAGAGAAAGACTTGCCGTTCTTCGCCTTAAAGTTGGTGAAAGTATTATCCTTCTGCTTTGCGATGATGGTTATCTTGTTCTCCGGCTTCACCATGGTCCATGTCACACGTACATCACCCACTGCAGGATTAGAAGGATTCGCACCATAATACAGTGTATTCTGCAGGGCATACACACAAGCGGTAGAGTCATCAACCTGAACACCCTTGGCACGTATCAACCTACGTGTATCCTTGTTCATCGATACAAGTTTTGCAGAGTCTATCTTCACGTTTAACGGCATATCACCATGTATGCGACTTATCTGTCCCTGGTTAAGGACGAAAGCGCCAAACTTCACAGTCTCCGCCTGTTGTTGCATAGGCTCCACTGTGGTCAGCACGAAGTTCTTCTTCTGATACTCCGGATCCTTGAATGACTCAGACTGTACAGGCTGATCTACCCAAGCCTTTTCGTAGGTATAGGTGGTTTTAATCTCTTCACTGCCACCCATCTTGTCCTTTCTCTCCTGTTTCTCATGCTCCACCCACTGGAAGTACTCCACCGTGCGTTGCAAGCGAACAGCCGTAGCACCGAAACCAAAGTCGGCATCAGTAAGCGAGTCTTTTGTGATTGCCACACCTGTAGCATACACCAACTGACCGTCCATCTCTGGGTCAATGCGGTCTATTGTCGCCAATTCCTCTGTCTTACCCTGCGCCTCATTAAGCATCTTGTCTGTCTTCACAAAACGTCCCTCGTTCCACCAAAGAAGAACAGTACCTGCAAGGAACATGATAATACCCATTCCAATACCTTTGAATGAGTTTCCTACTCGTGTGCCGTAGCCCACAGTCTGTGTTTCAGTATAAGCCATGTCTAAACAAATATTGAGTATTATTAGTGTTAATTAATTGTAAAGGTTAATAGCTGATAGTACTTTTACCTAATACAAAATTCGTAATATATTCTCCCTAAACTACCTATTTTTCTGTTTCTGCTTACAAAGGTACAATATTTTATTATAACTACAAATATTTTTGTTTCTTTTTTTAACAAGTCTTAAATTTGGCAAAATGTCATCATTTTTACTCATCAGCTTACACTTTGATTTTTCAAACTGCCAAAATTTTGAAGAATTTGCAACCAACTGCCCAACACTCAACAAAAAATGCCATTTTTAGAGTTTTACATAATCCTTTGAATACCAATAATATAAAGAAGATGTTGTTCAACTCTCCAAGCTTATACCACATATTTTACATTGTAAAAGCATAGCTTTCACACTATAAAAGGATAGCTTTCAGGACGTAAAAGCTATCCTTTTACATCCTGAAAGCTATCGAATCTCACCATACAAGGTAAAATATCACACAAAAGAGCGTTCCAACTGACGATTTCAGAAGCCCACAGAGTCTATTTTACACATTACGACAAGCAGGCCCAAAATAACAAAATGCCACAATTCTTATAATAATTCTGACATTTCGCAAAGAACACACAAGTAAATTAGTATTACCCGTTACTGTTAAAATCAGTTTGCAAGATTCAGAAGATTCATCCTCCCCATCTCCTTCTCAAACATCGGAGTGAGAAGATTATGACCCACTGCCGCATACAGTTCGTCCTTCGTCCAGAACCTTCCACCGGTTGTCTCCGTAGCAGATGGAGACGGTTCGCCGTCAAATGTCGTAACAAACACATAAACCAGTTCTCGCTCTATATCGCTCTCATACACATATTTGCCTAGCAAACGGGGCACATACTCATCGGAATGCAGGCCTATCTCCTCATATACCTCGCGCGACAATGCCTCGCCGACAGTCTCACCATAGTCCACATGTCCGCCTGTGGCTGTATCCCATTTTCCCGGCTGCACCTCCTTCCACGGGGCACGGCACTGCAGATAAAGAGCACCATCACTATTGAACACATGAAGATGCACTACCGGATGCAGGCGCTTTGTCCCACAATGAGCCTCCGCACGTGTCATACTGCCAAGCACAGCACCATTCTCGTCAACTACGGGGAACAGCTCCTTGCCTGAATCCTGACTTACAAGTGTCCTGCTCCCCAGATGTAACTCCCTCTCCTCTTCTATATTATATTCCATTACTATTATTCTTTACGAATACAAAGTTACTAATAATTCCCAACTCTGACAAACAAAAGACATATTTGAGAAATTATTATAGCGATAAAAATTGTATATTAAGAAAAGAATTTGTATCTTTGCACAGGAATTATTCAAACCTACAATTCACACTTATATCTATGAGAAAAATTCTTACACTGGCTCTCACCATGATGAGCCTCGCCACAACATTTGCAGCCAACAAATGGGATAACCCTGACACAATAGTAGTAGCACGCGACGGAAGCGGACAGTTCCGCAACATTGACGACGCCATTGAGGTTTGCCGTGCATTCATGGATTACCACAAGGTTATATACGTTAAGAAAGGCACATACAAGGAGAAACTGATAATTCCTTCATATTTGACAAACATAGAGATTTGCGGAGAATCACGTGACGAAACCGTCATAACATACGATGACCATGCGAACATACCGATGACAGACGGTCGCAAGATGGGCACCTTCCGCACTTACACTCTCAAGATAGAAGGCAACAGCATAACTCTGAAGAACATAACTATCGAGAATAACGCACCACGCATAGGCCAGGCGGTAGCTCTGCACACCGAGGGCGACAAGCTGGTGTTCATAAACTGCCGATTCCTGGGCAATCAGGACACGGTATATACCGGCACCGAGGGTACACGCCTGTATTTCAAGGACTGTTACATCGAAGGAACAACCGACTTTATCTTCGGTCCGTCTGTGGCTTGGTTTGAGAACTGCGACATACGCGACAAGAGCAACTCCTATGTAACAGCCGCCTCAACACCTGCCGGACAGAAATACGGCTATGTATTCAACAACTGCCGCATAACCTGCGAGGAAGGTGTTGACAAGTGTTACCTGGGCAGACCTTGGCGCCCATACGCTTACACCCTTTTCATGAACTGCGAGCTCGGCAAGCACATCCGTCCTGAGGGATGGCACAATTGGGGCAACGAGAGCAACGAAAAAACAACACGTTACTTAGAGTATAACAACCGCGGCGAAGGCAGCAACACGTCAAAGCGCTGCACATGGTCTAAGCAACTGACTAAGAAGGAGGCAGCGAAAATCACACTTGAGGAAGTATTCACACAGTCCACATCGTGGATACCTGCCCTATAGTTCTGTGCCCCCAGGTAAAGAAATGGCCCGAACGTAAATGTTTCGCTCATAACCGAACCGACCATTACACATCAACAATGACACGGAAATTATTTATTGCAATATCTATACTTCTCTCATCTGTCTCTTACATCTCAGCACAGCGACATGAGTTCAACCCTACACTGCCTGCCGTACATGACCCGGTCATGGCAATGGGCGAAGACGGACGTTACTACATATTCTCCACAGGCATGGGTATCAGCGTGATGTCATCTGCAGACATGAAGACATGGCAAAGGGAGAAACCCGTGTTCAATCCGAGAACAGAGATTCCAGCGTGGGCGGTTGACACCGTACGCGGTTTCCGTGGACATATATGGGCACCTGACATACAAAAGCACAACGGGAAATGGTATCTGTATTACTCCTGTTCCACATTCGGGAAAAACGGCAGCGCCATAGGCGTAGCAACAAACAATACTCTTGACCCAAACTCCCCAAACTACAAGTGGGAAGACCAAGGCATGGTGATAGCATCACACCGCCATCAGGACAACTGGAACGCCATTGACCCTAACCTCATCATTGACGCTGACGGCACACCATGGCTTACATACGGTTCCTTCTGGGACGGCATACAACTGATAAAGTTGGATAACGACCTCAAGACTCCTGTCACACAACCCGTCACCATTGCACGCAGAGTAGGCAGGAAACTGACATTGGCGGAAATAGACGACAAGACGAAATTCACTATCGAGGGCGGAGACACCATCGAGGCAGGCGAGAACGCCATAGAGGCTCCGTTCATAACACATCGAAACGGATATTACTACCTCTTCGTTTCTCATGACTACTGCTGCCGCGGTCAGGCATCCACCTACAAGACCGTGTACGGACGCAGCAAAAGCATAGCAGGCCCTTACCTTGACAAAGACGGCAGGGATATGGCTAAAGGAGGAGGCACCCTGCTCTACGGACCTGACGATGATTTCTTTGGCATAGGACACTGTGCAGTATATGATTTCAAAGGCAAATGGTATTTCCTCTCCCACGCATATGACAAGAAGATGAACGGAGCGGCAAGACTATTCCTAAAGGAGATAAAACTGGACAAGAAAGGATGGATAAAGTCTAACTAATTAACTTATAAACAACAAAAAAACAACTACATTATGGCACAGAGATTTATTCTTAACGAAGTATCTTACTTCGGTGCAGGTGCTCGCAAGGAGCTTCCGGAAGTATTGAACCGCATGGGACTGAAGAAGGCCCTCGTATGCTCAGACAAAGGACTTATCAAGGTTGGAACCACAGCAAAGGTGACAGAGGTGCTCGACGGCATCAACTTCCCTTATGAGATTTACTCAGAGATTAAGCCAAACCCAACAGTCACAAACGTAAAGCAGGGCGTCGAGGCTTTCAAGAACTCAGGAGCAGACTGTATCATCGCCATCGGTGGTGGTTCTTCTATGGATACCGCAAAGGGTATCGGCATAGTATCAAACAACCCAGAGTTCGCCGATGTAGTAAGCCTTGAGGGCGTAGCACCTACAAAGCATAAGAGTGTGCCTATCATCGCACTGCCTACAACAGCTGGTACTGGTGCTGAGGTAACTATCAACTATGTAATCATTGACGAAGAGCGCCAGGCTAAGATGGTATGTGTTGACCCTAACGACATTCCAGCAGTGGCTATCGTTGACCCAGAGCTGATGTACTCTCTGCCAAAGGGACTGACAGCTGCTACAGGTATGGACGCACTGACACACGCTATCGAGGGCTATATCACCAAGGGTGCATGGGTAATGTCTGACATGTATGAGCTGCAGGCCATCAAGATGATTGCCGAGAACCTGCCTATCGCCGTTGAGGAGCCAACAAACCCAGTTGGACGTGAGGGCATGGCACTGGCACAGTACATCGCTGCACAGGCATTCTCTAACGTAGGTCTCGGACTTGTTCACGGTATGGCTCACCCAATGGGTTCTCTGCACGACATACCACACGGTGTGGCTAACGCACTGCTCCTGCCTACAATCATGGAGTTCAACATGCCTAAGTGTATCGAGAAGTTCGGCGTAATCGCCAAGACAATGGGTGTCAACACTGATGGCATGACTGCAGAGCAGGCTGCACAGGCTGCCGTTGACGCTGTGAAGGCTCTCTCTATACGTGTGGGCATCCCACAAACTCTCACAGAACTGGGTATCAAGGAAAGCGACATCCCAGCACTTGCTGCACAGGCTATTGCCGACGTCTGCACACCAGGTAACCCACGCGACGTAACAGAGGCTGAGATAGTAGAGCTCTACAAGAAAGTACTGTAAGGAAAGTACGGACTAACAATCCGTATTTACAAATAAAGACAATTCTGACAAACAAAGACAATAGCTGCACACACAGAACAGCCGTATTTGTCTTTTTGTCAGAATTGTCTTTTTATATTAAGTGTACCATTTTTCACTGGAAACAGAAAACTTTTTTGCTAAAACTTTGATAAAAAAAGTTTTTTTTGTAACTTTGCACCTGCGAAAAGCATACTACCCCTTATTATTAACTAAATCACACAAGAGATGGACGATTATCACGCGACAAGTACAGAGAACCTTTAAGCGTGAGGAACAGCCGAAGAAATGTTCCTCGCGGCTGTATTCATTTTATTAAAACGAGGAACAACCAATGAAAACTTATTGGAACACTACAAACGGACTCCACGTAATATCAAAGTGGGAGCCTAACTGTTGGATACAAATCACCTGTCCTACAGAAGAAGACAGGCTGCAGATAGAGAGAGAGTATCAGATACCAGACTATTTCTTCTCCGACATCTCCGATGCCGATGAGAGAGCACGTTATGAGTTTGACGAAGGATGGCAGCTTATCATCCTGCGTATCCCATACATGAAAGAGGTGCGCTCTCGTACTCCATATACCACTGTACCGCTTGGAATAATCCACAAGGGCGACGTAACAATCACCGTATGCTATTTCGAGACCGATATGATGATTGACTTCGTGACATTCCAACAAAGAAGAGCGGAGGGATTCATCGACTATGTGGATATGGTGTTCAGACTGTTCTTGTCATCATCTGTATGGTACCTGAAACGTTTGAAACAGATTTCACTGTTGCTGAACCGTGCAAAACGCTCTATGGACCACACAGTGAACAACACCTCTCTGGTGAACCTCTCGCGTCTACAGGACTCCCTGACCTACTTCATTACATCTATCAGAGGCAATGAGACTCTATTGCAGAAACTGAAATTCAAATTACCAGTTGACGAATTGGATGCAGACCTCATTGAGGACGTGAATATCGAGATAAGCCAGGCGAGGGAAACGGCCAACATCTACTCTGAAATCTTGGAGTCAACGATGAATACATACACATCTATCATTAACAACAACATGAATACCGTGATGCGTACGTTGACATCATTCTCCATCATACTAATGTTCCCTACCCTCATTTCATCACTCTTCGGAATGAACCTTATTAACGGTATGGAAGCGTATTCATGGGGGTTTCCTATAGCACTCATAATATCATTAGTAGTTAGTATAGGCTCTTGGCTCATCTTGAGACAGAAAAATCTGCTATAGAATACAATACGATTGATATTTATCAAGATATTTATTGTTTGCGTACACAATTCTGAGAAACATCTTTTGTGTACGCAAACAATTTTGTATATTTGCATTATATCTTGATAAGGTAATGATACTTTCAGGAGAGAAATTCTCCAATTAAGGTAAATAGATTGTAGAACGGTTAACACCAACTATATATTTGGGACGAAAAGACAGACGGAAAACACCCACCAAGACAAATTGTTCCAATCTCAGTAGGAAATCAGAGCAAAGAAATAGGAGATAAAGATACGGAGTAATCTGCAGACGCAGGTCACTCCGTATCCTTTTTATACAATATATAAAAAAGTCCGCCCAGCAATACACATGAACAAGTTCATGAATAAATACCAGGACGGACCACCCACCTTAAAATAATCTCCTTTCAAAATTGTGATGCAAAATTACTGCTTTATAATAACAGCACAAAGGATTTTAAACAAAAACTGTGTACGCACACAGTTTTCTTGACAAGTGTCAAAACTTGTTAACAGATTTACCACAAAATTGCGTAAGAAGAAAAAAATACATACCTTTGTACTTTATAATATTATATACATCATGACAAACAATTATTACGCTGTAAAATATAAGTTATTTGCCATTAAGGATGGCGAGTCTACATTATTTGAGGAAGCTACAGAACAGAAGCCGTTCACATTCATATCAGGTTTTGGTATTACACTACCAAAATTCGCAACAGAGATAGAAAAACTTAAAAGTGGCGACATATTTGACTTCACAATAGATAAAGCTGAGGCGTTCGGTGCTTATATGAAAGAACATGTCATAGACATGGAGAAGCAGGCACTATCCATGAACGGCAGCTTCCCTGAGGACATTGTATATGAGGGAGCCTTCATTCCTCTGCAGAATGCAGATGGTAACAGATTTATGGGCAAGGTATTAAGTATCAGCGAAGACAAGGTCGAAATTGACTTGAACCACCCGTTAGCTGGATATGACCTGCAATATCAGGGAGAAGTGATAGAATGTCACGAGGCAACCAATGAGGAGATACAGAATATGATTAACAGTCTCTCTAGTTGCGGCGGTGGCTGCCATGGCGGTTGCCACGGAGATGGCGGCTGTAGCGGTGGATGTGACGGAGATTGTCACGGTGACGGAGATTGTCATGGCGAAGGAGGATGCAACTGTCAACACAACTAAAAAAGACAAAAAGAATTTCAAGAAATGAATACTTTTGGCAGGATATACAGAATTACCACATTCGGTGAAAGTCACGGAGTAGGCATAGGAGGCGTGATAGACGGCATACCCGCCGGACTGGATGTTGACCTGGAATACATACAAAAAGAGCTAAACCGACGCAGACCAGGTCAAAGCAACATAACCACAGGACGCAATGAAGCTGACAGGATTGAGATACTCTCTGGTACGTTTGAGGGTAAGACGACAGGATGTCCTATAGGTTTCATAGTACGCAATAGTGACCAGCATTCGAATGACTATGACAATATGCGCAATCTGTTCCGTCCGTCACATGCAGACTTTACATATCAGCAAAAATACGGAATACGCGACCATCGTGGCGGAGGACGTTCTTCTGCACGTATCACTATAAGCAGAGTTGTGGCTGGTGCATTTGCCAAGATGGCCCTGAGGAAAATGGGAATAGAGATATACGCATATACCTCACAGGTGGGCGGCATAGCCACAGACTTCGACTATACAAAATATGACCCGGCTGTCATAGAAAGCAACCCTGTGCGCTGCCCTGACAGAGAAATAGCGAAACAGATGGAAGAACTCATAAAAGAGGTAAAAGCCGACGGTGACACTATAGGAGGAACTGTAACATGTGTCATTAAAGGATGTCCTGTAGGAATTGGCGAACCTGAATTCGGGAAATTGCATCAGATGCTCGGAAGCGCTATGTTATCCATAAATGCCGCAAAAGGTTTTGAATACGGTATGGGATTTCACGGATTAGAGTTGCGAGGCAGCGAGCAGAATGACCTATATAAGCAACAGGCCGACAGGTTAGGGGCTACCCTGACGAATAACAGCGGCGGAATACAGGGTGGAATATCTAATGGTGAGGACATCTATTTCCGCGTGGCTTTCAAACCTGTAGCTACACAGCTGAAGGAACAAGAGACAATAGACGTAAACGGCTGTCCTACTACATTAAAAGCAAAAGGCAGACATGACCCTTGCGTTTTACCAAGAGCCGTGCCTATTGTAGAAGCTATGGCAGCAATAACATTATATGATAATATTCTGTTAAACAATTCAAAGAAGATATAGACATGAAACACAATTTAGCAATATTTGTAAGTGGAAGTGGCACGAACTGCGAGAATATAATAAGATATTTCAGCAATAATGATGATGTAAACATAAAAATCGTCATCAGTAACCGCTCAGATGCCTACGCACTTGTAAGGGCTGAGAACCTTGGCGTAAAGAATATAGTAGTAACACGTCAGCAGTTTAATGACGACCCTCAGTTTGTACTGAACCAGGTTGCAGACTGTGACTATATCATATTAGCAGGTTTCCTGCTCAAGGTACCAGACTACCTAATCGAAGCTTTCCCTAACAGGATAATCAACCTACACCCTGCCCTGTTGCCCAAATATGGAGGTAAAGGCATGTACGGCCATCACGTACACGAGGCTGTAAAGGCAGCAGGTGAAACAGAGACAGGTATTACTATACATTACGTAAACAATGTTATAGATGGCGGCCAGATTATTGAGCAGTTTAAGACTACCCTCACGCCTGATGACACCATAGCCGACATAGAGGCAAAGATACACGTATTGGAACAAGAGAATTTTCCGCAAGTGATAGAAAGGGTATTGGCTTCAAAATAAAAATTAAACCACTACATTCCTTGCTACGTCACAAATACAGTTACATTCAAAAAGGAAAAAGAAAGGAAAAAACATGAAAAGATTATTGATAACACTATGTCTCGCAGTTATTTGTGCTTTTACCTTTGCACAAAATGCAGAATACAAGAAGGCCGTATCTAAATATAAGAACACAGCATCACTTACCGCAACTGCAACACGCACTGTCCATAAGGCTGCCGTAGCAAAAGACAAAGTTACGACCGGCACATTATACGTTAAAGACAAGGGAGGAAGAGTGCTTATAGCCAATGGCAAGGATGCCTTGCTTATGAACGGCACGGCATTCACAATGAAAAAAGGTCCGCTTAAGGCTAAGACCGACAGCAACAAAGACTCTCAATACAAGACTTTCCATGATGTATTGGTAAGTATCTTTAACGGAGGAACGACAGACATCAGCCATCACTCTGACATTAAAATGGTGAAAAGCGGCACAAATATCATACTTACGATTACACCTGTTTCCTCAAAGAAGAAACAAATGTTCTCTTCATTCATCGTGACCATAGATGGCAAGGCGCAGGAACTGCGTTCAATACGCATGATGCAAAAAGGAGGCTCTTATACTGAGTATACGTTTACTGGATATAAGTTAGGAGCCAGCGTCAGCGACAAAGTTTTCAAATAATGGAAATAGAAGATATTACTCACATACAGGTAAAATTCTCCGAGATTGACAGTATGCGCCGCGTATGGCACGGGACATACGTCAAATATTTCGAGGATGGACGTGAGTCATTCGGACGACACTATCCCGGCATAGACTATAAAATAATGCAGGATACCGGGATTTACGCACCGATATATGACATACAAGTAAGGTGCTTGGCTCCATTAGAGATGAATGACATAGCGGTAATACACACCATATATGTTCCTAAGAGAGGAGCACGACTTGACTACAGATATGAGATTTACCGTGAACGTGACAATGTTCTATGTTGCAAAGGTTCCACAACACAACTGTTCATAGACCAGACGGGAGAACAGATGTATGATATTCCATTTTTCTACCAAGACTGGAAACAGAAATATCTAAAATAGAAAATAAAGGCGCAGAATAAAAATCTGCGCCTTTATTTCATTATTTAATCCTTACCGTACTATACTTTATTATCTTTATCTTCTTCCCGTTTGTCTTAGGCTTAGGGTATTCACCATCTATGACATATATCTGCGTCAGTTTTCCTTTTGGTGCAGCATCCACGGCGTCCTGTAAGGTTAAATAATTACCTTTACCCTTAGCTGACACTATATAGTCATAATGACGCACATAGGGCTTCAGTTCCGGACAAACATCTGCCATAGCATCTACAAGTCTTGAAGCCACCTCATGGGCACCATAAACCGTATAATGTGTATTGTCCTTACCATTCTTCACAGCACTTATCATGTGTAACTTTCGCGATGCCTCCACTCCAAGACCATTCTCCAAGTCCTTGGTTATCTTGTTGGCATCTACGTATGGCACACGCATAAGCTTTGCAACATTTTGCGGGGTAACGATATACAATCCATGAGTATCAATCAAAGTATCACTGTTTACCAGTTCTTTTTCCGTTGACTGTGCTCCACGGAGTGACTCGTCATCCACAGTAAGGTCTGGTTTCTTGTAGAAGTTACGCCTAACCACCGCATTCATTACAATAGGTGTGACACCTTTCTCTTGTGCTGCACGAATAAACATACGATAATTGTCATCAAATGTCAATCCAGGTTCTGTATGACGTTTATTGCCTTTCTCTATCCTGCCTTTCTCATCATTATGTCCAAACTGAATAACAAGATAGTCGCCAGGTTTCATCGCATCATAAACCTTCTGCCAATGTCCCTCTATAATAAAACTACGGGAACTGCGTCCGTTAAGGGCATGGTTGTCAACCAGAACATTTTCAGTAAAGAAGCCTTGCAATACCATGCCCCAACCACGTTCCTGACCTTTCTTTATATCCTTGTTAGCCATAGTAGAATCACCTATCATAAAGATTGTAAACTGGCGATTACTTGATGTCATGACAAACGCCAATGACACCATTACTACTAACACACTAATTCTTGACAATATCTTTCTCATCTTAAAAATAAAATAAAAAAAGAACTTGACAGTAACGGACACATTAAATCTCCTTTACTGCCAAATTCTCTATTAACATATAAAATATAGTTCTTTCATTATAAGTGGCTTAGTTATTTACCGAACCACCTACAATATCAAGCAATTCATTAGTGATAGCCTGCTGACGCGACTTGTTATACTGTAGATTCAATTCTCTGAGTAACTCATCCGCATTATCTGTAGCGGTCTGCATTGCTACCATTCTCGCTGCATGCTCCGAAGCATTACTGTCAAGCAAAGCGGTGTACAACATCAGATTCACATAACGTGGAACGAGCATTGAGAGAACCGTTTGCATATCCGGCTCAACAATAAAGTTGTCATTAAGCGCGGTACCTTTTTCATTAGTATAATCCCGTGCCTGCTGATTTTTCTTCAGATACTCCGTAGCCTTTTCCGTAGCAATAGTGCTCTTCAAGTCACGCTCATGGTCATAATCCATTGCAGACTCGATATCGATGGGCAACAACACTTTGTCTTGCAGGATTTGAGAACCCGCACTCTTGAAGTGATGATATATCATTTCTACCTTATCTATCACTCCATTGTCAAAGTCGCTTTGTAACTGTCTGCCAATCTCAGCACATTCAATTGAGTTTGGCTTATCAGCAAACTGTGTAAAAGTACCAGCCGAACGTATTCCCCACTTCTGGACTTTCTCTGCAACTTTTCGTCCTATAGGATATACAATGACATCTATGTCTTTCGCCCGATAATCATCAATGACACGTTGCAACATCTTCAGCACATTTGCATTGAAACCACCGCAAAGACTTGAGTTGCTTGAAAAAGCTAACACTGCTACAGTTTTGACCTGTCGTGCCTGTGTTATGCTACCTTTTGCCTCAACATCTGATGCCAGAAAAGATTTCAGGATATGTTCCAACATAGACTCGTATGGAAGCATATTCTCTATCATCTGCTGAGCATGATGCAGTTTGCTTGAAGCCACCATCTTCATAGCACTCGTAATCTTACGAGTACTTTGAACTGATGTTATTCTATTTTTTATTTCTTTTAATGATGGCATTGCTCTTAATTAATAATTATCTAATCAATAATTAATTGTTAAGCACTTCATGCTTATTGAAAAGTAGCGGCCACGTCAGCCATAGTGTCTGCAATCACCTTTGTGGCATCATCATTGATATTTCCTGAACCCAAAAGGTCTATCACATCCTGATGCTTAGCACGCATTGCGTCAAGGAATTGATCCTGACATTCACGCACTTTCTCTACAGGTACTGAAGCCATCAAGCCCTTTGTACCACAATAGAGAATTGCTATCTGCTCACCTACCGGCATTGGAGAATACTGTGGCTGTATCAGCAACTGGTTGTTCTTACGACCACGGTCAAGAGTCATAGCCGTCACGGCATCCATATCTGATGAGAACTTAGAGAAGCTCTCCAACTCACGATACTGAGCCTGGTCAATCTTCAGCGTACCTGCCACTTTCTTCATTGACTTTATCTGAGCCGAACCACCCACACGAGACACTGAGATACCTACGTTGATAGCTGGACGGAAGCCCTGGTTGAACAAGTCTGACTCAAGATATATCTGTCCGTCAGTGATAGAAATCACATTCGTCGGGATATATGCTGACACGTCGCCAGCCTGTGTCTCAATGATTGGTAATGCCGTAAGCGAACCACCACCTTTTACTTTGCCTTGCAAACATGCAGGCAAGTCGTTCATCTTCTCTGCCACTTCCTGCTGCTCATTGATTTTAGCAGCACGCTCAAGCAATCTTGAGTGCAGATAGAACACATCACCTGGATATGCCTCACGTCCGGAAGGACGACGAAGAATCAGCGACACCTCACGATAAGCCACAGCCTGCTTAGACAAGTCATCATATACAACCAGTGCATGCATACCGCGGTCACGGAAATACTCACCAATTGCAGCACCAGCGAAAGGTGCATAATACTGCATGGCTGCAGGGTCACTGGCTGTAGCTGCTACGATAATAGTATAAGGCAGTGCTCCACGCTCCTTCAGGTTTGCCACCAAAGCAGCAACCGTTGAAGCCTTTTGTCCTATTGCCACATAAATACAATAGACAGGCTTTCCAGCCTCATAGAATGACTTCTGGTTGATAATAGTATCAATGGCAATGGCTGTCTTACCCGTCTGGCGGTCACCAATGATAAGCTCACGCTGACCACGTCCGATAGGAATCATTGAATCGACAGCCTTGATACCTGTCTGCAGTGGCTCTTTCACAGGCTGACGGTATATCACACCTGGAGCCTTACGGTCAAGAGGCATCTCAAAAGCATCGGTAAGGTCAATGTCACCCTGTCCGTCAATAGCCTGTCCAAGAGGGTTAATAACGCGACCAAGCATATTATCGTTCACACGTATTGATGCGATACGCTTAGTACGCTTAACCACCTGTCCCTCCTTGATACCACTTGTCGGACCAAGAAGCACACAACCCACGTTGTCCTCCTCCAAGTTCATCACGATGGCCATGGTGCCATTCTCGAACTCAAGAAGCTCGTTTGCCTCCGCATTACGTAAACCGTAGATGCGAGCAACGCCGTCACTGACGGTCAGCACAGTACCCACCTCATCAAAGTCGGCTGCCTGAGTCGCGCCCTTCAACTGTTCCAGAAGAACCTGAGAGACTTCACTTGGCTTGATTTTATCTGACATAAATGATTAGTTTTTTAATTGTTTAAGAATGTTATTCAACTGCGACTTCACCGAGGTATCTAAACGATAGGTATCATAATCGAGTATGAACCCACCCATTATACTTGAATCCACCTCTGTCGTGAACTCTACAGTCCCATTGGTTCTACTTTCCACCATTTTACGCATTTTCTGCTCTATGGCAGGAGACACGCTTACAGCAGTGGTCAGTTTTCCCCGAGTGATATTCTTCTGTTGGCGGTAAAGAGTAACGTACGAGTTTGCAATGAACTGCATCATGTTGGCGCGTCCTTCTTTAAGTACCAGCTTCACAAGTCGCTGCGTAATATCAGACGCCCCGCTTCCTATGGCAGCCAAAAGAATACTCTCTTTCTTCTCATTTGACACCATTGGATTCTCTATCGTACGGCGGAGTTCAGGCACCTGAATGTAATTCTCCGCAAGAGCCTGCATTTCCTGATACACCTGGTCCTCCGCACTTGACTCCATACTGCATTTCAGCAATGCCCTGGCATATCTTACCGAAATTACTCCTATATCCATACCTTGTAGATTTGCTTAAATATAGTGAATAATTACTTTCCAACAGAAACCTCGTCCAGCAGCTTGTCTATGAGTTCCATCTGCGATGCGTCATCAGCGAGGTTCTTGCGAACTACCTTCTCAGCTACTTGCACAGAGAGCTGTGCCATCTCCGCACGTATCTCTCTAATGGCAGAAGCCTTCTCCGCCTCAATCTGCGCCTTGGCGTCAGCTATAAGACGGGCAGCCTCACCCTTCGCTTGTGTCTGAGCTTTCTCTATGATGGCATCACGCGTGGCAGTAGCCTCCTTCAACATTTGGCTCTGCTTATCACGCGCTTCACGTAGGATGGACTCACCTTCTTTCTGTATGTTGGCCAGCTTCTCATTAGCCTCCTGTGCCTTACGCAGACTATCATCAATGAACTGCTTACGCTCATTGACCATGCCTACAATGGCGGGGAAGCCAAACTTTCTGAGCAATGCATACACGATGAAGAACGTGATACACATCCAGAAGAGCAGACCAGTACTCGGAATCAATAAATCCATACGCTGTATAGAGTTTTCTTTAGTTTATTAAGTGACTGTAATCTTCCTGCTCCACCTTTAGAATGAGCAAAGAAGAGCAATAACGGCACCGAACAGTGCAACACCCTCAATAAGGGCAGCAGCAACGATCATGTTGGTGAAAAGCTTATTCATCACCTCTGGCTGACGTGCCATAGCATCCATTGCACTACCACCTATCTTACCAATACCGATACCGGCACCGATAGCTGCAAGACCTGCGCCGAGACCAGCGCCTAACTTAGCAATACCTGCAGCTGCTTCAGCTGCTAAAATCATAGAAATCATAGTCTTAAAATTTTGGTTATTAATATTCTTATTCTTTATACTTTATTCTTTTTTTCTCTCCAGCCCTCACCCTTTATATTCTTTACTCCTCCTCCGGATGTATTCTCGCTAAACCGATGAACGTGGCAGAAAGCTGAGTAAACACCATAGCCTGAATGAAACATACCAAACACTCAAGCGTAAGCATAAACACGCTCATAAGCAGACTAACAGCTCCCAATCCTACAAGCATACCATATCCCATCGTTGCCGCAACGAATATGACACATGTAATGGAAAGAGCAATAGCATGTCCTGCCATCATGTTGGCAAAAAGTCGAATCATCAACGCAAACGGCTTCGTGAATATACCAACAAATTCTATCAACGGCATCAGTGGTATAGCTTTCAGCGCAAGCGGCACCTCCGGCCAGAATATATCCTTCCAATAATGTTTCGAACCCGAGAACTGCGTAATCACGAATGTGCAGAACGCGAGGAAGAACGTACATGCTATATTACCCGTAAGGTTTCCGCCAAATGGAGGGAATGGTATAATGCCAAAGACATTCACGAAGAAGATAAAGAAGAAGCACGTAAGCAGATATGGTGCATATTTCTCATACCCCTTTCCTATGCTCGGCTTAATCATATTATCCATGACATACATTGTGAGCATCTCTATGAATCCAGTAAATCCCTTTGGAGCCTCGTCACTCACCTTCTTGTTCTTATACCATCTTGCAGGTATCAGGACTATAAGGAGCAGCAATACTGAATCAATAAACAATACACACACAGTCTTTGTTATACTTATGTCAAAGACACCTTTCTCCTCGCCATTCACCAGCTCTACGATTTTTCCGGCATTAGGACCTTCCTCTGCTATAGTAAGTCCCTCATACTGCTTACCTTCCAGTATCTTATCACTGAGAAACGTATGCCATCCTGTAGAGCTATGTACTATGACAGGCAACGGTATGGCCACGGCATTCTCATGACTACCGATAATATGCCATTCGTACGAGTCCTTGATATGTCCAAGCACAGTTCCGTTGACATCGACTTTCCCGTCTGCCTCCTCCGCCATAGCCGTTGTAAAGCACAGCGTCATAAGCATCAGACAAAGTATGTATTTCAATTTATTCATATTAACAAGTCAATGTTTTAACGTAATTGATATAATCACCATCGCTACATACATCAACGAGAACGTGACGCAAAACGTCATTGCCTCCTGTCTCGTATGCGTTGAGAGAATCATATACAGCGCTACAATGGTTAATGCCATCGTAAAACGTATGGCAGCCATAACGAAATAGAACGTCACCATCAGCTGTGGCTTATGTCTCTGAACTATTCCTAACCCTCTCACCCACACATATATCAATACAGTGTAGAAGAATAGGGAAAACGCCAACCATCCTATCATACAGCGGCTATTTCACGCTCTATGCACAGCGAGACATTATTCTTCAATACTTCTGCAAATCCTCCGACAATGGGTATTACGGTACGTCCCTCTTCCGTCTCATACTGCACATTGCCCTTCTGCAGCGCTGAAACGATTGGTGCGTGGTTGTCAAGTATCTCAAACTCACCAAGCACACCAGGCACCTTCACCATACTTACCTCTCCGTCAAAAAGGACTTTCTCCGGCGATACTATCTTTAGTTTTAACATAATTCGTATGTATTTCTTTCGTTGTCAAGACACGCGGCATTAAGCCTGTGCCTGTGCAAGCAGTTTCTTACCCTTCTCGATAGCCTGCTCTATGGTACCCACGTTCAGGAAAGCCTGCTCTGGCAGGTCATCCAGCTCACCGTCAAGTATCATATTGAAGCCCTTGATTGTATCCTCGATGCTGACCATCTCACCCGGTACACCAGTAAACTGCTCTGCCACGGCGAAAGGCTGAGAGAGGAAACGCTGCACACGACGTGCTCTGTTCACTGTCAACTTATCCTCATCAGAGAGCTCATCCATACCGAGGATTGCAATGATATCCTGCAACTCCTTGTATTTCTGCAGTATCTGCTTAACTCTCTGTGCACACTCATAATGCTCCTTACCTACCACGAGTGGGTCAAGGATACGTGAGGTACTTCCCAACGGGTCAACGGCAGGATAGATACCCAGCTGTGCGATATTACGTGACAACTCAGTCGTTGCGTCAAGGTGCGTAAACGTAGTTGCCGGAGCAGGGTCAGTCAAGTCATCGGCTGGCACATATACGGCCTGCACTGACGTGATAGAACCTGTCTTTGTTGAAGTAATACGCTCCTGCATTGAGCCCATCTCACTTGCCAATGTAGGCTGGTAACCCACGGCTGACGGCATACGTCCAAGAAGTGCTGACACCTCAGAGCCTGCCTGAGTGAAACGGAAGATGTTATCAATGAAGAACAGGATATCACCACCCTGGTCACGGAATTCCTCTGCCACGGTAAGACCTGACAATGCCACTGAAGCACGTGCACCTGGTGGCTCGTTCATCTGACCATATACAAGTGTAGCCTGCGACTTCTTCAGTTCCTCAGGGTCAACGAGTGACAAATCCCATTTGCCCTCAGCCATAGCCTCTTTGAACTTATCGCCATACTTGATAACGCCAGACTCAATCATCTCACGAATCAAGTCGTTACCCTCACGGGTACGCTCACCAACGCCGGCGAACACTGAGAAACCGTTGTTACCACCCTTTGCAATGTTATTGATAAGCTCCATAATAAGCACTGTCTTACCTACGCCGGCACCGCCGAACAGACCAATCTTACCACCTTTCAGGTAAGGCTCAAGCAAGTCAATGACCTTGATACCTGTAGGAAGCATCTCCTTTGTGGTTGACAGTTCCTCATACTTAGGAGCCTCTCTGTGGATAGGATAAGGGTTATCCTTTGCCAGCGGTTTCATGCCGTCGATAGGCTCTCCGATGACATTAAGCATACGACCCTTCATCTGCTCACCAGAAGGCATACTGATAGGTGCGCCCGTAGGTACAACCTCCAGACCGCGCTGCAGTCCGTCAGTATTATCCATAGCAACCGTGCGCACGGTATCCTCACCAATGTGTTGTTGTACCTCAATAATGAGGTCACGACCATCAGGACGCTTTACTTTAAGAGCATCGTGAATCTTAGGGAGCACCTTCTCTGCATCCAATCCCTTCGTGTCAAAATACACATCCACGACAGGACCGATTATCTGAGATATGTGACCAGTAATCTGTGACATATAGTATTAAATTTAAAAATGTTTTTCTCCACAATTGGTTTCTAAAAAAGAAACGTAAGGCTAACTTACTACTCGCAAAATTAAAAATTTCTTTTTACAATTGCAAATTTTTTTCCAAAAAATATTTTTTTTAGTCATTTTCTTGCAAATAATATTATTTATCGTTAACTTTGTTGCATCGTCAGATTTCGTTTCTTTTTTTCTATAACTACGAAATCTATTTATGAGGTTGGTACGTCCTGTACCGACCTCTTTTTATTATCCTCCAATCACGCCTAATTACCACCATATATTAAACTTACCTTATAAATAGCACCATAAAATCACGTTGAAATTTGGTTAAATAAAATATTGTTTGTAACTTTGCGCTGATTTATGACAATACTCATCACTTCCATATTAATAATAAGTTTATTGTTCATCGCCACGGAGCGCCAGACGAACATCAACAAAGCCGCGGTAGCAGTCTTTGCCTGCACTTTAGGCTGGGTGTTATATATCTGTTTCGGCTCTGACTTCGTTGAGAGCAGGCATCTCTATGACTATACTGCATTCCTCAACGGTATCAAGCCTAACTCTGAGGCCGTCAAGCTTTACATAGCCAAGAACGTTTTTCTCCCCTATGTAGGCAGGGCAGCAGAGATAGTACTGTTTCTCCTTGCCACGATGAGCATTGTCGAGATCCTCAACAACAACGGCTGCTTCGACTTCCTTATGTTGTGGATACGCACACGTCGCAGCAAACTGTTACTGTGGAAGTTGACAGCCTTCGCCTTTGTCATGTCAGCCAATCTTGACAACATCTCCACCATAGTGCTGATGCTTACCGTCACCAACGCCATACTACCTCGCACCAAGGACCGCATGACATACGGCTCCATGGTACTTGTGGCAGTAATCTTCGGCGGTGCGCTGACCGTAATAGGTGACCCCACCGGCCTTGCGCTATGGAACAAGGGCGCCATCACTGCGTCAGACTATACGTTGTCTATGCTTCTGCCATGCCTCGTAGCATGGGCGCTGCCTACATTCATTGTCAGCATGAAGATAAACAACACAATAGAGATAGAGCACCCCTCCCTACCCTACAGAGGCGACGATACCAACCTCAACGTATGGCAACGTCTCATCCTATTTTTCGTAGGCATCGGCGGCCTGTGGCTCATACCTACATTCCACGACATCACCAAACTGCCGCCGTTCCTCGGCGCATTATGCGTGCTCAGTCTGCTGTGGATTGTCAATGAGCTCATCAACCGCAACATCCTCACGGCATACCGCAAGCTGATGAGCCGCTCACCACAGCGTATGCAGTATAACATGACACAACAGATACTCTACATCGTGGGTGTCATCCTCGCCCTGGGTGTCGTTACAGAGACAGGCTCCATAGCGTGGTTCTCTGAGCAGATAGACAATCTGATAGGCAACATCTGGGCTATAGGTGTAATAACATCTCTCATCAGCACTGTGCTTGACAGCTTTGCTTCATGTATGACAATGGTAAGTCTGCACGACATATCAGCCACCGACCCTTACTACGCCATTGGCGGAGCATACTGGAAAGTACTCTCTTTCGGTACTGCCATCGGTGGCAGCATACTCGGCATAGGCTCCATCAGCGGCATCGTAATGATGCAGATGCAGGGTGTGACGCTGAAATGGTATATCAAGCACATCGCCCCACTTACTATCTTCGCAGGGATATTGGCATTCTCTATTCTCTGCCTGCAGTTGACTATATTATAAAAACACACATAAAAACTTAAAAACACAATGGGTAAAATAAAGACAATAGGTGTACTGACATCCGGAGGCGATGCCCCTGGTATGAACGCTGCCATCCGTGCGGTGACGCGTGCCGGTATATGTAACGGTTTTAAGGTTGTAGCCATCTATCGTGGATGGGAAGGATTGATTAACGATGACATGCAAGAGTTTACCACTGAGAACGTCAGCGGTATTATCACCCTGGGTGGTACCATACTGAAGACTGCGCGCTCAAAGGACTTCATGACTCCTGAGGGACGTCAGAAGGCTTATGACAACATGATGGCACGTGGTATCGACGCTCTTGTAATCATTGGCGGTAACGGTTCTCTTACCGGTGCCAAGATTTTCGCACAGGAGCATGACGTATGCTGCATCGGTCTGCCTGGCACCATCGACAACGACCTTTACGGCACTGACGCTACAATAGGATATGACACCACCATGAACACCATCATGGAGTGTGTTGACCGCATTCGTGACACTGCACAGAGCCACGAGCGTATCTTCTTCATCGAGGTTATGGGACGCGACGCCGGCTTCCTTGCCCAGAACTCAGCCATCGCCTGTGGCGCCGAGGCTGCCATCATCCCAGAGAACGAGACCGACGCCGACCAGCTGGCAGAATTCATGAAGCGTGGCATACGTAAGTCTAAGAAGTCATGTATCGTCATCGTGTCTGAATCACCAAAGTGCGGCGCTATGTACTACGCTGACCGTGTGAAGAAGGAGTTCCCTGGCTACGACGTGCGTGTATCTATCCTCGGACACCTGCAGCGCGGAGGCAGCCCTACGGCACGCGACCGCATACTTGCAAGCCGCACTGGCGTAGGTGCCATCGAGGCTATCATGCAGGGACAGCGCAACGTAATGATTGGCATACGCAACAACGAAGTAGTGTATGTTCCTTTCTCTGAGGCTATACGTTCTGACAAGCCTATGGACAAGAAGCTGTTCACCGTACTCAACGAACTGTCAATATAATTTCTGATACAACATTACAAAAGCAGCATCTGATAGTGTGGGTAAGACTCTCTCCCCCACTCTTTCGGATGCTGTTTTTTTGTGCAATCACATTGTATCTCAACAAAGATGCCTGTTCCTATTTTACTTCACAGTAAAACCTCTCGACTCCAAAACATTCTTACGATGAACCAGGCGTGCACGAGCTATCTTGAGCATCTTTTCCTTCTCACTATCGTTAACGTTCACAGCACCTGAAGTCAATGATATCTGTTTTATTGGTTAACCTTGTTATGGATGATAGCTTTTCCACACACGGTGAGCCTCCTCCTCTGTGTCATACCAACCGCCATAGCGTATAAAGCCTCGACCTATGAGTGCATAGCCCTTGTCTTTGTCTTTCAGCAGGTAGTAGGAGCCTTGATTATTGAAGGCTTTAATTTCTTCAAAACCATTAATACCATCTATCTCCAAAGGCTCGCCTCGCCAGTTCTTGAGTTGATAGGGAGAAGATTTGTCCCACTGGTCAATCAACGCATCGTCGTATTGAATGATGGTATGACCATTGCCTATTACTTCTCCGTCTTCGTTGAAAATTATGCTCATCACGGTCTGCTCGTCTTCACCAATATAGAGAAGTCTTTTGCCGTCAACCGTACTTCCGAGGACTCTGATATTATAACCTTCTCTCAACATCTCGCCTCGACAGTCATACACCTGTCTGTATCCGCTGGTATATTCAGCGATGATATACTTGCCCTGCCCATCAAAATGTACGTCGGTCAGTTCACCAATGTTCTTATAATTAGAATATCCCTCTTTCAATTCTTTCTGACTAATATAAGTGTAAGCTCCGCCACCTAAATGGCATAGAATAGTCCAATGATATCTTCCGTTGTCCATATGGGTACCGAGAATAGCTGTTCCTTTGTCATGGTTGTAACGTTCGATGTCAAACTCCATAGGGATTTCTTCGCCATTATTCGATTCAATAGCGCCAATCAACGCCCCATCAATTTCACCCCACTCGTGTTTGCCAATAATGCTCACCGGCTTCTCATGGCGGATGTTCGTCTCGTTGATGCTGGAGAACATTGATGCCAACTGACGATTAGGCATATCCAACAGCGGCTTTGACACCATGGGGCGTTCGGGAGCAGGAGTGTAGTCCTTCAGTTTGGTACTTGGATTTTGTCCTGGTTTAGGCTTATATTTCGGACATGTTGTTTGATGAAACCACGGATTATTTGCCATTTCTCTTATGGCATCATCTCCATTATATGCCAAAATCTGTGCATGACATATAGTACATTCAAATGGCAATCTTTTCCGTTCGGTAGAGGTTGAAGGCGTTGACGTTGACGAACTTGAAGACGAACTCAACGATGAGTTGCTTGAAGACGAACTGCTTGAAGACGAACTACTTGAAGACGAACTGCTTGAAGAAAAACTGCTTGAAGAAAAACTGTTTGAAGATGAAGACTCCTCGCTTGACGGTTCTTCGTAATAGGGGCAGCTGCGCTTGTGAGGCACCTGCGACTTCAAATCAACACCACAATGGGCACAAACAGGATCGCCCGGATCAGGTATCTGTGCATTGACAGATACCGCGGCAGCAAGTGCCAACGACATCAAAAGGGTTATACGTTTCATAGTTTATTGTATTTTTGGTACTTGTGGAACTTCTGGAACTTTGTTGAAAAGCGGACATCCCTTTTTATGGTTGCGAGGATTATCAAAGGCAAGACTTGCCGACTTTCCTGAGAACACTGCCCCACACTGCTGACAGGTGATGTGAATGTCGTCCTTAGGCTTAGGTGCCGTTTGCGACAAACTGTCGCTCACCTCCGAACTAAGGTAATACGGACAATCCGACTTATGAGCTTCACCCGTTGTCAGGTTCACTCCGCAATAGATGCAACAGGCTTCCTCCACACTTGGGTTTAGCTTCTCCACAGCATCGGCAAAAGCTATTATCTCCTCCTTGGAACCGAAGGGCAGTACAACGCCTGTATGACGATTGCCGTCCTTGTCTATGATAGGGCTCACGCCGAAGAATACTATTCCCAAACCTACCGATTGCATCTCTCCGTAGGCTTCAAGCTTTGCATTCTTCATGTCGTGATATATCGGTTCGGGAGGTGTACCCATGTCATACCATGCCGTGACACTACGGAAGTTCGTCTCAAAAGACACGCCTGCATCGTCCACACCCATGCCACAGGCTTTCTTTTCCCACCACTGTCCTGCCTTTTCGGCAACGGCACGCACCTCTTTTACGAAGGCAGGTATATCCTTATTTGCTATACGTATGCCGGTGATAGGAATGTACTTATACATCGACTGACCATATATCAAACAGTCAAAGTTCTTCCCCTTTATATTTTCAGCCGCCACCCCGTAGTCTCTGTCGGTTACCGACGAGTGCCACGACTTATATCGCTGTGCATGCACGGTCAGCATACACATTACGGCTATTGCTATGGTTAACAAAAATCTTTTCATATCGTGTCTTTATGTCCTTTTAGTTGCTCTTCCATCATTTCCTTGTATATCTCCGTGGAAGTCTTACCTTCCTCCAGTTTCTTCAATACAGGGTCCTTCTCTATGACATTAGGTTTCCTTTCCGGCTCAACCATCAGACCGATGAAAAGTGACACAGCTATTACAGTGGTCCAAATTATCAGTTTCTTCATACTACTTACTCCTTATCTTTCTTCCAGAACTCCACCTTGATGGGTTCTCCTGCAGAATCTGCTCCTGTGATTTCAGGAGCCGTCTTGCATCCAACAATTATTTTCTTCACCCAAGGAGCGTTACTCACGTTCACCAGTTTAAGTTTTTTCAGCATGTGCAGATCTATTGTTTCCATCGGAGTGTTGCCTACGGAGAACGCCTCCAAGTTGGGGAAATACTTCAGGAACTCGTAACTCTCGATGATGTTCGAGCGACCACCGCGGTCGAGCCCCAACTTCGTAGTTGCCGCCGCCTCAGCGTAGGTTACGACACCATCTTTGTTGGTGTCGCAAAACTCAAAACATTGCGAGTAGATATTCTCGTTCTCTATTCTTATAAAAACGTCATTAGCATCCTGTGCATGAACTGTCATTAGCCCTATGACTGCTATGATTGTGGACAAAAGGAATCTTTTCATGGTAATTCTTAGTTTTTAGTTATTTACTATATTGTCTGCCTTAAAGTTATCTGTTATTCATTATCCCCAACAAAGGAATTTCCCTTTCATTTAGTAGGGAAATCCCTATTTGTTATATTTTTTACTTAAATCGAGTAAAATCCAATGTCATAAGTTTATGTTAAGACAATACGCACGACTATGTACATTGTTTAACCTGTAGCAAATATCTTAACCACTTAACTACTTAACTACTGACTACTTAACAAGTTGAGAAACTTGAGTAAATAAACAAAGAATCCTGATTATGCTTAGTCATCATGACATCTGCATAATCAGGATTTCTGTTTTATACATTCATTACCTTAATACTTCATTCTTCTTCACCAAAAACCTTATTCCTTCATCCCTCCAACCTTCTTCCATCAATACTTCTTTTCCTCCACCTTGCTCCAGTCTATCCACTGCGTTGACAGTGCCACTGGAACGGTCTTTATCGTTGCGCCCTTCCTTACCAATATCACTATCGGCAGGCGGCCGCACTCTATGTGGTGCCAACCAGCGCTATACTCGCGCCCGGTCTGGTAGTCCACCCAACTGTCCTTGCCTGGCAGATACACGTTGCGTCCCTTTCCCTCCTCAAGCATTGGAGCCACAAGCATCTTCTCACCAAAGAGATACTCATCCTCCACGAGCCATGCACCCGGGTCATCAGGATAGTCCAGCAGCAGGGCACGCTGCATAGGCAGTCCCTCGGCAGCACATTTCTTCGCCTCCTCATATACGTATGGCATAAGGCGGTATTTCAGTTCGGAGCACTCACGGAAATACTCCACGAACTTCTCGTCATACAGCCACGGCTCTGTCTCCACGCCATGCACACGGCTGTGACTCGTCAGCATACCGTAAGGCATCCAGCGACGGTACAGCTTCTCCGGGCTCTTCGTCACAAAGCCGCCAATGTCGTTTGACCAGAAAGAGAAGCCCGACAAACCTACCGACAGTCCGCAGCGCACAGAGCCCAACAGTCCTGCGTCAGTGGTGGCGGCATCACCTCCCCAGTGCAACGGGAAACGCTGGCTGCCGGCCCATGCTGAGCGGGCCCAGATGATACCCTCGCCGTTGGTCTTCTTTATGATGTCGTATGCCGCCTTGTTGTAGCGCAGCGGATAGAGGTTGTGCTCATACAGTCCGGTGCGCCCGCTGTGATATACCCCGTTGAGGTATGGCCCAGCCTCACCGAAGTCCACCTTTATCACTGCCACGCCCTGCTTGAGCAATCCCTCCAGCTGTCCCTGATACCAGTTCACGGTCTGCGGATTGGAGAAATCGAGCACTGCATCCTCATACGGCAGTCCGCCGCCGGCATTCTTCACCGCCATGTCGTTCTCCACGAGGTACTTGAAGTAACGGTTCTTCGGGGTGAAGTAAGGCAACTGCCACAGACAAGTATGGAAACCGTCTTTCTTCAGGTCGCTCAGCATCTTCTGCGCATCCTTGAAGTTATGGCTGAACTGGTAGTCACACTGCCAGTCGGTCTCAAACCATCCCGTGTCAAAGTGTATCACGTCACACGGTATCTTATTGTCACGCAGACGCTTTGCCACGTCGCGTCCCTCCTTCTCCGTAAAGTATGATATACGACTCTGCCATAGTCCGAAGCTCCACAGCGGCGGTGTCTCCGGCCTTCCCACCAGTGCGGTGTATTCGCCCAGTATCTCCTTCGGAGTGCCGAGCATTATGAAGAGGTCTGCCGTCTCGTCTGCCATGAACAGGCGCGTGCTGCCTATGTAAGAGTTTCCGAAGTCCACGGTCACAGGTGCTGCCGTGTGCATGAACACGCCATAGCCTCTGTTAGAGAAATAGAACGGTATGGGCTTATACATGTCAGGCGTCTCCGGTCCCTGCGGGTCGGTCACGAAGAGATTGAGCTTCTGCCCGGCCTTGTTCAGCGACGTCGCCGACTCACCGCAACCGTATATGCGCTCTGATGGCTTCAGACTGAACACCGGCTCTATCATCCTGCCGTTGTCATCGCCGCGCTTTATAAATGAGAACGGCTGTGTCTTCACCTGCGTAGAGTCATTGTCCAGCAGGTGGCGCGTGCGTGTAAGCTCGCGTCCCTCTGCATCGCGCACTATGATGCGCCACGGATACTGCTGTATCTCTATTGCGCCCTTGCCTGACGTCAGGGTATATCCCTTGTCGGTCTTGGTGCATCTCCACGCACTCATATCCACTGCCGGTTTCTGCACGAGCATCAGCTCGTCGGGGTCATCCTTCGGTATTATCGGACTGGTAAAGAAGCGCACCCTCACCGTGCGGTCGTTCACCGGCTCCACCCTGAACTCCAGCTGCGGACTCTGGTCGTATGCCGGACCGGGGAAGTCCAGGTTCTGCAGTGGCGTAACCCAGTAGCCGTTGGTATTGAAAGCCTGTCGGGCATGCATCTCGTTTCTGCTCCACTGCAACGTACCCACGCCGGTGGAGGGGTCGAAGCTCACCAGTGAGTCGGCACAAAACAGAGTATTAGTGGGTTGCACAAACTGCTGGCTCATGTCAACCGACTGCGACAACAGGTATGGAGCGCCGGTAGATGATGTCTTCTGCGCCATGGCGCCGCCACACACCGACGACATCAGTACGGCAGCAAGTAATATCTTTCTTGTTCTCTTCATCGTATGATATTGTTTAAGCATTGTTGTTCTGGCATTACGGAAAGAATACCTTCCGTTTGCAAAATTACCAAGTTATTTTATGATACAAAAGAAAAGCAAGACAAAATAACACCCAAAATGTTTCAAATACCACCCGTTCTGTCCTCTGCATTACCCTATTATCTCAGCGAATGACTTTGGCAGACAAACATTGCTGATACTCATTGCATCCTTGAACAACGGAGCGATGTCCCTGTCTCTGAAACCAGCAATGCCACAGCCTATGCGAGTAACATAGAAGAACAATTCGGTATGCTCTTTGGCAAAGTCTATAAACTGGTCCACATACGGTTTGATGGTCTCTACGCCACCCTGCATAGTAGGTATCGCATAGCTCTGACCTTGCAGTCCCACGCCTTGCCCCCATATCGCACCAAACTTCATCACGGCTACCCTGGCGGCACCTCCTGCATGATGGCCATGAAGGTTACTGCCAAAGACAAACACCTCGTCTGCCTTCAATGAACGAACAACATTTGGCGTAAACTCTGGGCGCACCTCCCCGTTATACTCCCGCAGCGTCACTTGCCTCGGTTTCAACTTTGCATTAAACATCTTGTTTGTATCAAATTTATCAGCACACAACTTGTCAAATCTTTCATTCACCGACACCATCCAGTCTGGTAACGTTTTCAAAGCTTTATATACAAGACTATCAGGCATTTCCCTATAGTGGGCATAGGCCATCGGACCAGATATGGCTGCCAAGGTGTCAGCATCACCTCCCAATGAAATGGCAAGTCGCAGACAATCCACATAATCTTTCGATTCAAGAAAACAGATAATAGCCGGACCTACAGAACCTGGACAGGTCGAGTTAAAGGTGTATTCATCATGGAAGTCACCATACTTTTGTGTAGCCCATTGCGGATAGTATTTTTCCAACACCGCAGACCTTATGAATTCTTTATCACAACCATTCTTCAGATAAAAAATAGAGAGAGCTGTTGCTACGGCACCTTTGATTCCTTCTGGATGGTTATGGGTTGGCATGGCAGTCTCTGTAGCCATCTTGACACATTCTTCTTCGGTTTTTGCAAGCCACCCAGCTGAAGAACAACGCATGGCAGATCCATTACCGAAACTGCCATATGGTTGAGGATTGTGGCACGCCATCCACTCCTTATATCTATGGCCAAAACCTGCATGGCGGTGTTCATTGGAACATTTCCAAAGGTTAGCAGACATATCAAGGCCGTCAATGAAAGCTTCTGCACAAGCGAAGGTGCACACCGTGTCATCTGTAAAATGAGCGCGCGAGCTAAACATTTTTACCTTATTATAATCTTTAGTTCTGTGTGCACGTCCTTCATATGCACTGCCTGCAATGTCGCCAACAGCAGCGCTCATCAATAGATTCTTCATAATAGTCCTCCTTTCTAAAACTCCAGACGGAATCCCTTTTGCTTCAACTCATTATAGCTCTCCTCATTGAAACTATACAGGTATGCCTCACGCTTCGGCGTAGGCCATACCGTCTCCTCCAGCTGCGTAAGAATATTGAAATGCAGCATCTTCTTAGCAAAGTTACTCCTGTCAAACCTCACGTCCAGGATAGCCTCATACAGGTTCTGCAGTTGCCTCAACGTAAACGCCTCCGGCAGCAGCTCAAAGCCTATCGGCTCAAAGTGGATACGCTCACGCAGACGTTTCAGCGCCGCCCTGAGAATCCTGTCATGGTCAAACGCCAGCTGCGGCACATTGTCGAGCGCGAACCACTCCGCCTTTGCCGCGTCATCCCCCGCCTTCACATCCTGTATCCTCACCAGGGCATAGTAAGCCACCGTTATCACCCTCTCCCTCGGGTCACGGTTCGGCTCACTGAAGGTATGAAACTGCTCAATGTACGCCCCCGTCAAGCCCGTCTCCTCCTGCAGCTCACGCAGCGCACCATCCTCGCACGACTCATCCATCTTCACGAAACCACCCGGGAACGCCCACTTCCCCTTATACGGCTCCACGCCCCTCTCCACGAGCAGCACCTGCAGCTTCGTCCCGTCAAAACCAAACATCACGCAGTCCGTCGTCACTGACGGATGCGGGTACTTGTAACTATACATTTTCTCTTCCATAATCCTTCTTGGGTAATTTTTACACCACAAAGTTAAGAATAACATTTCAAACCTCCAAATTATTTTAGGTAAATTTTACACAAGACATTAAAAATTGTTGATTATTAATAGAGTACCGACGCCATGCCGCAGTGCTACAAACCCAGACGGCAAGCCGTCTCTCCCCCTTTTCCGCTTATACATTTTGTCAGACAAACTCTGTTTTTGCTTACAATATGACTTTTTAACACAACCAACCTAAAAATGAAAAAAAGAGAAAAGAGAAAAGAGATTTTTGTAACCACTGGTGAGCCTTAACCACGGATTTACACGGATTTACACTAATTACTATCAACAAGGAAAAATACTACCACAGATTACATGGATTGACAGGATTTTTTCAAACAACGGATTAAAACGAATTACACAGATTGCAACAACTACCACAGATTACATGGGTTACAAGGATTATTGCTTCGCCCCACACAGCTATTGCACGGATTATAAAATGATTACATAGATATTTCCAAGGCACTATTCGTGTAATATTAAACTACCTTTGAAACCTGTATTGTGTGCAAAAATGCTGCAAAATGACCCGAAATACGAAAAAAACGGACAAGAAAATAACGTTATTTCTTGAAAAATTTGTAATTTTGTAGGCATTTTTGAATATTATATTTATGAGAAAGTTTGAGGTCATAACAATGACAGTTGTCGAACTGCAGCATCGTACATGTCTGCTTCAAGCAAGTGGTGAGCAAACACCTGAAAATGTATCAGACTACGACGACTTGCTGGGATTTGCTCCTGGCATAAGTAAGGACGGAAACCATTCAGCAATATGAGAACAAGAACTACACAAAAACCATTACTTATGAGGGCAGCCACGACGCTGCTCCTGAGTGTGCTCACCGCCATGACGGCGTTGGCAAACGATGCCGTGACGTACATCGATATGGACGGCAACCAGCAGACCGTGACCGAGTACACCGAAGTGACCGAGAGCATGACAGCGGATGGAAACGGACGCATCTTCTGGTCCTCCGGCACGTATGTCGTCAAGAACAGCGTCACGCTCGACTGCTGCATCAGGTACAGCGGTAAAGTCATCGACCTCATCGTCTGCGACGGCGCCACGCTCACCGTCACCGGCAACGACGACGGCGCCTTCGACGGCAACACGCTCAACATCTACGCCCAGAGCAACGGCACGGGCATGGGTGTGGTCGATGCCAAAAAACAAACAATTTGCTTTAATCTGAATATCGCCGGCGGCAAGGTGAAGCTCGATGGCGGTGGTGCCGGATTCGGCCTCTATATCCCTGATGGTGTTAACTCTGGGCTGACCGTCAACGGCGGCGACGTCACTATCCAGAGCCACTATACAGTTCAAGGCACTATCGATTTCGCCGGCAATGGCTTCGTCACCCTGAACGGCGGCAAGCTGACCGTGACCAACAGTCAGGGAAACAGTTATCGAGCCATTTATGGAAATCACACTAACACCATTAACTTCAACGGCGGCACGGCAGTGATTAACGGAAAGATCGGATCCTGCCAGAACATCAACCTGAACGGTGGCAACGTCATCGTCAACGGCGAGATATATAACTCTACTGGCTACACCGTGACCTACGACTTCACCAGCGCCACCGATAGCTACTATATCCAGTCATTCAGCAATGAACTCTACGAGGGTCGTTCTCGCACCGTACGGGTCAAGGACGACAAAACCGTCCTCTGCGAAGGCAACATCTATTGGGGCACACTCACCGACGAGCAGATTGCGGCCATCAGCGGCAAGACGATGACGCCCAGCATCTCCGACCAAAAACCCATCAGCGTCAACTACATCGACGAGGACGGTGTCGAGAAAACCCGATATGCTCTCCCACTGCAGGGCGGCGAAACCACACTCACTTCGGGTTGGTATGTGGTGAACGATGACGTCGAATACACGGGCATGATTACCCTCGGGGGCGACGTGAACATCATCCTCGCTGACGGCAAGAAGATGACCGTGACGAACACGGATGACTGTGCCATCTACGGCGAGGGGAAGGCGCTGCACATCTACGGGCAGAGCCAAGGCACGGGCGCACTGACAGCCACGGCTGAAGGAACCGATGCAATTTCCATTGGATACGATGAAATCGCAAGCAGAGACGGCTTTCTCGGCATCCATGGCGGCGTGGTCACGGCATCATCTGATGACACCGGAATCGGGGTGTACAGCGCCACTGCCGACGGCGGCATCGTCATCAACGGCGGACGGTTGATGGCCTCAGCCAGCAGCTACGGCATCTACTGCGATGGCGGACACTTCGACATCCTTGGCGGACAGGTGACGGCCAATGGCGGATTATTCTTCAGCAGCATTTATAATGATAATTTTGAAGTAATTCCCTGCGTGCTGACGCTGGGCTGCTCTAAGCCGACCGACTTCATCAACACCGACGTGATAGATAACTACGAAGGCGAGGATTGTGAGGGCGAGGTGAAGATAGCCGCAGGGCAGACGCTGGTCGATGCTGGCGGCAACATCTACAACTCCGCCACTGCGTCCGACGACCTCGCCGCCCTCACCAACGTCACCCTCCGTCCCGTCATGGGCGTGACGCTGACGAAAGATGGCGACAACATCTCCGCCGCGTTCGACGGCACATCGACAACGACGCTGAGCATTCCTGTGGATGTGACAGTGAACAGCGTGACCTACAACCGCCCATTCACTGCCGGTAAGCCTGCCACGGTGATGCTGCCATTCAACTATACCTGCAATGGCGAAGAGGGCGGCACGTTCTACGAGTTTGTAGGTATTGAGGAAGACGGAGGCAAATGGGTTGCTACAATGCAGGGAACAGGCGACGATGCAAATAATGCAGGTACGTTGACAGCAAACACACCGTATCTGTTCCTGCCGACAGAAACAGGTATCACGTTCACCATCCCCAATACAGGCGTTTCGCTCTGTACTGCTGGTGACGGAAATTGTCAGATGGCGGATGCAGGTGGTAATTGGACGTTCAAGGGTACATACTCTTATATCAAGTGGACAACCGACACCAACGACGATGGTTATAGTGAAGAACATGCCGCCGAAATAGGCACAGCATACGGCTTTGCTGGAGTAGAGAAGACTGGCATAGAGGTTGGCGACTTTGTGAAAGTGGCATCTGGCGCGAAGGTTCGCCCCACGTCGTGCTATTTGAAGTGGACGGGCGACGAGGCTAATGACTCTGACACTAATGCTGCCAAAGCCAGTGGTATGAGCGGCACTGCTTCTGTTATGAACGAGCTGCCACAGACCATCACCGTAAGACTTGTAGATGCCAACGGCGAGACTACCGGCATCGGCGAGATTGACACCAAGACTAGCGAGATGACCATTGACAGCGAAGCTTGGTACACGCTGGACGGTGTGCGCCTTGACGGCAAACCAGCGAAGTCTGGCATGTATATAAACAATGGTAAGAAAGTAATGATTGAATAGATTTTAACGACCACAGATTGCGCAGATTAAACTGATTGCTTTGTATGATTGCTTTGTGATTACACTGATTATGAAAGCTTATCATCAGCGAAATCAGAGAATAGTCAATAAGATGTTCGGGCATTGCGCAGACAATAATCAGGGTAATCCGCGCAATCTGTGGTCAAAAAGAAAGTTTGAAATGAAAAAAGAATATAAATATCCCTCAATAGAAGTATTGAATGTGGACGTCATGAACCACCTGCTTCAGGCAAGTGGCA
>JAFXZU010000016.1:0-9057 GCA_017541085.1 Prevotella sp.
GTCCTGCAGCAGTTCCACTATTTTCTCTTGTCCCACCTTGTAATACTCGTTACAAGTGTCAGTGGTAATAGTGAAACCAGGAGGTACGGGTACGCCAATAAGGTTCATCTCAGCAAGGTTAGCGCCCTTGCCGCCTAACTGCTCGCGCATCTGCGCATTTCCCTCGGCCTGTCCGTTGCCGAATGTGTAAACTCTTTTTTGTGACATTTGTTTGGGTTTAGTTAATATAAATAAATAGTATTAGTTATTTCCGTCTTCACAAATTTAAGGGTTTTATGCCATACAGGCAAAATAAACACACGTTTTCTGGCATTATTTTGCGTCATTCAGCATTTTCATCCGAAAAATTCGTTAATCTCATTTTTTTTTCGTAACTTTGGCTTGAATTTGTTTTTTGTTCAAACGACTAATTATGTCACGAAAGAAGAAACCCTACCCTATTCTTGAAAACATAACCATCACCGACATTGCCGCTGAGGGCAAGAGCCTTGTGCGCATCAACGACCTCGTGGTCTTTGTGCCTTTCTGCGTACCCGGCGATGTTGTTGACCTTCAGATAAAACGTAAGAAGCACTCCTACGCCGAGGCAGAGGTGGTACGCTTCATAAAATACAGCGACAAGCGCACCGAGCCTATGTGCGAGCACTTCGGCATCTGCGGCGGTTGCAAGTGGCAGAACCTGCCATACGAGGAGCAGCTGGCTTTCAAGCAGCAGCAGGTACACGACCAGCTTACCAGGATAGGCAAGATAGAGTTGCCTGAGTTCATGCCCATCAAGGGTTCCGTAAAGACCAGCGAGTACCGTAACAAACTCGACTTCGGTTGCGCCAACAAGCAGTGGCTCACACGCGAGCAGCTTCAGGCTGGCGTACCTTTCGCCCCCGGCATAGGCTTCCACATCACAGGCGCCTTCGACAAGATCCTGCCTATCAGCAAATGCTGGCTCATGGACGACCTGCACAACCAGATGCGCAACAGCATATATGACTACGCCGTGCGTAACGGTCTGTCGTTCTTCGACCTCAGACAGCAGGTCGGACTCCTACGCGACATTATAATAAGGTGTAGCAATTCCGGCGAGTGGATGCTCATAGTGCAGTTCCATTATGACCGCACCAGCGAGGAGTCTCTCCGCCAGAGCGAGCAGCAAGCCGAGGGACTGCTGCAGTTCATTGCCGACAGCTTCCCGCAGATTACCTCGCTAATGTATCTTGACAACCAGAAGTGCAACGACACCATTGGCGACCAGGACATCAAGCTCTTCAAGGGCAATGACCATATCTTCCTGCTTATGGAGGACCTGAAGTTCAAGGTCGGACCGAAGTCGTTCTACCAGACCAACACCGAGCAGGCCTACCACCTCTACTGCGTGGCAAGGGAGTTTGCTGGTCTCACCGGCAACGAACTCGTATATGACCTCTACACCGGCACCGGCACCATAGCCAACTTCGTTTCCAAGCAAGCGAAGAAAGTCATCGGCATAGAGTATGTGCCTGAGGCCATCGAGGATGCCAAGATTAACTCTCAGATAAACAACATCGACAACACACTGTTCTATGCCGGTGACATGAAGGACATCCTTACCGACGACTTCATCGCCGAGCACGGACGCCCCGACGTCATCATCACCGACCCCCCACGCGCTGGCATGCACCCCGACGTTATAAACGTAATACTCAACGCCCACCCTGAGCGCATAGTATATGTCAGCTGCAACCCTGCCACCCAGGCACGCGACCTGCAGCTGCTCGACGTAAGCTACAAGGTCACCAAGGTGCAGCCCGTTGATATGTTCCCTCACACACCACATGTAGAGAATGTGGTGCTGCTCGAGGCAAGGTCATAACACAGTCACAATTGAGATATTATGAGATATATACTTAACATCTTACTCCTACTCACAGCCCTTGCAGCCAATGCCTCCGACTTCGCACTGGGCGCCGACATCAGCTGGGCTACAGAGATGGAGAGTCGCGGACACAAGCTCTACAATTATAAGGGCGAGGAACGTGAGGCCACTGCCTTGATGAAGGAGATGGGACTCAATGCCATCCGTCTGCGTGTATGGGTTGACCCTGCAGAGCATGGCAATTGGTGCAACAAAGAGGATGTGCTGGTCAAGGCTCTGCGCGCCAAGCAACAGGGCATGGACATCATGATTGACTTCCATTACAGCGACTGGTGGGCAGACCCAGCCAAGCAAAACATACCTGCGGCATGGGCTAAGCATAAGTACAAGCAACTGCTTGTCGATGTGGCAAACCATACCAAGGAGGTGCTTACCATGCTTAAAGACAACGGCATCACAGTGAAATGGGTGCAGGTGGGCAACGAGACCTCCAACGGCATGATGTGGCCTGCAGGCAAGCTGGAGGAGAACCCCAAGCAATATGCCGGACTCTTCAAGGCTGGCTATGACGCAGTAAAGGAGGTGATGCCAGAGGCAAAGGTGATAGTACACCTTGACAACGGATATGACAACAACCTCTACAACTATAACCTTGACGCCCTGCGCGACAATGGCGCACAGTGGGACATCATCGGCATGTCCGTATATCCTTACTGGGCTCGCAACAAAGGGTACCAGAATGCCGCCATGCGACTGATAATGGAGGCCGTGCACAATGTCAACCTGCTTGCCAAGAAATACGGTACCGACGTCATCGTGACAGAGACCGGCTTCGAGGTCAACGACACGCTGCCATACGTCATGGAGTCTGGTCGCACACAGTTGCAGGCGCTTATCGATATGATGCGCACCAAGACCTCCGGCCACTGCCTCGGAGTATTCTATTGGGAACCTACATGCAAGCCCTCACAGTATAAGTTAGGAGCATTCACCGAGGACGGCCACCCCACAGCCATCATGCGTGCCTTCACGCAGAGCGCCTCCCTGCCTGCAAGCTACGACCGTCCGCTGGTGTCTATACAGACCAACAAGGGCGACATCATCGTAGAGCTGTATAACGACACCCCACTCCACCGTGACAACTTCCTGAAGCTTGCAACAGACGGAAAACTCAACGGCACACTGTTCCACCGCATACTGCCCAACTTCATGATACAAGGCGGTGACACCGGCGACGATGCCGGACTCATCGATGCAGAGATAATGCCCCAGAAGCATTTCCACAAGCGCGGTGCACTGTGTGCGGCAAGGGCCGACGACAACGTCAACCCGGAGCGCAAGAGCAACGGCACCCAGTTCTACATCACCTGGGGCAAGTGGCCTACTGCCCGCCGTGCAGGTTCCACGGAAGAGCCCCTGCCCTACTATCTGGAGCAGCAGCAGCCGGGCGTACCATACCTTGACGGTGAATACACCGTCTTTGGCGAAGTCTTCAGCGGTTTAGACGTCGTAGAAAAGATACAGAGCGTACCCACCGACGCCAACGGCAAGCCCACAGAAGACATAAAGATAATAAAGTTGGAGATAATCAAATGACATTACATTATATCGGATTAATAATAGCCGTAGCCACCTTTTTCATAATAGGAGCATTCCACCCCATAGTGATAAAAACAGAATATTACTTTGGCACGAAATGCTGGTGGGTCTTTGCCATCCTTGGTGTAGGATTCCTCTGCGCCTCGTTGTTCATTGCCCAGCCAGTCATAAGCACCATACTCGGCGTACTGGGCTGCTCCAGCCTCTGGAGCATCCTCGAGCTCTTTGAGCAGAAGAAACGCGTAGAGCGAGGCTGGTTCCCCAAGAACCCGAAAAGGAAGTATTGATAACTCACCTTTATTGCACAAACCTTTTCATATTAGCCCTTCCCATGACATAGCCACTGATATTATAACTACCATTGTCAGTAAGCCTATACCATGGAGATTTGGTCCTTTCATCCATAACGATATGGATCTGCTGTGCCGGCATCCAACTCTGCGCTACCATGAACACCTTCTCTCCCTTAGCGTTCACTGCCATATCAACTATTGTCACCACATGACCGTATGTCTGCTCGTTCACATACACGAAGCAGTCGCCCACCCTTAGTTCCTTCGGACTGACCGTCTTCATCTCGCGCCACATCGACGTACTGTTGCACAGGGTAAACACGTTGTCAAGATAATTCCTGAACGTGGAATAAGAATATGAGCGTTTTTTCTGCGCCCATGTCGTAAACCTCAAAGCCTTCCCGTTCCCCAACGCATGGAAGTATATACGCTTGTATGCCTTTATACCATACAGATATTCTGCACGCAAGCGTATGGCAGCATCAGCACATTGTTGCAAGTTATTGTTCCCCACATCAATGTCAAGCACCGCATAAGTATTACTGCGGTTTATCACTCGTCCGTTATACGTATGAATCTTCTTATCGCCAGTAAGTCGCAAACTACGCAGATAACTGCCATAGCCATCACATCTCACCCTAGCATATCCCTTGGGTAACGGTATGTCAGCAATTCTTCTCTGCGCATATACATCAAGCTGGCTACATATTAACAGGATAGCAAGTAGTGCTCTTATAATCATAATACATTGTTTTTAGTCAGTCAACAAATTCCATTTACCTACAAAGGTACGAATAATATCCGACAAAACGTCACATCTAACGTCATAATATTAAAACAAATCTCAATTTAACATTTACAATAAAAGGGATGCAAATATAAAAAAGAGAAAAGAGAAAAGAGATTTACTTCTTCTTCAGCGTCATCCATAGTCCTTCGATGCGCTTGTGGTTTTCGTCAAGACTGCCACAGAACCACATGTAGTAGAAGCGCTGGGCAGGCACAATGTTATATGATTAGCTCTCCTGTCCCATTTACAATCTTTCCCCTTACGGTGTTCCTCGTATTTGGCGACGCAGCAAACACCGCCGCCGTATGGAGGCACATAAAGGAAACCAGTGCGGCTATTACGCCGCGCTGGATTTCTTTGCCTAATTTTGTCATTTGTGTTTGTTTTGCTTTTCTGTTAACGTGGGTTCTAAGTATTCCCACCTAAAGACTGTTTGTTTCCTTGTCTTGAAAAATAATTAATGAAAAATTCTTACATCTATTCACGGATATTATATGTTATAATCCTTGTCAAGGATTAAGTTCTAACACGAATTATCATAAATTGCCCGCAAATTATCATTAATTATATCTCCTTCCTACTTCATCTCTCTACCTACCGAATAAGCAGACCTTACGAAAGTAGAGTTATTTCACGTCTTCAACAGTGTAGTTGATTGTCTTGAAAGCCTCCTTCATTGCCTCAGGACCGGTCTTCGCAGACTGGTAGTCAACAGTCACCACCTTAGTAGTGATGTCAACATCCACCCAGCATACGCCGTCAATGGTGTACATCAGGCGCTTTACCTTGTTGGCGCATCCGCCGCAATGCATTTGCTCAGCCTTGAACTTCACGCTCTTGTCGCTCTTTGCGAGTGGCTCTGTTGGCAGCGGAGTCTTGGCAGGCTTGGCAGCAGCGGCATTCTCTGCCTTCTTGCAACCACCTTCACCGGCAGCAGCGGCACCCTCGGCAGCCTTCTTCTTGCAGCATCCGCCCTTCTTCTCACCGGCGGCAGCGCCCTCGGCAGCCTTCTTCTTGCAGCATCCGCCCTTCTTCTCACCGGCGGCAGCGCCCTCGGCAGCCTTCTTCTTGCAGCATCCGCCCTTCTTCTCACCAGCGGCGGCACTCTTGCCAGCCTCCGTAGCCTTGTAGTCAATCTTGGCAAAAGCGGCTACGAGGTTCTCAACATTAGTCTTGTCTGCATCATACTCTATGGTGACGGTCTTAGTCTCGAGGTCGGTCTTGATATCCTTCACGCCCTTCTCAAACTTCAGACCATTCTTGATTCTGTTCTCGCAGTTGTTACAGTGCATCTCTGGTGCAGTGTTGAATACAGCTGTCTTGATGTCTTTTGCAAAACCTGTGGCTGCAATCATCATGGCAGCCATCATCATGCCTAATTTCTTCATTGTTTTTCTTTGTTTTTTAATTGTTAAATTTATAAGTATTTAGTATTAATAACGGTAAACTACTTTTTTTGAACACGGATTAATTTTTTTGAACACGAATTATCAGAAATTGACCATAAATTAATCAGAAATTATAATCTTGGAAAATATAATTAATGAAAAATTCATGGGTATTAATGGTAATTATATGTTAGAAAAACGGATTAATTTTTTTGACCACGGATTTCACTGATTTAACGGATTGGGGCTCCGCACGAACATTGACATTACACCGATTATAAACGGATTTCACAGAGATTAAACAGTAAACCGTAAACTGTAAACCGTAAACCCCTTTTTCGACCACGGATTTCACTGATTTAACGGATTGGGGCTCCCTCCCTAAGGGGGAGGGCGGGGGGTGAGGCTTATATCTTATTCCAGTTGAAGCGTACACCTATGTAATAGACGGCTCCGTGTATCGGTCCCCAGACAAGCGTAGAGTCGAAGTTACCGCCCCATGGCTCACTGGCGTTCACTATCGGGTTCTTCTGCTTGAAGTTTGTGATGTTCTCGCCACCTGCGTATATAGAGAAATGGCGGAAGTTGCGTGTCACCTGCGCACTCAGCTGCTCGTATGCCTTGAACGACGTGCCCCATGACGGAGTGCCGTCAGCCGTGGTGTATGGCGTAGGCATCCTGCCGCCGCCGTTGAGCTGCAGCGTCACGTCAAACTGCCACTTCTCCAGTCCGGGCTTGTACGACATGGTGAGCAGTCCCTTGTAACGGCTTGTCAGAGGCTTCTCCATCAAGATGCCGCCGTAGGTGCACTTCACGTTGGTGCGACGATAAGCCGCCGTTGCCGTAAAGCCCCTGAAGAAGGGATAGGTCATCTCCACCTGCCATGTGTGCGAGTAGGAGTCGCCCGCGAGGTTGGTGAATCGCACGGCATGCGGGTCACTGTCCATGTCCACCACCAGCTGATGCAGGAAGTTGGTGTAGTAATACTCCGCATTGATGTTCAGCTTCTTGCCCGCCACAGGAATGTCCAGTTGTGTGCTGATGCCGTAGTTCCATGCCTCCTCTTGCTCTATGTTGTCGGCTATCTCCACCCTGCGACCGCTGGCAAGCAGGAAATTGTTCTCTGCAAGCACATGGTCGGTGCGATAGCCCTTGCCTACTGAAGCGCGCAGGGAGAAGATCTTGTTCGGCACCCACTTTAGATGAGCGCGTGGTGTCCAGAATGTGCCGTGGATACTGCTGTGGTCTATGCGCAGTCCGCCCATCAGTGTGAATTTCTCACCCAGCTTGTAAGTATATTGTACATACGCACCTGGTGTAGTCTCTCTTTCTCGTTCGGTGATTACAGGATATAACAGACTATTCTCAAGTCTGTAGTAATTTTTTAAGTAGTCATGGTTCAGGCTTACTCCTGCCGACAGGCTGTGATGCTTGCCATAGTCTGCCTCATACATCAGCGAGGCGTAGAAATTCTTCTCATCCACGTCAGACACCTTGTAACCGTAGTCGGCATCCAGCTTATGCAGTGAGCCAGAGAGTATCAGTGCTATGTTGCTGTTATGACTGTCATTGAAGAGGTAAGCGTTCTTTGCGAAAGCCTCGTAACGCTCATTGTCTATTGCTATCTGGTATAGTGGCATGGAGGCCATACTGCTCATGTCGTGTCCCGCATGGCTGTGTGTTGACTGTCCGCCACGGCGTCTCTCCTTCAATCCCTTGATGCCAAACTGCGACATCAGGTGTGTGCTCTTATACATCCATCTGTTCATGGCACTGTACTGGCGCACCTTAGGCATATCCATGAAACCGTCGCCGTTGCCGTCGTGAGCGGAGTTCATATCCTCGTAATGCAGCAGCAGCGCCGTGCTCCACTTCTTGCTCAGATGCAGGTTTCCCTGGAAGTTCCCTTCATAGCGTCCCATGGTATTGACGTATGCGTTAGCCTCCAGATACTGCGTAGCCTGCGGTTTCTTAAACTCGATGTTTATCTGTCCGGTGATACTCTCGTAGCCGTTCTTCACTGACGAGCAACCCTTTGACACCTGTATGCTCTGCATCCATGTGCCGGGCACATAGCTGAGTGCATAGGGAATGGCGGCGCCGCGGTAGTTAGGGATGTTCTCTGTCAGCATCTGCACATACAGTCCAGACAGTCCGAGCAGCTTTATCTGTCGTGCCCCTGTTGCAGCGTCAGCATAGTTCACATCTACTGACGGATTGGTAGTAAAGCTCTCTCCCAGGTTACAACACGCCGCGCGAAACAGCTCCGTGGAGGAAATCACCTCCGCGTTCACCACCCCTTGCATTCTCCTTGCCATGCCTCCCTGAACCAGCACACTGTTCAGTTTCACGTCACGCCTCTCAGCGCTCAAGGAATCTGCTTCATTATTTCCGTAAACTGGAATTGTTGTCAGCATGGCAGCAGCACACACACAAACTTTTCCTGCAAGAAACTTGCATAAATCATTTTTTCTCATTACTTTTGTATAGCCTAATTTTGGTGGATACCATATTTGACAACTGTAGAAACGCCCAACTTCTCTTTTGTCGTATGGTATCCTTTTTGTTATCCCTTATGATAAACCACTTCTTGGCTTCGAGTGCAAAATTACCGCTTTTTTCCTATGTTGGCAATACTAATTTTTTGGTATTTTAACTAAAAAGAGCCGCCAGGGAGACTCATTAGAGAATACCCGACGGCACTTTTGTCTTTGTATTCAGACTGCCATTGTTTTGTCAAAACAACGACACTGTCATCACAATGCTATTTTATTTTATTAATTCAAGTTTCGCATGTACTAAACATCCAATAATGAGTGTCACTATGTGACAGATGGTTTAGCTCGACGGCCGAAGGGAAAGTCAAATTACAAAAAAATGTTACTTTTTAGCAAAAAGTGCACATATTTTATTTCTCTTTTTAGAAAAAAATTTTTAACTTTGTCCCCTAATTCGTGTTTAGGATAACATACAAATAAAAAAAATAGCATTTACACCTTGTGAATTGCGAGACAGAAGACGAGTCAACTAAAAGGACGGCTTGCAACGAAAAAGTGTGTAGAGTACCCAACGGCTATAAAAACAACTAAAAACATTGTGCTGATTATTCAGGGATAGCTAAATCAGACAAAAAGAAGA
>JAFXZU010000017.1:0-13703 GCA_017541085.1 Prevotella sp.
AACAAAGAGGTAGAGGCCATCCGTGGTAATGATCCTATAACAAAAGAATACATTTCTGCACGCTGGTCGGTAAGAGAAGGTATAAAATCGCTGTTCCATGAATATCTTTACCTGATGGATCTCTCAGACTTACCACTTGTACGCACACCAAAGACACAGGAGGGTGCCAAGAAGTTTAAGCTGGAAGATTCGCCCTGGAAGCTGTCATATCCATATAATATAAGAAGAGAATAATATTCACAACTAATAATACACAATTAACAATTTAAACTTTATGAAAAACAGTGTTCAATTACACTAGAATCATGTTCGTTGTCATGGCTGCCATGGCGGTATTCACCAGCTGCACAAAAAACGAGGACGACTATATCGCCTCAAGTCTGCGTAGCAGCGACTGGCAAGGTAAGATTACAGAATATTATCAGAATCGCTGGGGCATTAATGGCTTAGAATATTCTACCGTGATGGGCTTTGAGTCAAAAGATTATCACTACACCAGTGGAAGAGGCTATGAGCTGGACTATAAGACCTCTTCACCCCAAGAGAACTATGCCTTCTGTACCTTTAAGTGGTTTATCGTAGATGGCGACATCACCATCATCTATGACGACGACAAGTGGAATCCCACATATAGTGTAAGCAAAACTCTATATTATACTTTAAGCGCAATTCCATTCGAGAGTTGCGCTCTTTTTTTGTTACTTATGCTCGTACTTGGAATTTGTCTTGTTTTTAAGTCACAAAACAAGACAAACTGTATCTTTTTTGTAAAATGTTTGGTGGTACTACTTTTTATTTATATCTTTGTACTGAGTAAAACTACTCATGTCACTGAGTAAAATTTTCAACCATGTACAAAAGGTCTGAATATAAAGTAATTACGAATAGGCTGAAAGAGCCGAGAAAGTTCATTCAGGTTGTTATGGGACCGCGCCAAGTGGGTAAATCTACAGTCGTTAAGCAGGTGCTTCAAGACTTGGATTTGCCTTATCAGCAGTTCTCTGCCGATAATGTGCCAGCTTCAAATACTGCTTGGGTATCTAACTGTTGGGCTGCCGTTCGAAGTCTGAAGGAGAGCAAAGGTCTTGAAAGTATTATTCTTGTTATCGACGAAATTCAGAAGATATCAAATTGGAGTGAGGTCGTAAAGAAGGAGTGGGATGATGATACCTTGCACGATTGCAACATTAAGGTGCTGCTGCTCGGTAGTAGCCGTGTGCTATTAGAGAAAGGACTTTCTGAGTCGTTAGGAGGCCGTTTTGAAGAAATACGCATGACTCATTGGAGCTATCCTGAGATGAAAGAGTGTTTTGGCTTTACACTCGACCAGTATCTTTTCTTTGGAGGTTACCCAGGTGCTGCCAGTCTGATAAATGATGCTGATCGTTGGGAGCAGTATATACAGTCGGCAATCATTGATTCAACCATCAATAAGGATATCTTGATGAATACGCCTATCAGTAAGCCGGCCCTTCTTCGTCAGACTTTTGAACTCGGTGCTTCTTACTCTGGCGAGATTCTCTCTCTAAACAAAATGCTTGGTTCCTTGCAAGACGCAGGAAACACCGTTACTCTGGCAGGTTATATCAATCTGCTTGATGAGAGTGGTATGCTGTGCGGACTTCAGAAATATAGTATTGATACAGCAAGACGTCGAGCCAGTATCCCTAAATTTCAGGTTTATAACAATGCCTTAAAGATGGTGTATAATCCACATACATTCGATCAGGCTATTATGGATCGCAAAGCGTGGGGACGCATCTTTGAGTCGGGTATTGGTGCTTGGATTGTCAGTCAGGCTTTTGTTCATCGCATTGAAGTGTTCTACTGGCGTGAACTTGCCAATGAAGTTGATTTTATTCTTCGTAAGAAGGGAACAGTCGTTGCCATCGAGGTGAAGAGTAATGCCGAAAAGAATACGAGAGGACTTGGTGAGTTCAGAGATAAGTTCAAGCCCAAATCGGCATTTATCGTGGGTGATGGAGGTATTAGCGCAGAAGAGTTCCTTTCTATGGATATAAGGAATCTTTTCAAATAATAACTTCATACTTATGTCGTTGCGGACAATATGGAATAGCCAAAAAAAATGAATTTACTTATAATCGGAATTAAGATATGAATTTATTTAGTATTTTCAAGAAGAGTAAGTCAGGTTTGACATATAGTGAATTAGAAACATGGCTGAATGAAATTCTGCAAATGACTATTCCTGATGATGTTGTGGCTTTCTGTTTCAACTTGTATGAGGATGTCAATAAAAGTTGGACTTTGGAATTGATAGGAGCTAATTCTTTTGATGCATCTGATAGTGACTGGGCATGCAATGAAGTGTTTACTACCAGAGACAAGCCTCTTACTTGGAATGATAATAAAGAATGTCAAGATGTATTGATGATGGTTAAAAAGTTATTAAAAGACTATTTGGAAAAAGGGGAATATGGTAATGTGTTAAAAGAACGGAAAGGATTGGCTGTTGGTTTTACAGATGGAGATTTAATACTACTGTAAAAACACGCAGAAAGAGTTGGATTTAAGGTGCCAGTACTTTGTGGTAAGGGAGGGCTTCGGCCTTCTTTTTGCATTTCATCAGATTTGAGTATTTCGCAATTCAAAAAAAAGTTATACCTTTGCTCACGATGACAACGACATTGGTTATAGGATTGCTGATTCCGCTGCTGGGCACGATGCTTGGCTCGGCATTTGTCTTTTTGATGAAGGACGAAATGTCGGTACGAGTGCAGAAGTCGCTGTTGGGCTTTGCCTCTGGTGTGATGGTGGCGGCGTCGGTATGGTCGTTGCTCATACCCGCAATGGAGATGGAAGCAGACAGCGGCAAATGGAGCGTTATGCCTGCGGCAGTTGGATTTCTGTTGGGCATCGGGTTCCTGTTGACACTTGATGATCTCACCCCACACCTCCATGTTGGTTCAGACACACCGGAAGGACCACGTTCGCGCTTGTCGCGCACAGCCATGCTGGCATTAGCAGTTACTCTTCACAATCTGCCTGAAGGAATGGCAGTCGGAGTGGTATTTGCCGGAGTGGAGCAGGGGGCTGCTGGACTGACTGTAGCATCAGCTATGGCTATCTCGCTGGGCATTGCCATTCAGAACATTCCCGAGGGAGCTATTATCTCCATGCCGATGCGGGCAGAAGGTAACAGCAAGTGGCGCTCGTTCCTCATTGGCAGTCTGAGTGGTGCTGTTGAGCCACTCGGAGCCATTGCCGTCATGTTGTTGGCATCGCTGCTGATGCCTGTTATGCCCTATATGCTTGCTTTTGCTGCGGGAGCTATGTTCTACGTTGTTGTCGAGGAACTCATTCCAGAAGCCTCTGATGGTCAGCACTCCAATCTCAGCACTATTGGCTTTGCCATTGGTTTCGTGCTTATGATGGTACTTGATGTGGTAATGGGTTAATGCCTGTTTGCTGAAAACAGACAGAATGTGCTCTATACTGCTTGTTTGTTTGGCTATTCTGAATTTTATTAGTATTTTTGCCGTATAATTCGCAAAGCTACAGTGTTGCAAACAATAAGTAGGTGTACATAATTATATTTATAATCCTTGCATTGACAGATTAAACATATATAAACGATATACTATGGAATATAGAAAGATTGGCGAAACATACTATGTCCGTATGGATCGTGGAGATGAAATAATAAGCTCCCTTCTTGAAATTTGCGAAAAGGAATCCATACCGTCTGCTGTTTTCTCGGGGATTGGGGGGTGTCAGAGTGCCGAACTTCAAGTGTTTATTCCAGAGACAGGCAGTTTTGAGACAGAGCAGTTAGAAGGTATGCTCGAACTTGTGTCGCTTAATGGAAATGTGGTTAGAGAAGAAAACAATAAACTCTTCCATCATACTCATGCACTGTTTACATTCAAGAAGGATGAACACGGAATAGCAGGTGGACATCTGAAATCCTCGACGGTTCTTTATACTGCAGAAATAGAACTGCGTCCTACTGTCGGTGGCTCTATTAGCAGGAAGTATGACCCTGAGACGGGAACCGGATTTTGGGATTTTAATGGTTAAATGATTATCGCAAACTTCCCGGTAATTTATGTTTGTATATCGTTGCAGGCATAGAAAATAGCAAAACTAACAGATAAATCGGAATTATTGAGTGCATTCATAGAATATTTCAAAAACATACAGGAGCGTAATTTATATGCAAAGGGACCTGCTAATAATTTGGCAGGTCCCTTTCTTGTATGTCTGCTGATTGGCTTTGTCATGTTTGGGAATTAAGATGATATAAGTAGGGTGACGGGGGGGAAGATGTATTGTACAGTAGTGGACGAAGTAGGGAGGTGTCGTGAGAATGAATTGTGTAAAAAGTGAAAAAAGTGACGCAATTTGTGAAACAGAAGTGTCAGAAAATCGTCGTAACTTTGCAGTGTGAATTAGAAAGAATAATTAAAATGAATATCAGGAGTATCATCACAGCCGTATTCTGCTTGCTCGTATCCACGGCATGCAGCGGCGGCGCAAAACAGGAGAAAGTTATGAATAAGGATTCAAAGGCAATAGTAGTGTTCTTCTCGCATGCGGGAGACAACTACGCAGTAGGAAACATAGAGGTGGGCAACACCAAGATTGTGGCAGACTATATCACAGAACTGACAGGTGCGGAGCAGTTTGAGATAGTAACCCATAAATATGACGGTATGGCATATAATCCGCTTATCAAACTGGCACAGGAGGAGGTTGATAAAGGTGAGTTGCCTGAATATGAGGGCGACGTAGACCTAAGTCAGTATGACATTGTGTTCATCGGCGGTCCGGTATGGTGGGGTACCTATCCGCAGGTTATGTTCACCTTCTTCAAGAAGCATGCTGACGACCTGAAAGGTAAGACAGTAATACCCTTCACCACTCACGAGGGTAGCGGACTTGCCAATTGTGTGGAAGATGTGAAGGCGGCCTTCCCTGGTGCTAACGTACAAAAGGGCTTCAGCATCTATGGTCACGAGGTGCGCACTGAAAAGAAAAAGGTTGAGAAGTGGATTAAAAGCCTCATTCCCAGCACATCTCTGAAGGGCGAGGGAAAGTAAACAGTAGATTGCTAAATTATAGATTGATAATATGGAATATATAAAACTATACAATGGTGTTCAGATGCCGACATTGGGCTACGGCGTGTTTCTCGTTAGTCCTGACGAGTGTGAGCGTTGTGTGAGTGATGCCTTGAGTGTTGGATATCGTCTGATTGACACGGCACAAGCCTACCAAAATGAGGAAGGTGTTGGCAATGCTTGGCGTAAGAGTGGACTGAAACGTGAGGAACTGTTCCTCGTGACAAAGGTATGGATTTCTAATGCAGGTGAGGAAAAGGCTGCAAAGAGCATAGACGAGAGTCTGCAGAAGTTACAGACAGACTATATCGACCTGCTGCTCATTCATCAAGCCTATGGCGATGTGTTTGGTACATGGCGGGCTATGGAAAAGGCCTATCGTGATGGCAAGGTTCGCGCCATTGGTGTCAGCAACTTTCAGGCAGGACGTTTCTTCGATTTTGCCCACTATGTAGAATTGAAGCCGATGGTAAACCAGTTGGAGTGCAATGCGCTTACCCAGCAGACAGGCATAGAACCGATACTCAATGAGTTTGGTACCAAGATGATGGCATGGTATCCTCTCGGCGGCCAGGGCGCTGACGGAATTGTGAAAAGCGAATTACTAACTACTATCGGTGCCAAGTACAATAAGACTGCTGCTCAGGTAGCTCTTCGCTGGCTCACTCAGCGTGGCATTGTGGCTATTCCCAAATCAAGCCACAAGGAGCGCATGGCACAGAATATCAACATCTTCGACTTCTCGCTGAGTGACGACGATATGGCAGAGATAGCCAAGATGAACCAACACGACGCAGGCACCAGAGATTTCGGTGACCCGCAGTTCGTAAATTACTTGATTGAAACATACGGTTAATACCCCCATACCTTTTCTGGTCTCTCACCTTGCTATGATACAGATGTTATTTGATTTTGTAGAACATGGAGTAGAGCACGGGGATGATGATGAGTACGATGATGGTTCCTGCAATGAGTCCTCCCATGATGGCAGCAGCCAAAGAGCCAAACATATCGTCGAAGAGTAACGGCACCATGCCCAGTACGGTGGTGAGCGACGCCATGGTAACAGGACGCAGGCGTGATAGCGATGCGTTGATAAGTGCTTGGTGACCGTCCTTTTCGCTCTGCAGTTGCAGGCGCATCTCATCGACAAGGACTATGCCGTTTTTAAGCATCATGCCTACCAGTCCCAATACTCCTACAATGGCAACGAAACCGAAGTTCTGACCAGAGAGGAGCATGGCGGGGATGACACCGACAAAGACGAACGGGATGCAACAGAAGAGTAGCAACGACGTACGATAGCTCTTGAATAGCCATACCAGGATGCCGAACATGAGCAGTATGGCAAGCGGATAATTAGAGAAGAGGTTTTTCATTGACATATCGGTAGCTTTCTTCTCTCCGCCCCAGGTTATCTCATAGCCTGTGGGTATCTGTATCTTGTCAATCTCCTTCTCAAGTATCTTGCGGGCTTCTTCAATGCCATAGCCTGGTGCGGGTCCTCCTTCGATGGTGTGTACGCGCTTGCCGTTGTAATGTGGAATGACGGGCTCTTCCCATTCTATATGTATGCCGTCGCTCACCTCGGCAAGTTGTGCTGTATTGGTAAGCTGCGGCCATTTACCGTCTTTCACGGCATGGAGCAGTTGCTCCTTGTTGGCTATCTTGCTGATGTCGGGCAGCATACTGAATACCGTGGCATCGTCGAGGTTTGCCTGTGGTTGCCCTTTGCCGTCGGTGATGTTGACGTAAATGTTATTTCGTTCAGTGCCATTGTGAAACACCCCGACGGGGAGTCCGTCAGTGGCAGACATCAGTGACAGTCCAACATCGGAGCGCGAGATGCCCTTCTGGCGTGCGCTTGACTGGTTATAGGCAATGTGCAGGGTGGGGTAGCGTGGCATCCAGTCGCTTGTAACGGGAGCCAAGACTCCCTTCTCACGTACTATGTTCATGGCAGAGTCAGCCAACTGGTGCAGGACGGCAGGGTCTGGTCCAGTGATGCGCAGTTCTATGGGGTAGCGCATGAACATAAGGTTATATTGCTTCACCTTGACATAGGCATCGGGATAGTCTGCAGAGAGTTGCTTCTGCAATTCATCGACGTGCTTATCAAGGGTGCCAGGGTCTGTGAAATCCACTATCAGTTCGCCGTATGCCAGTGATGGCAGTGCCATGGAGCGTACCAGGTTGTAGCGCCCCGGAGGTGCTCCTATTGACGTTGTGACGTGTGTGACGTAGTCCTTAGCCATCAGTTTCTTGCGCATACTCTCAAGGTCTGCCTTGACCTGTCGTGGGTCGTGTCCCTCAGGTAACTGATACTCTATATACAGCTGGTCATACACCATGTCAGGGAACAATCCCTGTGGCATGAGCTGATAGCCCAGTGCGGCACCCAGCAACAACAGCAGCATCAGTGATACCGTCCGTTTCGGATTGCGAAGTGACTTGCCGAGTACATCAGAGAGCATACGGTGCCAGCGACTGTTATATAGAGCCTGCGGGTCTTGTTCCTGTTGTGTTGTCAGCCATCTCTTGGCAAGCAGAGGCACGAACACCAATGCCAGAATCCATGACAGTAAGAGCGATACAGCCAGCACGATGAACATATCACGAACGTAGAGGCCTGTCACGTCGGGACTCATATAGATAGGCAGGAAAGCCAGGATGGCTATCAGCGTGGCGCCCAAAAGGGGAATGGCTGTCTTGCGTCCTATGGAAGTGAGTGCCTCCATGCGTGACTTGCCGGCGTGGGTGTCAACCAATATGCCGTCAACGATGACGATGCTGTTGTCAACCAGCATACCCATAGCTAGGATAAACGAGCCCAGCGACACACGCTGTAGTACGCCGTCAAAATAATACAGCACAAGCAGAGTGCCCAGTACTGTGATTACCAGTGTGATACCCAGGATGAGTCCGGAGCGGAAATTCATGCAGAATACGAGCAGCACTATGACCAGCAGCACAGACTCTACAAGGTTGAGCAAGAAGGTGCCCAGTGCGGTGCTCACGCGCTCTGGCTGGTAGAATACCTTTTCACATTTCACACCGGCAGGAAGACGGGTGCTCTCTATCTCCTCTATCTTACTTGAAACCTCTTTTCCAACCTTAATGATGTCGGTGCCTGAGGCTGCGGAGATGCTGAGACCCAAGGCATGCTGTCCGTCGCGCAGCATTTCTTGACGCAGTGTCTTCTCCTCATCAAATGTGACATCGGCAATGTCGCCCAGTCTTATCTGGTCATTCTGGTGCCCCTGTATTACAAGGCTCTTGATGTCGTCAGGCGTTTGGTAACGGTCATCCACGCATACGCGGATGCGGTGGCCGCCACTCAGGAAGTAGCCTGAATATACGTTGGCATTCTGTCCGTTAAGCGTGGCAATGACCTCGGCAGGCAATACTCCGAGGTGAGCAAGCTGGTCCTGTCTTAGTGACACATTGATGCAGCGTGGCTTTTTGCCATAGATGTCAATGCGCCCTACGTCATCAATGGTCTGCAGTTCGCGTTTTATCATGTCGGCATAGGTCTCTAGTTCCTGCGAACTCATACCGTCGCCTGTAAGGGCATAGAACATACCCGCCACATCTCCGAAATCGTCCTTCACCATATACTGCGCACCCGAAGGCAACGTGGTCTCTTCCAGTCTGTTGCGCATGAGCCCCCACTTCTGCCTTAGCTCGTCGGCAGGCACCTCGGGGTCAAGGGTTACAAGCACATAGCACATGTCGGCATAGCTATAGCTCTGCATTATGCTGATATCCCCGGTCTTGTTGATGCTCTTCTCAAGAGGGTCGGTGAGCTCCAGCTCCACCTGGTGTGATGAAGCACCGGGATATATGCCCACCACCACGGCCTGTCTGACGACAATCTCGGGGTCCTCCAGTTTTGGCATGACATAATACGCCATCAGTCCGCCCAGCGAAAGGATGGCGATGAAAAGAGCCACCAGCCTTTGGTTATTCAGTGCCCAACGCGAAAAATCTATCTTCATCATGGATTAGTCAAAGTTATTTCAGGTTTCCTACGTTCAGACTGGAAGATTTCTTCATCACGCTTACCTTCTGTCCGTCGGTCAAGTGATGAACGCCTGAGGCTACTATCATGTTGCAGTTTTGCAAGCCGTCAGAGATGAAGAAGTTTTCATCATTGTCTATACGCTCTATCTTTACCTCGGTCTTTTTTATTGTTGATGACTTCTTGTCATATACGAACACGAAGCTCTTCTGTCCTTCAGACCACACAGCGCCCATAGGCACCTTTGTGCCATGACTGGCAGTGTACTTCTGTTCAGCCTCTACCATGGCGGTCATACCCGGTGTGATGCCGGGAACATTCTCTTGTAGTGCCAGGCGCATCTCATACAGATGATTGTCGTTGGCGGTGGCAGCTACGCTCCTCACGGCAAGGGGGAAAGACTTCCCCGGCATAGAACTGAATGTTGCTGTGTAGTTGACACCCTGTCTGCACTGTGCATAGGCACGCTCAGGTATATTGATAACTACATCTACGCCCTTGGAGGAATATACCGACAACACGGGCATTCCGGGAATGGTAGTCTCCTTAGCTTCCTTGTAAACATTCTCTACATATCCGCTGAAAGGTGCGCGGATAAGGCAGTCAGACAGCTGGTTACGATGGTGCGCCAGCTTCTCTGTAATCTGTTGCAGACCGTAGCGTGCCTTGTCATAGCTGTTGTCGCTTACGGCATTCTCATTATGCATTGCCATGATGCGTTCACATTCAGCCTTCACCTGCTGATATTCTGCCTCGGTAGCCCGCAGCTGTGTATTATAGTCACGAGCGTCCAGACGTGCTATTACCTGTCCGGCATTAACGTGGTCGCCTTCTTTTACCAATACCTGTGCTATGGTCCCGGCAACCTTGAATGACAAGTCCGTCTTGTTCATGGCCTCCGTCTTGGCTGGGTATGATGCGCAGATGCCTTCAGCTGACGGGGCTATCTCGACGACATTCACCAGTTGAGGTTGGTCTTGTTTTTTCTCCTTGCAGGCTGCAGCTATACAGAGCAGCAGAGTAAGAGTGAGCACTGTTGTGCTGTAGTATGTAAAATTCTTTCTCATCATTTCAGTCATTATAACCTTCCTATATCCTTCCGGCAGCTTTGCGCCATTTCATCATTTTTACTTTCGCCATATATCGCGACTCTATCAGTTGGGCATAAGCCTCCTGCCACAACACTTGTGCCGTAAGCAGGTCGCTCAGCGTCTCCATGCCCACGGAGTATGCGCTGCGGCTGAGGTGTAGGTTCTCCTCACACTGTTCTAAGTTGCGTTTCCTTAGTTGCAGCTCCAGTTGTGCCTCGTCCACTTCGTTGGCTTGCTGCTGCAGGTCAAGGTTCATCTTGTCTGTCAGTTCCTCCTGCCTGAGCAGTTCCTGCTGCAGAGCCTCCTTGGCAGCCGCAACCTTGTGCTTCGTTTCGTTAGCGTGGAATAGTGGCACCTTGAGCACGGCTCCCACAGCCATATTGAATTTGCTGCGGAACAGTTTGCTATTTTGCAGTTCCATACCGTCGAGGAATGATGCATTTAGCATAAATCCCAGCTGTGGCATATATGCCGCCTTCTCCATGCGCACCTTTTCATACGCCATCTGTGAGTTGAGCTCAAGCAACTGGTATTCAGTCCTGTCTGTTACACTGGCATTCTTGTCAACAAGCTCCACCATTTCTTCATCATGCTGCTCCGCTGGTTCTATCATGCTGTCAAGAGGCTTGCCTATGAGCTGGCAGAGGTTCATCCTTGCCAGTCGTATGCCATTCTCTGCCTGACGTATCTTCAGTTCGGCATCCGACTTCTTCACTGCCACTTTCATTTCGTCGTTACGGCTTGCCATGCCATGTTTTACGGCACTCTTCACCTCTTTGTCTATCTGGTAAAGCAAAGAGTCATACTGGTGTGCCACCTTCTCCATCTCCTTGGCTTTTACCAATAGCTGATATGCCTCATACACTTCCACGACAATCTTCTCGCGGGCAAGCTTCTGTGCGTGGGTGGCCATCTTCACACCCAGCAGCCCCATCCTGTTAGCAGTGGAAATCTTACCGCCGGTATATACAGGCTGTTCCAACAAGATATTAGCCGCCAGTAAGTTCTTAGCCTTGAATTCTATCTCAGGGTTCAGAGGCTGTATGGTTCGTGCAAATCCATATGAAATCTGTCTGCGCAGAGCATCGTTCACTAAAAGTGGAAACGTGTGTTGTATCTGTTGCCCGACGAGGTTGCCGAGAGGTGTGGCAATGTCCATTATAGCATTAGTGTTATGCGTGCTATATACGTCAGCAGCATTAAGGCTGATGTTAGGAAAGTAATTGGCATATACAGACTTATGGGTATGCTTGTACTGGCTTACCATGTGGTCGGTGGCCTGTATCTGCTTGTTAGACATCATTGCCATCTTAACACACTCGTCAAGGGTCATGACCTGAGCCTTGCTGATACTTGCCAGTAGTAACAGGCATATCAGCATTGCTGGTCTGGTTAAACTGCTTATTTTATTTCTTCTCATATATCAACTTATTCAAGTTTCGCTCAAGTGCTCAACTTGTTGGGTTATCAGGAGCTTGCTTAGGCAAGCGTCACTGCGTGCCGAGCGATAAGGTCGTAAGGTCATGAGGTGAAATATGTTTAATTGTGGTGAATATTTGCCAAATATCACCTTAAAACCTTGAAGTAAAACGACCTCAAAACCTTAAACCTCAACGAAACTGAAGCTTGCGAAACTTGAATTAATAATAAATCATACCTTTTATAAGGTTATATATGCAAAGTTACAAAAAAAAAGAGGATAATCAAATTTTTCCTTAAATATTTACATATGTTCAGTTTCGCAGAGCCTTTTTATTTCTATAAAATATGCGATGTCATGCATTTTAATTTGGTTGTTTTGTGTTTTATGTGTATTTTTGCATAATATTCCATAAGAAATAGAGAATAGACAAAAGATGAACTTAGATACCTTAAAACCAGGAAAACCCAAACGACTGACATACCTGTCGCTGATGGCAGTGATACTCTTCTTACTATGGTTAGGCTACGCCGTAGGCATCAACCACATGCCGGTAAGGAATACAGCGTGGGCACTGACGCCACCCATCATCGCCATCTCCCTCGCGCTTATCACCAAGGAGGTGTATAGCTCACTCTTCCTCGGAATGCTTACGGGAGCCCTGCTCAATGTAGGCTTCGACCCTGTGGCGGGCATCAACCAGCTCTTCCCCGACGGCGTGATGGCAGTGCTGGCAGACAAGTGGAACGTCGGCATCCTCGTCTTCCTTGTCATCCTCGGCACTATGGTGCAGCTCATGAACCGCACCGGCGGCTCTACGGCCTTCGGAGCATGGGCGGCTAACCGTATCAAGAAACGGGAGGGCGCACAACTGTCCACCATGCTGTTAGGGTGCCTTATCTTCATCGACGACTATTTCAACTGCCTTACCGTAGGCTCCGTCATGAGACCAGTGACAGACAAGCACAGGATAAGCCGTGCAAAGCTGGCATACCTCATTGACTCCACCGCAGCACCCATCTGTATCATCGCCCCCATCTCGTCATGGGCGGCGGCAGTGTCCGGCTTCGTCAAGGGCGAGAACGGCATCAGCATCTTCGTTCAGTCCATACCCTATAACTTCTATGCTCTGCTCACCCGGTTTATGATAGTCTGCATCATACTCTTGAAGACAGACTACGGTCCTATGCTGGCACAGGAGAACATCGCCCGCAAGGACGGTGGCGTCGCCGCCTCCGACCGTGAGCAGACTGCCGCAGATACCACCGTGGAGAGACCGTCAGGCAAGGTGTCCGACCTCGTAGTGCCAGTCCTCTTCCTCATCGTAGGGTGTGTAATAGGAATGATATATACCGGAGGCTTCTTCCAGGGCAAGAGCTTCGTCGCCGCCTTTGCGGTCAGCAATGCCTCCGTCGGACTGGTGATGGGCTCCTCCGTAGCGCTCATCATCACCATAGCCTACTACCTCGTAAGGCGCTCCCTGTCGTTCAGCGAGTGCATGGACTGCCTCCCCGACGGCTTCAAGCAGATGGTCCCCGCCATGCTTATCCTCACCTTTGCATGGACACTGAAGAGCATGACCGACAACCTCGGCGCTGCCACCTATGTAGCCGCCATCATGGGACACTCCGCCAACGGACTGATGGGCTTCCTGCCCGCCATCATCTTCCTCGTCGCCATCGGACTGGCCTTCGCCTCCGGCACGTCGTGGGGCACCTTTGGCATACTTATCCCCATCGTAGTGTCATGCTTCCAGGATGTTGACCCCCAGCTGATGATAATCTCCATCTCCGCATGTATGGCAGGAGCCGTCTGTGGCGACCACTGCTCGCCCATCTCCGACACCACAATCATGTCGTCAGCCGGAGCGCAGTGCGACCACCTGCTCCATGTCACCACCCAGCTGCCCTACGCCCTTACAGTGGCGTCGGTATCGTTCCTCACCTTCCTCGTGGCAGGATTCACCAAGAGCGCACTGCTCTCCCTCGCCTTCGGCATGCTGTCATTGCTTCTGTTCCTGATGTTCATCCGCAGGAGAGTAAATGGGGTAGGGGGACAGTCACTATAATGTAAAAAAGAGAAAAGAG
>JAFXZU010000018.1:0-25182 GCA_017541085.1 Prevotella sp.
ACCTCAAGTCGCATCGTGGGGTAAGGGGATGGTGGCTACATATTGATGTTGTGCTGTTGCTTTTTACTGAAAGCTGCTACTAACGACTCATAAATCTACCCTTAATCGTGTATTGGATGATAGTTGCGGATTTTAGGTAGAACAAAATAATCTCACTGAGTTTGTTTTGCAAATTCAGTGAGATTACTCAGTAAATTCAGTGTATACACTGAATTTAGTTATATGTTTAGCGTAATGCGCCGTAAGTAAGGTCAGTCCATACGTAAGTCATGTGCTGCTGCTTAAGAGCCTCTGACAGTTCTTCATTGTTAAAGATATTCATTACTGACTCTATAACTGCGTTGATAGCTATTACCAAAACGATGAAAAGGAAAAGTGCTGTAAGTTTCATAACCGTATGTTTTTTAATAGTTAATACTCTGTTGTTTTGTTTGATATTGCAAAATTACAACTAAAACTCACGGGATGAAACTTTTACGATGTTTTTCGCTTCGGGTACTTGCGACAGGCGCCCGCTTTTGCGACAAAACAATCAGAGACTGTTCTTTTTTGTCGCAAAACCTGTTGTATGGATGTTTGTGTAAATGAAAAGAAAAGATTAACTTTGCATCCTGAAAGATACAACGATAAAGACAATGAGCTATGATAAGAATAAAGCCTGGGCTGTAGATGCCGGTTGCTCAGGTAATCCGGGACCGATGGAATATCGTGGTGTGGATATGCGCACTGGCAAGCAGATATTCCATTTCGGACCTATACAAGGTACAAATAACATAGGTGAGTTCCTAGCGATAGTACATGCGCTTGCCCTGATGGAGCAAAAGGGTATTACAGACCATATTATATATAGTGACTCTGTCAATGCCCAGATATGGGTGAAGAAGCAGCAGTGTAAGACAAAACTGGAGCGTACGCCTCAGACAGAGAAGGCGTACGAGTTGGTAGCGCGTGCGGAAAACTGGTTGAGGACTCACTCTTTCCGTGTTCCGATTGTCAAGTGGGAAACAAAGGAGTGGGGCGAGATACCTGCAGACTTTGGTCGTAAATAGGTTCGTACCTTTTTATTTCATGAATACGAAGAACACTGCAAGTATAAGGCAGAGGAATGCTGCTGCATGATTCCAGTGCAGTGACTCACCATTGAAGAACAGTGTTACGAAGACAGTGAATATGGTAAGTGATATGACCTCTTGTATCACTTTTAGCTGCATTAGGTTGAGGGTACCCCCGTTGCCTACGAAGCCTATTCTGTTTGCCGGTACCTGGCATGCATACTCAGGCAGCGCCAGCAGCCATGAGCAGATAATGATTAGATAGAGTGGGGTATTGTTGTTGAATACATTTATCTGCTGCAGTTTCAGGTGCCCATACCAGGCAAATGTCATAAAGACGTTTGATACAATAAGAAGTGATACGGTGTAAACCAGATTCATAGTTGTGATGTTTTATTTCTTTACGCTGTTGCCTGTAATGAAATAGCCGCAGCACCTGTTGCCAGGCACCACGGCTGGGGAGGGAGTGTTGTCCTACGCGGATTCGAACCACGACAAACAGAACCAAAACCTGTTGTGCTACCATTACACCATAGGACAGTCCTTTATGTCAAACCTGACAATTTGGCCAGATTTGCGAGTGCTTTTTCGTGCGAAGCAAATAATGAAAGTCAGCGTAGCTGGTTCATGGTCGTTTCGACGAATTTGCGAGTGCAAAGGTAGTAAATATTTTTTATACTACCAAATATTTCAAAGAATTACTTTACGGTGATAAGGAAATAGTTTTTCTTACCACGCTGTGCAAGAATGTATTTGCCACCGATGAGGTCATCCTGTGTCAGAGGCTTGTTTTGGTCGGTAAGCTTCTCCTTGTTGATAGAGACGCCGCCACCCTGTACCATCTTGCGCATTTCACCCTTTGAAGGGAAAACCTTGCAGTCGTCGCGGGTGAGTATCTCTACCGCTGGCTGACCGAGCAGGTCTGATGTGATGGTGAAGTTTTCTACACCGTCGAATACGTCAAGGAAAGTCTGCTCGTCAAGTTTCTCGAGAGCCTCCTTTGTTGACTTTCCAAACAGTATGCCGCTTGCCTCAATAGCCATGTCAAGGTCCTCCTTAGAGTGTACCATTACTGTTACTTCCTCAGCAAGGCGCTTCTGCAAGATGCGACGGCCTGGGTCCTGCTTGTGCTCCTCTACGAGTGCATCGATAGTCTCTTTGTCGAGTGATGTGAATATCTTGATGTACTTCTCTGCGTCATCATCGCTGACGTTGAGCCAGAACTGATAGAACTTGTAAGGAGAGGTGCGGTTACGGTCAAGCCAGATGTTGCCGCTCTCGGTCTTGCCAAACTTCTTACCGTCAGCTTTTGTTATGAGAGGGCAAGTCAGGGCGTAAGCCTCCTGGTCGTTGCCCAGTGTGCGGCGTATGAGCTCTGTGCCGGTTGTCATGTTACCCCACTGGTCGTTACCGCCGAGCTGCATCTTACAGTTCTTCTCCTGATAGAGGTGCAGGAAGTCGTAGCCCTGGAGCAACTGGTATGTAAACTCGGTGAAAGAGAGACCGTCGCGTGCTGTGCCGTTAAGGCGCTGCTGTACGGAGTCCTTAGCCATCATGTAGTTCACTGTGATGTGCTTACCTACTGTACGAGCGAAATCAAGGAACGTAAAGTCCTTCATCCAGTCGTAGTTGTTCACCATCTCCGCACCGTTAGGAGCGTCGCTGTTGAAGTCAAGGAACTTAGACACCTGTTTCTTGATGCACTCCTGGTTGTGATACAGTGTCTCAGAGTCAAGCAGGTTACGCTCCTGTGACTTACCTGATGGGTCGCCAATCATACCAGTGGCACCGCCCACAAGGATGATAGGCTTGTGTCCGCACTGCTGCAGGTGACGTAGCATCATGATGCCACAAAGGTGGCCTATATGTAGTGAGTCAGCGGTAGGGTCTGTTCCGAGGTATGCTGTTACCATTTCTTTCTGTAACAGTTCCTCTGCGCCTGGCATGATTTGCGCAAGCATTCCGCGCCATTTCAGTTCTTCTACAAAGTTTTTCATCTTATCTTTTGTTTTGTCTTATCTAATAAACTACCCTCTCATTTCATATAACTCTTAATTCTCTCCTCCCTTCCATTCTCCCTCACAAGGAGTAACGGGGTGGGTGTCTTAACTCATGAGTTTGGTACTCACGGTACCGGGTCATATCCACAGCCTCCCCATGGGTTGCAGCGCAGTATGCGCCATATTGCCAAATACAAACCTTTTATCGGACCGTGTTTTATGATGGCCTCTTTCGCATATTGTGAGCATGTTGGCGTGAATCGGCACACTGAAGGGGTGAAGGGACTTATGCAGTGCTGATACACCCATATAGGTGCGAGTAGTATTGATACAGCGAGTCTGCGTATGTAGTGTAGCAGTATCATTTTGTTATTTTCTCTGTCATGCGAGTGAGCAGATTCTTTACTTTCGCCTCAACCACTTCGGTAGGGTAATGCTTATTGTCTAACCAGATAAAGGCTATGTGAATCACCTTGCCTTCAGGGGTCTTTATCAGTTCGCGGTTGTTACGATAGGCCTCGCGTATCTGTCTCTTTACCCTGTTGCGGTCAACTGCATGTTTGAACAGGCGCTTGGGTACCGAGATGAGGATAGCGTTGCCGTCGTTTCCTCTGTATGCCCCTTTGTCTGGCTGCTCCGTCGTTCGGTACACTATCCTTACTGGATAAGCCGCAAGTGATGCGTTTGTCGTTGGCTGGAAGAGCCGTTCTATCAGGAAGTGGCTGCAGAGACGCTCTGATTTTGGCAATCTGTGTCTCATACCTTTTTCTTGTTGCTGTGTAGCGGGTTGCGGTTGCAATGTTAGTCCTCCAGTTCTTGCAGGAAGTGGCGCAACGCACCAGTCATTGACGGATAACGCTCAGATGGCGCCTCCAGGTCAGGCTTGAAACCAGCGGTGTGTGCTGCCTTTGCTGTTGATGGGCCGAATGTGCCTATCTTCAGCTCTCCCGGTTTCATGTCTGGGAAGTTCTCTTGCAGAGCCTTTATGCCGGCAGGAGAGAAGAAGATGGCCATGTCATAGTCGAATGCCTCCTGCTCCTCCTTCGTGAAGTTGTTGCTCACGGTGCAGTACATAACGCTCTCGGTGTGGTTCAGTCCTTTTGAGTCAAGTAACTTGGTGATGCTGTCATTTGCCACGCTGCTCATTGGCACGAGGTACTTCTCCGTCTTGTGCTTGAGCATAGCTGGTATGAGGTCATCTATCTTGCCTGTCTCACCGAAGAACACCTTGCGCTTGCGATATGGAGCGTATTTCTGAATGTAGAGAGCGATAGTCTCTGTTACGCAGAAATACTTCGTCGTGTCGGCTATAGTGATACGCATCTCTTTCGCAAGTTGAAAGAAATGGTCTATAGCGTGGCGTGAAGTAAACACAATAGCAGTATAGTCAGGTATGTTTATCTTCTGCTTGCGAAACTCCTGTGGAGTGATGCTTTCTACCTTTATGAAAGGCCTGAAGACCAGCTCTACGTTGAAATCTTTAGCTATGTCGTAATAGGGGGATTTGTTGCTCGAGGGCTTCGGTTGTGAAATTAAAATCTTTTTTACCATCGTATATGCTTATATGTTTATCTTCAAGTAGTTTGCTATGAACAGTGCAATCGTTGCTGTAAGTGCCAACGGTACGACTTTCATGGTGCAAAGGTACAAAAAAAACTGCAAAAAAGCTCCATTTTTCTGAAAAAAGATGCAGTAAGCTTTGTAAAATCGCAGTAGCATGGTAGTAATGATGATGCCGGCTGCAATGAGTAGGGATGTATAGGGATTGAGTCGGAAGAAGAAATACACCAGTGCCAAAGGCAACAGCAGCGCTCCCTGAATGGAGATGAGGAAGAGTCTGTTGCCTGCCCATATCATACGTTGGTTCTTGTTGAAATATACGGGCAGCACTATGCTTTCTACCAATTCGCACAGGCCTCTGTATAATAGTATCAGTACTCCGTAGATGGCAATCATGGTGTAACTGCTAACGCTCAAGGCCTCTCCGCTTGAGAGTGTCATGCGTGTCACATCGTATAGGAAGAATGCCAGGAGCAGCACTCCTTGGATAGAGAAGTATGTCTGGTATCGCATCTCGCTTGATGTCTCGCGGAGCAATGTGGATGTCTCGCGAGGCGTACGGAAGATGTTCTTGAACTGGTAACAGGTGAAGTGCCACGAGCGTGACAGTGTGATGATTGACAGCAATACACACATGAAGATAGTGAGTGTCAGCAGACTGTCGTTGGAGACGGAGTTCTCTACCGGAATGCCTATCTCGCCGTTCCTCACCGCCGGCAGTTCCTTGTGGAAGAATTGTGTCTGTGACACGTAGGAGTCAAGACAACCGTCGAGTATCTTCTGGCGGTGAAAGCCGTTGAGCTTCAGTTCCGGGATGCTGTCACGCTGATACATACCCGGTACCTGCTGCAGTGTCTCCCACTGCCATTTGTACACATGCCCAGTGTCTGCCACCGCTGCTATGGTGTCAGTAAACTCTGTGGGTTGTGTATGCCTAATGCTGTCTTGCATCCGCTCTTATGCGATTCTCTTGTCAGAGGTGTGGCGTGTGTTGTTAGTCCTCCAGTTGGAAGGCTTTCCTGAATTTGCTGACGAGGTCGAGTTTCTCCCAAGTAAAGAGATCCACCTCTACTTCTTTCGTAGGATGGTATGCTGATTCAAATACCTTCTTGACGGTGCGTGGCATACGTCCCATGTGACCGTATGCGGCAGTCTCCAGGTACATAGGCTGACGCAGTTTCAGTGTGCGCTCTATGGCCTTCGGACGGAAGTCAAACAGGTCTTTGTTCTTCAGTTTCTCGGCTATCTCGCTGTCGGTATATTTTACATGGCTCTTGCCGTAAGTGTTCACATAGATGCTTACAGGCTCAGCCACACCGATGGCATAGCTCAACTGTACCAGTATCTCGTCACTTACTCCGGCAGCCACAAGGTTCTTTGCTATGTAGCGTGCGGCGTATGCTGCTGAGCGGTCAACCTTTGACGGGTCTTTGCCTGAGAAGGCGCCGCCGCCGTGTGTTCCCTTGCCCCCGTAGGTGTCAACTATTATCTTACGGCCGGTCAGACCAGTGTCTCCGTGAGGACCGCCGATGACGAACTTGCCCGTAGGGTTTACGTGATACTTTATCTCTGTGTCAAAGAGCTTCAGCATCTTCTCATCCTTCAGCTGTGCCTTCACGCGAGGGATGAGGATGTTGATGACGTCCTCCTTGATTTTGGAGAGCATCCTGTTGTCCTCGTCAAACTCGTCGTGCTGTGTTGACACTACAATGGTGTCAATGCACTGAGGCACACCGTCATCGCTGTATTTAACCGTAACCTGTGACTTGGCGTCAGGGCGGAGGTATGTCATTACCTTTCCCTCCTTGCGTATTTCTGCAAGGGTCTTCATTATGAGGTGTGCCAGGTCGAGAGTTACCGGTATGTAACGGTCTGTCTCGTTTGTAGCATAACCGAACATCATGCCCTGGTCGCCGGCTCCTTGGTCTTCCTCCTTCTCACGAGATACACCCCTGTTGATGTCGCCGCTCTGCTCATGTATGGCAGAGAGCAGTCCGCAAGAGTTGCCGTCAAACTGGTACTCTGATTTTGTATAGCCGATTTTGTTGATGGTCTTACGGGCGATGTTCTGCAGGTCAATGTATGCCTCAGAAGTCACCTCGCCCATGAGCACCACTTGTCCAGTGGTTACGAATGACTCTATGGCGCAGTGCGATTTCTCGTCGTATGCCAGGAATTGGTCCAGCAATGCGTCGCTTATCTGGTCGGCCACCTTGTCAGGGTGTCCCTCTGATACTGATTCTGAAGTGAAGAGGTACATGATTGTTCTAAGTTATGTGTTGTTATGAGTATAAATCTTTATTAAGAATTATGAGTTATGAGTTAATAGGTTGTCTTGCTGACAACTAATAACCCATAACTCATAACTATAACCAGTGGGATGATATCCCAAAGTTACTTACGTAGACCGAGAGCCTTGATGATGGCACGATAGCGGTTGATGTCGCGGTCGTAGAGGTAGTCAAGGAGTGCACGGCGCTTACCTACGAGCTTTGTCAGAGAGCGGGCTGTCTTGAAGTCCTTGTGGTTCTTCTTCAGGTGCTCTGTGAGGTGCTTGATACGATAAGTGAAAAGTGCAATCTGGCTCTCTGCAGAACCTGTGTCTGTTGCCTGCTTGCCATACTGGCTGAAGATCTCAGTCTTCTTTGCGTTGTCTAAATACATGATTTTTAATGTAGTTTGTGTGATTGTTGTTAGTAATTGTGTTATTACATCACATCCTTCGGATGCTTCTTGCGACAATTCAATCACACATTGCCAAGCATCGTTCAAATGCGGCTAAACAAGTGCGTCTGCGTGAGACGTGCTTATTTTGCGGGTGCAAAGGTACTGCTTTTTCTTGATATAGAGAAATTTATGCAAACCTTTTTAATTTGTGTTAAATATTTTTAACTAATCAGTTATTTAGCCTTGAACGATGTGATAATCTTGTCGAAGAGTGGCTTGTACTTAGCCTCATCCTTCTTGGCGAATCTGAGTTCGCCGGCAAACACGCGTTTGTCAGGTGTGTTTACGAGATATGAAATCTTGACAGCTGGCACCTCATCCTCCTCGCCTTCAGCGATGAAATAATATGACTTGCCTTTGATGACCAGCGGACCAGCCTTCCAGCCTGTAGGCTCGCCGAATGATTTCTCTGTCATCATTCTCATGCCTTCGCCGTAATCCTTTATTTGCTCGTTAGTGTATTCAAGCTCGTCCTCTGAAACTGATGCACTGAAGAAATTAGGCGTGTCCTCTATCTTTGCGTTAAAGCCATTGTCCATCCACTGCTCCTGAGGCTCGAAGTCGGCAGGGTATAGGCAACTGAACAGTTTGCAGTCAAATGTTTTCAAACCTGGATTCTGTGCATTTGCCACCATCGTCATGGCTGCAAGCAGCATAAACATAAATACTTTTTTCATAATTGTTTGGGTTTTTGTAATTGAAACTAAATGTTATTATTCTTTATATGGTAGGAATTCCGTGTGCAGTGTATCTTCAGGGTGTGTCAGCAGGTCGATGAGGATGTTGTCCTTCTCGCCGTTGGCTATCATTACGCGGATGCCTGAGTTTGCCACGGTGCGTGCGGTGTGGTACTTCGACTCCATGCCGCCTCTGCCAGCGCTGCTCTTTGATGTCTGTATGTACTGGTCGAGGTTGTCCTCCGGCTTCACCGTGCGTATTACCTCCGTACCTGGGTCACTTGGATTGCCGGTGTATATGCCGTTGATGTTGCTGAGCAATATGAGAGTCTCGGCGTTCATCATCTGCGCTATGAGACCAGACAGCTCGTCGTTGTCGGTGAACATCAGCTCGGTGAGGCATACGGTATCGTTCTCGTTGACGATAGGAATGACGCCGTTGTCAAGCATCAGTTCCATGCAAGCCTGCTGGTTGCGGTAATGCTCCTCCGTCTCGAAGTTGCTCTTCATCGTCAGTATCTGTCCTATGTGCAGGTGATACTCGCGGAAGAGGTCGTAATAGAGGTTCATGAGCTTTGCCTGTCCCATGGCAGAGAAGAGCTGACGCTGCTCTACTGAGTCGAGCACGTGGTCAACCTTCAGTTCCTGTCTGCCGCATGCCACGGCGCCTGATGATACGAGTATCACCTCATAGTCATGCTCACGCATCCATGCTATCTGGTCAACCAAGGCTGACAGGCGTGTTATGTCGAGTTTTCCCTTTGCGGTGGTCAGCACGTTTGAGCCGACCTTTACTACTAGTCGTTTCATATAATCGACCCCATACCCCCTCCTTGTCAGCTCTGCTGACGTTCCTCCCCGAGAGGGAGGAAGAGGATTTGCAGGGGCTATTTCTTGTTTATTCTTTATTATTTGTAATTTCTCCTCTCCCACTCGGGGGAGGTGTCAGCCAAATGCTGACGGTGGAGGGGCCGCCTTACAGTCCGGCCTTCAGACTGCGTATTACGGCAGAGTTGAAGCCTGCGTGGTCAAGTTCGTTGAGTCCCTTGATGGTCACACCACCAGGTGTCGTCACCTTGTCGATGGCTTCTTCTGGGTGCCATCCGGTCTCCTTGAGCAATGATACGGCGCCCTGCATGGTCTGCAGTGCTATCTGCTTAGCCTGCTGTGGGTAGAAGCCCATCTCGCAGCCGCCTTCCATCTGTGCGCGTATGTATCGCATTACGTATGCTATGCCGCATGAAGCCATCATCATGCCAGGACCTACGAGGTTCTCTGTCACTATGAGTGTGTCGCCGCAGAGGTTGTAGAGTTCCTGTACCTGTGCCAGCGACTCGTCCGCGGTGTCCTTGCCCTTGGCTATGAAGCTCATGCTTGCGCCAAACTCAGCGGCTATGTTTGGTATCACATAGCAGAACTGTCCTGACTGTCCCAGCTGCTCTGCCAGTTTCTCTGTGGTGTAGTTTGCAGCGTCAGATACTATTATCTGCTTGCCGAGGTCAAGCGCCGGCTTAATCTCGTCGAGTACCAACGGCATGAGCCAAGGCTTTACTACGATGACTACGATGTCTGCACCCTTAACGGCAGCCACGTTGTCGGTAGTGGTTATGATAGAAGGGTATTTCTCTTTGAACGAAGCCAGCAGAGCCTCGTTCTTGTCAGATATTGTCAACTGTGTGAGCTTGCCGCTCTTTGCCCATCCGTGTATGAGTGCGCCGCCCATGTTGCCGGCACCGATAACTGAAACTTTCATATCTCTTGATTTCTTGTTTACAGAATGCAAAATTACTAAAAAAAAAGAAAAACAATGCATGTTTTACTGGGAAAATTATAATACAAGGTGTTATTCGCGAAATCAAATATGGTCCATGACAATTTTGTCCTGTTTTATGTGTTTGCTCATTATTCCTGGAAAAAGAAAGGGGAACTAAGCAGATTCTTAGTTCCCCTTTTTCTTTGTATGTATGTCGGAGTATAACTCTTGTCGAGTTTGCCTCTTTGGTCTATGGCTGTTTTAAGAACTCCTTTAGCTCCTTGTCTGACGGGGAGTTAAGCAGACGACCAGGTGCCCAGTTAAGTTCCGGGTATGCAGCACGGAAGTTCTTCTCTGCACCAGTGATGTCGTTGCCGCCTGACGTAGCGAAGAATATCACTGTCTTGCCCTTCAGGTTATGGCTCTCAATAAAGGTGTTGATGATTCTCGGTGCGGTGTTCCACCATATAGGGAAACCGATATAGACTACGTCGTACTGCGAGATGTTGTCGCACTTCTGTTTCAGGGCAGGACGCGAACTCTTGTCTTTCATCTCAACCGATGAACGGCTCTGTTTGTTGCGCCAGTCCAGGTCGGCGTCGGTATATTTCTGTGCAGGCTCTATCTCAAACAGGTCTGCGCCGCCGGCTTTCGCCATCTTTTCCGCCACAGCTTTCGTGGTGCCCGTAGCTGAGAAGTAAGTGACTAAGGCCTTTGCCGCCTTTTCCTCTTTCTGTTTCTGTGCCTGTGCGCAACTGGCGAGTCCCAGCACGCACATCAGTGTGAATAATGCTTTCTTCATAATATTTATATTTTTGTGCAAAGATAAAGTTTTATTATTAAATATACTTCACAAAATGCTTTTTTAACGATATTTTATTAAATATACTTCATAAACTGTTGTTGAATAAAAATGTAATAGACTGTATTTCACAAATCAAAAGATGATATATACACTCGTTGTTTTTATTCTATTTGAAGTCACAACAAAAAAGCGATGCTATGGCATGAGGCACATAGCATCGCTTTTATTTATTTTATGATGTTTTCAGAATATCCTTTTCTTTACTTGATAGTCTTCAGAATAGCTTTCAGTCTGCCGATGAAGTCATCCACGTTCTCCTTGGTAAGGCAGAGAGGTGGAAGCAGACGCAGGAGGTTGGTGCCAGCGCAACCGGTGAAGCAGTGCTGGTCATAGACGAGAGGCTTACGTACGTCGGCCTGTGGGATATCAAACTCTACACCTACCATCAGTCCGCGACCACGCACGTCAGTGATGTGCTTGCCTTCAGGTGATGCCTGCAGCTTCTTCAGTTCGCTCATGAGATAGTCACCCATTGTGCGTGCGTTCTCCACGAGTTTTTCCTTCTCCATTACGTCGAGCACTGCCAGTGCAGCGGTGCAGGCGAGGTGGTTGCCGCCGAAGGTGGTACCGAGCTGACCATATACAGGCTTGAAGTCTGGTGAGATAAGTACGCCAGCCATTGGGAAACCATTACCGATGCCCTTTGCCACAGTTATGAGGTCAGGCTTGATGCCGAGCCACTGGTGGGCGAAGAACTTGCCAGAGCGGCCATAGCCACACTGTATCTCGTCGCAGATAAGGATGGTACCATACTTCTTGCAGGCTGCAGCGAGACCTTGTGCAAACTCCTCTGTTGCCATCTGTATGCCACCGACGCCCTGTATGCACTCAAGGATTACGGCGCACACATTGCCCTTGCTGAGTTCAGCCTCCCATACGGCGAGGTCGTTCATAGGCAGGTAGGTAACGTGACCGCCATCGTTGATAGGTGCGATAATCTTAGGATTGTTGGTTACCTCCACAGCGAGTGATGTACGACCGTGGAACGCCTTCTGTGCTGACAGCACACGAGTGCGGCCGTTGGTGAATGAAGCAAGCTTCAGTGCGTTCTCGTTAGCCTCGGCACCAGAGTTGATGAGGAAGAACTGGTAATCCTCATAGCCGCTGGCCTTGCCCAGACGCTCCGCAACCTGCACCTGCAACTTGTTGATTACTGAGTTAGAGTAGAACCCTAACTTGTTAAGCTGTGCTGTCATCATCTCCACATAATGAGGATGGCAGTGGCCTATGCTGATAACGGCATGTCCGCCATAGAGGTCAAGATACTCCTGACCTTTATCGTCCCATACCTTACAGCCTTGTCCCTTGACGATGTTGACGTCGAAGAGTGGATATACGTCGAATAGTTTCATAAATATAAGACCCCCGACCCCCTCTTTGTCCTTCGGACATCTCTCCCCGAGAGGGAGAGTAGAGGTATGTTCGGTCGATATGGGGAATTCGTTTGTTTTTATTAAACTTCTTTTATCAGTAATTAGTAATCTCTTCTCCCCCCTCTCGGGGGGAGATGTCAGCAAAGCTGACAGAGAGGGGGTTAGAATGCGCTCGCTTTCAGTCGCAGACCGGCGGTCTCGTCCAAACCGAACATGATATTCATGTTCTGCACCGCCTGACCTACGGCGCCCTTGAGGAGGTTGTCTATCATAGATGTGACAACGACCTTGCGGCCAAACACCTCTGTATGCACAAGAGCCTTGTTGGTGTTCACCACCTGCTTCAGGTCGAGAGCCTTGTCGCAGTAGTGTGTGAAGGCGGCATCCTTATAGTAATCTTTGTATAATGCCGCAACCTCCTCAGCAGACTTTGCAGAGTCGAGGGTTATCACCTCTGTGCAGAAGATGCCGCGTGCGAAGTCGCCACGGTAAGGTATAAAGTCAACGGTGATACCGTCCTTGTCATAGCCTTCGTCGAGAGTGTCAACGACACGTGGAGTAGCCTCCGGACGCAGTTCGTTGAGTGTCTGTGTAATCTCGTGCAGATGCTGATGAGTAAACAGCTTATATACTGAGAAGTTATTGTTACGCCAAGAGAAGTGAGTTGTAGCTCCTGGCTTCTGTCCGGCACCAGTAGAACCAGTGATGGCATTGACAGCGATGTCGTGAGTAAGCAGGCCAGCCTTTGCCAATGGCAGCAGTCCGAGCTGTATGCAGGTGGCGAAGCAACCTGGGTTTGCCAGATGCTGGCACTGTGCTATCTCTTCGCGATGTGTCTCAGGCAGACCATACACATAGTCGTGGTTGCCCTTGATGCGGAAGTCCTGTGCCAGGTCTATTATCTTCACGTTGGCAGGGATGGTGTGTTCCTTCAGGAACGCCTCACTCTTGCCATGACCGAAGCAGAAGAATACCACGTCAACCTTGTCGAAAGGCATCTCGCTGGTGGACTCCAGTTCTGTCTCGCCCATGAGTCCCTCATGCACGTCATACACCTTGTTGCCGGCATTAGACTCACTGTTTGCGAATACTATCTCCACCTCCAGGTGGTTGATGAGCAATCGTATAAGCTCACCGCCAGTATAGCCAGCGGCACCGAGGATGCCGACTTTTACGACCCCCTCCTTGCCAGCCTTGCTGGCGTTCCTCCCCGAGAGGGAGGAAGTGAGTATGTTTTGCTTATTATCTTCTTTATTCATTGTATAATTCATTTCGTATGTTATCTAACACACCTTCTATATCAGTAAGAATTTCCTCGTTTGAGAATCTTATAACCCGTAGTCCCATATTCTCCAGATGTTCAGTCCTGCATTCATCACGCTGTATCTGCTCATATTCGGAATGGTAGCCACCGTCAACCTCTATCACTAAGGCACGTTCCAGACAAATAAAATCAACGATATAGTCACCTACGATATGTTGCCTGTTAAACTTAAACCAAAGGTTCTTGCCTCGCAGATATTCCCAAAGCAGTTTTTCTGCTTCTGTAGGATGTTGCTTGTTTTTCTTGGCAAACTCCTTTAACAACATATATCTGTCAGGCGACGCATAGTTGTATATCCCTTGATTCTTTACCATGAGAAAATCGTATTCTTTTCTCCCCCTCTCGGGGGGAGATGTCAGCAAAGCTGACAGAGAGGGGGTCAGGGATTTACTTCCTCTCTCCTGGATGTGCCAGATAGTACGCACGGAGGGCGGTAGAAGATACCTTGATAAAGCCCTTGGCATCCTCTGAAGACCATGCCTTGGCAGTCTCACCGTATTCGCCGAGCTTGTTCTTTACAAGGTCGTTAGGTGAGTCAACGCCTACAGTCTGGAAGCAGAGAGGACGGAGCTCAAGCTCTACCACACCAGTGACGTTGCGCTGTGATGATGTGAGCATAGCCTCGATGTCAGCCATCACTGGCTCCAGATACTGTGACTCGTGGAGGAACATGCCATACCAGTTAGCTACCTGGTCCTTCCAGTACTGCTGCCACTTAGACAGAGTGTACTTCTCAAGGAAGCGGTGTGCACCGATGATAAGCATAGGAGCGGCAGCCTCGAAGCCTACGCGGCCCTTGATGCCGATGATGGTGTCGCCTACGTGGCAGTCACGACCGATGCCGTAAGCAGCGCCGATTTCCTCTACAGCCTGTATGGCCTTTATCTTGTCGTCATATTTTGTTCCGTTGACAGATACCAGCTCACCCTTCTCGAAACCGAGCTTCAAGGTCTCTGGACCTTCCTTGGTAGGGTGCTTCAGGTATGCGCTCTCAGGCAAGCCCTGCTTAGAGTCGAGTATCTCGCCGCCGCAGATTGATGTGCCCCATATACCTACGTTGTAAGAATACTTCAGCTTTGTGAAGTCAGCGTAGAAGCCGTGCTCGTTGAGGTAGTCTATCTCCTCCTGACGAGACAGGTTGCCGTCACGTGTCAGGGTGATGATTTCCACACCTGGAGCCATTACGAGGAATGTCATGTCGAAACGTATCTGGTCGTTACCGGCGCCGGTAGAACCGTGAGCGATGGCGTCGGCGCCTATCTCGTTTGCGTAGCGTGCGATGGCGATAGCCTGGAAGATACGCTCTGAAGACACAGAGATAGGATAGCAGTTGTTACGCAACACGTTGCCATACACCATGTACTTCAACGACTTCTCGTAATACTCCTGTGTCACGTCGAGAGTGACATACTTCACTGCGCCCAGCTTGTAGGCGTTCTCCTCGTTGGTCTTCAACTGCTCGGCAGAGAAACCACCGGTGTTAGCGCAAGCGGCATATACCTCATAACCGTCCTGTGCGAGTTTCATCACTGTGTAAGAGGTGTCCAGACCTCCACTGAAAGCTACTACTACTTTTTTCTTCATAATATTATTTCGTTATTTTTCAATATCACTTTTTTTGTTATGGCGTTATTTCGCCATTTCGTTATAACGCTATTTCGTTATATCGTTATAACGAGAAAGAGAATCCTGAATATCAGAACTCTATTCCTCTTTCCGTAAGACTCTTCATAACGTCGTGGAAGACGTTGGCTGGCGTAGGCTCACCCTTGTGCTGCGCAGGGTCGTAGAGCATACCTGTGCAGATGCAGAACTTTCGGTTCTTGGCCACGAGTATGTCGTGGTTTACGCAACCGCGGCAACCGCGCCAGAAAGCCTCGTCGTCAGTAAGCTGGTTGAATGATACCGGCACGTAACCCAGTGCGGTATTCATCTTCATCACAGCGTCGCCTGATGTCAGGGAGAATATCTTTGCCTCCGGCCAGCGCACGCGTGCCAGAGTGAATGTATAGTCCTTGATGCGCTTCGCAATGCCCAGTCCCTGAAAGTCGGGATGCACTATGAGTCCTGACGTTGTGACATAGCTCTTGTTGCCCCATGTCTCAATGTAGCTGAAACCGGCGAAGCGGTCATTATCGTCAAGGGCGATGACAGCCTTGCCCTCCTTCATCTTTGTTGCTACATACTCGTGTGTGCGCTCGGCAATGCCTGTGCCGCGCTTTTTGGCGGCTATGCGTATAGTGTCGAGTATCTCATCGACGTACTTCTCATGTGTGGCGTCTGCCACAAGTATTCTGATGTTGTTGTTCAAAGTTATGAGTTATGAATTAAGAGTTATTGTTATTCAAAGCTTGTCATATCACCATATCTGGCAGTATGCTTGACAGCTGGTCCACCAACTCCACGTGTGAACTGCCCTCGCGCATTACTATGAATATGGTGTCGTCGCCGGCAATAGTACCGAGGACAGCAGGAAGCGCTGCAGCGTCAATGTTTGATGCTATGCTGCTGGCAAAGCCCGGCCGCGTCTTCATCACTGCCATGTTACCGGAGAACTGTATAGATTCAAATCCGGTGACCAGTGGCAGGTCGCGCTTGGGCTCCGGCTTGTGTTGGCGGCGATAGTCATCCTCGTTGGGTAATACATAGTATTGCCGTCCGTCAGCATCAGTGGCCTTGGCCACCTTCAGATAACGCAAATCGCGTGACACGGTAGGCTGTGCCACGTCAATGTGCTGCCGGCGTAATGCCTGCATCACCTCCTCATGTGAACTCAGCTCGTTATTTAGTATCACCAGCCGCAGTGCAGCCAGTCTATCTGCCTTCTTCATTCTGCGCTATTGAATTTTTATTCAAACAGGACTGCAAAATTACGAATAAATATTCAAACCGCAAAATAATCAATGAATTATTTTGCGGTTTGTACGTTTATTTTATTATTTTCTTTCCTCGTTGAATGTATATTCCCCTGGTTGCCGGGTTGCGCACCTTCCGTCCGCTGAGGTCGTAATAGTCGGAGGTGTTGCCGACTGACCTTTCCGTTACGGTCTGTATGCCGTCAGCCACCTGCGTCTGATAGCCCCACAGAGTTACTCCTGATGCTGCCATACAGGTGAAGGCGGGCGTGGAGTTATCTGTTCTTTCCAAGGTCTGGTATACCATCACGCCGTAATAGTTTACGCCACCCACCTTGACGGTGATGTATGAGGTGCCTTCCTCTATGCTCCATGTACCGCTGTATGCGCCGCTTACGGTGCCATCGGCATTGAGCGTCACCTCTACCGGTGTGACGGTCTCCTTGTTTGTGTGGTCGAGTTTGTATTTGTGTATCAGCATCTTGTATGTTCCGGCTATCTGCGTGGTTGGCACCTGCTGCGTGGTGGCAATGTCGGCGCTCTTCACTTGTTCACCGGTGTATTCAAACGGTGCTGCCACAAGCCATCCGTTCTTGTTCTGGAACACCTGGTGCACGCGCACCTCATGTGCCTCTCCACGGTTCTGGAACCTCGTGTGGTACACCAGGTAGGTGCGCCCGTCATCGGCGGCGATGATGCTGTTGTGGCCTTGTGAGCGTTCGCCGTAGTTGCCAGTGACGATGTTGCCCCATTCGTTGTAGGCTCCGAAGATGTTACCACCGCGGTTGGTGGTGGCGTCAGGACCGAAATCTACTGCAAAAGAAGTGAACAAGGCACCCTGTGAGTTCGGACCGGTATATGGACCGTCGGGATTCACCGAGCGGAACACCCTCATCTGGTATCCGCCGTTGTTATAGTCGTTGGGGTCGCCGCCGGCAGCCAGTCCGCCGTAGGTTACGAAGAGGTAGTAGTAACCGTTTATATACTCTATATATGGAGCCTCGCCTGAGACATAATAGCCTCCTGCCACTTTCTTTCCGAAGTAAGGGTCCACGGTGATGCCGTCACCGCTGCCTGTCAGGGTGTAGGTCACGTCATAGTCGCGCAGTCCTGTCTCAGGATTAAGTCTGAGCATCCAGATGCCGCCGCTCCATGAGCCATACACCAGCCACAGCAGACCGTCCTCGTCGTAGAATACGCAAGGGTCTATGTTGTTAGGGTATCGTGTGCCCCAATAGCAGTTGTAGCGTGAGGGTAGGGTGCTCTGCGTACCTATCACCAGTTCCAGGTCGGTATCCTTATATGACGTGCCACTCTGGAAACCGCTGATAACCACCGGAGCCTGATAGCGGTAGGGGCCCTCTATGTTGTCTGCGGTAAGGAGTATGATGCTTGAGTACCAACTGTTGCCGTTGATGCTGAGGTACATGCACCACTTGTTCATCACCTTATTATATATAACGTCAGGAGCCCACATGTTACCGTCAACGGTGTAGCCGTCGCCGCCTCGCGCAGCCCATGCTATGGCGTTAAAGGCAGGGAGGTCAACCTCTACGCCGCCTTTCATTACCTTCGTCACCTGTGGTGTGGTGAACGCAGCGCTGTTGGCAGCGTTTTTGCTCGTGGCAGTCTGCCATGGCGCGGTAAATGACGTCCAATACATAAGGTCAGTGCTCTTTGCCGCAGCGCGGTGTGAGCCGAAGATGTAGTAAGTGTTGTTCTGTGGGTTCCATACCACGCTGGGGTCATGCACGCTGACCCTGCGCAGGGTGTAGCCTGCTGTCGTCACAGATGTTGCTGTGAGCAGCAACAGCATCATAATAGTAGAAGTAATATGTTTCATCGTTAAAAAAGTTTCGCCTGCAAAGTTAATATAAATTTCTTGTATATCGCACTTTTTGGGGTAAGAAAACTTGCTTGAATTCTAGTTGATCATTGTTACTCTGTTTCATGTAGCCCGACAACCTCTGATAGGACATTTTGGTGATTTAACATTTCATTACAATTTGCAATCTAGAGAATTTTGGGAGAAAAATATATCAATCCTATGGAATAATCATCTATACCGTTGTCTCCTTTTTTTCGTTTTTCGGGTAAAAAAGCGCCTTTTTTGCTTCTAAAAGCATAACTTTCACGCCGTCAAAGCATAGCTTTTAGGGTGTGAAAGCTATCATTTTACCGTGTAAAAGCTATCGAATCACGCTAAAATGGCCCTAAAATATCGTTCTCAAACCACCCGCCGTTCTGTATAGTGCTGTATTACAGCACTTAACGAAAACCTCAATTTCCTTGCGATATTTCAGCCCAAACCACAGGTTGCTGACTAATATCGCAAGGAATCGAAGCCAGAAATAGGATATTTTGGTGATTTCGCCTTTTCCCCCTTTATGGAATAGGTTGCTTTTCAACTAAAAAAATATGTTAAATGAAACGGGATGTGCTTGCATGGTATTGGAATTATATGTATCTTTGCATCGTTGAACTAAAAAAACAGTTGAACTAATCTATTCGTTAATCTTTTTACTACTAACAAATATGCATAAACTTACAGCTAAGGAAGAAGAGGTGATGGAGCTGATGTGGAAACTCGGTGAGTGTGCTCCTAAGGACATTGTGGCGCAGTATGACGAACCGCAGCCTCATGTGAATACCGTGGCAACGGCAGTGCAGTCGCTGGAGCGGAAGGGCTTTGTGGGCCATCGGCCGCACGGACGCGGATACATATACTATCCCTTGCTGACGCAAGAGGACTATGGTCGCTCAAAGCTGGGCGGTTTCGTTGACCGCTATTTCAAGAACTCCTATATGAAACTGGTGCAGACGCTGGTGCGTGAGGAGAAAGTGACGGAACAGGAACTGCTGGATTACCTGGAAGAACTGAAGAAATAGACCCTCCCCAACCCTCCCTGTGAGGGAGGGAGACTTAAAGAAACAGACCTTTCGTATAAACCCTCCCTAACCTTCTCCCTGTGAGGGAGGGAGAAGTAAAACAAAACAAAAAGAGAATGAATCAGCGGACAGCCCCCTCCCTCACAGGGAGGGATGGGGAGGGTCTCTGGGTGGGTCTCTTATAAATAATATGATTATATATGTAATAAGGTGGGCGGTGGTGCTCACAATGCTATACTCTCTTTACGGACTGCTGATGAAGCGTGAGACGCTTCATGGTGTTAACCGCCTGGTGCTGCTCATGATACTCGTGGCGAGCATGGTGCTGCCTCTGTGTCAGATAGAGACAGCGGAGCCTAACTATGTGATGGAGGCGCGGCAGACGGTGGAATATCAGATAGCCCATGCGCAGACTGCGCTCAACGGCAATGAGCAGTCTGCAGCGATTGCTTATACAGGGGACGGAACGGCAGTCGATAAGCCGGCGGCGCATGGCGGTGTCAGCATCTTAATCCTTGCGGCGATAGGAATATATTTCGTGGGACTTGTCATTAGTTGGGCGCGCTACTTCCTGCCGTTGGCAGCCCTTGTGAGGCTCATCAGGCGTGGTAAGCGCATGGAGGTGACGGGAGTTCCTGAACAGGTCAGTGTGTTAGTGCATCCCGATATACACGCGCCGTGCAGTTGGATGAAGTGGGTGTTACTCAATCCCACTGACGTAGGCACGCGTGCCATCATCAACCATGAGATGGCACACATACGACTCAGACACTCATGGGATATGTTGCTGTGTGAGTTTACCTGCCGTATGCTGTGGTGTGTGCCGTTTGCATGGATGTTGCGCCAAGACCTGCGCGACGTGCATGAGTATCAGGCAGACCGCAGCGTGCTCTCAGGGGGTATCAATGAAGAGGAATATCAGCTGTTATTAATAAGGAAAGCAACTGTCACGGGACTGCAGCCTGTTGTCAATGCTTTGAATCAAAGTCCAATTAAACGAAGATTTAAGATGATGTACACAAAACCATCCCGACGGTGGGTGGCGCTGAAAGCCACCTACCTTCTGCCGCTGACAGCCTTGGCGCTTGTTTCGTTTGCCCGACCGCAGACAATGAAGGACATAGAGAGACAGGTGGAGAAGGCTGAGACGGAGGCTAAGCAGGCTGTAGAGGAGTCTGGAGTGATAGAGAAAGTAACGGCAATGGCAGAGAACCTCGGACTGACCAGCGCTGATGACGTGCTGCCGGTTATGGAACAGACAGTTCTGTCTGACTCCGTCGTAACTTCAGTCAATCCAATCATTGCCTTGGAGGAACAGCGAAACCTTACGGATGCTAACCTGGTGAAGGCAGACCTCGCAGAATCAGGTCGTAAGATTGTGAGAATGACGAAGAGCGTCACCGAACTGCTTGACAGTACCATGCAGGCCGTTGGTGCGCGCAAGATAGCCGAGGGTACGTATGTGGGACATTTCCAGCCTAACCTTAACAGTGACACCGTGCGCATAGCACAGGCTAAGGTGCTTGATTACCAGTCAAGGCTGATTGCCAGTCAAGGTTTTGCAAAGAATACTGCCAGCCCCTATGCCTATAACATAACGCTGTCCGCAGAGACACGCAAGGAGCGCACGGGATATTACATACGTTTCCTGCAGCCGGTGTCATCTACCCTGCGGCATTACGACCGTAAGCGTGTGGACCCGAAGATGCTGTCAACAGACGAGGTGCTGGTGAAGGATTTATATGCCGGGGAGTATTATCCAGTAGCGATGGAACGCACGAAAAAAGATACTCGCATGTATTTCTTTATTCGTGTTCCGTCAAAGATGGATGCAGCGTCGGTGGAGGAAGGTCTATCACAGTATGTTTCCGACTTTGCCATTTATGATGTCGCAACAGCAGACAAGTATGTGCTTCGTTCGATGGACAGGGAATACTTAAAGTTGGCAAAGAAAGATAGTGGTGAGGGGTGGTCGCTATATCAGTTCTGTTTGGTGTTCCCTCCGTTAAGAAAGAATGTTGACGAGGTTTCTCTCGTAAATATGAAAGATAAATATAGAACGTATATGAGAGAATTCAAACTGAGCGAGATTCCACATAAGGGACGTGTTATAACCGAATAAACAAGACGGGATATGAACAGGATTATAATGATAATAATAGCAGCAGTGGTGATGTCTGCCAACTGCTATGGCAAGAAAAGCGCGCGTATCACTTATGATGAGCGCCCGGAGAATAAACAGCCTGTGCTGGAGCGCCCGGCGTGGCCTAACTATGATTTGCATGATGACCGCTCCTTTGCAGCTTTCTCACACTTGCAGACTGCGCCGGAGGTACCTCGCTACATTAAGACAGAGGGTGGCAGCAATTTCCTCCCCGTGACTGTCTATCGTTGTGAGGATGCTACGTATGTATGTCTGGACTACCATATGCCGACAAGTCAGGACTGGTCATTCTTCCGCTTTACCACTGGCTCTGCCATTGTCGACGCTGATACAGGCGATCGCTACTTGGTTCAGCGCGTGGAACACTTCCCCATGGACCAGTGCTTCTGGGTGTATGGACAGGCAGGCGAGACCCTGCGCTTTGTGCTTGTGTATCCTCCTCTGCCCCCGTCGGTGAAGCGCATCCAGATTTACGAGGCAAGTGCGGAGTCGCGCCGCTGGCTGGACGGCACGGGGTGTATTACAGTGCCGATGGATATAGACGATCTGCGTCCGGGCAAGAAGAATAATGACGATACGGAGTGGAAAACGCGCGGGCGTATCATTAGGTAGTCTATGCCTGATGTGTTGTAAATAATAAATGTTTTTTCATAAAAGAGTAATTCGGTGGAGGCGACAGGGAAGTTTCCTCCATCCGTTTTCTGAATATCTACTTTGAATAATTGTAATGAACAAGACGATAATATCAACCTTATTATTAATAATGACAACTCTCGCTGCCGTGGCGCAGGAGAAGAAAGACAGCATATACCTTTACGGTTCAGTGGCAGACAGCTTCACCAAGGCTTCCGTGCCAGACGTATTGTTGACACTGATGAAGACAGACTCCACAATGGTGGACTCTGCAAGGGTGTATAAAAGCAGTGGCTATACATGGGGTATAGGCAGGGGAGCAGAGACCACACGCTATTATTTTAAGGTGTCGCGCGAACCGATGCGTTATATAATACGCTTTGAACATCCTGATTACGAAACGACCTTTGCCGACTTTGAGATGAAGAAGGTGAGCCGCAGGCAGGAGAGCGTAGAGGGACCTAAGGTGTATATGAGGAAACTCAGGAACTCCAGTCACCACGAGGGCGGTTCGCTTGACGAGGTGGTGGTAAGGGCCACGAAGGTGAAGATGGTGTGGAAGGGCGACACGCTGGTGTTCAATGCCGATGCCTTCAACGTGCCCGAGGGCTCCATGCTCGACGGACTGATAAAGCAGTTGCCCGGCGTGGAACTGAATGAGAATGGTGAGATATTCGTCAATGGAAAGAAGATTGATAACCTGACGCTCAACGGTGCGGACTTCTTCAAGGGAAAGAATAAGATAATGCTTGAGAACCTGCCTTACTTCACGGTGAAGAGCATCGAGGTGTATAACAAGCAGACGGAGGAGAACAAGATGCTTGGCATAACCGATGAGGATAAGAAGGAATATACCATGGACGTGGTGCTGAAACGTGAGTACAGCAAGGGCGGTTCCGCTAACCTTGAGGCAGGCTATGGCACGGACAACCGCTATAAGTTTAAGGGCTTTGGTATGGCTTACTCAGACCATACAAGGGCGGTGCTCTTCGGAGGTGCAAACAATATCAACCAGACAGCCGACTATGACTCTAATAACCAGGAATACAATGACCGCACTCATCAGGCTGGCGACCGCCACTACCGTCAGGTGGGTGGTATGTTCACCTATCTCGGTGCGGAGAACAAGGTGAATAATGCCACTGAGGTTAATGTGGTGTGGAAGGATGATACGGGTGATACACGCCAAAGCAGCGAGAACTACCTGACTGACGGAAGCACCACCTATGGGATGTCGGCGAGCCACAACCGCAGCAGACCGGTAAATGTGGGCGTGAGGAATACCTTCCGCCTTACGGGACCGATAGGCATATACTCGCGGCTAAACCTTGACTATAACAAGCACCGCTATGACAGTGAGGGGTGGGATGTATCTACCGCCGATGCCATGATGACAGACAGTATCAACAGTTCGCGATACTCCTCGCGCAGCCGCGCAGATTATCTCAGTGGCTACGGCAACGTCAGCCTGTCTAAGCCGATGAAGACGGGAGATTCTTTCCAATTCAGTGTGAATGGTGATTTTAGTAAGCAGATGAATCCGGAGACGGAAAGCGAGAATTACTACATATACCATAGATTGAATACTACTGACGAGCGCAACAGGCTTACGCAGACTCCTTCTTATTCATATAACTACTCTGCGACACTGCTTTATCGTTATGTGCTAAAAGACTGGAATATTATGCCTTCCTATGGGATAGGCCAGAGACGTAGTCACAATGAGCGCAGCGAGTTTCTGCGCGATGCTACGGGGCTTATGCCTGACTATGACAATAGTAATGAGAGCTCCAACCGCATCCTCGCCCATAATGCAAGTGTTTCGTTCGGCTATAGCCATACTTTCAAAGATAAAAGTTATATAGATGCCAGTGCAGATTTCGAAGTAAGCTTTGAGCGTCAGCGTATGGGTTTCGATATGCCTGGGGTAAGTAGCTATACTGCACAACAACTGACACGTCATTACACTCGGTTCGAACCTTATTTCTATTTATATTATAGCGGCAAAGACAGAAGGAAGAGGTTGTATACTAACTACCGCATGTCTCATAACACTCCCTCTGCCGGCGACCTGCTCGACCGTCCGCAGACCAGTGATCCGCTTAACATATACCTCAGTAATCGTGACCTGAGTATGGAGACCACACACTATTGGGATATGGACTACTCTGTGCGCCGTGACAGTATAGACCAGACTCTGCGCTTTGAGTGGAGTGGCAGGGCTACACATAATGCAATATCACGAGGGTATTCGTATGACCCAGTGACGGGCGTGCGCACCTACCGTCCGGAGAATATCAGCGGCGGAAACTGGAACACTACGTTCTTCGTGGCATGGGATCGTACCGTAGATAAACGGAAATTCTGGAACGTTGGCAATGAGTGGCGTGTGACATATACACGCTCTACCGCTTTGGCTAATGTGACTGGCGATACGGATAGAGAACTGAGTCGTGTAGGTAACGTGCTGTTGAGCTATAAGCCAAGTGTTCGTTTCCAGAAGAATAACCTTACCGTGAAGTTGAAGGGCGAGGTGGCATATCGCAATATCCACCGTAACATAACGCTGGGGGAGCAGCCTACGGACTTGTGGGATTTCAGCTACGGACTATATGCTCAGTATAAGTTGCCGTGGCAGTTGACTATCGACACTGACCTGTCATTGAACTCCCATAGGGGTTACAATGACCCGGAGATGAATGACAACCGCCTGTACTGGGACGCGTCGCTGACGAAATCCATAAAGGCAGGAACATGGGTGATTAAGTTGCGCGGCTATGATTTGTTGGGGCAGGTTTCTAACTTGCGTTACAATATAAATGCGCAGGGACGTACCGAGACTTGGAGCAACACTTTGCGCAGGTACGCTCTTCTGACCGTAAGCTACCGTTTTGCGAAAAAACCAAAGAAATAGGCGCAAAAATATAGGTTTTCGTTGATTTGTGTCAATTCTGCCTATAAATTTCAAAAAAAAAGCGAAAAACATTTGCATGGTTCGCAAAAAACCTATACCTTTGCACTCGCTTTCGAAAAAACGGTAGCACCTTGGCCGAAAGGGCTTTGAGGATTAGCCGCCGCGAAGACGGAAAGCACAAGCGATACTTGAAAAGATTACATAAAACAGAAACTTTGTAGTAGTACGAGAAGCTTCCGGCATGTGCATATATTAATGTATGTCTCAGCCGGCAAGGGTAGAAAAAACGAACCATCGATTCTTTTATCAAGAGGTACTTCTATAAACCGAATAGCAGAAATCAGGTAATCCTGTTGACAGACAAACAAATTAATTGAGATACTTTACAATGGAGAG
>JAFXZU010000019.1:0-9955 GCA_017541085.1 Prevotella sp.
GACACCATATAGTCACGCCATACATTCATAGCGTTCAGCGGCCTGCCGTATTTCTTCCTGTTGCCTATCATGTGATAGAGTCCCCAGCAGAAGAAGCCGTTACATGATGTGGACAAAGCCGGGATGACAGCCAACGGCGACGCATGACCATGACATCCTACATGCAGTCCCTTAAAGGAGAAGCCGTGTGAGCAGCCGTATGTGGTATGCGGGGTTATTATTCCCTCCGTAAGGAATGTGAGTGCCTGAGAGGTCTTGAACGTAGAGCCCGGCGGATACTGTCCCATTATACTTCTGTTGAGCAACGGTTTCCACACGTTACGCTGCAGTGCCAGATGGTTCTTACCACGCTTCCTGCCCGTCATTATACGCGGGTCGTATGACGGTGATGACACCATACACAGCACCTCGCCGGTCTTTGGCTCTATGGCGACGATGGCGCCTATCTTTCCCTCCATCAACCTCTCGCCGAGCGCCTGCAGATCCACGTCGATAGACAGTGTGAGGTTCTTGCCTGCCACTGCCTTGCGGTCATACTTGCCGTTCTGGTAATGTCCCTGCACCCTGCCGTGTGCGTCGCGCAGAAGTATCTGCACACCTTTCTCTCCACGCAACTGTTTCTCGTATGAGCGCTCTACACCGAGCTTGCCAATATAGTCGCCACGCACATAGTAGTCGTCATTGTCAATGTCACCTTGCGATACCTCTGCCACGTCGCCCAACACATGGGCTCCGCAGGCATACTGATACTGTCGCAACGTACGGCGCTGCACATAGAAACCAGGAAAGCGGAACAGCTTCTCACGGAACACGGCGAAGTCCTGCTCGTCAAGCTGGGTGATGAATGTCTGTTGGGTATAGCTGGAGTATCCCGGATTCTTGTTCCGGTCCTTGATATCGGCCATACGCTTGTCAAAATACTCACGGGTAATACCCAAGGCCTCGCACAACTCCAGAGTGTCGAGGTGCTCACGCGCCTCGTTCATCACCACCATGATGTCATACGACGGCTGGTTATAGACAAGCAGTTTGCCGTTACGGTCAAATATGGCGCCACGCGCCGGATACTCCGTTTGTTTCAGGAAAGCATTAGTGTCGGCACTCTTCTGATAATCCTCACTCATTATCTGCAGAGTGAACAGCCTTATTATGTACACTATCACAATGATGATAGCCGCACCACCGATGACGTATCTTCTGTTAGTATAGTCGTACACCATCGTTTTACCTCCTCACGCTGTCTATGGTATAAATAAAAATAAGTGTAAGCACTATACTGCCTCCCATACTCTGCAACCAGTCAAGCCAGTCAACTACGGTAAATGCCTCCAAAGCGAAGAATGCAAGGCAGTATATCGTTACGAGAATAAATGCGTAAGTGGCAAATTTCATATTGCCGAGGGTCTTGAATCCCGGCATAAGGTCATGGTTATCCTCCTCACTCAGATATAGATCCAGTATGTAAGGCTGCACAAAACCTGTCAAGGTCATTGACGCCGCTGCCAGTCCCGGAGTGTTGGTGAACATATCTATGCACAGTCCCATGGAGAAACAGAGCAACAGCTGCAGCCAACGTGCGTAGGTCTTTGGGAACAGTAGCACGAGATATACATACAATAACGGAGTGGCAATACCCATAATGTGGATATTACCTACTATCAACGCCTGTAAAAGCGTAAAGACTATTATCAGTATTACGAATATCACTGTCTAAGATTTTGTAAGAGGGCTCACTCTCCCCTTTTTTGTATCATCAATGAGTCTTGAGCAGCACGCATCAGTTTCAACTGCTCATGCATACGTGAATTGTCTATCACACACACATCCTGCAAGTTTCCGAAATCAGTATATAGCTGTACCTTCAACTGATACGACAATCCGTCGGGTGAGTTATACACATGGAGTATCTTACCCACGGGAATGCCCGGCGGAAACACAGCTGAGTAACCCGATGTCACCACACGGTCATAAAGCTTGAAATGAGCATGGTGGGGCACCTCGTCAACGTTAGCCATATTGCTTGCGCCACCATTCCAGCGCAGATAGCCGAAGTAATTGGTGTGCTCTATCTTACAACTGATACTTGACTTAGATGACAGCGCCGGTATCACTACAGAATAGTGCTCGCCTACCAGATATACGATACCCACGACACCTGTTCCGCTTACGACGCCCATGTCTTTCTTTATACCGTCAGCCGCTCCTTTGTCTATCGTCATAAGATTATCACGCTTGTCCACGCTGTTCTGCACCACACGAGCCGGTATGATGCCATAGTTAGCAGCATCCTTCAAACCCGCAATATGGACAGTGTCCCTACCCTGCTTACCCAGTTCCTCACGCAACTCCTGCAGCTGATACTCAAGATATGTGTTACGCTGAGTCAGCTCTCTGTTCATCTGTGTGAGAGAGAAGTATGAGTTAAGCCCGGCCTGTTTGTCATAGACATAGCCGGCAATACTGTTAGCAGAGGATATCCACACTGAGCCCTGGTAACTGTTATAGCTGAACAGCAGCACCATGCTGATGCCCTCCAACAACAGAAAGAGCAACCAATGATAATGTTTTCTTATGAAGTCAAGGAGATTGTTCATATACAATAATTGAGAATTGAGGATTAACAACTAACCCTCAATTCTCAATTTCTTTTCGGTATTATCGCATTAGGAATGAGAAACGTCCGATATTCTTCAGTGCTATACCTGTACCACGTGCCACGCTGTGCAGTGGGTCGTCAGCGATATGGAACGGTATGCCTATCTTTGTCTCAAGGCGCTGGTCCAGTCCACGTAACAGAGCACCGCCACCACTGAGATAGATACCGTTTCTGACGATATCAGCATACAACTCCGGCGGAGTATTCTCCAATGCTGAGAGAACCGCATCTTCTATCTTTGACACTGTGCGGTCTATACAGTGTGCTATCTCCTGATAGCATACAGGCACCTCCATCGGGAGAGCCGTTATACGGTTAGGACCACGCACTATGTAGTCATCAGGCGCCTGCTCTCCAAGGTCTGTCAAGGCAGAGCCTACGTTTATCTTGATACGCTCAGCCATACGCTCAGACACCTTGACATTATGCTGACGATACATATAATCCTGTATGTCGTTTGTCAAGTCATCGCCTGCCACACGTATAGAGTTGTTACTTACGATACCACCGAGAGATATCACGGCAATCTCTGTTGAGCCACCGCCTATATCTACTATCATGTTACCTTCTGGTGCCTCAACGTCTATACCTATACCCACAGCAGCTGCCATAGGCTCAAAGATAAGATATACGTCACGTCCGTCAGCATGCTCTGCAGAGTCACGCACCGCACGCAGCTCAACCTCAGTAGAACCTGAAGGCACACCGATGACCATACGAAGTGAAGGAGAGAAGAGGTGATGTCCGGTATTGACCATCTTGATAAGTCCGCGCATCATCATCTCACATGCAGAGAAGTCTGCAATGACGCCGTCACGCAGAGGACGTACAGTCTTTATACGCTCATTGGTCTTTTCATACATGCTCTTCGCACGCTCACCTACAGCCACCATCTGGTTGGTGTCACGGTCTATTGCAACGACGGATGGCTGGTCAACCACGATTTTCCCGTCGTGCATAATGATGGTATTGGCAGTGCCAAGGTCCATCGCTAATTCCTTTGTAAAAGAGAAAAATCCCATGTCTTTTCTAATTGATAATCAATAATAGAATTTATATGTCTTGATTACATGGTCTTGGTAAACCAAGCGTTGATAGCAGTATCATAGTGTGAGCTCACACCGAAGGCACGCTGAGCGAACATACGACGATCTTCGATATCTGTCTCGGCACCCTTCTTGTTAAGGATATCCAAGAGCACACCATACTCTGCCTTTGACGGTACAATCACCACGTCCTTGAAGTTCTTGGCTCCTGCACGGATAAGGGAAATACCGCCTATATCTATCTTCTCTATTATATCAGCCTCTGACGCACCGCTTGCCACTGTCTGCTCAAACGGATACAAGTCAACAATTACCAGGTCTATCTCTGGTATCTCATACTTAGCCATCTGGTCGAGGTCATCCTGCAACTCACGACGGCCGAGTATTCCGCCAAAGATTTTTGGATGCAGAGTCTTTACCCTGCCACCCAGTATTGACGGATATGTAGTAACCTCCTCAACGGCCTGACATTCATAGCCGAGAGATTCAATAAACTTCTGTGTACCACCTGTAGAGAGAAACTTCACTCCCTCTGCGTTGAGCTTCTTCAAGAGCTCGTCAAGACCGTCCTTGTGGAAAACGCTCACTAAGGCTGTCTTAATCTTTTTTGCTTCTGCCATTGCTTTTTACGTAAAAATAAAATGAACCGGTTTCGTTGTTTTTTGATGCACAAAGTTACAAATTTTCTTCGTAACAGCAAAATTTTTACTCTGCATATTTAACGAAAACATGAAAAAAGCGGCAAAACGAGGAACAAACAAGAAAGAGACAGGATGTCATCACGACAGCCTGCCTCTACATTTATCAAAAAGTGCAAAGATATAATTGTCTGAAAATTACATCTTTGTTATTAATCCTAACTGTGATGTACGGAGGAAATTAACAATATTGTCAATCTCCACCGATGATGGTATCTGCTGCTCTATCTGAGCACATACATTCATGATGTCATCCTGACCGTGGAACACAAGACGGTAGGCATTGGCAATGTGTGCCCTTACCTTCTCGTCTATGCCGTTCTTCTCCATCACGAACGAATTGACACCGCCGTATTTAATAGGATGTCCGCCCGCAACGATGTATGGCGGAACGTCTTTTGAGAAGCGGCAGCCCGACTGTATCATCGCACAGTCACCTACACGCACTCCCGGGTTAGCGATAACGCCTGACGAGAAGATGACATGGTTGCCTATCTCCACATCGCCTGCTATCTTTGTGCCATAACCCATGACACTCTCGTTGCCCACATGGACATCATGTGAAAGGTGTACGCCTTCCATAAGGAAGTTACCATCGCCTATACGTGTCTCTCCACTCTCATAGGTGGCACGGTTTATCACCACGTTCTCGCGGATGATATTGTCATGGCCTATGACACAGAGGGTATTACCACCGGCATAGTTGAAATCCTGCGGTATAGCGCTTATCACCGTATTCTGGTGCACCTTGTTACCACGTCCCAAGCGTGTTCCGTTCATAAGGTTGACACCTGGGTATAGTATGCAGTCATCACCTACCTCTACATCGTCCTCTATATAGACAAACGGGTAAATGGTAACGTTCTGTCCTATCTTCGCATTTGGCGATATAACCGCCTTGTCGCTAATGTTACTCATAATCTTAGTCCTCCTATGTTATTTACGTCCGCCTCCGAGGGCTGAATAAAGATTCACCACTGCCTGCATCTTGTTGAAGTCGTCGGTAACCTGTGAGATACGTGCATTGAGCAACTGTGACTGTGCCTGTAACACCTCCAGGTATGAGCTTGAGCCCATCTGGAACAGTTCCTTGGTATAGTCAACGCTCTTTGTCAAGGCCTCCACCTGCTGACGGTCCACCTCTCCTTTCATCTTCGCACTGTTATACTCCACGAGGGCATTGCTTACCTCTGCGCCGGCATTGAGTACAGAGTGCTCCCACTCCTTCTCTGCCACCTCATACTCCAGCTTCGCTACCTTCAGTCCGGCTTTCAGCCTTCCGTTACTGAATATCGGCTGCGCCAGTCCTGCCACGAATCTTGCAAGCCACTGTCCTGGGTTTATCACCTGTCCCAAATCGTTGGTATATGCACCAGTTGCAGTGATGGTAAGCTGTGGATAGAAGCGACTGCGAGCCGTCTCCACCGCATAGAAGCAGTTTGCCATGTTCATCTCTGCCGCATGCACGTCAGGACGGTTTGTCAGCAGATTTATGGCGCAGCCCATGCTGAACTTCTCCGGCAAGTGCTGGTCCTCAAGCTTTCCACGAGCTATCTTCTGCGCACTCTGGCCTATCAACAATGACAAAGAGTTTTCCACTGCCAATATCTGGCGCTGCATCTCTATCTTCTGCGACTTTACGCCTAACACTGATGCCTCTGCACTAACCACGGCAGTCTCCCTTGCGCCACGAAGGTCCTTCTGCAACTTCATCATCTCATAGGTGTCGCCGGTCAGAGTCTCCATGTCATTAAGTATCTCCATCTGGCGGTCAAGCATCAGCAGTGTGTAGTAGCAGTTTGCTACGCCGCAGATGACCTTTGAGCGTGTAAGATGCTCATAGTCCTTTGCCATCTCGAACTGCATCTCGGCACCGCGCTTCTGCGAAAGGATGGTACCGAACAAGTCAACGGTCCACGAAGCGCTGACAGGCAGTGTGTATGACTTAGACCAATCACCCTTGAGGTCGCCGCTAAGCACCTTTGACAGTGTACCCTGCGGACTGAAAGCCACTGACGGCAGGAATGCCAAGCGTGAGCACTCCAGAGCAGCCTCCACCTTCTTTACGTTAGCAGCGGCAGAGAATATGTCAACGTTATTCTCCAGTCCCTGTTCTATCAACCTTTGCAACTGCGGGTCGGTAAACACCTCACGCCATGCCACGTCACCGAAGCCTGTGCTGTCGGTAGTGTTCACTCCGACGGCACTAGCTGCATCGCTACGCATGGCGTAGTCCATCTCCACCCCGGGACGCTCATACTTCTTGTAGAGGCCACAGCCTGTCAAAGACGCCGTAAGGGCGAGAATGCCTATATTTCTTATTATCTTATTCATATATCAATTAATTCACAGAATGTTTATTTCACGTAATCTGTCGGATGCTGGTTTATCTGTTTTGCAGATATGGCATACTGCTTCAGCTCAGTATCAACCTTTGCATTGTCATCGTTGAACTCTATAGGCTTGATACGCTCCTGCAACCATTCGAAGATAACGAACAGGCAAGGCACTATCATTACCTGGCAGAACGTACCAATGAGCATACCGCCGATAGCGGCTGCACCGAGGGTGGTGTAACCATTCTCACCTACAGATGGTGGCAGGAACAGGTTGAGTCCTGGTATGCCGGTGATGATGAGTGGGAACAGACCTATAATCATAGCCAGTGACGTCATCAAGATAGGACGCAGACGAGCTGCCGCACCCAGGATGGCTGACCAAGAGATAGCCATGCCAAGACGACGACGCTCAAGGGCGAACTGCACGATAAGGATGGCGTTCTTTGCCAACAGTCCCACAAGCATGATGAGCGCAATCTGCATATAGATATCATTGCTCTTGCCGAAGAGGTTGGTGAACAGGAATGCACCTGCCAGACCGAACGACACAGACAGTATGACTGTCAGCGGCAACAGATATGACTCATACTGTGCTGCCAGAATGAGGTAAACGAATACCAGACAGAGCACAAGCACGATGGCTGTAGAGTTTGAAGACTCGGCCTCGTTACGTGTCAGACCAGAGAACTCGTATGTATAGCCGGCTGGCAGCACCTCACTTGCCACTTCCTCCATAGCCTTGATACAGTCACCTGATGAGTAACCACTGGCAGGAGAAGCATTGACATTGATAGAGGTAAAGAGGTTGAAGCGCTCGATAACCTGCGGTCCATACACTCTCTCCAAGTTAACGAACTCACTTATCGGTGCCATGCCGTTAGACGTGCGCACGAATATATTCTGCAATGACGCCTTGTCCTCACGCATCTTCGGGTCGCCCTGCACATATACACGGTAGAGTTTACCGTAGCTGTTGAAGTTACTTGAGTACATACCGCCATAATAGCCCTGCATGGTTGTCAGCACGGCTGAAGGCGAGATGCCTGCCTGCTTACACTTAGCCACGTCAACGTGTATCATATACTGAGGATATGAAGAGTTGAAGGCTGTCATGGCGTTAGAGAACTCAGGACGCTTGTTAAGTGCAGCGATGAACTTCTTCGTGATATCGAAGAACTTGTCCAGCGAACCGCCGGTACGGTCCTGCATAGCAAACGTCATGCTGTTGGTAGCAGAGAAGCCCATCACCATAGGTGGCTGGAACGCCAGTATCTGCGCTCCCTTGATTACAGCTGTCTGCTTGTATATCATACCCAGCACCATCATTGATGACTCTGAGCGGTTACGCTCGTCGAAGTCCTTCAGCTTGACGATGAACGTACCCTGGTTGGAACCCTGTCCGGCAATGAAGTTATAACCTGAGATGCGAAGTGCCACATCCACGGCAGGGTTGTTATCGAGCATACGCTGCACCTGGTCCATCACCTTCTCCGTCTTCTGCAATGAAGTAGCAGGAGGCGTTGACACGGTTATGAACACTGTACCCGTATCCTCGTCAGGAATAAGTCCTGTCTTTGTAGTCATAGCTTCTATGCCCAGAGCAAGGAAGCCCACCACAACTGCAGCTATGGCAATCCACTTCTTCTTCACGATAGCCTCCACGCCTCTCTGATACTTGTTCTGCAGCTTGTCGTATGAGGTGTTAAAGGCAGTAAAGAAACGATCCTTGAAGTTTGACTTCTTGCCTTCCTCATCCTTCTTATGTGGCTTCAGCAATATGGCACACAAGGCAGGAGACAGAGTCAACGCATTGACAGCCGAGATGATAATTGACACGGCCATGGTCAGACCGAATTCTCGGTAGAACGTACCCGTAGTACCACTCATGAATGACACAGGAATGAACACGGCTGACATCACCAGCGTGATTGATATGATGGCACCCGCTATCTCGTTCATGGCGTCGATACTTGCCTTCTTGGCTGAGTGGTAACCCATGTCAAGCTTGGCATGCACAGCCTCCACCACCACGATGGCGTCATCCACCACGATGGCGATGGCAAGCACCAGAGCAGACAGTGTGAGCAGGTTCAGCGAGAAGCCTATGACCTTCAGGAAGAACATTGTACCCACCAATGACACCGGCACGGCAATCATAGGGATGAGCGTAGAACGGAAGTCCTGCAGGAAGATGAACACCACGATGAACACCAGTACCAGAGCCTCAAACAGAGTCTTCCATACCTCATGCTGTGAAGCCTCGATAAACTGCGTCACGTCCTGAAGGAACTCTATCTTCATGCCCGGAGGGAAGTTCTTTTGCAGACGTTCTGCCGTACTCTTCACGTCGTGGGCTATCTGCGTAGCATTTGAGCCCGCACGCTGTGTCACCATCATCATCACACAAGGGTGACCATTGATTTTCGTTGACACAGAATAGTACAAGGCACCCATCTCCACCTTTGCCACATCGCTCACGCGAAGCACATGACCCATATCGTCGGTCTTGATGATGATATTGCCAAACTCCTCCGGTGTTTTCAGACGACCTGTGTACTTCATAGAGTACTCATACTGCATGTCTGACTGCTCACCGAACTTACCAGGGGCAGCCTCAACATTCTGTTCTGCCAATGCCTGGACGATATCAGAAGGCATCAGGTTCAGATCATGCATCTTTGCCGGGTCAAGCCACAGACGCATGGTATAGGTCTTCAGTCCGATAGACTCACAGGAACCAATACCGTCGATACGCTTCATCTCCGGTATGATATTGATGTCGGCATAGTTGCCCAAGAACTTCTCGTCATAGCGGTCGTCAGGCGATACCAAGCCCATGATGAGCACGGTTGACGTCTGGCGCTTCTCCACTGTCACACCGCCCTTGGTAACCTCGGCAGGCAACAGCGCTGACGCCTGTGACACACGGTTCTGCACGTTCACCTGTGCCATATCAGGGTTAGAGCCCTGCTCAAAGAGCACCGTGATAGATGCCGAACCATCGTTTGTGGCAGACGAGGTCATGTATGTCATGCCCTCCACACCGTTAATCTGCTCCTCCAACGGAGCCAGCACTGAGTTCTGCACAGTCTGTGCGTCAGCACCAGGATAATAAGCACGCACCACGATAGTTGGAGGTGCAATGTCTGGATACTGCTCAATAGGCAGCGTCACCAGACCTATGACACCGAGTATCACCACCACGATGGATATCAC
>JAFXZU010000001.1:0-12880 GCA_017541085.1 Prevotella sp.
GCATCGGTTGCGGTGCCTGCGTAGCAGCCTGCAAGAACGGTTCTGCAATGCTCTTCGTCAGCTCTAAGGTAAGCCAGCTGGCACTCCTGCCACAGGGTCGCCCGGAGGCTGCTAAGCGCGCCAAGGCAATGGTAGCACGCATGGACGAGCTCGGCTTCGGTAACTGCACCAACACCCGCGCCTGCGAGGCAGTATGTCCGAAGAACGAGTCAATCGCTAACATCGCCCGCCTGAACCGCGAGTTCATCAAGGCAAAACTTAGCGATTAAGCTGTTGTAAAAATACTTATTCCGCCTCTGTTCCTGTGACAACGGGGGCAGAGGCGGAAATGTTTTAAAAAAGGAAGAAAGATATGACTGCAACGCAACTGACTGCAGGAATACTTATATAATAAAATAAAATCTTTATGGGTTATGACATACCTCAATCAATTTCACAAGGAAGCCTCAGAGCGCAAGATGAGGAAAATAGAAGAATTAGGGAAATCTCAGATAAGCTCCACAGCCTTTGCCGAGTATATGAAGCGCAATGTGGAGTTGGCGAGCAGAATGTAACTCATTTTGAGATAGAGCAGAGAGTTGCCGAGAAATATGCTAAAGAGCATAATATATGGTTACCTATGGAGAAGGTATTCTCTTTAGGAGTGCCTGGTCCCAGTGGTAACGAGAATGACACCTATGTTGGTGAAGAATACATATACAAAGTTAATAATCTGCTAAACTGTGGTGGAATATTAAATTTGTTGGAAAAGATAATAATACATAACGAGGTTTTTCCGGAAACGTATTACACATTAAGTGCGTTTACAGGGTTTGACGGACGTACGGTAATGCCGATTATTCGACAGAAAAGAATAGCAAATGCAGAGCCTGCACCACAGATAGCCATTGACACCTATATGGCAGCCATAGGCTTTTATAGAGATAGTGAAACGGGACGTTACTCTAATACTCAGTATGAGGTTTGGGATTTAATACCTCGTAATGTTCTCCGAGACTCTGATGGTGACATTTACGTCGTTGATGCCGAATTACGAAAACTATAATTAAAAACAACCCTTTAACCCTTTTTGCCTATGAAATAAAACAAAAGAAGAGAACGCTACGGTGACAGCCTGCAACCCTCGCCTTCTGAGCTATGAGCCAGTAAGTGCGAAAACGTCTGGGCAATAAACAAAATTAATAAATTTACACTGTAAGGGTAGCGTTTCTGTTCATATTTCTTAAGATATAACTGAGCTTTCGGCTCTTGTTCGGTGAACTCGAATACCGCCAATATTCATATCACGAAACGAGCAAGTAAGCAGATTGTTCACGCTCTATGGGCGTGGACTGTTCGTGCTTGTTTTCGTGATTGGTCACTTGGCGGTAACCAGAGTTCAAACAAGTAATGAACGGTTTCCGCCCTTTTTTAATTTATAGCTGAATTATGAATGAAGCAAAGAAAAAGCATGGTTGCGTAAAATGGATTCTTATAATATTGGGTGTTCCTTGCCTTATAGGAGTTTTGTCTGGTATATTTGGAGGAAATAGTACAGAAAAGAATGATTCTGACTCAAGGGACTCACAACAGGTGATAACAGACAAGTCTGTTCAGAAAGAAAATAATCCTGTAACGTGGGACATAAATGTTGAAAAAGATGAGATGACAGACTCAAAGAATATATGGGCAGCGATAAAAAGCGATAATTATATAGAGCAGGAATTTCCGTATCAAGGCCTCACGTATTCAACAATAACCGTAAGGTACATGAAGAAATATGGTTATGATGTCCTGCTTACTATTGACAGAGGGCAAATAATAGGAAACAGTATTAATGGGTCAAACTATGTAACAGTCCGATTTGATGGCGGAACACCAAAAAAGTACACCTTTAATGACTCTGAAGACGGAAGCACGGAAACTGTTTTCCTGAACAATCAAAAGGATTTCATGGAGAGATGTAAGAAATCAAAAGAAATCAAGATAGAGATGCCTCTGTATCAGGCAGGAAGACCCGTTTTTGTGTTCCATGTGGACAAACCGTTAGAGTGGCCACAGTAAAGGGTTTGTTTCAAGACGATGTCTTATCCGTATGCAGGTATTCCCTGCATACGGATTTTTTTGAAAGAGATGAGGCTTTCCTTAAGGAAGATATTGATATATTGAGACCGAACATCATCATTTGTTTGTTAGTTGAGTGAGTTGCTGTAATACAGCAACAGACAGGACGAAAGGCTGAACGAGCTACAACAAGGCAGGGACGAAGGCTCATGCCGGGCCTTCGCAGATGGCTCTCGCCATGTCGTTGAGCTGCAGGCACTGGCCTCGCTTTATCGTTAGTCTTTCGTTGTGATGCTCCCACGGGGCAAGAATGAGCAGCTGACCACGGGCACAGGCTTCCATGCGCTTGCCACCGGGTTTTGCGAGGTCGGTGAAACCGTTTTCCTGTAGATAAATTACCGGCAGACCTTCGTCAAAGACGGCGCGCATGATGGCTTTCTCGCCCTGCGAGATGGCTGGCGATACCATTACGGCTCCCTGACGGGCAAGGGCGAGACATTCGTTGAGCCTTCTCTGCACTTCTTCGTCCGTCATCCTTCTGGAGCACTGCACCTGCACCTTCATGGGCTTCTCCAGCAGGAAGCGGTTGCCGATGGCAGAGAAGCTCATTCCTGCATACTTCAGTCCTCTCTGTACGCGGAAGAGCTCTGGATTCTCACGTTTCATCAGCAGGCGGCGAGGGTTGTCCTTTAGGTAATGCAGCCAGCGCTCCAGCTGGCCTTGACGGAATAGGATGCGGTCGTTGTAGCCCTTGGCGAAGAGCAGGCCGTGCTTGCGGTCTGTATATTTTGGGGGTTGCTGTGATACAGCAACAGACTCAACCTCGTTTGTTTGTTGCTGTTCTGTTTGTTGCTGTAGTACAGCAACAGACTCAACTTGGTGGGCATGATCATCCTGGTGGGCGTAGTCGGAGGGTAGCAGCTCACGGAAGGCCTTGTTGCAGCCTTGCTTGAAGCCCAGCAGTACCTTTCCCAGCGGCTTCTCCATCTTCTCCTTTACGAAGAGAATGCCGTGCAGGTGGTCGGGCATCATCTGCAGTGCCACCACCTCCACCTCCGGGTGGTAGGTGCTTATGTCATGCCATGCCTGGGCTACGGCTTCGCCGAGACGGGTCAGTACGATATGCGGAGCATCGGGCGACGGCTCTGTAGCCTCGCTGCGACCTGCCACTTCACCAAACAACGGCCTGCGGCCCTCTGTCACCATCGTAATCATATACATACGTCGCTCGGTGTAGTCATTATCTACACAGCGGCGCTGCATGGATGATATCTTGTCTCCGGCAAAGGCTTTCTGACTCTCGTATGTTGCTCTGTCCATATGGTAAGTTAACGGTTAGTTTTCCGGCGGTAATAATCATTACTGCTTGCTGTGTTTGCTGAGGAAAGAGAGGACGGTGGCATTGAATCGCTGAGGCTGCTCCATGTTCATCATGTGACCGCAGTCGGGTAGGGTAATCTGCTCCCCATCCTTTACATAGTCCAATTCGCGGGCACGGGAAGTCTTGCCCTCCGTCTCGCCACGCAATACCAACAGCGGTACGCTGACGGGAGCCTTGCGGCGCAGTTCTGCCCATGCCTCCTTGCCATAGAACAGGCGCGGCTCCTTGTGTAACGGCTGCCATGCCGTCCACTGGCTTATCATACGTCGCAGCGGCTTGCGCATGTTCTCACGGCGTGAACCGCCACCACTTACCAGCTGCTCCGTCCATTCACGTTTCATCACCTCTACGCCGCGCAGCCTCAGGGCGGCAATCTCCTGCTCCCTCTTAGCGTTTTCTGCCGAATCCATCGGTTCCGACGGACCTTTGCTATTTCTTATGCCACCGCTGCACAATACGCAGCTCAGCAGACGGTCAGGATACATGGCAAGCATATCGCCAGCCACGAAGGCACCCATCGACAGTCCCACCACGTGTGCACGCTCTATTTTCAGCGAATCCATCAGTGCCACCACGTCATCGACATGGGTGGTATGCAGGTCCTCACGCATTGCAGACGACAGTCCGTAGCCACGGAAATCCAGACGTATGGTGCGGTAATGCGCAGAGAAATCCCTCCACTGCGTGTCCCACATACGGCGGTCCAGCGAATGTCCGTGCAGCAAAATCAGCGGTTCGCCCTTGCCACGCTCCTCATAATACACCATTCCACCGCCCTGCACGCCTACATAGCAGCCACGCTGCGAGGCGCAGCCAGAGAGTAGCACCGTCATTACCGTCACCAGGCATACACTGCACAGCGACCAACGACGCAAAGCGTTTGTTATATTGATATACTTCATAGTACTTGCAAAAATAGGAAAAAACCTTGACAACATCAAATTTTCAGTATAATATGGTTCTTTTCTTATGCTATATTGAAAAAATAGTGTAACTTTGTGATTTAGAAAATAACTATATCGATATGAACAGAGCCTCACAGATTATCCGCACCAGTGTTATCGGCATTATTGCCAACGTGATGCTTGCAGCCTTTAAGGCCACGGTAGGCGTGCTCGCCAGTTCGGTGGCTATCGTGATGGATGCCGTCAACAACCTCAGTGACGCACTCTCAAGTGTCATAACCATCGTGGGAACAAAGTTGTCACAGCGTCCAGCCGACTTGAAACATCCCTTCGGCTACGGCAGGGTGGAGTATTTCAGCGCCATCATCATAGCTGTTATCGTACTTTCGGCAGGTGTTACGTCGCTCATTGAATCGGTAAGGAAGATAATAAATCCTACGGAGCCATCATACACCACCGTGACGCTTATCGTCATCATCGTAGCTATCGTGGTAAAGCTGTTGCTCGGCATGTATGTAAAGCGTAAGGGCGAGCAGCTCAAGAGCGACGCGCTGACAGCTTCGGGAGCCGACGCACTGTTTGACTCAATCATTACGCTTGCCACGCTCGTCTCAGCCGCTGTCATGCTCTTGTGGAATGTATCACTTGACGGCATACTGGGTGCGCTCATCTCTATTGTCATCATCAAGGCAGGCTTTGAGATGCTGTCCTCACCCATCAACGAGTTGCTGGGTGCAAGGGTGTCACAGGAACTGCTTACCGGACTGAAGAAAGACGTTATGGCCTTTGACGGTGTCAGGGGGGTATATGACGTGATACTCCACAACTACGGTCCCGATGTGCTTATAGGCTCGCTCCATATCAGCGTGGACGATACCCTGACCGCCTATGAAATACATGGCTTGACACGCGCCATCTCAGAGCGTATGCACGAGCTCTACGGCATAGTGCTCACAGTAGGTGTGTATGCGGTGTCCACGGGCAGCCACAGGCGCACAGAGTTGCAGGATATGGTGATTAAGACTCTATCAGACCGTAAGGACATACTGCAGCTCCACGGCTTCTACTATTTCGAACAGGACAACAGGCTGTCCATCGACGTGGTACCCGACATCAGCGTGACCGACGAGTCTGCCTTTGCCGCCATGCTCACCGACGAGCTCCGCCGTCTTATCCCTGGTGTGCTGATAAGCATAGTCATAGACCATAACTACAGTGTGTAGAATTGAGAGAAATTCAAATAAACTGATATGATAAAAGACATTCTTCTTGTCGGGGCGGGCAGTTTCCTCGGTGGAATCGCCCGGTATCTCGTCTCTTTGTTGATGAAAGGGGTGAGTGGAGCGTTTCCGTGGGCTACGATGACGGTGAATATCGCCGGTTGTCTGCTCATTGGCGTGCTATGGGCGGTATTCAGCCGTTCCACTGCATCGTCACAGCTTAATCTGCTGCTTACCGTCGGCTTCTGTGGCGGTTTTACCACCTTCTCCACCTTCTCTAAGGAGAGCCTGGCATTGTTGCAGGCAGGCAGCTATACAGGGTTTGCCCTGTATGCCCTTGGCAGCGTGACAGTAGGAATCCTCGCCGTTGCCGCCGGTTTTATGTTGGCAAAGTAGATAATTACCCGTTTATAAAAGCAGTGGGGCTGACCAGTCATCGGTCAGTCCCACTGTTGTCTATTTATAGTCGTTAATCAGTTTCCACTCATTAGGCAGGAAATCATCGGTAGAACCGTTCCATGATGCGTCAGGCATATACCACCACTGGCTGTTGAAGTAAGCCCGCAGTGATGCATCCTTGAACACATATCCTCTGCTGGCGTATGGCAGGTTGCGTATTATGCGACGCTGCTTGGCGGTCAGTTCGCCGGGCTCGCAGAAATAGTTAGGTACAATGGGGTGGAATCGCTCGCTTCGGTCATAGAAGCATCCTACGGTGCTCTTCTCGTTGAAGGTAAGCATAAGGTCGGCACTGTAGATGTTTATATCGGCAGAGGGAACGAAGTTATAGCAGTGCCACTCCACGACGCCGTTGCGCAGCGTCACCTCACGTATCTTTGTGTCATAGTAATTAGTGTAGCGTGTCTTACCCCTGCCCTTGGCTATTACGGGCTTGGCGGCAGAGAAGAGACTGTCATTTATGCAGAAATGCTTGGCAGTATTCTCCGCCTTTATGCGCAAGGTGAAATCGGCAATCTTCCCACCAGCCCATCTCATGGCGGGCGTGAGCCAGTAAGGAATCTCATAGATGGTGCCCACGGTCTGTGACATAAGGTAGCGGTAGGTGTGGCGCACACGGTTCAGTCCGGGCTTGAACACAGCATCAAAGCAATAGGCGCAGGCGAAAGTGGTGTCTTGGTATGTCTTTACGTTGTAGAGCAGCTCCTTGCTCAGGGCGTCCCACTTCTCGTTAAGCGAGTCGTTGTCACACTCATCGGTGGGTCGCCACAGCGTGGTGTCAAGAGGTTCGAGAGAATGTGGTTTCTCCTCGTCCCATGTAGTGCCTACGAGGTAGTTGTGATAAGGCAGACTTACGCCGTTCATTGTCACGGTGAAATCTTTGATGTAGGGGTGGACAGGGTTCTTGAAGTCTATATCAGTGCCGGCGTTATATGGAGTGTCGGCTTCAAATCCCACGGTGATGGTCTTCTCCTTGCCGTTGTTGCGGAAGGTATAGTCCACGTCAACATAGGCATATCCGTCATCGCCGATGGTAATTGTCAGCACCTCGCGCTCAACGCTGATGTCAGTCTCATGTACCGGCTCTATGTGTGAGCCGTTGACAAAAAAAACTCCGTCATTGCCTCTGGCTGTCGTGAAGGCAGCCAGGCAGGCAATGACGGTATATAGCAGTGAATGTTTCATGGAATGATATTGATAGAAGGTCGTTAATACCTTTAGTTGTTGAAGTAGTAGATGAAGATGGCGATGCCCTCGATGGCCTTCTTGCCGGTCTCCTTCACGTTCATGGTGAACTTCACCTCGGTCTTCACCGCACCGCGCAGGTTCTGTATGCTCTGCAGCTTAGTGGTGAGTGAGAGGCTCTGGCCGCTCAGCACCGGCTGACCGAACTTCATCTTGTCTATGCCGTAGTTCACGAGCATCTTCACGTTCTGCACGTCAACAATCTGTCCCCACAGGTAAGGCAGCACTGACAGAGTGAGGTAGCCGTGGGCAATGGTAGTGCCAAACTGGCTCTCGGTCTTAGCCTTCTCGGTGTCCACGTGTATCCACTGGTGGTCCAATGTGGCGTCAGCAAACATATTTATTCTCTCCTGTGTGAGCTGTACATAGTCAGATGTTCCCAGCTCCTTGCCCTCATACTGGGCAAACTCCTCATAAGATTTGATTGTAAGCATTGTTTTCTTCGTTTTATTTTAATATGTTATATTCTTTCTAACCGCAAAGTTAAGTATTTTTTTTGAATAACAGGCAGTTCATAGGGATAAAAGTAACCTATTATTTCAGGAAGTCTCTTATCTGTTCCAGCGCCTCCTGCTGCTCTGCTCCCCTGAATCCGTGTCCGGCACCCTTGATGACGTGCAGTCGTGCCTCGCGGTACATAGCCACGGCGCGTCGAGAGTCGTCCATTGATACTATGCGGTCCTTGTCGCCCTGGATGATGAGCACAGGACCCTTATAGCGGTCTATCACGTCAAAAGGCTTCAGGTAGTGCACCTCCTCAAAATAGCGGTGGCCCATCGGCACGTTCCACAGTCGTGTGGTGTCAGGGATATCTGCCAGCACCTTGTATCTGCTGTTCCAGTTGTCGGGTATGCATAGAGCCGGATAGCACAGTATGAGTCGGCTCACCTCGGCGGGAATGTCAGCGGCTGTCAGTGCCGATACCAGTCCGCCCTGGCTCTCACCTATCAGCACCACGTTGGCAGTGTCAACGTCAGGTTGTGAGCGGAAATAGCGTACTATGGCCTCAAGGTCGCGCTGCTCGTCACACACCGACATATTCATGGTGTTATTGTCGCTGCGACTGTTCACAGAGCCACATGGGAAGTCAAAGGTATAGCACATATACCCCAGGTCGTTCAGAGTCTTGAAATAGCCCTTGCCAAAGGCGTGTGAGCCGTTGAAACCGTGGGCTATTACTGCCACGGGATGTTTCTTGTTTGCATTGTCAGGGCGGCTCAATACGCCATATATATTGCGTGCGCCGTTCTTAATCCACAGCTCCTCCTCGTTCTGGGCATGTAGTCCCATCATCACAAGGGAGAGCATACATAGTGTCAAAATTCTTTTCATATTATACTTTATTCCTTAATCCTTAATCTTTATTCCATTAATCTTTATTTCATTACTCCTTACTCCATCACCCTTATCTCCACAGGACCGAGGAGACCAGACGGGAGCAGGGGAGAGTTCTTGGTGAAGAACTTAAAGCAACCTACGGTCTTTCTGCCCTGTGAGGGGCGCTGAGTGCCGTCGCGCAGCCAGTCGGGTATGGCGGTCATGTAGCGTCCAGCCACAGGATTGCCTGGCACATATTCATATACCAACGGCTCCGACCACTCAATATCGTCGGGCTCCTGCTCATCGCCTATCATCCTGTTAGCCCACAGGTTGGTTACGTCAATCACTATCTCGTTATCGCCTTCATGCAGCGCCGATGTAATGTCGAGCGTAAAGGGAGCCTTCCACATACAAGGGAATTCCTTGTCGTTTATGCGTACTGTCGCCATGTTCTTCACATTGCCTAAATGCAGAAACATCTTCCCCTTCTTCAGTTGTTTCTTTGTCAGGGAGAAAAGGTTGGTGTATGTAACTGTACCAGAGAAATACTTTACCCCGTTGATTTCAGATGAAGTCCAGTCAAAGAGACTCTGCTCTGTAAACTCGAACTCACCGGGGAAGAATATGACCCAGTCGTCGTTGAGGCTTGTTACCACCTCGCCATTGTCGTCGGTTGTCACCAGTGATGCCAGTGAGTTGCATGACAGTGGAGTGCCGATGTCATTGCTGAACAAGAGGAACCTTGAGCCGCGTGGCTCTATGGTCAGCTCCATGTCGCTGCCGTTATGTCCGCTCATGTCGAGGTTATAGGGATTCCATATCTCCACATGCCTTCCTGCGGCAAACTGCTGTATCTCTATTGTCTGTGTGGCTGTGGTGTCAGAGGGGTTGCATACGAATACGATGTCGGTGTTGCCGTCAGTTCTGCGATAGGTCTTGAATGCTCCTATGTCGCCCCACTGCTGTTTGCTCGGTACGCCACGCTGCAGTAAAGTCTGGCAGCGCGCCATATAGTCAAACAGAGCCTTGGCGCCGCCAGCCTTCCACCACGTCTGGTTAGGAACGAACTGAGTGCCCCATATACCAAATGACATGCCCGGCTCCACGTCAGTCCATGGGTTGCAGGCTCCGGCGTGCAGCATCATGCGGTTTACGCCGGTGCAGAAAGCCCTGTCGCATATAGGCTTGAGCGACTGCGGGTCATCCTGCCATGCGTGCAGAGGATAGCAGGTGAAAGCCTCGGCATAGAGCAGGGGCTTCTGCAGGTTGCGCATCACCTGCTCATGCTTCTTCATGTCCTTCCATCCCCATGTCTCGGGTTTCACCCAGAACTCCGTCGCCACGAGGGCATTGGGGGTATGCTTCAGTATCTTGTATATGTCGAGCACACGGAAAGGTCGTTGTGCGCCGGTGCCGTATGGCTCAATGAACAGCTGCATACCCGGTGCACTCTTCTCTGCCAGCTCTGCCATATAGCCGTAGTAGTTCTCGGCAAAGAGAGAGGTGAGCACGTCGGTAAAGTCTTTCCTGAACTTCGCCGTCTCCTCCTTGCTTCCTATCACCGCCTTACCCACAATATTGGGCAGCCATGGCCTCAGGTCATAGCCCTTGCGCTGCTTGAACTCCTCAGGCAATACCACGCTCCAGTCCTGTCCGCCAGCCTCATAGCTATCTATCTCTATGCGGCAGAAAGTCTTGCCTGCGTGTCTGCCCGCCAGGTCTATCAGCATCTGCGGATATCCGTCCCAGAAGTGTTTCACAGCCTCGCGTCTCAGCTTGTCACACTCCAGTCCCTGACCAGACAGCGGTGACTGTGCCTCGTTGGTCTTGCCGTTGGTGGTATGTCCGAAACGCATCAACAGCCAGCGTCTCTCCTGTGTCTGACTCCTCAGCGTGGCAGGGAAACGGTGCAGCATGTCCTTGGTAATGATGAGCGTGTCAGTCCACCTGCCGTCCTTCATCATGGGCAGCAGTTCCGTAAGGTCTATGATGTCTGCCTTTGCCACAACAGAGTCGTCGGGAATAGCCAGCACGCATATATCCTGATAGAAGTTATACTTAGGGTCCACCTCGGCACGGGGCAGCAGCAGCCGTTTCTCCTTGGGGTTATATACCGCCGATGCCATCACCACCTTCTGCATGGAGTATTCAGGAGTGACATTGCCGTATGCACTTGACGACCATCCCGGACAGTTGTGCGTGCCGTATGACAGTCCCAGTCGCTCACACTCGTCCATGGTCCAGCGCATCAGCTGCTTCCACTTCTCGCTGCCAATGGCACATGTAGGGTCGCCCACGCGGCTTTGCCTGTCGCCGCCTATCTGAAAGTTCTGCACACCGGCCAGTCCGGCAGCCTTTACGGCCTCCAGGTCTTTCGTTATAGCCTCCTTCGTCACGAGCCCGTCCATCCACTGCCATATCAGCAAGGCACGCTGCTCGTCCTTAGGATTGATAAAATCCTCGCGAAGCCCGTTTTGGGCAACCGTGGCACAGCACCATGCTCCACATACGGCTGTAAGCAGAGAGATAAGAGTTCTTCTCATTATATTATATGTTGGTTAGTAATGTTTATTCCAGTTACAAAGCAAGTCCTGCTCTTACCTTATGAAGCCCATAGGCTGCCACGGCTCGCGCTCGGGGTAGTCAGGGTTGTCGCCGGAGTGTATCTTCTTGAGCATCCACGCCATGTTGTCAGCCATGGTGCGCATGGTCTGCATACCCTCGGTGTCGAGAGCCGCCTGTCCCTCTTCACGACCGTAGGCTATGTTCCAGTACTGTGAAGACATTATAGGCATGTTCATCATCTGGAACGGCATGTTCAGAGTCTGGAAAGCCGCTGTGGCGCCACCCCTGCGACATACGCACACCGCAGCCACAGGCTTGTTCTGCATCTCACTACCAGCAGAGAAGCACATACGCTGTATGAGTGATAGCAGCGCACCGTTAGGCTGACCGTAATATACCGGTGAACCTACTATGAGCGCATCCATGGTGCCGAACTTCTCAGAGATGCTATTGCACACGTCATCGTCAAACGCACACTTACCCAGCTGCTTGGCCTTACACTGTCCACAGGCTATGCATCCGCGCACAGGCTTGTTGCCTATCCATACTATCTCGGTCTCTATACCGTTTTTCTCCAGTTGCTTGGCCGCCTCAGACAGGGCGGTGAAGGTGTTGCCCTGCTTGCGTGGGCTGCCGTTGATGAGTAATACTTTCATAATGTTTCTGTATTTCGTTATTGTTTATGCGTCGATGTTTCCTTCATGCAAATTTACAAAGTTTTTCGCAAACTAAAGAACAGAAAGGAGTTTTTTCATGTTATGCACACCATATCTCACGATATAACAGACTTTTACAAAAAAATGATTTTTTTTTGTTTTTTCTTTTTTATTTAGAGGAAAATGCGTAAATTTGCTGCGAGAGACTTTTGCATTAAAACCTAACCAACTTAATACCTGATAATCATGAAGAAAACATTAGCACTATGTCTTGTAGCATTGTCTTGCGCTATGACTGTTTCGGCGCAAGTAGAGAAATACGGTATATGCGACCACTTGGGCGCAGGCTTGTCTGTAGGCACCGACGGTATAGGCATAGAGGTGGCCACCACGCTGACCGACTATGTAGCCGTAAGGGCAGGCGTGTCGATAGTACCCCGTTTTAAGTACGGCTTTGATGTCAGTTCCTACGGTTCGTCCGTTGTCACCAAGGACAAGGTGAGGGCAGAGGGAAAGCTGAAGAAGACCGATTTCAAACTGCTCTTTGACATATACCCCTTCCGCTCATCATCGTTCCGCGTTACCACCGGTGCCTACATTGGCAGCAGCAAGATTATCAGCGTATATAACACAGAGCCGTTCCTCAACCCTACAGACTGGGGCAAGGCAGGTATAGTATTAGGCGACTACCGCATCACGTCTGACCAACAGGGCAACGTGTCTGCCGATATCAAGGTCAGTGGCTTTAAGCCATACGTAGGCATAGGCTTTGGCAGGGCGGTGCCCCGCAAGCGGTTTGGCTTCTCTTTTGACTTGGGTGTGCAGTTCTGGGGTAAGCCGGGCGTTTACACCACCACAAAGGATGAGTTTGGCGACAGCTATTACAGAAAGCTGACTAAGGAGGAAGTGGATAATGAGGACGCCGACAAGTTCTTCGACATCATGTCCCTAAAATCCGCAACTATCATCCAATACACGATTAAGGGTAGATTTATGAGTCGTTAGTAGCAGCTTTCAGTAAAAAGCAACAGCACAACATCAATATGTAGCCACCATCCCCTTACCCCACGATGCGACTTGAGGTAA
>JAFXZU010000020.1:0-66341 GCA_017541085.1 Prevotella sp.
ACGTCCTTCGGATGATCAGGTTATGATGCTGATAAAAGAAAAGACTGGCGCAACGAATAGCAGCGCTTTTCAACAATTGCCTGCAGATATAAAGAAGTCTGTATTAATAGAATTGAAGGGTAAAAGAGCATCATTGCGTCAGTTGGAGAGATTGACAGGAATCAGTAAAAGCATGATTTATCGCATGTGATGAAACAGGAACCCGTCCCGGTGGTTCTTTAACGGAAAGATTTCTGAGCAGCAGATTGATTTCGTAAAAGAAATGATTTCAAAGTTCAGAGAGGCGGAGATTGACCATCTGACTATGTCACCATCAGAGAAAGAAGATTTGAAAAACCAATGAAAAAAATGGTTGGATGCTACAACCCATGGGATTAAGGATTGGTTGAGAGCGGAAAGGAAGTTAGGTTAGCAAAGGCTATGCGGAATGAGATAACACAATAGTTATGAAGAATAAATCTTTGGTTGGATGGAATTTCTCATCGAAATTGGATGGGTTGATAGTGTTTGCTAACCTTATAGATGAGATGACATTTAACTACACATACGATTCGTACAAAGCGCCTGCTTTAAATATCATATCCTTGCTCGATGAAGCAGAGGAAACAGTATTGGATATTGAAAAAGGGATGATAAAAGAGGAAGGCGTGCGTTCTGTTCTTGAAGAGCTTACACATTCATTCAAGAGCGATAAAGTGATTTCTGATGTACTACAAGGAATGGGGTTATCCCATCTTGCGGAAAATCCTTGGATGAACTTCACACACACAGAAATACTGAATTGCATAGCATTACTTAAGCAGTTAAATGTTGGGGACGTATACTTTACGAAGTTGAAGGAGAGATTATCAAGTCTCATTAAGGTCGGAAAAGAGAAAAAAGAAATAGAGAATCTCACACGTATATTCGTAACTCATCTGAAGTATATGGGTTATTCTGAAGAATATATTTATGCTGTGAATCAGAATTTCTTTTTTAGTTCAATGACAAACATAGTTGATGAGAATGCTATTGACCTTTATTTAACCCTGTACGATGGCTCTACTAAGAGTTATAAGGTGGTTAATATAGGAAATCCATTGTTTAAAAGTTTAAAGAACGCATTTGGGAAAGATCATGATGTGGTAGACGATAAACTTCAAATACAATTTAGTGATCCTGCTTTAAATAGGTTCATTCAAAGACGTAAGAATTCTCAGATGTTTATTATCACTGATGTAAAGGCAAAGGATCCCTATACGGCTAGGCAATTATCACTCCAGCGCATTCATAGGCATTCAAGGACTTTTCGTTTCTATCACCATAAAGACGAATTGAGTATTCAAAATGAGTGTCTTGTGATAGAAAAGAATTCGCATACAGTGATTCCCATAAAAAAACCTATTGATAACATTAGGCGATGTGAGGATATGAAACCGTTTGCAGCCTCTGTAATGACTTCGAAGACCTATAATAGACTCTCATACTCATCAGAATCCATCCAGAGAATTGACAGCTCGAAACAACTTCACGAGAATGCACTGATTACAGATAATTTGGAGAATCAATTCGTGAATCTATTTACTGCTCTTGAAGTGTTAATACCCAAAGATATCAATAGCAAAAATGCTCGGATAGCACAAATCTTTGAGACAATCGTTCCATACCTTTGTGTTAACTATTACCGTAATCTGGTAGGATCTATAGACAGTAGTCTAAAACTGTGGAATAATGGTTTTTATAAAAGAATCTTAAGTACAGTGATAGAAGGTACAAATGATGTTGAAAAACTGGCTGCTCTTATGGTATTACCAAAGTACGATAGCAATGACGTAAATAATAAAAAAGAACTGAATCGCCTGTATGACCAACTTATTGCGGACAAATATTATCTGATGTTACACAGAATGTTTGACATGCATAATATCCTATCAAAACCAGAGAAGATATTATCATTTCTAGAACGTCATGAAGAAAGAATAAGATGGCATGTAGATAGGATTTATCGAACACGTAATATGATTGTGCACGGAGGGAAAAGCCCGCATTATATAGCAACGATGGTGGAGAACCTCCATTCATATTGCGACTCATTGGCAAATCAGTTGATTGAAGATAATTTGCAGAAGCACTATAAGACAATAGAGATGTCGTATACTGCAACATCTATAAGGTATAAGAGTTACAAAAATATGCTTCAGTCTGCTCGGGGCAAAGCTATTGACGAGAATAATATATTGTCTTTAGTTTTTAATAAATAAGTGTTAATGGAAGAAACATTGTTTGATATTGCAGGAGTTCCTGTTGCCTATATATCATTTGACAACGATTCAACAATATATTTATGGAATGGGAAACCTGTTGCATATCTATATGAAGATAAGATATACGGCTTTAATGGGAAGCATTTGGGGTGGTATGTTCAGGGTGAAGTTCGTAATCTCCAAGGCCAGATATGCGGTTTCAACAAGTTTGCTGCAGATGTCTATACTCAGTTTGAGCCATACAAGGCCTATAAGCAGTATAGCCCATATCGCAGTTATATGGAGTATAGCCATTATAAACCTTATTTTGGAAGAGTAAAATCAAGTGAGTCATTAGTATCTTTTTTGATGAGGGGTGCTAAATAGAAACACTAGGGAATGAAAATAAACAATAATACAATTATTGCTGTCCGCTAAAACTTTTTAAGCCACATAAAAATTAAGGTCGGTATCCTCGCTTGGATTCCGACCTTTTTGTTATCTTTGTTTCTGCCACAAAACATCAATAACATGAACAAAGGTACACATTTTATCGGACAGCCGATGTATGTGCAGGTATCGGTAGAGGACAGATGACGGTGGTTAATGACCATATAGCTCATCACAAACATGTGCAGGCTCTTTATGAGGAACTGCTGAAGGATGTCAAGGGAGTACATGTACATTCTCAGCCTAATAATGGTGATTATGATTCTAACTACTGGCTCTGCACCATCACCATCGATGAGGATGTGAGGGTTAAGGGTCAGGAGAATGCCTACAAGACCGTCGTGACGGGAGCCGTTGGCGGTGCGGCAGGTGTCATACACGCTGCAGACTCTGCTCATACCAACTGCGAGCCTAACGCTAATGTAGAGGCTCTGCGCGTATGTCTCGACCAGGCACAGATTGAGGCACGTCCCGTATGGAAACCGATGCACAAGCAACCTGTCTTCAAAGATGCCCCTGCTTACGTGAATGGCGTAAGTGAAGCTATCTTCAAAGTAGGAATGTGCTTGCCTGCCGGACCATGTGTAACCGACGATGACGTGAGGTATATTGTTGCTACCATCAAGGATAGCATACTCCCTAATTCAGCATGTGGTTGTTGATGTACTTCTGCACTGCATCCTTATAGCTCTCGGATATCGGGATATAGTTATCGCCGAAGACTATCCTCAACCGGTCTATACTGTCAGCCTTAGGCATGTGGACTATATAGGAACGATGCACACGCATAAACTCCGGATGAGGCAGGTTATCCTCCAAGGTCTTCATATTCATAAGACACAGCACTTTCTTCTGTGGAGTGTTGAGATGTAACTGCACATAGTCTTTCAATCCCTCGATATAAAGGATATCATCAAAGAAGATACGTACCAGTTTATAGTCGCTCTTCACATATATAAACCTGTCACCCTGCTTTGACTCTGGCAACACTCTGTGTTCTGCCTCGTATCTTTTCAGAGCCTTACCGGCAGAGTGCAGGAATGATTCATAAGATATAGGCTTAAGCAAGTAATCTACGGTGTTGACCTTATAGCTGTCAACAGCATACCGTTCAAAGGCGGTGGTAAAGATTACCATCGTCTGTGGTGCCAGAATTGTCGCGAACTCCAGTCCCGACAGTTCTGGCATTTGTATATCCAGAAAGATAAGGTCTGGCGGGGTATTGCGTATCACGCGCATTGCGTCCACCGCACTGTTATAAGTACCCATCAACTCCAGAAAATTTGTCTTCCTGACATAAGAGGTCAGCATATCTGCTGCTAACGGCTCATCATCAATAACTACACACGTCATCATAATCAGTCTATGTTTTAGGTATTTCTTTAAGGTGAATAACCGAATGGTACATACCATCTGCCCCGACGCCTTTTATCCAAGAATATCTGTCAGGATACATAATATCAAGGCGTTTCTGAACAAGTTGCAACCCTACCCCATGTCCGCTGCAGTCACGCGAGGTCTTAGGGTTATTTGAGTTTGTTATGCCACAGATGATGCTACCATCTTCATTCTCTACCAATTGTATCTTTATCACACAGTTCTCCGTTGCCGACACTCCGTGCTTGAAGGCATTCTCCACCAACGAGATAAACAGCAGCGGAGCCACGATGGTGTGCTTGTCGGCATTGACTCTGAACAGTGTCTCCACCTTCACATTCTGAGCCAAGCGCAGACGCATAAGGTCAACATAGGCTCGTATAAACTCCACCTCTGACTGTAACGTTACCATCTCTGACTGGTTGTCATAGAGCATGTGTCGCAACATCTTGGAAAGTTGCATAATAGCATCTCGTGCCCTTTCCGTGTCAATATTTGTCAGCGCATAGATATTGTTCAATGTGTTAAGCAAGAAATGCGGGCTTATCTGGTTACGCAGGCTGCGCAACTCTGCATCACGCTGTGCCGTCTCTGCCTCCTGGCGTTTCTGCTTAAGACTTACGATATGCTGGCGGGAGCGAATGGAATAAGCCACGAATATGGCGAAGAGGAAGTTCAGACTGTCACGCAGTGAGGCAAGCACGTTGATGTTATTTATCAGGCCGTGCCGGTTTCTTCCCCCCATCTCACGAGGATGCCACTCTCTGTCTTTTCTGTCTCCAACGTCTCCAAAGTCCTTATGGTCGCGCCGGTCCTCTTCAAAACGCCCCGGACGGAACGGCGGATGTCTCTCCACCATCTGTTCCCTATGTGAGCTCTTACGCACCTCAAACTCCTTTTCATGCCAGAAGGTAAGGAACGTGCAGCTTATTACTATTATCAGCGCATTATAGAGATACACTCTGTACTTACCGCTGCCCCTCTGCAACATCGGCATCAGCCACAGATAGTTTATCCAAAACACTGCAACTGCCACCGCCGGCATCATACAATGCATCAGATAACTCCGCCACGTCAGACTCTCATGGGGTCCGAGGAACATCGTTGACAATATCAGTATTGTAACAAAGGAGCCTATAATCAGTTTTACTTTCATATATCGTGTCTATTCGTATCTTATAGCCTCTATCGGGTCCATACGAGCCGCCTTGCGCGCAGGGAAATAGCCAAAGCCTATGCCTATGATGGTACATACTATGAAGCTCACCACCACAGCCCACAATGGCACTGTAGTAGGCAGCATAAACAGCACCCTTGCCAATGTGGAGAGGAGTGTTCCAAGGGCTATTCCCAATGCCCCTCCTGTAACGGATATTATTATGGACTCTATGAGGAACTGATTACTGATATCTATACCGCGAGCACCGACTGACATACGCAAACCTATCTCCTTCGTACGCTCTGTCACTGACACAAGCATGATATTCATGATGCCTATACCTGCCACAAGCAGGGAGAATGCTGCTGCCACCACAAGGATAAGCGTAACGGTGTCCATTGTTGACGACATCGTCTCCATCATCTCTTGTTGAGAGCGTATGGTAAAGTCGCTCTCGTCCTCCTCCTTTATCTTATGTTGTTCACGTAATATAGTGGTAAGCTCATCAATGGCGTCCTCCGTCATATCCTCTGTTATGGCTGAGCAGTTGATGCTTGACAGGTATGTCTGCGCCGTGAGTCGCTTCATCACGGTGGTGTATGGAGCAATGATAAGATTATCCTGGTCCATACCGAAAGAGTTGTAGCCCTTTGATTTCAACACACCTATGACACGAAACGGAATGCTCTTGAAACGCACCGTCTTTCCTACCGGGTCAACACCCTCACCGAAGAGTTCGTCAACTACCGTCTTACCCACCACACATACCTTGGCAGATTTCCTTATATCATCGTCGGTAAAGACAGAGCCACTGGTCACCTCCCACTGTTTTATGTCGAGGTACTCCACAGACTCTCCATACATTGTGGTTGAGGTGTTATTATTGCCATTGATACACTGACCTGAGGAGGTTACCTCAGGTGAAACGTATGTCACATATTTTGCCTCTTTCTTGATGCGCTTGTAATCATCCTCCTTCAGTGTCTGCATACTTGAAGGGTCCTGACGCACACCTCCCATTCCCTTGTCGGCACCGGGGCGTATCATGATGATATTCGTTCCCATCTGCGACAGGTTCTGGCGGATAGATTCCTTTGAGCCCTGTCCGATGGCCATCATCACAATGACAGCAGCCACTCCGATGATGATACCCAGCATTGACAGAAACGACCGGAACTTATTATTTGCTATGGCCCTGACAGCTACCTTTATCAGATTTATAAAACTCACTTTATCTCATTATTAATTAAACTTAGTCATCCTGTGGCTTTGGCAAAGCAGCCAGAGCCTCAGCCGCAGACAATATATTCTCGTTTATGACGTCCTCACGTATCTTGCCGTCGCGCAACATGATATTACGCGAAGAATATTGCGCTATCTCGGGATTGTGCGTTACGAAGATAATCGTACGTCCCTGCGCATGAAGCTTCTGAAAGAGCACCAGCATCTCAAACGAGGTGCGCGTGTCAAGGTTACCCGTTGCCTCGTCAGCCAATATCACCGCAGGGTTGTTGACCAGCGCACGGGCTATCGCTACACGCTGCATCTGTCCGCCCGACATCTGGTTGGACTTATGTTCCAGTCTGTTACCCAGTCCCACCTCGTTAAGCGCTGCAATGGCGGCCTTGCGACGATCAGCGGCACTGTATGCGGAGTTATACATCAACGGCAGTTCTACGTTCTCCACCGCCGTTGTCTTGGGTAGCAGGTTGTAGTTCTGAAATACAAAACCTATCTTGCGGTTGCGCAAGCGGGCACGCTGACTCTTTGACATGGTGCGCACCGACACACCGTCAAGCAGATACTCACCTGACGTAGGTGTGTCAAGACATCCTAACTGGTTGAGCAAAGTTGATTTGCCCGAACCTGACGTTCCCATGATGGTAACGAACTCTCCCTCGTATATCTTGAAAGAGATGCCACGCAGAGCCTTGACCACCTCCGAGCCCACACGGAACTCACGTCTTACATCCTGCAGTTCTATGACAACTTTCCTGTCCATAATCACTTCTTCTTCGTTGGTGGTTTAGGCATAAACGGATTACTGTTTTGCGCGGTGTTCTCCTCTTCATCCTCGCCGCCCATACGGAACTCGGTGATAACCTTCTGACCTGCCTTCAAACCAGATTTCACCTCTGTCAACATGCCATTGCTGATACCCACACTAACCGGGTAAGCCTTAAACACATTACCCTCCTGCATCCATACTTTGTTCTTTGCCTGACAGTCTTGTATGCTCTGTTCCTCTGTCAGCATCTTCTCATTAGGCACGAACTTCAGCGCCTTTGATGGCACGGCAAGGACATTGCTCACCTCCATGGTATATATCGTGACATTAGCCGTAAGGCCCGGCTTTAGTTTCATGCTGGCGTTAGGAGCAGAGATAACCACCTGATATGTCACGACATTTGACTCCGTGGTAGCCTCCTGACGCACCTGTGTGACACGTCCCTCAAACGTATCCTCGGGATATGCGTCAACGGTGAACGACACACGCTGACCTTCGCGCACCTCACCTATGTCGGCTTCGTCTATATCTGCTACTACCTGCATATTTGTCAGGTCCTGGGCTATGGTAAACAGCTCAGGGGTATTGAACGAGGCTGCCACCGTCTGACCTTGCTCCACGCTCTTTGACAGCACCACGCCGTCGATAGGCGATGTGATGGTGGCATATCCTAAGTTTGTCTGAGCCTTCCTTACACTTTCTGACGCTGTGCGCACCTGCTGCTGCGCCTGTTCATAGCTGAGGCGCGCTTGCTCAAAGTCGTTCGCGGAGATGAGCCCTTTCTGGTACAATGTGTTATAGCGCTCATAGTTGGACTTCTGATATTGCAGATTGCTACGTACCGAAGCGAGGTTCGCCTTTGCCGACGCCAACTCTGACATCAGGTTTGTCTTGTCAAGTTCTGCTATCACCTGACCTTTCTTGACAACACTGTTATAGTCCACATACAGATGCGCCACGATACCGCTGACCTGAGTACCCACAGTGACTGACGTCACCGGTTCTATAGTGCCGGTGGCGGTCACGCTGGTGGTTATGGTCGCGCTCTTCACCTCTTGAGTAACATAGGTGACGGACTTCTCTTCTTTCCCTCCGAACATCATATAGGCCAGCAGCGCAACTATCGCCACCACTCCTATTATTATATATGTTTTCTTTTTCATCTGCAACGCTTATTATATATTATTTCTTATATAGCTCTAACATCTTTATATTTAATATTGTCATATATTTTGACTGCAGCTCATTCTGCATGGCTGAGATAAGGCGTGTCTTTCCCTCCTGCAGTTCCACGATGTTCTTCAATCCCACACTGAACTGCTCTGACAAGAGGTCATAAGATGCCTGGGCTGCCTCTGTGCTGACCTTCGCAGCACGATACTGCGCCTGGTTATTGGTTGCCTGTATCCAATAGTTCTCTATTGTAGAATACAGTGTTGTCTGCCTGTCGCGTATGCCGAGCAGCGCCTCCTGTCTTGCTATTGCAGCCTTGTTGATAGCGGTACGCGTGCTGCGCTGGTCATATATAGGCACCGACACTGTCAGTCCTGCCGCCGCATTGAAGTTTGTCTTCATCTGGTCCGCCCATCCGTTACTGCTCAATGTTGACGTGTTAGTGCCGACGGCTCCCTGTAATGACACCGACGGCATACGTCCTGCCTTTGCCACACGCGCCTGTATATCTGCAGCCTCCACCGCCAGCTGTGCCGAGCGCATCTCTGGTCGGTTTTCCAAGGCTACCTCATAGACACTCTGCTGCGAGGGTATTGGCTGAAGCGCCATCTCGTCTGTGGCTATGGGCGCAACGACATCAAAAGGCTCTGCATCAGTAATCTGCAGCAGGGCTTTCAGCTGACGCTTATAGTTACGCTCCTGGCTCTCTGCCTGCACCACGTTATATTCATCCTGTGCACGCTCCGCCGTAAACTGTGAGCACTCTGCCTTGGATATAGAACCGGCTCTCTCCATCTCCACGGCACGGTTCTCATTTACCTTTGCCGCCTCAAGCATGGCTTTGTTGACATTGACAGCCTCCTTGGTATAGAGTATCTGTATATACAACTGGGCTATCTGTTCCTCTATGCTGAGTGCAGATGCAAGAGAGTCCTGCACCGACTGTTGGTAAAGGTTCTCATTCTGCCGTATAGTGTTGCGGTTTCTGTTTCCATCCCATACCGTCCAGTTGGCATTCACCGAGTATGAGCCGTTATAACTGGTGGTTGACGTCTTTGTCTGCACCTGACCGTTCTGCACCATGGCTGTACCCGTAGCACGCCATGGCTGATATGCCACATTCTGCGAGGTGGAGAAACTGAGCGAGGGTAGCAGCGACGACTTTGAAGACAACACCGACTCCATATTCGTCTGCCTCTTCAGCCCTGCCTTCTGTAACGTTATGTTATTCTCCATGGCATAGCTGATACACTCCTCAAGAGTCCACGTCTTTGCACTGACAGTCAACGACTCTGCCAGCAGTAACACACTGAGACATACCTGAAAATGCTTTGTCATTCCTTTCATCTACGTTGTAAACTATTCTTTCTTTCTAAGTTTTCCGTTACAAAATTACGGTTTTTCGACAAAACATCAAAATAAAATCGGCGTTTCCATATTAAAATAACATTATTTTTAGTTTTTATACATTCTTCTATCTTACATTCTCATTTAAGTTTCTGCTAAGGAAGAAGTTGCGTGTGCGCATGAAATACATTATCACACCTACCGCATTAACAACAGCCACTGCCCAGAACGCAGCGTCATACCCCATGTACTCGGCTATGACACCACCGAGAAGCACACCGAGTCCCATACCCACATCCCACGATACGAGGATGGTGCTGTTAGCCGTTCCACGCTGGCTGTTTGGAGCCACGTTAATAGTCATATTCTGAAATGCCGGCCACATGTGACCGTTACCCAGTCCGATAAGCAGCGCCGAACCGTAGTAGCCCACGAAGGTGAGGAAAGAATAAGATGCCGGCATTACACTGGCAAGCGTAGGCAACAAGATAAATATGGTATAGCCCACAAGAGATATCAGCATTCCCTCACCGGCATTATGCGTAAGCAGTCCGCGTCCCAAGGCCTTCCTGCCTTGTATGCGACTCATCATCAGACCTATGGCACACAACATAAAGTATGTGCCTGTGCCACCTGTTATGCCAAGGGTTTCCTTTCCATAGATGGCTATATAGTTACTCAACACACCGAAACAGAAGCCGAAGCACACCATGTTCAGACCGATAAGCCATCCACGCAACAGGAAGAACCTGTCCCATGAGAACTGGAACTTGAGTTCCGGCGCATCTGCTACGCTTTTCCTTATCTTTACCCTGCTGTCTATACCCCATCCTATGAAAGCCACGACGAGTGCCACCCAGAAGAGCAGTTCAAAGCTGTGGGTGGTGTTATACAGCCAGATGCCTACCGACGGGGCTATAGCCATGGAGAGGTTATTGCTCAGCCCGTAGAAGCCTATACCCTCTGTGCGGCGGCTTGACGGCAGCACGTCTATCGCCACGGTGGAGTTAGCCACGGTGAGCGCTCCGAATGGACCACCGTGCAGGGTTCTCAGTATGGTGAACGCCAGCAAGGTGCCGGCAGCGAGATAGCCTGCGAAGAAGATGGCGAAGGCGCCGTAGCATACCATCAGCACCGTCTTACGCGGAAAGGAGTCAACCACGCATCCGCTGAACGGGCGGAACATAAGCGCTGTGACCGTATAGCCTGACAACACCATACCTATCATATCCTTTGTGGCGCCGAAATGCTCACTGAGATACAAGGGCAGCAATGGTGTCAGCACATAGAAAGCGAAGAAAAGCATAAAGTTTCCCGCCATCACCTTGCAATAATCACTATTCCACAGTTTCTCTGTTTGGTTCATATTGCAAAGTTACAGTTTTTTTTTGTTTCCAAGAACAAACATCAACTGTATTTTACTCAAGTGGAAAAAGTTTTGTATCTTTGCCGTTGCTATGACAAAAACTGAGTTACGCAAGCATATAAGAAACATCACGAAGCAGTACACCCCTGCTCAGATAAGGGAGATGTCTGAACCTGTCATCAGCCGGCTCATGACATCTGACACACTGCGCTCCGCTTCCACAGTATTACTTTACTGGTCCATGCCCACCGAGGTACACACACATAGCCTCGTAAGGACATTGGCAAGCGAGGGGAAGACTGTGCTGCTGCCACGCGTACTGAATGATACGGAGCTAACATTACACCGATATATTGACGACAGCAATATGCGGTGCGGAGCCTACGACATACTGGAACCCACCACACCTGCGCTGACAGACGAGGAGTGCCGGCAACTACTGACGAATGACGCCGTTGCCGTTATCCCCGGAGTGGCCTTTGACCGTGAGGGGCACCGCTTAGGTCACGGCAAGGGATATTACGACAGGCTGTTATCAAAGTACCCATCCCTACACAAGACAGGGATATGCCTGTCCTTTCAACTATGCACTGACATACCACACGACGAGAATGACATAAAGATGGACGAAGTCATTTTTTCAGCCTAAAAATTTGTCTAAATAAAAAATACTTTGTATCTTTGCTTTTCCACTATTAATTCTTGTGCACTATGACTGTTACAGAAGAAGACATTCTGCGTAGAGCTAACGAGGTATTCTCTGCTATGGAAAAGCGCTCCACTTTGGAGGAGATGCAGATGATTCACAAGGCTTTCGAGTTTGCCAGCGAGATGCATCGCAACCAGACCCGCAAAACAGGCGAGCCTTACATCATTCACCCGATAGCAGTAGCTAAGATAGCAGCATCAGAGCTGAAGCTCGGTGCGGCGCCCGTTTGTGCGGCTTTCCTTCATGACGTGGTAGAGGACACGCCTTGCACCAACGACAAGATACGCGAGATATTCGGTGACGACGTGGCTTTCCTCGTTCGCATCGTAACCAAGCAGAAGAAGCAGTCGTACAAGATGTCCAAGCAGCTTGACAATTTCAAGCAGATGCTTGACTCCATCCACTATGACATACGAGCCATTCTCATAAAGTTGGCAGACCGCCTGCACAATATGCGCACGCTGGACTCCATGCGCCCTGACAAGCAGATGAAGATAGCCGGCGAGACCGATTTCTTCTATGCCCCGCTGGCTAACCGACTGGGCTTTTACACCATTAAGGTAGAATTGGAGAACCTGTCCTTCCGTTTCCGATGTCCCGACATTTACCAGCACATCTCTGACCTGATAGAGAAAGACAAGGAACGCGAGCACACACGTCTCAAATCTTTTGGCAGTCAGATAGACCGCATATTGCAGGAGGACAACATAGAGTTCACCCGTGAGATAGTTTACAAACGCCCCTACAACATTTGGCGTAAGATGCAGACGCTTAACCAGGACTTTGAGCACCTGGAGGGCCGCCACTTCACACGCATTGTGTTTCCTGAGGATATGTATCTCTCTCGCAAAGACAAATGCCTACGCATATATTCTCTCCTTACCAACAACTTCAAAGAGAGGCCTAACTCCATCATCAACTACGTGGACCAGCCTAAGCAGAACGGCTATCAGGCTTTTCACATGCAGGTGCTCTCCGACTACGGTGTATGGGAGGAGATACACATCCAGTCAGAGAAGATGCTGACCAAGTCAAAGTTGGGTTATCTCTTTGATAGCGGACAACGTGAGATAGACATCAACAAGTGGCTTGATGACTTCCGCAAGGTATTGAAGGATATAGCAGAGCATCCGGAACAAAACAAAGACGGCTCTTATTTCATGCAGTCCGTCAAGGCTTCGTTCTACAATGACGACATACAGGTATATACCCCGGAAGGCAAAGCCATCCTATTGCCAAAGTCTTCTACTGCCATCGACTTCGCGTTTGACATTCACACCGAAGTGGGTATGCATGCCAAATACGCCAAGATAAACGGACATCTTGCCTCTATCAAGAAAAAGCTGAAGCGCGGCGACAGCGTCGAGATTGGCACTGACCCTGATGTATGGCCGGGCGAGGACTGGCCGCAGCATGCCAAGTCATACAAGGCATTAAAGTACATACACATGTACCTTGACAGGAAACCGCGTCCTAAGTACCGCCGATGTCCTTGTTGTAACCCAATACCAGGCGAAGAGGTCATAGGCTTCAAGAACAATGACGGAAGCGTCACTGTGCACCGCCGCGACTGCTCGGAAGCCATAGGTCTTGCCACAAGATACGGCGACAGCATCGTGGCTGTTGACTACCAGTCTGAGAGCGACATACTCTACCCTGCCACCGTCACACTGAAAGCCGTTGACCGCCAGCATCTGCTCAGCGATATCATTGACAGCATATCCAACAAACTGCATCTTAGCATCAACGACCTGCACACCGTGACAGAGGATGAGATTGTAACGACAACTATCAATTTCTTCGTACATGACTATATGGAACTGCGCACCGTGGTGAGCAGCATCCTCAGCATCCCTGACGTTGACGAGGTCAGCTACCTCAATAAGTAATGCATAATGCATAATTAATAATTAATAATGCGTAATTAATAACTTTTTTCGTCAAGAAGGAGACAAAGGAAGACGGAAGAAGATGAAAGACGTGAGCAGAGCGGCTTATTGGCTGGTTTCTCCTTAAAAAGAGTTAATTTTTTTGTTTATTTCAAGTTTATTATATAATTTTGCACGCTGAGATACGTTAGGGTGTCACAACAAACACAGCACCCATTTTTATTAATCATTTCTAAACATTATTGCCTATAGAATTAATTTTACTCAAAACTAGATGAAAGTGAAAACTGACATCATTTACAGAAAGGTAAGATAATGGATAAACTGTCACAGCTAACCGATGAAGAGTTAGCTTTGGAGTATATGGAAGGCAATAACCGTGCGTTTGATATATTACTCAACCGGACGCAGACGGGCATTTTCTCATATATCGTATTTATTGTTCGTAACAGAGAGGTAGCTGATGATATCTTTCAGGACACGTTCCTCAAAGCTATACAGAAGTTGCAGATGCGCAAATATTCACCCACGGGTAAGTTCAACGCGTGGATGATACGTATTGCGCATAACGCCATCATGGACTATTACCGTCGTCAGAAGGCAAAGCACCTGATAGACGCAGAGGGCGACGACCTGCTGATAGCACAGATGAGCGACAAGCAGATACTGGAGACCTCACGCGAGGACTTACTTGCCAACGCACAAGTGATGGACGACGTACGCAACATGATAGACTACCTGCCTGAAGTACAGAGCGAGATAGTCAAGATGCGCTACTATCAGAATCTTTCATTCAAAGAGATATCAGAGATAACCGGAGCAAGCATCAACACTTGCCTGGGCCGTATGCGCTATGCTTTGATAAATATGCGCAGGCTGGCCAAGGAGAACCGTATGCAACTGCAACTGGTGTAATATCCTTGAACAAGCAACACAAAAACAACAATACTAAACAAGACACTACAACACATGGAGAATTTGATTATTACCGAGTCTATCAAGAATAGTCTTCTCGCAGCATCAAAATGGCTCAATTTCCTTACCATCCTTGCCATCATCGGCTCCGCTTTTATCGGAATTGCCGGCATTTGCCTTCTGCTTGTACCAATGCTTGGCATGGAAAAAGCAGGCGCCATGGGTGGCCTTGGCATCATCTATATAATACTCGCGCTGGCATACATATACCCAATAAAGAAAAGCTTAAGCGCCATACGCAACACACAAGACGCATTATACACCTCAAGACAAGAGTCATTAGACACTGCTGCTACCAATATTCATGAGCTTCTGCGCTATCTCGGCATCATGAGCATTGTAATACTGTCAATATACGTACTGATATTCATCATCGCTATGGTAATAACAGCACTCACATAAATTGCACAACAGAGGAAACCGTATATACACATTATTATATACAAAAAAAGAGGATACGATGTATCCTCTTTTTTTTATAGACGTTTTAGTTCAGAAATCCTTTCCTGAGGATTCTCTGCCCTAAAGATATAGCTGCCCGACACAAGCACGTCAACACCAGCCTTCACAAGACGTGGAGCAGTTTCATTCTGCACTCCGCCGTCAACCTCAATGAGAGCCTTCGAACTGCTCTCATCTATCATTTGGCGCAGACGCTCCACTCTCTGTATGGTGTTCTCTATAAACTTCTGTCCCCCGAAGCCTGGATTCACACTCATAAGCAGCACCATATCCACATCCTCAAGAACATCCTCTATGGCACATAGCGGTGTTGACGGATTAAGCGTGACGCCGGCCTTCATGCCTGCGTCATGTATCTCTTGTATGGTTCTGTTAAGATGCATGGAAGCCTCATAGTGTACATTCATCATCATTGCTCCGAGCGCCGCTGTCTGACGAATATAGCGCTCCGGACGCTCTATCATATAATGTACGTCAAGAGGTTTGGTGCATACCTTTGCCACAGCCTCCAACACCGGGAAGCCGAAAGATATGTTTGGCACGAAAGAGCCATCCATGACATCAAGGTGAAGCCAGTCGGCCTCACTACTATTTATCATCTCTATCTCACGGTCAAGGTGCAAGAAGTCTGCCGCGAGAAGAGAAGGGGAAACTAAAGTCATAACAGATGTTTAGTTAAGAAAGACAGGAATATATTTTCCTTCTACGTTAAGTGTGCGGAAAGAATGTGCATACTGACGAATAATCGACAGTGTACTTTCTGACGGCATAAAATAATTAATAGGGTAATTTTGATTCATAGGCGGGTAAATTTAGTTATTATATATAGTTAACGCACGCCTATTCTTTTTATTATCAATATCACGCAAAAAAAGACAGGTATTTTTCAGATTATGAAAAACACCTGTCTTTTTGTTATCTGTCAACAGATGCGGATATCCGCCCCATTTACTTCACTTTGTCAACGATAGCCTTGAAAGCCTCAGGGTTGTTGATAGCGAGGTCAGCGAGCACCTTACGGTTAATCTCGATGCCAGCCTTGTGCAACATACCCATGAGTACTGAGTATGACAGGCCTTCCTGACGTGCGGCAGCGTTGATACGCTGAATCCACAGTGCGCGGAAGTTACGTTTCTTATTCTTACGGTCGCGATAAGCGTATGTAAGACCTTTCTCCCAAGTGTTCTTAGCTACGGTCCAAACGTTCTTGCGTGCGCCATAGTAACCCTTGGTCAACTTCAGGATACGAGTTCTCTTTGCCTTTGAGGCAACATGATTTACTGATCTTGGCATAGTTTTTTTACTTTCTTTTCAAAAAGATTAGACAATAGGGTTAATTAACGCAAGCACAACAGGTCACGTACCTGCTTCATGTTTGTTGTGTCAACGATTGTAGAACCGAGCAGGTTTCTCTTCTGCTTCTTGGTCTTCTTTGTCAGGATGTGACTGTGGTAAGCGTGATGTCTCTTAACCTTACCTGAACCGGTGAAAGCGAAACGCTTCTTAGCACCAGAGTTTGTCTTTACTTTTGGCATTTTTTGTTATGTTTATTAATTGTTATTAATTGCTGGGCGCATATACCAAGCGCCTTCGCTGTTATTTTCTTAGTCTTCTATGCCCTCGCGCAGCTTTGCCAAGGCCTCAAAGCCCTTAGCATTCTCTGCCAGGCCACCGTTCTGTGGTGCTTCGTCAGCCACTGACTGCTTGCCAGCCTCTGCTGCCTCAGCCTCGCGGCGCTCTCTGTCCATCTTCTGCTGTGACTTCTTAGCCTGACCAACCTTCTTAGGCGCAATAAAGAGGAACATCTTCTTTCCTTCCAAGCGTGGCATCTGCTCTACCTTGCCATACTCCTCCAAGTCATTGGCAAAACGCAGCAGCAGCACCTCACCCTGCTCCTTAAAGAGAATTGAGCGGCCACGGAAGAATACGTACGCACGTACCTTGTTACCCTCCTCGAGGAACTCCTTGGCATGCTTGAGCTTGAAGTTATAGTCATGGTCATCGGTCTGCGGTCCGAAGCGTATCTCCTTCACCTCAACCTTCACCTGCTTCTGCTTCATCTCCTTTGCCTTCTTCTTCTGCTGGTAAAGGAACTTTGAATAGTCAATGATACGACAAACAGGTGGCTCCGCATTAGGGCTTATCTCCACAAGGTCCACGCCCTGCTGGCGGGCTATATCAAGAGCTTCTCTCGTAGGCATCACCGAGGAACCGTCCTCGCCGACTACACGTACCTCACGCACGCGGATTTGCTCATTGATGCGGTATTGGCTTTTTAAGTTTTGTTTTCTGTTGTCTTGTCTCATTAACTGTTTTTAAGTGGTACGATATTGTACTGTTTTACTTGCCTCTGTTACGCATATGCGCACAAAGCGAGTGCAAAGTTACAAATAAATATTGTAGTACTTGCAAAATAAGCGGGCTTTTTCTTTGTTTTTTATAATTATTTAACTTTTATCAATCAACTAAGAAAAATTGTTAATTAGTTATAACCATCACACCCGCAACCATGACTTTTATTTATTTTTTTATATCTTTGTACATCCAGACACACAAGAAAAAGACATTTATAATTAATGAACAAGAAAACTATCCTGACAATCCTCCTCGCCGTGCTTCTCTTCCCACTTGGCGCCGAGGCAAAGAAGAAAGCTAAGGAAGAGACCGTTCCACAACTAACCAACTACCCGAGCGCGGCACTTGACGAGCAGCTATTCCAAGGCGGCGACGTGGTACTGAAAGGACACATTGCCGGCATTCCTGAAAACGACATTCCTGAAGAAGAGCTTGCGAAAATCAACGGCAGGCTCTCAGTCATAATGCATGACTACGTCACAAATAGAAAGGAGCGGTCAGTTATCGAGTTCGGCAGCAACGGTACTTTCTCACTCAACATCCATGTCCCCCACCCTATGTTCTTATTCATACACCCGATATCCATGGTGTATGCCTGTCCTGGAGACACACTGGAGCTGACGATTGACCCGACAAAGCCCACGAAAGGAGAGGGTGTCACATGGACCGGAACAGGAGTGAGCGGCGAGGTGACAAGGCTGTATGAAAAGATACACAAAGCGTACTGCGACATCCCATTGAACTACATATACAAGAAGGGCCACGACTCCGTAATGATATGGAAAGACAAACAGGTGGAACAGCTTGACGACTTAGTGCGCCGCATGAACGCCGGTCTGCCCGAACTTGCAGAGTGCTCACCCCTCGCCTCCGACATTCTGCGCACACACATCCTCGCCCAGCATCTGTACAGTATATGCTGCGGTTTTGAATATCAGGAGGAGGACAGCATCCCCGACATAGACTCTTACTGGCAGCATTATTTCAGCTTTGCCGCCCCGCGCGAAAAATACCTGCTCGACAATCCGCTGCTGATGATAGCCGGTGACTTCTTTTTCTTCAACAGAGCAGAGTTCAGTCTGATGCGCCCGCTACGATTCTCTCACTGGGAAGGAAATACATGCCAGACGGCCATGAACGAGCTTCGCGACAAACTGCACCTCAGCCCCACAGACTTCACCGCACAGGTGTGTCAGCTCCGCTTTTCCTGCTACGAGATATTCAACTGGTACAAGAATGACAATGACAAAGCCGCCAACATCATGGCTGCCACACTGCCAGTCATCACCCACCCCGAACTGTGTCGCCATGCCGTACGCGCATACCGCGACTATGTAAAGAAATACGAGATAAAGGTAGAGGAGCAGAAGCCCCTGACCAAGGGCGACAGCATTTTCCAGCGCATCATAGAGCCATACAAGGGCAACGTGCTGTATGTTGATTTCTGGGCAATGTCATGCGGTCCGTGCCGCGCCAAGATGCTCCGCATGCGCGACGAGGTAGAGGCAAACAAGGACAAGCCCGTGAAATACCTATATATAACAGATGACACACCAGAGAAATGCCGCTCTTTCCTCGAACCTAACAACATCAAGGGTGAGCACATTCACGTCACACGACAGGAATGGGGCTACCTGTCAGAGAAATTCAATTTCAGCAGCATCCCGTTCATCGTCCTCTTTGACAAGCAGGGCAAGCAGCGTGACGACACAGACGTGGAACACCTGCTGAACGAATAGGAAAAAGAATTGACAAAGCGTCACGAAAACAAACGTTTTGCTTACACTTTGATTTTTACAACCCTCAAAATACGGGGATTTTTGCCACCAGACAACCATCTGAACGCAAAAATCCCCTTTTTTGCGCCATTTTGCAAAACACTATGTATCAAAGCCTTAACAAACACACGGTTATTCCGCACATGCTAAAACATCGCTTTTCAGGGCGTAAAAGCATAGCTTTCACGATGTAAAACGATAGCTTTGACAGTGTAAAAGCTATCGAATGACAACCTAAAAGCTATCGAATGACAACATCGGACACGAAAAACGACAGAAAAAGCCGACATTCAAGCTCCCGAAACATGATTATCATGTCTCTTTCTAACTTTTCCGCTGCAAGCCACGCAATGACACAATGCTGCAAATTTATGTATTCTGCTTACATTTTGACAATTCAATGACACATACAAGTATGCCAGTCTGCCACCTCATCTTTACACGCCAGCGAGACAAGAAAAGTAACGCCATGATGAAAAAAATTGACATTTTCTTTTGTCTTGTCAGTAACTTTAAGTATCTTTGCCATAGGAATATATTTTACACACACGGATGAACTATCAACTTGACCTTCATGGCGAGATGCTCATGGAGCAATACCATGAACGCCTCTCCACATACAAGCGCATAGAGCAACTGGCTATTGGCGCATTGCGCCAGGCTCTTGACACTCAGCGTGTAAGGGTAACCGCCTTGGAATCTCGTATCAAGGCGGCTGACTCCTTGGCGGGGAAATTAGAGTTGAAGGGAGCGAAATACAACTCACTTGATGATGTGACGGACATCCTCGGCATACGCATAGTAACATTCTACGGTACGGACGTGGACAAGGTTGCCGCCATCGTCAGCGAGATATTTGACGTGGACTGGAGGAACTCCGTGGACAAGCGCAAGCTGCACCGCCTTGACAGTTTCGGCTACAACTCACTGCACTACATCTGTCGTCTGCCAAAGAAGATATCAGAAGATGCAGATATGCCGCAGCTTAACGAACTGCCGTTTGAGATACAGATGCGCACAGCCTTGCAACATGTATGGAGCGACCTTGACCATGACACGAAATACAAGGGTGGCATAAAGATACCACGCGAGTACCTGCGCCAGTTTAACAGGCTCGCCGGTATGCTGGAACTTATTGACGAGGAATTTGACCGTCTGCGTAACACCCTGGCCGACTACCGTCGCCAGATGCTGACGCTGCAGGCATCAGGACAGTTGGACAATGTATATCTGAATGCCGACACCTTCAGACAGTTCCTTGACACGCGGCCGTTCAATAGCCTCAACCAGCGTATAGCCTCCATCAACCAGGCAGAGCTATACCCAGCACCGATGATGTACTTCCTGCTGGTGTTACAAGAGTTAGGCATGGAAACCCTCGGCGACGTCAACAGGCTAATAGAAGACTACAGTGACGACGCATTCAAGTTAGCTACATCACAGCTTGGAACCACCGACATCGACATCCTCTCTGAGAACATCGGTCTGCAGAACCTTTGCTATGTATATATACTGAAGAAAGGAGGCGGAGCGACAGAGCTGTGCAAGGTCATAGACCTGCTGAACGGAAGCGACCCTAACAACATTGAGATAGCAAACGAACTTCTCAAGCATGCACGAGAACTCACGCATAAGTCGCAAGAGACCAGCGACGCCGCCAACACAAAGAAATCACAACCCTAAAACCTGATACACAATGAAACAACATATCGACACCTCTTTGCTTGACCGCGCCATAACCTTCGCCGTCAAAGCACACCAGGGAATGGAAAGGAAAGGAAAAGGCTTTCCTTATATCGTACATCCCATGGAGGCCGTCTGCATAGTGGCAACCATGACAAATGACCAGGAACTTCTGGCAGCAGCAGCACTGCATGACGTGATAGAGGACACCGATACCACCGCCGACGACCTGAAGAAGGAGTTTGGAGAGCGTGTCGCTATGTTAGTAGAAGCCGAGAGTGATGACAAGACAGGAGGTTCGAAGGCCGAGACATGGCACCAGCGCAAGCAGGATACCCTTGACAGACTGAGAAACGCCAACCTTGACATCAAGATAGTAGCCTTGGGCGACAAGCTATCCAACATGCGGGCCATAGCCCATGACTATGCGGTACTGGGCGACGAGCTGTGGAACAGGTTCACAGTAAAAGACCCTGCAGAACATGCGTGGCGCTACCATGCGCTTGCCGAGGCACTGAACGACTTATCTGATACCGACGCCTATAAAGAATTCCACACATTAGTCAATAAAACATTTGGAACCTTATCATGAAAAACATCTTTAGCAGATTTACTCCAAAGTCACAACGCTCGAAGAGCAACATTGCCATCATACTGACTGCGGCCATACTGATAGAGGCAACAAGCGCCATACAGTATTTCTACGCGAAAGAAGGCATACGCAAAGAAGTGGAGCAACATGCCGAGAGCGAACTTCAAGCCAAGAGCCTTGAGATACGCAACGTAAAGAACATCGTGGAAGTAGCGGTGGCAAATACGGTGTGGGCTGTGGAGCAACGGCTGTCTGAGCCAGACTCACTGGAAGCCGTAACCCGCAGGATGCTGGCAAGCAATGAGTATATAGTGGGCAGCACTGTGGCATTCAAGCCTTATTACTACAAAAGCAAAGGACGACAGTTTGCACCGTACTCCTACAAAAGTGACGGAAAGACAATAAGCAAGCAACTGGGCACCAAGGAATATGACTATCACTCCATGGAGTGGTACACCAAGCCTATGCAGACCGGTAGCGGATACTGGAGCGAGCCGTACTATGACAAGGGCGGAGGAGAGATGATGATGGCTACATACAGTAAGCCCATACATAACCCTGCCGGCAACATCGTAGCTGTGCTTACCGCCGACGTGTCGCTCGACTGGCTTTCACAGGTTATCAATGCACATCACATCTACCCCGGTTCATATAACGTACTGTTGTCACGCGAGGGCCAGATTATGGCATGCCCTGTGGAGACGCTTATCATGCGCAACAGTCTGGAACATGTATCATCGAAGATGGAGGACAGCACCATAAGCCACATCAACCGCAAGATGCTGGCAGGAGAGGAAGGTCAGGCCACCGTACGCGATGACAAAGGCAACAAGAAATATGTGTTCTATGACCAGATGGATGACGCCACAGGATGGTCTATGGCGGTGGTATGCACCGACAGCGAGATATTCCACGACCTGAGACATGTAACATTCATGCTCGGACTGTTAATGCTCGCAGGCATGGGACTGCTGGGCTTCATCATCTGGCACTCAGCACGCAGCACACGACGTCTGGAGCAGATAAACACTGAGAAGAAACGCATACAAAACGAGCTGAGCGTAGCACGTGCCATACAGATGTCCATGCTGCCAAAGAGCTTCCCACCCTACCCTGACTGCGACTCAATCACCATATACGGACAGCAGACCCCGGCGAAGGCTGTAGGCGGCGACCTATATGACTTCTACATACGCGGCAACAAGCTGTTCTTCTGCATCGGAGACGTCAGCGGCAAAGGTGTGCCGGCGTCACTGGTGATGGCAGTCACGAAGTCGCTGTTCCGCACTATCTCTGCCCATGTGTCAGAGCCTGACAACATCGTCAGCCAACTGAGCGACAGCATAGCCGAGGATAACGACATGAATATGTTTGTAACACTGTTTGTAGGTGTGATAGACATGTGTACCGGCAATATGCGTTACTGTAATGCCGGACATGACGCCCCACTGCTTATATCTGAGGATGGCAAGCACCTGGGACTGCTGCCCGTTGACAGCAACATACCGGCAGGCGTCATGAGAGACTGGCATTTCACCCGTCAGGAGACGCTGATAGACAAAGGCACCACTATATTCCTATATACCGACGGACTGACGGAGGCTGAGAACTTTGAGCATAAGCAGTTTGGCGAGCAGCGTCTGCACGATACTGCGAAAGCAGCTTGTATTGACGGTAAGCCGTCGCCTGTCACCATAATAGAACAGATGACAGAGGCTGTACATAAGTTCGTAGGCGAGGCAGAACAGAGCGACGACCTGACGATGATGGCTGTACAATACACTCCGCAAAAGGACCGTGCCAACATACAAAGGCAGCATACCATCACCCTGCCTAACGACATAGAGAAAGTGCCGCAGCTACATGAGTTCATCAGCAGCATTGCCGAGGAAGCAGGACTCGACATGTCTGAGAGCATGGGGGTTGACCTGGCTGTGGAGGAGACAGTGGTCAATGTAATGAACTATGCCTATCCCAAGGGAACTATGGGCGTAGTCAACATCGTAGCCACCACCGACGAGAAATACCTGACGATTACCATCAGTGACAACGGCAAGCCTTTTGACCCCACTAAACAGAGCGACATTGACACCACTCTGTCTGCAGAGGAACGGCCTATAGGAGGACTGGGTATATACCTGGTGCGACAGATTATGGACGACATAAGCTATGAGCGCAAGGATGGCAGGAACATACTGTCTCTGAGAAAGGTTCTGGGGCACAAAGTCGAAGAGCAAGTGCCAGAGGCCTGAGGCAGATACACGGAGGAAGTGATTACCCCTCCTTCCCTGAAGAGCATCGAGGGGACAAAGAATAAAGACGATTAAAATATAAAGATAAAAGAAACAGCTATGATTTTTGAAGTAAAAGAAAACAACGAGAAAGTGCTTGCCACTGTCAGTGGACGACTTGACACTCCATCGGCAGTCAGCGCACAGCAGGAGATTACTCCGCTGCTGGAGAACGCCGACAAAGAGATTATCCTTGACTGCAGCAACCTTGAGTACATCAGCAGCTCCGGTCTCCGCCTGCTGTTGACTATCCGCAAGGAAGCAGCCGCCAAGGGAGGCAAGGTCATCGTAAAGGACATTAACGACGACATCAAGAAGGTCTTTATGATGACAGGTTTCTACAACCTGTTTGAGATAAAGTAAAAAAAGAGGATGTGTCAAGACTACTGACACATCCTCTTTTCTTTTATGTAATGCGAAGATATTATTTCAACGCCTCAACATCACGCTTTACGTTGGAGCGTATCTTCGTGAGATACTGTTTCATACGCTTAGCGTCCTTGTTGTCTATGATATCAAGTAACTCCTTGAGCTCTGCACGAATCTGGTCCACCTGGTCATGGGTGTAAGGGTTGAAGAGTACTTCCTGCAAGAGGTAGTCATCCTCATTAAGCACGCCCTTGGCAATACGCAGATGGCGCTTGAAGGTCGTACCAGGGGCATCCTGATGCTTCATTACCGCAGAGAACACGAAGGTGGAGACAAACGGAATAGACAGGGAGTATGCCACGGTCTTATCGTGCTCCTCGAAAGTGTACTCGTAGATATTGAGGTCAAGACGGCTGTAAAGGTCCTTGAAGAAGCAACGTCCCATATAGTCGCCCTCGCTGATGATGATGGCGTTCTCCTCTGACAGCTGGTTGAGATTAGCGAATGTAGGACCGAACATCGGGTGGGTGCTGACATATCGCTTACCCGTCTGCTCATAGTATTCCTTCAGTCCTGTCTTTACCGATGCAATGTCACTGAGGATTACGTTGTCAGGAAGACATGGTAACACCTCATTGAACGCAGGTATGGTGTATTTCACCGTAGCTGCATTGATTACAAGTTCCGGCTCAAAAGCCTTCACCTCCTCCAGTTCCGTGAAACGCTGACAATTATATGTAAAGCGCAGGCGCTTAGGGTCTTTCTCATATACGCCCACCTCATGGTCAAAGCTTAGCAGGTCAATGAAGAATGAGCCCATCTTGCCTGCTCCAAGTATAAGGATTTTCATTTCTTTGTCGTTTAGAGAATTACTGGTTAACTATCTCAAGCTGCTGGCGCACAGACTCCTCATGTATATGCTCAAACACCTGCTTAATGAAGTCAGAGCTCATACCTGTGAGCGAGCCCTGCACTCCACGCTTGTCAAGAATCTCGTTGTAACGGCCTGTCTGCAGCACCTGTATGTTATGCTCCTTCTTGTACTGGCCTATCTCACGGCATACACGCATACGCTTAGCAAGAAGCTCCACGAGGTCATTGTCTATATTGTCAATCTGCTGACGCAGCAACTTGATGTTCTCTGTGGTGAAGGTATTATCACGTGCCACGAGCATACCCACGATGTAGTCACACACCTCAGGTGTTACCTGCTGCTTAGCGTCACTCCAAGCCTTGTCTGGGTCGCAGTGAGACTCTATCATAAGACCGTCAAAGCCGAGGTCGAGCGCCTGCTGTGACAACGGAGCTATAAGCTCACGCTTACCACCCATGTGTGAAGGGTCACATACGATAGGCAGGTTTGGTATGCGGCGACGCAGCTCGATAGGTATCTGCCACATAGGAGCGTTACGGTACATAGACTTGTCGAAAGAAGAGAAGCCACGGTGTATGGCTGCCATCTTCTTCACTCCTGCCTGGTTGATACGCTCCATGGCGCCTATCCACAACTCAAGGTCAGGGTTAACAGGATTCTTCACCAGCACAGGAACCTCTAATCCCTTCATGGCATCAGCCAACTGCTGCATAGCGAATGGATTGGCAGATGTACGTGCGCCTATCCACAGCATATCGAGTCCGTACTTCATGGCCAGCTCTACGTGCTCAGGAGTAGCCACCTCGGTACCGATAAGCATACCTGTCTCTTTCTTCACCTCAGCCATCCATGCGAGCGCAGGCTCACCATGTCCCTCAAAGCCACCTGGCTTAGTACGTGGTTTCCATACTCCGGCACGGAACATGTGGCAACCTTTTATCGCCAGTTCCTTGGCTGTTTGCATTACTTGTTCTTCTGTCTCAGCTGAGCAAGGACCAGCTATCACGAAAGGTCTTTTTGAGTCGCTCGGCAAGTTAAGTGGTTCAAGTTCTAATTCCATAGTTTTATAGCGTTTTTGTTATTATTCAATTATTTTTCAATTACCATTTTACGTATGCGCTCCAAGGCGAGCTGTATCTTGTCGTCCTTTGCACAGAGAGAGATGCGTATATAGCGCTCACCGTTTGAGCCGAAGATAAAGCCCGGCGTGATGAATACACGCGCCTCATGAAGCACACGCTCTGTCAGTTCCTCACAGGTCTTATAGCGGTCAGGGATGCGTCCCCACAGGAACATTCCTACAGAGTGCTTGTCATACTTACACTCCAGCACATCCATTATCTGCTCTGCTATCTCACGGCGGCGTCTGTAGTTAACGTAGTTATTCTCATGATGCCACTCGTCGTCGTTGTCATAAGCCACTGCCGCTGCTAACTGTATACCACGGAAGGTGCCGCTGTCAATATTTGACTTTATCTTGAGTATCCATGATATGAACTCGCTGTTGGTGGCTACCATACCCACACGCCAACCCGGCATGTTGTGGCTCTTTGACATAGAGTTGAACTCTATGCAGCACTCCTTGGCTCCCTCCACCTGCAGTATGGACTGTGGATTGTCATTGAGTATAAGGGAGTATGGATTGTCATTGACTATAACTATATTGTGCTTACGCGCGAAGCTGACCAGCTTCTCATAGGTCTCACGACGTGCGTTACCACCTGTAGGCATGTTAGGATAGTTGGTCCACATCAACTTCACGCGGCTCAGATCCATCTGCTCCAACTGTTCGAAATCCGGCTGCCATCCGTTATCCTCACGCAGGTCATAGTTCACTATCTTCTGTCCAAGGATTTTTGAGAGAGAGGTATAGGTAGGATAGCCCGGGTTTGGCACCAGCACCTCGTCGCCGGGGTTGCAGAGTGCGAGGGTAACGTGGAGTATTGCCTCCTTGGAACCTATCATTGGCTGAATCTCTGTGGCAGGGTCAAGGTCCACATTATACCAACGCTTATAGAACCCAGCCATGGCCTTGCGTAACTCCGGCGTACCCACTGTAGGCTGATAGCCATGAGCGTCAGGGTTATATGCAGTGCGGCAAAGTTGTTCAACGGTAGCCGCTGACGGTGGCATATCAGGTGAGCCGATGGCCAATGATATAATATCCTTGCCCTCAGCGTTCAACTTTGCCACTTCTTTCAGTTTGCGGCTGAAGTAATACTCTTGTACCGTAGAGAGACGGTCGGCTGGCTGTATCTTATACATGTAAGTTATGAGTTATGAGTGTCCTATTAATTATTAATTATGCATTATCAACTACGCTGAGCGATATTCTCCTAATATAATAAGGTCGCGCGTGAGTGGTGTGATAGCGTCTATGCTCTGACGGTAACGAACGAGGTCATCGTATGTTACGTCAACATAGAACAGGTATTCCCATTCCTTGCCGATAATAGGCAGCGACTGTATCTTAGTGAGGTTTATCTTGTAGAACGACAATATAGACAGCACCTGTGAGAGAGAACCTTCCTCATGAGGCAGGGAGAACACGATGCTCGACTTATCTGTATCGTTCAGCGCGCGCAGGAAGTCTGCCTTGCGAGGGTCTGTCATTATGAGGAAACGGGTGTAGTTATGCGGATTGTCCTCTATGTGATTCTCCAGCACCTCGAGTCCGTACATCGCTGCAGCGTCAGCATGGCAGATGGCTGCAACGCCCTTCAGGGATTTCTCTGCAATTTCCTTGGCTGAGCCTGCGGTGTCCTCACGTTCCACCATCTTCAAGTTAGGGTGGCGGCTGAGATAATGCTGACACTGTGCCAATGCCACAGGATGGGTGTGCACCTCTGTGAGTTTGTCAAGCGTCTGTCCGGGCAGCGCACATATACAGTGGCTGATATGGGTTTTGTGCTCACCCACTACGGCCATACCCGACTCTCTGAGCAGTTCATAGTTATGAAGCAACGAACCGGCTATGGTATTCTCTATGGCCATAATACCTATGACCGTAGGGTCTTGCTTCATATTCTCAAACACCTGCTCAAAGGTGGCACAACAGATAATCTGCAACTGGTCACCCTGGAAGCAGTGTCGCGCCGTTATATCGTGGAAACTACCTAACTCACCTTGTATTGCTATTCTCTTCATATCTCAAAAAAAAATCCCGCATGGCGTAAGGCTATGCGGGAAATTAAAGTTATTGTGTTTCTTACTTTATTCTCTTAAGTTGAACTACATCACGCAACTTCCCGCTTCACAGTGCCCTGCAAAGTAAAAATAAAAGAAGTATGCGTAAGAATTGTTCATTATATCTTATCGTTTTTTCTATTTTCGGGTGCAAAGTTACATTATTTTCTCGTAACCACCAAATTTTTTCATACTTTTTTGCTTAGAAACTGAATCTGAAGCCGAAACGCACGCCGTTCTTTGTGGCTGTAGGCAGTTCGTGATAGTTTATGCGGTGCACGTATTCCACGGAGAGCACCTTTAATATATTATGTATGCCCACGCGGAACTCCATGTATGGCTCATGAGGATTCATCAGTGCCACACCCGCAGGGAAGACCATCAGGCGGTCATTGTTCTTGTTAAGGTCGAGGAATGGATTGTTCTTGTCTGACAACCCGCCCCACAACACATTGAAGCCTATGAGTTCGCGCCATTGCAGACGTTTCAGAAGCGGTATGCGGTTAAACAGCTTTCCGTTAAGGTCCCACTCCATCAGCACTGATGCATAGCGGTCATTGAGGAACTCCATATTGTTGATAAGTTCAAAGGTCTCACGCTGCCATATATATGACACGTTTGCCGCCGGTGCAATAAGCAGTGGGAAAGGCACCTGGTTCCACTGCAAACCACCTTTCACGTTAATATCGAGTCTGCCCCATGACTTGAGCCACTGGCGGTAATATATGCTTGCCTCTGTCACATTATAGTTATACTGTCCGCCCATGAAGCCCTTGATACCTATGGTATGCTTCAGCTTGAACACCGGCGCGTCGCGGTTGACACCCGTGCGCTTCTGCTTTGAGTTTACATAGGTCTGACCAGGAGAGTACTGCAACTGTACCCACACCTCACTGATTCTGAACTTACCTTGCGACCCCTCGGGCAATGTCTCTGTGAGCTTTTCAAAACGCAGATGACCGGCACCCTCATCTTCCTCAAATTTCAATCCAGCGCGAGTGGCAAATCCCCAGTCTTCCTCACGTACGAAATCTAATGCCTGACGCTTGTAGAATGCCTGGTTCATTACCTTTGTCCATTTCCACGCAGCAAAGATATTATCCTTGTCCACATTAAGGAACTTATCTGACGGTGAACAGATGTCGTATGTGGTTGTGAACGATATGTTACGCATAGGGAACTCGTCTGGCGAATAAGCCTTCTTGTTGAACGAGTATGTAAACGTACCGCCATAGTAGTTGTTACCACTGCGGAAACCATGCGCCACATAGCCTTTCACGAAGAAATGCGGTGTAAGATTGGCTGTGGTCTGTGCTGACAAACGCAGACGGAAACCGTCAATATCATTTGATGATATCATAGAGTTGATGGGACCTATGTCAACCTTGCTGGGATTGTCGCCCTTGGTAGTCTCCACATAGTTCTCAAGCACTGCCTTCATGCCTATGAGCAGCCAGCCGAAGCCCTTGGTGCTCTTCATGCCCTGCAGGAAGTTGTCCATGCCCTTCTCGCCATTGGTCAGCTCCACCTCGCGGTTTATCTCCCAGTACTCCTTGTCGCGCATCTCTGAATAAGGGTCGCGTTTCTCTAATGCCTTTCCACGGAACACCTTCTCGTCTATAGGGTCGAAAGAGTAGTCGCCGCGCCGGCTGGTGCGCGTGATCAGGAAGTTGCCTGCCTGTCCTACCAGCGACATCTCTACCAGCATGTCGTTGTTGACGAGTACCCAGTCGCCCGATGGCAGGTGCAGGTACTCCTGGTCAATAGACATATTACGCACGAAGTTAACGTCGGAACGCTTGGGTATGCTGAGGTGTACCTTCTTCACGTGAAGCGTGGAGTCCTTGAGTATCCACAGGTCACCACGGAAACCAAAGTCCTGCTGGTTATTAGGCATAAAAGACACCTGTATGCAGGAATCCTTGTCCACCTCCAGCGTGTCAACTATATAGAAACGGTAGAAGCCTATGGCATCCTTGCCTATAGGCGACGTGAACGGGAACTGCAGCAGGCGAACCTGGTCGTCATATATGTCAACCTCCGTAAACACCTCCTTGGCCAGTCCGGTGAAGAGGTCCCCCGTCTCCAGCAGGTCGTTCACGCCCTTGCTGTGCTCTGCGTCAATGTATATACGCTCTTTCTCTGGTGCCTTACGATAGTAACGGTGAAACACCTTCTCGTTGGTGATTACAGGCAACACCGCCTTGCCCGTTATCGGATTTATCTCTATCTGATCCTTAAGCCACTGCTTCTTGGCATAGGCACCCTCTGTGAGTTGTTTCTCTGTAATGTCATTGAGCGAGATTGTCATCTTCTCATAATTACGGTACTGGAAGAAATCCTTGTTCTCCAACTTCGTCTGCTGCTTGGCAGCAATCACACGACGCATCAACTCAACGGCGGGATTGTCCTTACGGGAGTATTTCGATTTCTTAGACTTCACGACAACCTCCTCAAGGTTCTTTGAGTCTGGTTTCAGCTTTACAACAAGATGTTTCAATGTGCGGTCTGTCACAGCATAGGTCTTAGGCTTATAGCCCACGGCAGAGAACGTGAGGTTCCAGCCAATGCGACGGTCAATGGAAAACTGTCCCCAACCATCACTTATCACTGCATAGTGGTGTCCGCGGTATGTGACACTGGCAAAAGATATGCTGTCGCCCGTATCTGCATCCACCACAACGCCCGTTATCTGCGCCTTAACCGCTGTGGACAAGACACAAAGCAATGCGGTAAGAAATATTATTTTGATATGCTTTGTCATTTCACTCATCTTTTTCCTTATTATTTCACTAACCTATTGACACAACCTTTTCTTGTTTACATCTAATCTGTTGTGCAATATACAGATATACGATACAAATTTACAAAAAAAAGATGATACACCGCAAAACTATTTCTACCCTTTGAAGTTTTCTCTATTATTCTTGATTTATAATAATTCAAATATCATTCAGGTTATTCCCGGATTGCGAAAAACTTATCTGCTCACAAATGCATAACCACAGAATCAAGCCAAGCCCTAAGATTGCGATAATAAATGAGTTACAGTTACAACATAGGTATAGCTTATGCTATCATAACAGTATAGATATGAGCCTTTCGTTTAATCTTCATATTGTGTAGTATCTTCTATTCCTGCTGCAGCGAGGGCTTCACGACGCTCTGTACATGTGCCGCACTTGCCGCAATGCTTCTCCCCACCCTTATAGCATGACCAAGTCCTAGCATAATCTACACCCAGTCGTTTTCCCCTTACAGCAATGTCCGTCTTTGTTATATTAGTATAAGGTGCAAGAATGGTAAGGTGCTCATAGGTTCCTGCGCTGATTGCCTTGCTCATAGAGTCAACAAACTCCGGACGGCAGTCTGGATAGATAGCGTGGTCTCCGCCATGGTTAGCCATCATAACGTGTTTCAAGCCGTTGCTCTCAGCCATACCGGCAGCCACGGCAAGCATAATACCATTACGGAATGGCACCACCGTACTCTTCATATTTTCATCATCATAACTGCCTTCTGGTATATCTTCTCCACCTATAAGCAGCGAGGACTTGAAGTATTGCTGCATAAACGACAGGGGGATTATGATATGCTTCACTCCCAACTGCTTGCAATGCCAGGCAGCGCACTCCAACTCCTTGGCATTATGCTTACTGCCATAGTCAAAACTTAATGCCACGGCTATTCTGTCCTTGTACTCGTACAACATTGTAGTGGAATCCATACCACCACTGAAAATAAGAAGTGAGTCTTTGGTGTTCATCGTTTACAGTTTATAGTTTATAGTGCATAGTTCATAGTGCATAGTTTCCAACATAAATGTTAACTGCGAACTATGAACTATGAACTAATTAAAGAATGTCCAACTAAGTCCCAGCCTCAGCACTCGCAGATTAAGCGGATAATGAGGTGTGAGGAAATAATTAGGATTGCCACTGCCGGCGTTCACATGGCTCATCATGACAAAAAACCTGCAGTGTCTGAGTTTGAAATTACAATATGCGTCTATAATAGGATAGTTACCGACCTTTGTTCGTATGCCAGAGTTCTCCTGTACCGCATATTGTGATAGCTGCGGCACATACTCAGGTGCATTATATTTGGTAAAGTAACGCACATCGGCACCAAAATGGACACTTAACACCCGAGCAATACGGAAGTCAAGATACAAGTTAGACCAGATGTTAAGTGCCGGCACTGGCAATATATCATTGTCAGAACTCTGCTGGAAGGTTATTCTGTTCTCCCAATTGAGTATGCCGAGCTTGAAATCCTGATGCAGGGCCAACGTCAAGAGACTGATGTTCTTAGACGTCTGACGCATATTTGCCGTATAACCTGTTATCGTTCCTTTATCTCCACGGTTATAGCTTACGCCCAAATATGTCAGGTTTTGGAAATTATCGTATGCCACGCGCAGTGCGGTGCGTGTACGGCTCAGCCTGAACTCGCCCTCAAGATGAGTCTGCATCTGCTGACTGAAGTCATCATTGTCCCACCAGAAGTGTTTGGAATGATACGTTGCTTGATAGAATGTAGGAGCAACAAGACTGTACGAGGCTTTCAACAAGGTGCTTACAGAGTCACGTTCTGACAATCGGAAATTCAAATCCCCCTCACCACTGAGAAGTATATCACCAAAGTCGTCACCTATCACGCCAAACTCTCCAGACAACTTGTAATGCAATACTTTGCCCGTGGTTTTGAGTATCTCACCGCCAACATTAATGGCACTCTCGTTATATGAGAGTCTGCGGGCTGTGTCAATATCAGGCAGGTTATAATGGCGCAGATTATGGGATATATACACCTTTGCCCCCATCGGCACATATTTATTAAAGCCCTCAAGCAGACCGACAGCAAAGATATTCTTTATATCAAAATATGACGTACGGTCATACAATGAATCTCCCAACGCCCTGTCATCTATTATCGCATAGCGATTAAGATACAGGTCTGCAGGTGTCTTGTAGCCAATGTAAGTATGGTTGTAGTTGCTCAGCTGCAATGTATGTATGAAACTGGTTACCGGCACATACTCTTCCTTTGTCCATGACGTATCAGCCGCCACCGTATCTCGCAATGCAGCAAGACTGTCCTCCATCTGCTTCTTCTGTTCTGCCAGACGCTTGATAACATCCTTTATAGAGTCACTGTTTATATCGCCCACCACCTTTGCATCCGCAGGTCTGCCTGAGAAAGATGTTGCACCTGACGAGGTCTTTTCAGTCTTCCTCTCTGATTGCTTCTCACTCTCAAGTTTCTCTTTAGCCGCCTTCAAGGCAAAGCGTTTGGCCTCTTTCTCTTGCTCCGTCATAGGAACAGTACGATAGAATCCTACATTATAACGATGTGAGAGATTCAAGTGGAAAGCATTGGTGCGGTTCCAGTTGTCTGTTAACAACACTGGTATCTCGCTCTCTGAGTACGACTCATTATATATCTCTGGGTGAGTTATATAGTTGTCATCTGTAATACCACCGTTCTCCTTTGTCTTCATATGGTCAAAGGACATTGACAAATGTGCCTGGTAGCGCTCTCCTATATAAGAGCCCCACATGGTATAGTCAAACAAAGCGGTGGACTGGTTTTGATAATATCCCCTTCCGTAAAGATAATCGAACTTAAAGCCAATACCTGTCTCTTTGTTCACATTTACCGCGAACAAAGCCTTAAGATGGTCTTCTCCATTGGTGCGGTTACCACAACTGTTGAAAGATACATTGGTAATCGGTGAAAGAGTATTGGTAAAACGAAGTTCTGACGGAGGCGTTATGAAATACCCGTATGGCTCCGTAAAAGGAAAGAGCGGAGCATAATCACGGTCTGTAGCAATACGAGAGATACGCGGCGCTCCCAGGTTTCCCGTGGTATTATATTCACCATACCTGCCAGTGGTAAAGATTGAATTCATAAACAGATGCTGAGCCGTATCAAGCTCAACCTCTTCCCTGTCTCCAAACACATCATCTACCGTCCATACATTCATCCCCTTCGGCACTTCCTTATGACTCGCCTTCAAGGAGTCAGCCGCATTACGATTAGGGTTAAACGTATTATCGACGACGTTGAAACCGTCATCGAAATTTGATGTCTGCGCACCTATAATGCTACAGATAAAAAAGAGTATTACAAGTGTTATGCTGCGTCTCATTACTTCTTCATTCGCAACATACATTCTGACATTTTCATGACAACGGCGATAATCACTATCACCGTGCCCATCAGTTCTATGCGCGTATTACTGCGATACCACACCCCGTATGCATACAATGCCGCACCTGCCACTCCTGATATTATAAAGAGCAGATTAAGCACCTGACGTATCTTGAATACCACGTCCTGCTTCTCTTCCGGCTTTGCATACCTACGCCGAGAGCGTATCTCTATTCCTTCCTCTGTTTCTGCCATAACGATATATTACTTCAGGGCGTTTGCTATATTACGGAATATCTCGTCCTTCCTGTCAATGGTCTTCATGCGGAATTTCTTCACCCCACCTTTCTGGAAACCATCTTTTTTCTTGTTCAAGGCATTCTCGTCTGAAATCATATCTTCAGCAGGGAACTGTCCACCCCCTGCGCGGTCAGCCTCATAGACATAGCTCATGCTTTTCATTACGACCTCGCAACGTCCGTCTATGCAATATACCAACAACTGGTATGCGAACTCCGCCTGATCAAGAGACAGGGCTGTATTCTGGAACACCATCTTCTCTACAAAACGTGCTCCTATCTGATACTCTTCCTCGTTAACGGCTGCCACATTGCTTTTCTCAGTCTGTCGCTCATCCTTCGTCATCTTCTGAAGGAAAGAGAGCATGATATCATATATCTGCTTTGCGCTCTTGTCGTCAGCATAGAAATACTTCTGCCATACTATTTTGTTACCGACCATAGGACATGCGCCCTCCAGATACTTCTTGTCTATAGGAGTCTTGTCCCTGTCAAAAAGACCACGACGAGGTTTTTCTCCCTGCTCAGCCACTGCAGCCGGCTTCTTATATACTCCCTGTGCATCCGCAAATACAGAAATGCACACTGCAAATAATATTGTTAATAAACTTCTCATTTCCTTAACTCATAGTTTTATAGTAATAATATGCAAAAGCCAATATCGCCATAAGAATAAGCGTCACAATAATACGGATGGCGCAACCCACAAAGCGTTTCAGAAGTATTACTCCTACTATTATAACTAATATGCCTACTATATAAAAAGTAATGTCATTCATATCTTTTTACTTTTTCTTTCTTATTATTTTTTCTTTTCCTTATTCACCACTTCCTTGAACTGTGACGGCACCGGAGTAGAGAACTCCATCGGGCGGTGAGTAACTGGATGGTAGAAGCATAGCACATAAGCATGCAGACACAAGCGATGCAACGGGTCATCGCCATTGCCATACTTCACGTCACCACATACCGGATGCCCCATATCAGCCGAGTGCACCCTTATCTGATTCTTGCGTCCGGTCTCAAGCTTGAACTCCACCAAGCTGTGTTCCACCGAACTGTCTAACACCCAATAATGAGTCACCGCGTACTTGCCACCATTATCCACAGGCGACGAATAGGTAACATAGGCCTTATTATCTTTCAGCCAGTTGGCTATCGTACCTGTCTGCTCCTCGTATTCACCAGAACACAGAGCCACATAACGGCGGTCAAACACGATGTCATGCCACTCATGCTCAAGAATCTGCTCCGTATCCATATCCTTGGCATAAATCATCAGTCCACTGGTATCTCTGTCTAAACGATGCACCACATGAGCTCTGCATGACTGGCGTGTCTTTTTGAAATACTCATCAAGCACCGTCTTTACATTCAGTGACGAGTGTCCTGCCGCCATTGACAGGATACCCGGTTTCTTCTCTATAACAATAATATACTGGTCCTCGTAAACGATGCTGACATATCGGCTCTTGAAGGTATCATTCTTCTTCGACTGGCTGACACTTATCTTGTCTCCCTTACGGAGCGGATAGTCAAACTGTGTCACCATCTTGCCGTTTACCTTTATTCCACGTCCCTGCAGAGTACCTTTTATCTTGCTTCGGCTTCCTGGAAGCGTAGCAAGGAGATACTCCAACAACGGGGAATCTTTGTCCACCTCGTATTGCTTGTATTCGCGCAGTCTGGGATTAAACATCTGGTATTTCTTTATTTCTCGTAATTGGCAAATACCTCACTCACGGTGTTCACCTCAAGCATTGACACACCGGCAGACTTATCTGATATACCGATATTCATATGTCCTGACAGATACGTCACCTTATCATCAAGTGTTACCATGCCACGCTCATAGAGCTTCTTTACCGTATGATAGAACATCTTGTCCAGTTCATCCTGCTTAGGATAAGTGGCTATAACGCCATAGGACAGAGCCAGCCAGCGCTGCAACTTCTCCTTTTTACATATAGCGACTATAGGATGCGGACCACGGTACGCCGCCAATGTCCTGGCATCATCACCCGTACCTGAGTCCGTAAGGATACACTTCACGTCAAGTTTCGCGGTAGTCTCAATAGCGGCCTTACAGAGGAAGTCACGCAAATTGGTATCTGCACCATCAACGTCAACCTTTGGCAAGTGCAGACGGCGGTCGGCCTCAGCCTGCTCAGCTATCTTTGCCATCGTCTTTACAGCTTCTATCGGATATGCTCCGCTCGCAGTCTCACCAGAAAGCATCAACGCATCGGTGTTATGGAACACTGCACTGGCGATGTCGCTCACCTCCGCACGTGTAGGACGTGGATTCTTTATCATTGTGTGCAGCATCTGCGTAGCAACAATGACAGGCTTCTTCCTGAACACACATTTCTTAATTATCAACCTCTGTATGCCAGGTATCTTCTCTGCAGGTATCTCTATGCCGAGATCACCGCGAGCCACCATAATGCCGTAGCAATGGTCCAATATCTCATCAATATTGTCCACTCCCTCCTGATTCTCAATCTTGGATATTATCTTGATATCTGAGTTATGCTCATCAAGTATCTTCTGCACCTCCATCAAGTCCTCCTTAGAGCGGACAAAAGAGTGCGCAATAAAGTCTATATCTTCCTCTATCGCCAGCAGTATGTTGCGGCGGTCTTTCTCTGTCAACGCCGGCAGGTCAATATGCTCACCCGGAACATTAACAGACTTGTGAGAACCCAGTTTACCGTCGTTCATGACCTCCACTGTCAGGCGCTTACCGTCATTCTCCAACACCTGCATGTCCAGTTCGCCGTCATCAAAAAGTATGTCGTCACCAACCTTCACATCCTTGCAGATATCAGGATAAGACAGGCGCACGCAGTCGTGCTCTGTGTCGTGCTCTGGATCACCCATGATAGTAACTCTCTCTCCGGTATGGAATTCTATTGGCTTGTCAGTACCTGTGGTACGCACCTCCGGTCCCTTTGTGTCTATAAGTATTCCCAAATGCGGCGACACGGCGCGGACATTGCGTATTATCATCTTCAGTCCTTCCGGCGTAGCGTGAGCGGTGTTCATACGTATAACATTCACACCGGCCTCATATAACTGCTTGATGAAATCCACCTCACAACGCAAGTCACTAACCGAGGCTACTATCTTTGTTTGCTTCATAATGTATCTGTATGTTTTCGTTTTCCTTATTGTATGGGTATATTTTATATGCAAAGATAGTTTTTTTTCTCATAAAAGCAAAATAAAATGCTAAAATATGCGAAAATTTAATATTTATGATAGTTTTTTTTTGATTAATTTTGTCTATTTGAAAATATATTGTTACTTTTGCGATTGTAATCTCTACATTACAATTTGAGAAAACATAACAAATACGAATCCAACAAAAACCTAAAATTACAGGAACACAAACCTTAGACATGAACAAACACACTTGTTTTCCTTGAACAGGGTATACTATGAGCAATGTCATATCGCATAAAGGAATAATAGACAGTATAGAAGGCGGGGTGGCGCATGTGCGTATCACCCAGCATAGTGCCTGCAGCAGCTGCAAGGTAGCATCATACTGTAACTCTGCGGAAAGCAAGGAAAAGCTGATAGACGCCCGCGTCAGCGAACCGAGCCGTTACCACGTTGGCGACGAGGTTACTGTCATGGCGGCGCAGTCCGTAGGCACAAAGGCGGTAATACTTGCCTTCGTCATACCTCTCATACTGATGATGAGTACCATCGCCACAGTAGTGAGAGCAACTGGCAACGAGATGTGGGCAGCAGTATCGGGCATAGCAATACTTGTACCCTACTACGCACTGCTCTACATGCTGCGTAACAGGCTGGCACGCCAACTGACGTTCTATCTTGACGAGCAGAACACAACAGCATAAAAGAACAAACATAAATAAATTAACTTTAAATCATTATGAGCTTAATACTATCATCAATGCTTACACTTGGCACCACGGCAGCCATTGCTTCATTGGTACTGTTTGTGATATCCAAGAAGTTCGCAGTAGAGGAAGACCCGCGCATCGGGCAAATCGCAGCCATACTGCCACAGGCAAACTGCGGCGGTTGTGGTTTCCCTGGATGTCCCGGCTTTGCAGCTGCCCTTGTAAAGGCTGCTACGGAGAAAGGCTCTATTGACGGACTATCATGCCCCGTAGGCGGTGCTGAGGTAATGGACCAAGTCAACAGCATACTTGATTCTGCCGACGCCGCTCCGCAGGCATCTGCCGCAACTCCGGCTAAGAACGATGCTGCAAAACCATCAGCACCGGCACAACTGAAACCGATGTCAACAGACCCGAAGCCTTTCGTCGTTCCTGACATCGACTTTTCAGGCAAGAAAGAGAATCCTATTCCAGAAATCAAATGCGGTCCTAAACCCGCTATAATACCCGCCAACTGGCCTAAGTGAATACTCAAAGGTTGCCAAGCCTCTGAGTCACAAGGGGAAGTCATTACATCTTCCCTGCCACACTCAGACAGAGCAACCTAAACAAAATAACAAAAACTATGAGATCAAAGACTTTTAGAATTGGTGGAATACACCCGGACGAGAACAAGCTGAGCAATGACTCTGTCACCAAGCAGGCGCCATTGCCCAAGATAGCCGTGTATCCGCTCAGCCAGCATATCGGAGCACCTGCCAAAGCCATCGTAAAAGAAGGCGACAAGGTAAAGGTGGGCACAATGATAGCAGAGGCTGGAGGTTTTGTTTCCGCAAATATTTTCTCTTCTATTTCAGGTACCGTCATCAAGGTTGGCGACGCAATGGATGTGTCTGGAGCCATGAAGCCTTGCATCACAGTACAACGCGAGGGTGAAGGAAACATTTGGGAGGAATCCATAGACCGTTCAGAGAAACTGGAGCGCCTGGAGTCTCACCCAGAACTGACACCAGAGGAGATAATCAACCGTATCAAGTACGCCGGCGTGGTAGGTATGGGTGGCGCCTGCTTCCCTACACACGTCAAGCTGATGCCGCCTCCGGGAGCGAAGGCAGAATGTGTCATCATCAACGGTGTAGAGTGTGAGCCATATATCACCTCTGACTACAGGCTGATGATGGAGAAGCCCGACCAGCTCATTGAGGGATTAAAGATACTGATGGCTGCCGTAAAGGTTGACAAAGGATACATCGGCATAGAGGACAACAAGCCTGCCGCCATCACAGAACTGTCAGAGAAGCTGCAGCGTCTGGGCATAAGCAATATCGAGGTTGTGCCTCTGAAGAAGAAATACCCTCAAGGTGGCGAGAAACAGCTTATCGACGCCGTTATTGGCCGACAGGTACCCGCCCCACCAGCCATACCTATCAGCGTTGGCGCCGTGGTACAGAATGCCGGCACAGCCGTAGCTGTATATGAGGCTGTAATGAAACGTAAGCCTTTGTTTGAGAGATACACTACCGTTACAGGTAAAGGACTGAGCAATCCAAGCAACTACCTTGTCCGCATGGGAACCTCTTTCGAGGAACTTATCAATCTCTGTGGCGGAATGCCAGAAGGTGAGAACAAGGTGTTGGCTGGCGGTCCTATGATGGGACGTGCCGTACCTTCCATCGAAGTACCCGTAGGCAAGGGACAGAACTCTATCACAATTCTTACCGGTGACGACGCAAAGCGCAAAGCTCCACAGCCTTGCATCCGCTGTGCCAAGTGTGTCAGCGCATGTCCTATGGGACTGGAGCCTTTCCTTCTCGCCAAAGGTACATCAATGGAGAAATGGGATATGCTCGAGCAAGAGGATATCACATCATGTATAGAGTGTGGCTCATGCCAGTTCACATGCCCGGCTCACCGTCCGTTGCTCGACGACATCCGCAAGGGCAAAGGCACCGTGATGGGCATAATACGCAGCCGTACTGCTCCTGCCGCACCTGCACCTGCCGCCAAGCCTGCCGCAGGCAATGGTACTGACAAGGGTGCAGCAACAGAGAAGAAAGCAATGTCAACAGAGCCGAAACCTTTCGTCACTCCTGTCATTGACTTCTCTGGTGCAAAGCAGAACCCTGTAGCTGAGATAAAGGCCGGACCTAAGCCTGCTATCATGCCAGCTAACTGGCCAAAATAATTACAGGGATAATAACATTGATACTACAGGTACCATATATATTATATGTACCATAAAAACGAATAAAAACCAAAACAAAAAAAATAAGACTATCATGGGAAATCTGATTGTTTCTCAATCTCCTCACGCTCACGGCAATGACTCCGTGGAAAAGAATATGTATGGAGTGGTGATAGCATTGCTTCCAGCACTGTTCGCTTCATTCTACTTCTTTGGCATCGGTTCTCTTATCGTATGCCTTGTGAGTATAGCTGCCTGCATGTTCTTTGAGTGGGCAATATGTAAAGCCTTTCTGAAGCGCGAGCCTACACTTCTTGACGGCTCAGCGCTGCTTACCGGACTGCTGCTCGGTATGAACCTTCCGTCTAACTTCCCTCTATGGATGATAATAGTAGGTGCGCTGATAGCCATCGGCGTAGGCAAGATGTCATTCGGCGGCATAGGCCAGAATCCTTTCAACCCTGCATTGGTAGGACGTTGCTTCCTGCTCGTCAGCTTCCCTACAGCCATGACATCATGGCCACTTGAGGGACAGATGACTGTCTATACTGACGCTGAAACCGGCGCCACACCATTGGCACTGATGAAACTGGCTATCAAGGGTGACGCCACAGCACTCGACAAACTGCCTACAGCCTGGGACATGTTCCTCGGCAACGTACAGACAGGTGCCGGCACCATCGGTGAGATATGCGCACTGGCTCTGCTTATCGGACTTGTCTTCATGCTCTGCCGCAAGATTATAACATGGCACATCCCTGTATCTATCATCGGTACAGTGTTTATCTTGGCAGGCCTGCTTCACCTTATCGACGGTAAGCAGTTTGCCGACCCGTTCCAGGTGATATTCGCCGGCGGACTTATGCTCGGTGCGATATTTATGGCCACAGACTATGTCACATCACCTATGACACACAAGGGACAGCTGATATATGGCGTAAGCATCGGTGTACTGACAATAGTGATACGTAACTGGGGAGCATATCCAGAGGGTATGTCATTCGCCATACTCATCATGAATGCCTTTACCCCACTTATCAACATGTATGTTAAACCAAAGCGCTTCGGTGAGGTGCTCGTAAATGAATAAGGGAGGACAGCAGAAATGGAGAAATTAAAATCTAATTTGCCTAACATGGTAGGCATACTGACCACTGTGGCAGTACTGTGCGGTGGCATCCTCGCTTATGTCAACGACCTCACAGACGCTCCACGCAAAGAGGCTGCACAAAACGCCCTTAACGCCGGCATAGAGCAGGTGATGGGCGGCAAATGCAAAGTAGAGAAGCCTGACACCATCATACGTACTGTTGATGGCAAGGAGCTGACATACATAGCATATAAGACAGACAAAGGCACTGCCATACAGTCAACAGACCCTAACGGTTTCGGTGGCAACCTGACAGTACTCGTAGGTTTCAACAACGCCGGCGACATCCTGGGCTACACCATACTTGAGACTGCTGAGACACCGGGACTCGGTGCCAAGGCCGACAAATGGTTCCAGTCTGTGGAGAACGGCGGAAACAGCGAGAAGTCAAGCATCATAGGCAAGAACCCCGCCAAGAACCAGCTCAGAGTAACCAAAGACAATGACGGTGGAGAGATTGACGCAATCACAGCCTCAACCATCACATCGCGTGCCTTCCTGCGCGCCGTACAAGAGGCTTACAACACTTATGCAGAAAACAAATAAAACAAAGGAGGAACGAACATTATGAGTAAATTCGGAATAATAATGAACGGCATCATAAAGGAGAACCCTACCTTTGTACTGATGCTCGGTATGTGTCCTACGCTTGCCACCACCACCAGCGCTCTCAACGGCCTGATGATGGGACTTGCGACCATGGCTGTGCTGATATTCTCTAATATCATCATCTCTGCCATAAAGAATCTTACACCTGACATGGTGCACATACCTGTATATATTGTAGTGATAGCAACGCTTGTGACAATAGTGCAGTTCTGCCTTGCAGCATACATGCCTGAGGTCAACAAGTCCCTGGGACTGTTCATACCACTCATTGTGGTGAACTGTATCATCCTCGGTCGTGCAGAATCCTTTGCAGGCAAGAATAACCCTCTTGACTCTGCCCTTGACGGTATTGGCATCGGACTGGGTTTCACCATCGGCCTTACCGTGCTTGGCATCTGTCGTGAACTGCTTGGCAACGGAACAGTATTTGACGTACGCATCATACCAGAGGACTTCGGTATGCTGCTCTTCATACTGCCTCCGGGAGCCTTCATGACCTTAGGTTTCATCATTGCCATCATCAACCGCTTCAAGAAAGCATAAATATTAAAACAACCCATAATCCATAATATAAAGACATGGAGTATATACTGATATTCATAGCAGCGATATTCGTAAACAATATCGTGCTGAGCCAGTTTCTTGGCATCTGCCCATTCCTCGGTGTCAGCCAGAAGGTCAGCACCTCACTGGGTATGTCGGCAGCCGTAGCCTTCGTAATGGTCTTGGCCACCCTCGTTACATGGTGCTTACAGATGTTCGTGCTTGTGCCGTTCGGTCTTGAGTTCCTGCAGACGCTGACATTCATTCTCGTCATAGCCTCTCTGGTACAGATGGTAGAGATAATACTCAAGAAGGTATCTCCCCCACTCTATCAGGCCCTGGGAGTGTTCCTCCCGCTGATAACCACCAACTGCGCCGTACTTGGTGTAGCCATCCTCGTGGTACAGAAAGACTATAACCTGCTGATGTCTCTTGACTACGCATTAGCTTCTGCCCTGGGCTTCGGTCTGGCGCTGATACTCTTCGCCGGACTGCGTGAGCAACTGGAGTTTGCCAACGTGCCTAAGGGCATGAAGGGTATGTCCATCACGCTCATCACCGCCTCTCTGCTGTCACTCGCCTTCATGGGCTTCAGTGGTGTTGACGGTGGTCTGAAACAACTCTTCGGACTTTAAGCCGCAGGCTTTACAGATAAGAAATACAAGTCTGCGTACTGAGATTACATCAGTCCAGACTAATTTGTGTTTGTGTTGTTGTCCTCTCTCGCTGCGATGGCGGGGGAGGATTTTTCTATTGCAAAAGCCTGTTTTTCATTTTGTCATTCAAGAAAAAAAGTGTACCTTTGCGAAGAAATGGTGAAAAGCTTGTAATAATGTCAAAGAAGAAGAGGATATATCTTGTAATATTATCAGTCTTACTGTTACTGCTGACAACACTATGGCTGATATGGCTGCTGCGTCCTGTCAGCAACGAGGAGGCAGCCGACAATGATGTCACGCTTACCGTACTCACACGCTATGTACTGTCTGTTGACAGCGTTGACCTCATAGCGTTCCCCCATACAGAGGGCGACAGTCTGCTTATATACGCTGTGGAGGCCTCGTCAAAGAAAGTACGCGACGAACAGAGCTACGTACCTGCAGAATGGATACGCCGCTTCGGCCTGCTGCCCTACTGCGGCGGCACCATGGCAGTGGAGAGCGCCGACACATCACGCCTGTGCGCAATGAGCAGCGAGCAGATACGCAACCTGCTGCACCACCAGGAGCAGATAACCGCCAACGACATTATCATAGCCCACGAGCAGCGCAACGATATTGACTATTACATGAAGACGCACACCGTAACCGACAACGGCTTCGACATCGTGGCACGATACGGTGAGGTACTCACAGCCAAGACCGACTCCATCATGCGCCTCGACACCTTGATAAAGAAAGCATTGAGCGGCAACGGCAGCCTCAGGGTACGCATGGTACGCAACTATTACATCAACACCTACAAAGGTCCTATAGCCTGCATACCTACTGAGAGCAACGACTCCGTCACCTTGCTGCGCCTGCAACCCACCACCGCACAGGAAGAGGTGGACGTAGAGGGCGACCTGTTCACACGGCTGCGCCACTCACGTCTGACGGCCGACGACGCACTAAAGCGCCTTGCCAACCGTCACCCAAAAGCCGTCAAAGTCCATTACACTCACATCGACTCCATAGGCCATTACACCGGCAACCGTGACTCCGTAATGCAGCCCCACGGCTACGGACGCTTCATTTCTCATAAAGGAGACTTCTATGAGGGCGAATGGCAGCACGGCAAACGAGAAGGCGTAGGCTTCTCCATGGTTCCAGGCAAGAGGCTGATGCTGGGCGAATGGAAACAAGACCGTTTCCTCGGTGAGCGCATCACATACACCCCCGAGCGAATCTACGGCATCGACATCTCACGTTTCCAGCATGAGCACGGCCGCAAGCGCTATGCCATAGACTGGCGCAACCTCAGAATTACATCTCTGGGCACCATTTCCAAGAAGACCATCAAAGGAGCCGTCAACTACCCTGTGTCTTTCATTTACATAAAAGCCACCGAGGGCACAACCATAAAGAGCAGATACTTTGCGTCCGACTATGCCGCCGCACGCAAGCACGGCTACCGCACCGGTGCCTACCACTTCTTCTCCATACTCTCTCCGGGCGCTACACAGGCTGAGTATTTCCTTAAAAACAGCAGATATACACGGGGCGACTTGCCACCGGTACTCGACCTTGAACCCACCGACGCACAGATACGCAAGGCTGGCGGAGAGCAACAACTGTTCAACAACGTGCGAACATGGCTGAGGATTGTGGAGCAGAGACGCGGAGTAAGACCAATACTCTATGTGAGCCAAAGTTTCGTAAACCGCCATCTGTCTGCCGCCCCCGACATAAAGAAGAAGTATGACGTATGGATAGCACGCTACGGAGAATACAAACCTGATGTCAACCTCGTGTACTGGCAGTTGTGTCCCGACGGACGAGTCAACGGTATTCACGGCACCGTGGACATCAATGTGTATAACGGCTTTTCCATGAAATAAAATTAATTAATAAGGAATAAAGATATGCAAGAAACAAGACAAAACAGAATATCAAGACTGCTGCAGAAGGAGCTCAGTCTCATCTTTCAGAGCCAGACACGCCAGATGCACGGCGTAATGGTAAGCGTAACAAGAGTGAAGATATCGCCAGATCTCAGCATCTGCACTGCATACCTCAGCATCTTCCCCTCTGAGCGTGGTGACGAACTGCTGAAGAACATACAGCAGAATACCTCCACAATACGTTACGACCTCGGACAACGAGTAAGAAACCAACTGCGCATAATACCAGAACTGCGTTTCTTCATCGATGACTCACTTGACTATCTTGAGCGCATCGACGACTTGCTTAAGCAGTAAGCAGCTACGCTGACCGACGTAGGCTGTTCCTCCCGATAGGAAATCCTCCCACCATTATAGGGATTTCACTTTTGCGTTTAGGGGAAAAACATTTCGTGAGTTACTTTTTTGCGTTAACTTTGCTTACAGAAAAAAGAAAGAAAAGTCTAACACTTAAATAGAAAGGAACCACGTTATGAAAAAGTCAATACTCACACTCATAGTTCTCAGCATCATCGGTACATCAGCAGTCAGCGCAAGACCAGGTCACAGACCTCACCCAGCTCCACGTCCGGTGGTAGTTCATCACAACGTTAACAGACACCACCATGCACGTCCTATCCACGTGGTTGAGACACGACCTGTAGTAGCACCACGCACAGTGGTAGTCACACCTCCCCGCCCGGTACCAGCTCCACGTCCGGTGGTAGTAGTAGAGCGTCATCCTGACAATGTAGCCACAGCAGCCGTAGTTGGCGGTATCATAGGTGGTGTAATCGGAGCAATAGTAAGATAAGAAAACCTTATTGATTCAAATAGCAAGAGCCTCCCTTACGGCATATATGCCACGGGGAGGCTCTCTTTTTTATATCCATTACACATTACTCTCCATATATCTCCTTCAGTTTCCTGCCGAGAGCCTTGCCACGTAAGTTGACGGCTACAATCTTTCCGTTACCGTCGCAAAGTATGTTTCTTCTTTTGTTTAGTCAGCACTGGAAAAGCGCAAGGTGTTAAGCCTGCATACAGACTTGCCCTTGGTCTTTGAACAGAACACAAAATACAGGGCATGCTTGCCGTTGTAATGGCTCAGGCTGCTTACATCCACTGACGCGCGTACAGACTCTCCTGCCTTCGCACCGCTGCCTTTGACTGTCAGCGAACCTATGCGCACGCCGCCCTCCTGCTCTGACGGACGGTCTATGTATATATCCACAGTGCCGTCTATGCCCTCCGGCTCATAGTTGAGCTGCAGGCGCAGTTTCTTCTTGCCATACGTCTTTGAGAAGTTGTAGTATTTGTAGCCCACCACCGAACCGTCAACATTATTGACCATAGGACAGCGGTTTATCTCAGCGGCATAGGGATTGGTTATTTCCGCCGCCTTGCCATAGCTGTAGCCGGGATACTCTTCAAGGTAATGCACCTCGGTATGCGAACCGGAGTATATCATATTCGGGAACTCCTGCCGCGCACCATGCGGTCCGGTGTAATAGCAGGCTATGCCTGCCTGGTACTCTGTGAGCGGGTCAAGGCCTTCGGTCTTGAATCCCTCAGAGGTGTACTCTGCCTCGCTGATACGCACATAGCCGCCCTCGCCTTCACGCACCTCTACTTCCACTGGTGCAACCATGGCCTGACGCGAATACTCTGACGTACCTGCCTGGCGGTGGTAGAACACCCACCACTTGCCATTGATGCAGCAGAGGCTGCCATGGGTATTACCACAAGGTGTGGCAGTAGCCTTCACGCTGCCGTCAGGCTGACGCTCCTTGCCACGTCCGTCAATAATGGTGCCGCCGTATGTCCACGGTCCCAGCGGAGAGTTGGAGTAACAGTATGCCAGGGTGTAGTTGGTCTGCGGCAGTCCGTCCTCACCCTCGTTAGTCCAGCGGCTATATATAAACACATACTTGTCTTTTATCTTTCTTATGGATGACGCTTCAAAGAAACGATACACCATGTTTACAGAATCCTTGAAACTCGTTATCATATTGTCTATTACCTTCGTGCCCGGCTTCACCGTACTCATAGTGGCAGGGGCAAGCTCTGCGGCCATCGAACGGGTAAAGCCCCAGTAGGCATACGCCCTGCCGTCGTCATCGACGAAGGCTGCGGGGTCAAAGCTTATAGGACCCACAGTGCGGCGTGGGTTATCCTTGCTCCAGTTGCACACCTCAAACGGTCCGTCGGGACGATAGCTCTTGGCCACAGCACTGCCGCGCTCGTCTGACTGCACATTAGGATAGAGGTAATACACCTTCCTGCCAGTGGAGTCTGTGGTCTCACACACATCGGGGGCATACAGCACGTCACCGTCTCCGTTAGCATTTATAAGGTTGCCGTCACGGTCTTTGTCAAGGCGGAATATAATGCCGTCACAACGCCAATGGGCAAGGTCGTCAACAGACGCCGACCACACTACCTGGTCCCTGCCGCAATAATACTTGCGCAGCATATCATGCGAACCGTATATATAAACCCTGTATTTGCCCGGGTTATCGGGGTCCTCAAAAACGTATGGCTCTCCGTCAGGGATAAACTCCCACAACGGCAGGTAAGGATTCTGGGCGCTGACATTACAAAGGAGCGCCGACAGCATAACAAGCAGTGATGTTACAATCTTCATATCCGTATAATTATTGTTTAAGGTTATGTTTCGGGATACAAAGATAACATTTTTCCGTGACATATAAAAACTTTTCGCCTATTTGATTATTCTCTCTTTTTTTGTAACTTTGTACCTGTTACTCGGAGATGCTCTCCCTGATGACAGATATAGACCTGAACTTACAAACACTTAAAACGAAACTGACGATGAGCACCACATTTAACCGCAACGGAGTATTCAAGACCGTCTGCTCCCTGTTTATCATACTACTCCTTATGCCCATAGGACACGCACTGATGGCCCTGATGGAGCATTTTCTGTCACCCACCGCACTGCACTACAGCGCCTTCGCCATGGGACTGCTTGGCTTGCTGATGGTCATCATAGGCGTGTATGCCAAGGGCGACACCCGACAGACCGTATGGGGCATCACGGGTGCCATGCTCTTCTGGACCGGATGGGTGGAGTTCCTATTCGTATATTACGCCCAACGATATGGTGTGCACTGCGACCTGCAAGGCTCTGGCGTTATACAGACAATGACCGAGTACACCGACGGTATGATAACCCACCAGGACTACCTCATCAACGGCAGACCGCTCGCTGACTACACACGCCCTGAACTGAAGGCTATACGCGGCTCGCGCCCTGAATACCTGATAATGCCAGCCACCTTCGGACTGTGGATTACCGTCATGGTGCTCTACACCTTCTGTACACGCACGGGATGCGACCTCATAAACTGGATACAGCGTCACTGTCTGAAGAGCAACACCCGCGACAGCATAGAGCTGCGCCCTATGGCTCACCACCCTTCCATCATTGTCTTCATGGAGTGGATAATGATGATGTGGGGAGTGTATCTGGTACTGATGTTCTGCTATGACCCGGTATTCCTCGGACAGCGTCATCCCGTTACCCTGGCGTTTGCGCTGATATGCCTTGTAGGCTCCGCACTGATGCTGAAGAAACAGCTGCACATCACCTCATGGGGCAGGAACATACGTTTTGCCCTCGCCACTGTGATAGTGTTCTGGTCGTTCGTGGAGATTGCCGCGCGCAACGGTTTCTTCAGCGAGGTATGGGTGGACCCGATGAACCACAAGGTGGAGGTGGGATTGATAGCTGCGGCATTCCTCATAGCCGTAACCGCCACAGTGTTCTTCTCTAAGTATATCACAACGAGGACTGCCGCTGACGAGGAGTAGGCTGGCATCAACACGGGCTTCCTTCGCAACTGTAAAATTTACCGTAAAAGAAAACTCTTTTTAAGCGAATAAAAAGCGCCTGGCGGGCTGCCTGCCCACAAAGGGGTGTGAATTGAATACAGAGCCTCTGAGGGGGCAAAAACAAGAACGACCTTTTTGCAAGATGTAGCAAAAAGGTCGTTCTTTATGTTTTTTCAGTGTAAAAGCTATGCTTTTATGTGGAGAAAGCTATCACTTCACGCCATGAAAGGGCAACTTTCAGGATGTAAAAGCTATCGTTTTACGACGTAAAAGCTATGCTTTCACCGCTTTTTTAGAAAACTTTACATTTTCAAGGACGGTACATTTTACTGTTTTTTCGTCTTCGTCTTCGTTTTCGTTTTCGTTTTCGTCTTCGTTTTCGTTTTACCCCACCTGACTGCCTGGCTTGACATCTTTTGATGTCGTGGTGACAGAGAGTGTTCCGTCATAGTCAACGGCTGAGAGTATCATGCCCTGGCTCTCCTCACCCATCATCTTGCGTGGGGCGAAGTTAGCAACGAAGAGTACTCGCTTGCCTACCAGCTCGGCTGGGTCCTCATAGTATGCGGCAATGCCCGAGAGGATGGTGCGACCGTCAGGGGTGCCGTCGTCAATGTGGAACTTCAGCAGTTTCTTTGACTTCTTCACCTTCTCGCATGATGTGACGAGTCCCACGCGTATGTCCAGTTTCTCAAATGTCTCAAAGTCCACGTTCTCCTTCACTGGTTCTGGTACATAGGACTCTGCCTCGTTAGCCTTCTTGGCATTCTCAAGTTTCTGCAGCTGTGCATCGATAACGCTGTCTTCTATCTTTTCGAACAGCAGTGCAGGCTCTGCCAGCTGGTGACCAGCCTTGAGGATGTCCATGCTGCCGAGCTGCTCCCACTCGAATGTTGGGAGGCTGAGCATCTCACGCAGTCTCTTTGAAGAGAACGGCAGGAACGGCTCGAAGGCTATTGCAAGATTTGCAGTCAACTGCAGACATACGAAGAGGATGGTCTTAACACGCTCCGGGTCGATCTTCCATACCTTCCATGGCTCGCACTCGGTGATGTAGCGGTTGCCTATGCGGGCGAGGTTCATAGCCTCTTTCTGTGCCTCGCGGAACTTGAACTGCTCAAGGTATTCCTCTACACGCTCCTTGACGTCCTTGAACTCTGCTATGGCTTGGTTATCGACATCAAGCAGAGTGCCACACGCCGGTACCACGCCGTCGAAGTATTTCTTGGTGAGCTGCAGGGCACGGTTTACGAAGTTACCGTAGATAGCCACGAGCTCAGAGTTATTACGCTCCTGGAAGTCTTTCCATGTGAAGTTGTTGTCCTTGGTCTCAGGCGCATTGGCGGTGAGCACGTAGCGCAGCACGTCCTGCTTGCCCGGCAGGTCAACGAGGTACTCGTGGAGCCATACAGCCCAGTTGCGTGAGGTTGATATCTTGTCATCCTCAAGGTTAAGGAACTCATTGGCTGGCACGTTATCAGGCATGATGTAGCCGCCGTGGGCTTTCATCATCACTGGGAAGATAAGGCAGTGGAACACGATGTTGTCCTTGCCTATGAAGTGTATGAGACGGGTGTCGTCCTGCTGCCACCACTTCTGCCATGTGCCCCATTTCTCCGGCTCCTTATCACAGAGCTCCTTCGTGTTTGAAATATATCCTATAGGTGCGTCAAACCATACATAGAGCACCTTGCCTTCTGCGCCTTCTACTGGTACAGGTATGCCCCAGTCGAGGTCACGCGTCATGGCACGTGGCTGAAGGTCCATGTCGAGCCATGACTTACACTGGCCATAGACATTGGAACGCCACTCCTTGTGACCTTCCAGTATCCACTGCTTCAGCCAGTCCTGATAACGGCCCAGCGGCAGATACCAGTTCTTGGTAGGACGCTTGACGAGTCCGTGGCCAGGGTTGTTCTTATTGGTAGGGTTGATAAGCTCATCAGGAGAGAGCGTGGCACCACATTTCTCACACTGGTCGCCGTAGGCTCCCTGCGCATGGCAGCGTGGGCACTCGCCTACAATGTTACGGTCGGTGAGGAACTCGCCCGTCACCTCATCACAATACTGCTCCTCGGTTATCTCCTCCAGCTCGCCCTTGTCATAGAGGGTGCGGAAGAAGTCTGAGGCAAACTTGTGGTGTATGTCGCTGGTGGTGCGGCTGTAGATATCAAACGAGATACCGAAGTCCTCAAAGGATTTCTTTATCATCTCGTGGTAACGGTCAACCACCTGCTGAACGGTGATGCCCTCTTTCTTGGCGCGGATGGTGACAGGCACGCCGTGCTCATCAGAACCACCGACAAACAGCACGTCACGCTTCTTCAGACGCAGGTAACGCACATAGATGTCTGCCGGTACATATACTCCTGCCAGATGGCCTATGTGTACTCCGCCGTTGGCGTAAGGAAGCGCCGCAGTGACGGTGGTACGGTTGTATTTCTTTTCTTCCATTGTCTTATTTCCTTTCTTTCTTTATGCAAAGTTACGAAGAAAAGTGCTAATAGCCAAATAATTTAGGCTTGATAGCAAGAAGTTTGAAAAAAATGTGTACCTTTGTAGTCACATATATTCTAAATTGTAAAGATGATTAAGATACAAAATATCACGAAGTCTTACGGACAACTGCAGGTACTGAAAGGCATTGACCTCTGCGTGGAGAAAGGCGAAGTGGTGAGCATCGTGGGACCAAGCGGTGCCGGCAAGACCACCCTGCTGCAGATAATGGGTACACTGGACAGACCTGACAGCGGAACAGTGTTGATTAACGACATTGACGTGACCACGCTGTCAACGAATGCACTGGCTGACTTCCGCAACGAGAACATTGGTTTCGTGTTCCAGTTTCACCAACTGCTGCCGGAGTTCACAGCTGAGGAGAACATCATGCTGCCGGCACTTATTGCTGGCAAGAAACGCAGCGAGGCAAAGGCACGTTGCAAGGAACTGATGCAGTTTCTCGGACTAGCAGACAGGATGGGACACAAACCGGCAGAGCTATCGGGAGGCGAGAAGCAGCGCGTGGCTGTAGCAAGGGCTTTGATTAACAACCCTGCCGTGATACTGGCCGACGAGCCGTCGGGCTCTCTTGACTCAAAGAACAAGCAGGAGCTACACCAGCTGTTTTTTGACCTTAGAGAGAAGTACAACCAGACGTTTGTCATCGTGACACACGATGAGGAGCTGGCACGCACAACCGACCGCACCATTCACATCAAGGATGGTATGGTATTAAATAATGACGACCATGGAAAAACTGAGACTGGGACAGAAGAATAAGTTGCGCGCCACATGGCGTGTTGACTTTGGAATGTACCTTGAGGGAGGCGGATATGAGGGCAAGATATTGTTGCCTGAGAGATATGTGCCGGAAGACCTTGAGGTGGGAGATGAGATTGAGGTGTTTTTATATCTGGACAACGAGGAGAGACTCATAGCTACCACATTGGAGCCGAAGGCTATGGTGGGCGACTTTGCTTACCTTGAGGTGGCATGGGTTAACGAGTATGGTGCTTTCCTTGACTGGGGACTGATGAAGGACTTGTTCTGTCCGTTCCGCGAGCAGAAGAGGCGCATGGAGCGCGGACGCTCATACATCGTCTATGTGCATGTTGATGAGGAGAGCTATCGCATCATGGCTTCTGCCAAGATAGAGAAGTTCCTGCAAACGCTGCAGCCCGGAGATGATAAGGCCCTGACCGTAGGACAGGAGGTGGACCTGCTGATATGGCAGAAAACCGACCTGGGCTTTAAGGTTATTATTGACAATCGCTACGGTGGACTGCTTTATGACACTCAGGTGTTCCGTTCTCTGCACACCGGCGACCGCGTGAAGGGTTTTATTTCACAGCTGCGTAAGGACGGTAAGATTGACTGTGCACTGCAGAAGAGCGGCAGACAACATACAGAGGATTTCTCTGCACGCCTTCTGAGATACCTTGAGACGCAAGGGGGCAGATGCAGACTGGGCGACAAGAGCGACGCCGCCGACATTCAAGAGCAGTTTGGAGTCAGCAAGAGAACCTACAAGCAGGCCGTAGGCGATTTGTACAAGAGAAGGCTGATAAGAATCACAGACAACGGCATCGAGCTGATATAGCAACGGCATTGAGCAACTATAGACAATAACACCGAAGTTAATATGGGCAACACCCTACCCTGCCAAGGGCTGAGGGGTTTAACAAGAAACGACGCTCATAACGGATATACAACATCAGAGGGGATGACCGAAAAGGCCATCCCCTCTGTTTTTGAGATTTGGGACTGGAACAAAAAAAGCAGCGATGTGAGTTTATATCACATCGCTGCTTTTGTATAACATATATTATAATGAATGATTCACTATATCATTCTTCAACATAGTCGTCGCTGTCAAACCAGTCGCCGCCCCATGCCTTAGCATCGTCATTCTCGGTCTCCTCATCGCTCTTACCATTACCGCCTGATTCAACCAATATATTGTTCAATTCTGCATCAAGAACATCAAATTCCGGGGCCACATATAGTTTCTTTTCCATCTTACCTATCATTTTACGCTCGTACTGTCTTCTTACGTTTACACAAAGTTACGTATATTTTGTGTTACATAAAAATTTTTTTACATTAATTAACACGATTGGTAGTAATTACCCTATCTTTGTAGGTGTTTTCTGCCTTTTTCGTCTATAACAATGCCTTTATATGTGTCATCTACTTCCTGACCAGCAAGGTTGACGCGACGTGAAGAACGCTTCTTCTGCTCATCTTGTACACCACCAATACCTGTTGCCTCCTCATCAATGAAGAATGCTGCTTTCGCTCCAGCATGGCTATCCAAGAATTTTGACACTAAGTATGCCTTACGCGGTTCCATCACCTTGTCTTTTGATGCTCGCATGAACTTTCCACCTGACACGACATAGACTATAGAGTCACCAACAGAATTGCAATAGAACTCCTCTGTCAAAGAACCACGCAGAAGGTTTACACAAGGAAGCGATTGGCAATTGCCCCAAGGTATCCTATAGGTAGTGTCCTTCTTTTCCGCTCCCTGGAATATAAATGGAGTATTGCTTGGCACCTCAAACACTTCCTTTGTATAGATAGAGTCTTCATCCTCTGACTCCACAATGAACATTCTAACCTCTCCATCATAATCCCTTATATCAAGAGGCTTATCTGAAACGTATGTGGTGTATCCTGACGCTGACGTGGTTATCTCGTCATAACCGAGGTACTTAGATACTATATAAGCCTTGCCTGCGGCTAAAACCATTGTTTTTGCAGCTTTCTTAAACTCGCCATCAGAAAGAACAAACACCGTAGAGTCTCCAAATTCTGAAGCAAGATGTTCTTCTGTTCTAGAACCACGTGTAATAGTACCAGAAGGCAACTCTGTCACTTCCTCATTTGCGTATGGTAATGAGTATGTCTTATTAGCCTCACCCTTAACACTCTTTACAAAGAATGCTGTACCAGCAGGTATCTTCACCAAACGCTCAAGGTCAAAGTCTGTTGGCCTCTCACGAATAGCTATATATGCCTCTACCTCATTATATACGTCAGTCAAATCCAACGCATGTTCACAAACGTATGATGTATGTCCACTTTCACTTGTTGTGACCTTCTCAAAGCCTCTATACTTTGATACGAAATAGGCTTTACCCTTTGCCATTACCTTAGTCTTGGCTGCCACCTTAAATATACCACCACTTACCACATATACTATGTTTGCGGTGTCAGCAACAGCAAATTCCTTTTCCCAAGAGCCTCGCAACAGATTATTTCTGTTCAAAGAAAGGCAGTTGCCTGCAGGAACCTTATATGTAGTATTAGGTGCGCCCTGTAATATAATAGGTTCACCAGCTGGCACCTGGTCCACTGCAATAGTGTGTATCTGACTCACTGTCTCATAGTCAACAACCAAAGCCATCAGCTCACCATTCAGACTACTGAAATCAAGCGCGCCCTTGGTGACATAGGTCGTAGCACCAGAAGAAGAAGTGGTTATCGTCTCATAGCCCTTCCATGGAGAGATAATATAGCCCTCACCCCATGGAATACTCATTGTACTTGGAGCAACATCAACCTTACCGTTTATTACAGTATAGACATAGGTGTTTACGCTGCCGACATAGAAGCCCGACTCGTTACTACCCTTTATAAGGTTTTCTATCTCAAGGCTCTCACATGTTCCTATAGGAGCCTTATAAGTAACACCTGGCTCACCCTCTACGAAGAAGGCTGTATTGGCTGGCACCGCATATACTCTCTCAAGATGCGGACCGTCTAATGTCACTTCATCACACACATAAACCTTAAGCGCGTCCATGCCCGTAAAGTCAAGGGCCTTGTTTGTTACGAACGAGCGCATGCCTGTTGAAGGTATAGCGATGTCAACAGACTCGATGATTACCGGCAACTCATACTGTGATATCATATATACGGTACCTGCCGGTATGACTGCTGTCTGATCTACATGTACCAGTTTGCTGCCGTTCTCCAGCAAGCCATATACATAATGGTTCTCTGTGCTTACATTGAAGTCCTCTGTCATTGAACCACGGAACAGGTTGGTACCTATTGTAACCTCATCCTCTTTATAAGGGATGCGATACTCAGTGTTTGGCTTTCCGTTCTTAAGAAGGATTGGAGTACCTGCAGGCACTGCACTTACTGGTGTCAGGATAACGCTGTCCTTGTTTGCCTCGCCTGTAGCGATATAAGCCTTTATGCTAACCTCTCTGAAGTCCAAGGCATTTGAGGTAATGAGAGTCAACGCTCCTGAAGCGTTTGTCCTCACAGTCTCAAAGCCGGCATATTTTGTTATATAATATGACTCTCCGGCTGGTATAGCGCTAACCTCTGACTTGTCTATAATCTCGACCTTACCATTGGTATGGTTGAGTGCATATACCACCTTGTCAGTACTTGTGGTTATGAAGTTCTCTGTCTCTGAACCTAAGAAGAAGTTGTCACTTGTGACCGTTGCAGAAAGAATCTCAGGAACATCGTATGTCTGGCCTACTGTACCTTCAAGGATTGCACCCTGGTTTGCCGGCAACTGCGGAATAGCCTTGAGGTGAATACTGTCTGGTGTCTCATACTCCAAAGCATACGCCTTCAAACCTTCAACACCACTGAAGTCAAGTGCTGAGTTACTGTATATTGACAGTCTGCCACATGCAGGTATGGTATAGTGACGATATACTATCTCGTCAAGCTCTGATATTATATAAGGTGTAAATGCAGGTATAGGCTGTGTCTTGTCTGCAACCTTCTGCATCTTGCCGTTTGTAAGGTCTAATACATACACAGGCTTCTCAACGTTGCTGATATCTACTGCTGTCTCGCTATATTGCAACAGGTTTGGCTGTGCCTCTGAAGAAGGCAGCATCGGCATACTGTAAACAGTGTTTGGCGCACCCTTCACTATCAGGACCTCTCCTGCAGGTGCATCCTTAATCGGAGTATAGGCGAAATCACCACTTGTAGTCTCCTCACTGACAACTTTAACCTCGAACTCTTCAGGCATCTCTGAGAAATCAAGTGGATTACCTGGTATCAGCACAGCATAGCCATTATCGTTTGTCTCAATTATTTCCTTGTCTGAACGTACGGCTACAGACTTCACGTATGTGCCATAAGGCAGAGATAAATACAGGTTGCCGTCGTCGTACATACGATACACATACTCGTTTATCGTTGATACACCATCCACAAGGTAGCCGTCCATTGAAATCAACTCTGGCTCCTTACCATTTGTCCTGATAAACACATACTGTCCTTCAGCCAAGCCTTTTATGCCCAGACCTTCATAACGGGAGTAGTACAATTCATCAGAATTCTCTAATTCCTCTTCGGTCATATTGTCATAATCCAACTCTGGGACATCATGCTTAAGACTGAGCAATCCGCCTTTCTGGTCGTCTTCCTTCTGCATGAAGAAGACACTGTCGGTGGTCAGTGTTATTCTGCTGTCTATGCTAATATCTGTATTACCGACCTTAGCTATACTGTAGAAGTTCTTATAGAACTCCTCCATCACGAAGGAAGGCTCGCTGTTCAACGTCAACGACATCTGTGACGTACCCACAGAAGCTGCACCTATCTTGCCGATAAGGTCTTCCGACCAAACTGTGCTTAGTTTAGGATATGGCTCTGTTGTCCACTCATCTTTGCCCTTCGTATACCCATCAGCTATCATTTGCGTCCAGACCGTATTTCCTTCCGCTACATACAAGGTATCTCCCAGGGTGTACTCCATTTGTTCGCCTTCTTCTCCAGTCACAGAGTACAGCCATTCATAATCTGAAGGCAGCACGCCTACGGCCGCCTCGTTAGGATCGATGGTAAAGCGATAGCCCTTACCCGGCTCATAGCCCAACTTGACAATCTGAGGCTTAAACTTTGGCTGCTTGCCAGCGCCCGTATTATAGCTCACCACCTCAGAAGTGTCACCGATGACAGAATTAACAGCATAAGCATACAAGGTCTGGTACTCAGAGGTAATCTCTCCGTCATACTCTATCCATCCCTCGTCACCGATATTCAGCGGTGTGCTTGAATAATATATCTTCGCACCCTCTGTAGCACATGAGATGGCAACGGTACGGCTCTTACCATTCGCGCCAGTCAAAGTAAACGTCGGTGCAGCACAAGGCTCATATTCTACGCTCGACTGCGTGGTCAACTTAATGTTATCAAAAGCGAACTGTTTCGGCTCTCCACTTTGCAACTCCGGAGAATAGCAATAGAAGCCTCGCGGCTTACCCAAAGCCTGAGCATCAATAGTCTTTTCAATAACATAGTTAGAGAAGTCAGCACAGCTCAACGTTATCTTCAAATCCGCAGAACTTGTATTTGCTTTTGTGCACTCCATCTTCACATGTATCACAGAACGAATAAGAATAGTTGCTTCCTGTTCCTCACCTCCAACAATTATCTTATGGCGTCGCAATTCATCAACGTTATCCACTGCGCCCTGATCCAGCTGGGTATGCATCGCCACGAAAGACAGATAAGCATCATTTATATATGCACAGCTTGTAACACTTGAATTCTCACCCGTTACCGCCACCTGTCCTTTAGCAGTTGAGATGTATGGCATCTCTAAATCAAACTCCATCACCCAATTGTCCTCAATATTCGAATAGCCATATCCGAAATCAAGATATCCATATTGAGGCGTAGGCATAGGAGCAGCCATAAACATAACACCAGAAATATTAGCCGTTGTCAAAGGCGACCAAGGAACCACCAGAGAGAACGTGGCATACTTTCCCAAGTCCGCACTCGCATTAGCAAAATCCTCGTTCACCAATTCTTTAGTGACAACTTTAGTCTCTGCACTAATCGCATTAAAAGCCAACGTTACAAGAATTGCAACGGCAGCTAAAAATCTTTCTAATCTCCTCATTATTATTGCGTTTCTTTAATTTCTGACCTTGTGTTACATGATATTTGCCACAAAGGTACATATTTATTTTTATATATTAGCAAAAATATAAATTGTTTATCATTTTTTAACTAAAAACATATCTTTATTCAACCCCACACTGTTTTTCCTCAGATACACAAGCCTTTACACATACCATACATTTTCTTGATATAAATAAAAAAAAGCTAAAAAATTTTGAAGGTTGAGGAAATATTATTACCTTTGCACGCAAATGACCAGTTTTGAGACCTTGAAAATCGACTTGCAGACAGTTACTAAAGATGAACAGACGTTCACCTGTACTGTTGGTGATGACTTCTTCCAAAGTCTCAGCGATGCCGAAATACACAGCGGCTGCGTGAACACCTCCATGTCTATACGCAAGGCAGTAGGAGATGTGTTTACGTTGAAATTGTGCATTGAAGGCAACGTCATCGTGCCGTGTGATCTTTGTCTTGAGGACATGCAGCAACCCGTCAGTGGCGAGAGCATTTTCTACATAAAGACAGGCAAAGAGGAAGAGGCAGACGACAATACCATAATGATTGCAGAGGGCGAAACAACCCTTGACGTCACATGGATTGTCTATGAGACGATAGCACTGGCAGTACCCATTAAGCACGTTCATGCACCTGGAAAATGCAATGCTGCGATGACAGACATCCTGAAGGAGCTGTCAGCCGCCCGAAGCGGTGATGAGACTGCAGACAGTGATATTGACCCACGCTGGGCTGGATTAATGAAATTAAAACAAACAAAAAGTATTCAGTAGTCAAGAGTACAAGGCTTCTTGACGCAAAAACTTAAAAGAAAAAATGGCACATCCAAAAAGAAGACAATCAAAGACACGTACACTCAAGCGTCGTACACATGACAAAGCAGTAGCTCCTACACTTGCAGTATGTCCTAACTGTGGTTCATACTATGTATATCACACAGTATGTCCTACTTGTGGTCAGTACCGTGGCAAGCAGGCTATTGTAATGGAAGACGCTGAGTAATTACAAGAAACACAATGAATAAAATAAACGCTGTAATCACCGGTGTCGGTGGCTACGTACCTGAGTACATCCTGACTAACGAGGAGCTCTCACGCATGGTAGACACTGATGACGAGTGGATAACAACACGCGTAGGCATCAAGGAACGTCGTATCCTCAATGAGGAAGGTCTTGGCTCTGCCTATATGGCACGCAAGGCTTGTCGTGAATTGTTGCAGAAGACGCAAGTTGATCCGCAGACCGTGGAGTGCGTTATATGTGCGTCAACCACACCAGACTATCGTTTCCCTTCTAACGCTTCGATAGTTATCGGCAAGCTGGGCCTCAACAATGCCCATGGCTTTGACGTTTCATGCGCATGCTGCGGTTTCCTCTACATCCTTGACATGGCAGCAGCCATGATACAGAGCGGACGTTACAAGCGCATTATCTGCGTAGCTGCAGAGAAGATGTCATCAATGGTAGACTATCAGGATCGCCAGACCTGTGTTCTCTTCGGTGACGGTGCAGCAGCAGTAATGATGGAGGCAACGGAAGAGGAAGGCATCGGTTTCCAGGACTCATTCCTGCGTACCGACGGCAAGGGTCTGCCATTCCTTCACATGAAGGCCGGCGGCTCAGTATGCCCTGCATCTCACTATACCGTTGATCACCGTATGCACTACATCTACCAGGAGGGACGCACAGTATTCCGCTATGCCGTCACTTCAATGGCTGACGATGTAGAGGAAGTAATGCGTCGCAACAACCTCACCAAGGATGACGTGAAATGGGTAATACCTCACGAGGCTAACCTCCGCATCATCGAGGCTGTAACCAAGCGTCTTGAGATTCCACTTGAGAAGGTTCTGGTAAACATCGAGCACTACGGTAACACGAGTGCCGCATCCATTGCCTTGGCCCTGTGGGATTATGAGAAGCGTCTGAAGAAAGGCGACAACATCATCTTGACCGCTTTCGGAGCAGGCTTCGTACACGGTGCAAGCTTCTACAAGTGGGGATACAATGGATAATGAATAATGCATAATTCATAATTGCCAGCAAATCACACAAGACCGTTGCCAGCAACACATTATGAATTATAAATTATGAATTGACATGAAGCATAAAGCAGGATTCGTAAACATAGTAGGCAATCCTAATGTAGGTAAAAGTACGCTCATGAACCAATTGGTTGGTGAGCGTATTTCGATTGCCACCTTCAAGGCACAAACCACACGCCATCGCATCATGGGTATTGTCAACACACCCGAGATGCAGATAGTATTCTCTGACACCCCAGGAGTATTGAAGCCTAACTACAAGTTGCAGGAGTCAATGCTGGCTTTCTCTGAGTCTGCACTACAAGATGCAGACATTCTCCTCTATGTCACCGACGTTGTGGAGAATCCAGAGAAGAACCGCGACTTCCTTGACAAGGTGGCAAAGATGACTATCCCCATCATACTGCTTATCAACAAGATTGACCAGAGCGACCAAAAACAACTGGGCGACATTGTAGAGCAATGGCACAAGCTTCTGCCCAACGCAGAGATTCTGCCTATATCTGCCAAGAACAAGTTTGGCACAGACATGCTGCTGGCACGCATCAAGGACTTGCTGCCTGAATCACCGGCATACTTTGACAAGGAGCAACTCACTGATAAACCGGCACGTTTCTTCGTTACGGAAACAATACGCGAGAAGATACTGCTATACTATGACAAAGAGATACCATACGCTGTAGAGGTACGTTGCGAGTCATTCAAAGAGACCGACAAACGCATCGACATACGTGCAGTGATATACGTTGAGCGCGAGTCACAGAAAGGTATCATCATCGGTCATCAGGGCATAGCACTGAAGAAGGTCAGCACCGAGGCACGCAAGACCCTTGAGAAATTCTTTGACAAGCACATCTTCCTTGAGACCTATGTAAAGGTAGATAAGGACTGGCGCAGCAACGACAAGGAACTTGACAGTTTCGGCTACAATGCCATCTGATTAACACTCAGATATAACCTTGTAAACTCAGCGCCCACATAATTACGGCATAGAATCTGATTATCACTCAGATATTTTTCTTATTATTAACCCCCAGAGTAATATAACCCCAGTTTTATTACTGAGCAAAAAGTAGAACCTGTAAGGAGCAGGAAATGAAAAATGGGAAATTTAGTAGCAATCGTAGGCCGTCCTAACGTAGGAAAGTCTACACTTTTCAACAGATTAACAAAGACACGCCATGCCATCGTCAGCGACGTGGCAGGCACCACACGCGACCGTCAGTACGGCAAGTGCGAGTGGAACGGACAAGAGTTCTCCGTCGTTGATACCGGCGGATGGGTAGTAAACTCCGATGACATCTTCGAGGATGCCATACGCGACCAAGTAAAGATAGCGACAGAGGAGGCCGACCTTGTGCTGTTCCTCGTTGACGTGCAGACGGGCGTCACCGACCTTGACACTGACGTGGCACAGATACTTCGCAAGACAAAGATGCCAGTCATTCTCGTGTCAAACAAGACTGACAACAACGAACAACAGTATTATGCCGCCGACTTCTACCGTCTCGGACTGGGCGACCCTGTGTGCATCAGCGCCATCTCCGGCTCCGGTACGGGCGACCTGCTTGACATGGTGCTTGAGCGCCTGCCTAAAGACGTGAAGGATGATGTAGAGGAGAACATACCACGCTTTGCCGTAGTGGGCAGACCTAACGCCGGCAAGTCAAGTATCATCAATGCCTTCATAGGCGAGGACCGCAACATCGTAACAGAGATAGCAGGTACCACACGCGACAGTATATACACACGCTATGACAAGTTCGGCTTCGACTTCTACCTTGTTGACACCGCCGGAATACGCCGCAAGAACAAGGTAAGCGAGGACCTCGAGTTCTACAGCGTCATGCGCTCCATCCGCGCCATAGAGAACAGCGACGTCTGCATTCTCATGATTGACGCCACACGAGGCATAGAGGCCCAGGATATGAACATCTTCCAGTTGATACAGAAGAACAGCAAGTCACTGGTGGTAGTGGTAAACAAGTGGGACCTTGTGGAAGACAAGTCGCCTATAGCCATCAAGACATTCGAGAACGCTATACGCGAGCGCATGGCTCCGTTCACCGACTTCCCTATCGTCTTTGCCTCCGCACTGACAAAGCAGCGCATCTTCAAGGTACTTGAGACTGCCAAGCAGGTATATCTCAACCGCAAGGCGCGTATCGGTACAAGCAAACTCAACGAGGTTATGCTGCCTATCATCGAGGCCACACCACCGCAGTCTATCAAGGGCAAGTACATCAAGATTAAGTATTGCAACCAGATACCTGACACGCAGATACCTACCTTCGTATTCTATGCAAACCTGCCGCAGTACGTGAAGGAGCAGTACCGCCGCTTCCTCGAGAACCAGCTGCGTGCCAACTGGGAACTGACAGGCACACCTATCAACGTGTTCATCAGACAGAAGTAACATCTATCCAGATACCAATAAACTAAGGAGTTAAGACAAATGTCCTTACCGACAGGTAAGCAACATAAAGTCTTAACTCCTTTTTTGCGTTTATACTCACCCTCTATTATCTTGGATACTCACGCAGGAACTCTGTCGATATCTCGCAGTAGCGAAACAACTGGGTGCTTTTCGTACGTATGATGTCGGTGTGGAAAGTGCGCTGCTTCTGCATTCTCATTATATTGCTCCAAGATGCTGTGTGCGAGCGGTTGTACGCCGTTGCAAGATAACAGAGGCGCTCCTTTCGGCTCATCTTCAGCAACTGAGGATGGCGCAACAGCTGCAGGCGAATGAACATGGCGAGGTATCTGCACTGCCCTTCATTGGTTGACAGGCGCATGACGCGGCTGCGCCGTGCCGATATATTGTCGCTCACGTCAAAGGAGAATCCAAATTCCTGAGCCAGCGGCGAAGTGTTCCATTCCCTTTCCACATCCTCGGCAAACGACGGCCGCATCTGGAAGAGACCTATGGAATAGTTACCTTTCTCCTTACAACCCGTGACATACAGTCCGGTGACTGCCGTCTTCTCTATCTCGTTACGCCACCGGCTGTAGCGTATCAGTTCAGGAAAGACGATTGCCTCGGCAAGTCTTACGTCGGTTATGCCCATCTCGCGCAGTGTCTTGCTCCATTCAGCGTGATTGGCATTGACGCATTGTACGGCAAGATTCCAGTTATTGCCGAACGCCTTGTGGTAATTGTATGGAAACGCTGTGACCGCTCCTATTATCAGCAGCAGCCACAGCGCAATGGTTCTTTTGCATTTCATGCCTATACCTATAGCTTATATGTGCATTTCAGTATCTGGTCTTCAAGAACGAGCAACCACTCTACGGTATCAGCCGTCACGGTCACCATGATAGGAGTATAGGTTGACATACCGTTGATGATGAGTTCGCCGGTGCGGCTATACTCAATGGTACGTTTGCCGTTCTTACTCTTATACACTCCGTATGGTGGCTTCTTGTCACCGCTCTTTCTCTGCTTGATGCGTACTTCCGCCTGTTTCTCTATCTCAATAGCCTCGCTTTCTGACACCTGGCGGAACTTGTCACACTCCACAACACCATATTCCGTGGTGCCGTCATCGTTGCCTTTCAGGGCAAGCAGTGGGAAGTCGCAGCCGAAGCCGCGGTCAGGAGTCTTGCCCGGAACCAGTTCGCCGAAGCCGCCGGCATAGCCGTTACACTCCCATGCCTGAAAGTTCCAGCCCTTAGGCAGCTTGTAAGCCACAACTGAACAGAAAGGCTTAACCACCAGCTCAGGCATCTCGCCATACGCCTTCTTCAGTATGTTGGCAATGCCTATAACAGAGTTTGCCTGCATACGACTGACCACACACTGTGGCAACTCACCCTTCTGCACCATATCCTCTGTCAGTTTTATCATCTCTGCATAGATACGCTTGGTCTCTGTTATCTGTTTCTGCAGTGAAGCACGATACTCCTTAGCTGCTTCCAGGCGGTATGAGTACAACAGTCCGTCAGCCTCGTCATAGTAAGCATCCACGCTGACCTGGTCTGAGGCAGCGCATGCAGCGTCATACAGTTTGCGCAGCTTACCCTCATAGCGGCTGCCTATGTTGGCATAAGTATGCTTCTGTTCCTGCCTGAGAAGGTTGGTAAGCTGGTTGCTCAGTCTTCCCATCTGACTCTCATATCCGTTCATCACAGCCGTCATGGCCTGCACGTTGCCGCTGAACTTGCGTGCGTTGGTAGCCATAGAGCGCATCTTCTGCATAAACTCCGGGTGAGCCCTGAGGTAAGCCTCCTGCTCCTTCTCGCTCATATTGCTGAAGCGCTCCATCTCGTCCATGTCAGGATTGCCGCCCAGTATCTTTGCCGTTATCTTTTTCTTCACAGGCTCCTTCTGGGCATCGGTGGCATTCTCGTCCTGCAAGAGCGCCATCTCCTCCTTTGTTATGCCGAAGAGCTCAGATACTTTCTTCTCCCACTTCTCGCGCAGTGCCACCATCTCGGCATCGCTGCATTCGCCCTGCTTCTCCAGTTGCTCGCAGCGTGTAGTCACCGCCGCAATGCTCTGGTAGTAAGCATCGCGCTCTTCCATGCTGCTGCGAGCCATCTTCTCTGCCGATGGCAAGGCAGGCAACTGGCGCATCAGTTCGGCAGCCGTCGATGCCGTACTCGGTGTTATCACGCCGTCCCATATTATTGTTGAAGTGTGGCGCTTCGGTACGATGTCAGAGCCCTGCGGCACGTTTATATCCTGACTGTTGGTAGCCTGCGCACTACTTGAGTATTCCGCCTCGTCCTCGGCAGCCTGCTGGGCATTGGCACCCATCGCTCCGCCCATTGCAGCCTCTGCCTTCTGCTTCAGCTTTTTCAAGAAACCCTGTGCATTGACTTCCGTGGCGCCTATCGTTGCCAGCGCCATGGTTGCAATTATTATCTTTCTCATAATCCCCTCCTCTTTATTTCTTTATAAACTCTACGCGGCGGTTCTTTGCCCTGCCGGCATCAGTCTTGTTGTCAGCCACAGGCTCATGGCTTCCCTTGCCCACAGCGCGCAGGTTGAAGCCGTCGCAGCCTAAGCCTTCAAGAGCTTTCACCACTGCCTCGGCACGCTGCTGTGACAGAGGGTCGTTAACGGCGTCAGAACCCTGGTTGTCGGTGTGTCCCTGCACCTCAAAGCGCACTGAAGGATTCTTCTTCATATAGTCTGCCACCTTCTGTATCTCAGCCATAGACTCAGGCTTCAGTGTAGCCTTGCCCGTCTCAAAGAGTATGTTATTGGTAACGAACTTGCCAGTTGTAGCGATGGCCTTCTCTACGGCAGACATGTCGGTAACATTCTGGTCATACAGCTCCATTGCCCCCTTGGCATAGCGGAAGTTGGTCATGTAGTTCTTGTTGCCGTTGAACCCTCCCCAG
>JAFXZU010000002.1:0-56325 GCA_017541085.1 Prevotella sp.
ATGGAGCGCAAGAAAGCGTCACAAGTGCCGAGCGCATGGGCATTAATGGTAATTCATGTTATAAAACACATTATTTCTTGAATGCGAGTCTCACCATAATCGGAGAATTCAGGTAATTCGGGAAAAAAAATGGACGAACACGAATCAATCGAATAGAACGAATCTTTTTTGTGCCCTATGGGCAGAAATCCATTAAAATCTTTTTTATAATCTCAGGCTCTTTGAGCCAGAAATATTTCTGAGCCGACAGGCTCCAAAGATTGTCCTGATGATTTTCCATGATTTCTGCTCCACAGGAGCATAATAAAAACAAAAAAGCCAGTCACTCCATCATACGGTGCAACTGGCTTTTTCTTCTGTGTGAATACTATTTCCTTGACAAGGACGTTTATTATATAGAGGTAGCTTCGGTCATGAACTGCTCAAAACAAAAGATGACCTTTATCTCAGTAATGTAATAGGAAAAGCCATATTATTGGAAGAAATTAAGGGCAGGAAAGAAACTATCAAATTTCTGAAAGATGAAAAGAATAAGTATCCCGAAGACAAGGAACTGAAAGAATTTGTTAAGGAAGTATACGAATATGGTCCACTTGGGGAATCTCATTTCTATGAGGAATATTAATGACAAATAATATAAATGGCTGTAACTACTTCAGTGTATGCTTCATTGTTTTCTAAGATATAAACGATGAAGTTTATCCACAACTAATGAGAATATATTAACTATGATTAAAAATGTTATTCCATCTATACTATTAGCAGTCTTTATAGTATCTTGCAGTAGCAATGAGATAAAGCTTGACGATTACTATACAGAGATAACAAACGAGGAGCTAAAAGACGCTATTAAAGATTATAATAACTCTGTAGCAAAACAAGAGGCAACTGAACCTTATATCCTTCATGTCAATTCAAGAAGTGTGGGTGATACGCTTATATGCTATTATATTATGTACATTCATTCGCCTGCCATGTGGGATGTCCTTCCTATACTTTATGTGGCTAATATTGATGGTAAAGATGTCATTTTTAGTTCTCGAGCAACAGACAGTCCAAACAATGTGGTACGTCTGAACAGAGAGATTGAGAAAGAATTGGTACGTCGTAATTTTCCGTCAATTTATGACCAGTACATCTCAGGCAAACCATACAACTCTATAGAATTAACTGGTGGACATTCCTGTCAACTTTTCTATTATAAAGGAAATTTGGTATTAAAGAAACTATACTCAAGGGACATCCCGATATCTTTGGTGGCAAAATTAATAGCTGATAAAAAGATACAAGTAGATGAAGATGGAGTAAAATACAACATTGACATAGACAAGTATTTCGAATACTGGAAATAGAAAACCTATCGTAAGTTTTTAGGTGTTATTAGAAATACTTGAATAAGTAAAGACATTAGCCTCATTGTAGGATCGGTGCCAAAATTTTGCATGGCACCGGAACACCATTTAATATTAATTTCAAATGTTTATACTATAACAGATGATGTATAGAAATATTTTTGTCATTGTTGGATTACTTATGTGCTATCTTTTCACTTCGTGTGTTGGTGGTGTGTTCTATATTGACTTGGGTAATCATTACGCGTGGATAGAAAGTAGAGAGGTCGTTAAGATTACAGAAGAAAAAGATAACGCTCTTTATTATGATGTAATTATTTATCCACAGGTCCTGAATTATAACTATGATGACCAATATATCATTGTTTATCAAGTTTACGACGGTAGTGATTATTATGATATCTCAGCCAAACAAGACAAGGCAGAAAAAGACAGTCTGTATGCTCTGTTTGATAAGATTAAGGAAATAAAGTATTGTTATTGGATTATCGACAAAGAGACAGATCAAGTAATAGGACCTCTAAGAAAAGATGATTTTAACAAGAAATGTCAAGAACTGCATATCGAAATCAAGATGCATCGTTTTCATGAAAAGAAATTCTGGGAAAACAGGAGTATGAAAGAACTTGGCATGGATAGTACAGATGTAGTTAGGAAAGAAGCAGATAAAGATACAGTAACGAGGTAAATCATGGATTTCTGCTCCAAAGGAGCATAATAAAAAAGCCAGCCATACCATAAATCGGTGCGGCTGGCTTTTTTATTATGTGTGAATGCTATTTGATAAGGACGTTGTTTAGATAATACGTCTGAACCAATAATCAAACAACTTGAAATCTTCTATCGTCAGGGTGTCTGCCGGTGCTGTGTCCATGCGTAGCAACGGTATGTCACGGTACATTACGGCTACAAGCGAGTAGGTGCTTGGCGGTCCCATGACGTAGTCACACTCGGAGAGCATGAACAGGTCTTCCACAGCGTTGCCGCCCAGCAGATGGATATGTGTGTTTGGTTGTTTTACCAAGGTGTGGAACTTGTCAGCGGTAACCTCTGGGTCATTGGTGGACAGATATACCTCAACCTGCTTTCCTTGCATCATTCGTGCGAAGGCATCAATGTATGCGGCATATTTCTCGTCGCTATAGAAGTACTTACCACCTTGAAAGTCTTTGTAGTCACCACGACGGATGTGCACGCCCAGTCTAACCCTGTCGTTGCATGGCTCCGCTTCGCACTGGCTCATGCGCTGAGACACTGCAGTGGAGTATTGGCTGTCAATAGTGAAGAGGTCGCATATCTCACTGCGGTATTTCAGGAATAGGTCATACCAACGGCAGAACCATCCGCTTACCACTACATGCTTATGGCGCACCATCAGTTGCTCAGATACCGCAGGGTCATCGTTTTGCTTAAAGCGTGCGGTAGGCAGCAGTCGTAGAGCAGCAGCATATTTGGCAAACAGGTACATCGGGAAGCTGGTGTACTTTGTATGGCATATCTTGAAGAACCTGTATTTATAGCTGAAGCGCATAGACATGACAGAACGGTCATGCTCGCGTGCCCAGGCATATACATGGGCAAACTGCAACAGGTTGTTGCACATCTGGCTTTTATCTCTGGCAAATATCATATTAGTCGTTTGGGGGATTAGTCGTTTAGTCGTTTGGACCTCCCTCCCTCACAGGGAGGGCTGGGGTGGGTCTGTTTATTCTCTCTCATATAGTCAGGGAACGTGAGAGTCCACCTGAACCATCTCGCATATTTGCTACGCAGGGTGTCGTAGTCGGCAATCTTTTTGTATGGTAACCGCTTCTGTTGCCATGGGCGCAGCACCTTACGCTGCACAAAGTTGCCGTAGGTCTCAAACTCAGAGAAGCCCGACTGCTCGTTGCGGTCCAGATTGTCGATGATGACCTGCTGCCAGGGCTTGCTGTCATGGTTGCTGCTCAAGGCATTGTGCAGTTCGTGTAGTTGCTCCTTGTCGAACAGCATCTTGTGGTCCACGTACGACAGATTTCCTATCTCTATGCTGGGCAGTATTCTGCGTATGATGTCATAGTAAGGCTGGTGGTCCTCATAGCTAAGGTAGAATACCGTCTCTTGTTTGTCGGTGAGGAACACGTGCGGATGTATCAGCACGTGGTCAGCATCAATGCACAGGTAATAGCGGCAAGAGCCGATGGCGCCAGACAACTTGACAAACTGCTGAAACAGCCAGCCGCTGCGGTCGCTGCCGTTGGAGAGCTTGATGTTGAGTTCCTTGGGAGCATAGCCTAAGACATCGTTCTCGTTGATGAACTCCAGGTTGTTAGCCGAACAGAAGTCCACTATCTCCTTTTGTTCAGGAGCTACGATGTATATCTGCTTGATGGTGTGGCGAACGCAGTTCTTTACGCCTTCAAGGCACAGGGGCAGTATCTTCAGGTCTTTTGCGATGATAGGTATCACCACATCGATAGGTTCGTTAGAAGGAGTCAGTGCAGGGTATCTTCTCCATGAGAAGAATCTGTACTTCAGTTTTCTTATTTCTTTTGCTATGGACATTTTAATCCTTTTTTATGTTAGAAATGCAAAGTTTACTTAAAAAGTTAGCTGTAGTGGATAAAAAAGTTACTTTTTTATCCACTACAGTGTTTAGACTGGATATTTCTACCTTTTATCCAAGTCGTCGTATAGCTTTTGCAGGAAAGCCTGCGCCTGTTTTATGAGAGTTTCACTATCAGTGCCCGTCTGCAGCGTCACCTTGTTGGAGGTGTTGTCATATATCACCCTGCCGCTGGTGGTGGTGATGCCCATGGCATCGGGGAAGGTGAAGAAAGCGAAATGAGGTGCTGCAGGGTCAAGCAGGTCCTTGGAATAGGTGAAGTCGCTATGGTCTATGCCCAGCAGGGCAAGTACTGTGGCGGCAATGTCTATCTGTGAGCCTATGACGTCGAGTGACTCTTGTGCCTCAGTCCTGAAATGCTCAATGGCACCCCCCGAAAGGATGAGAGGCACGCGGAAGCGCCACTGCTGGTAGTTATCGGCATTAGCCGGGTGGGCGCCGAGGTGGTCGGGCACGATAACCACGAGGGTGTTGCTCCAGCAGGGTAGGGCAGCCAGTTGATTCATGAACCTCCCCAGACATTCATCGGCGTATGCAAAGGCGTTGAGTTCAGGAGAAGACTTAATCTTGTTGTAGTTAGGGACATCGAAAGGCTCATGGCTGCTCTCTGTCATGATGCTGCGGAAGAAAGGCTTGCCGCTATTGTCAGACTTGATGTCGGCAAGCAGGCGGTCAAAGACCGGTCCGTCAGCCACTCCCCATTTGCCGGTATGCTGGCTCTTGGGGAAGTCAACGTCAGACACTATATGCTGGAACCCGGTGCCGACGAAATACGAGCGCATGTTGCTATAGTTGATGTCGCCACCGTAATAGAAGGTGGTGGAGTAGCCGTTCTGAGCCAGTGTGCCGGCAATGGAAGGCAGTGAGGTGCTCTTGTGAGGCATGTCCATCACACTCATGGTAGGCTGTGCAGGCAGTGCACTGTGTATAGACACCAAAGCCCTGTCGGTGCGGAAACTGTTGGCATAGAAATTATGGAAGTGCAGTCCGTCGTCAGCAAGTTTGTTAAGACAAGGTGTGACTCCCGGGATATGCATTATAGAGTCAGAGAAACTCTCAAGGGATATAAGGATGACATTAAACTGACGTGAGGATGCAGATGCCCTGAGGGTGGTGTGTGTCATCTTGGAGAATATGGCAGAGGCTTCCTCGTCAGACATGAAACGATACCTCGTACCGATGTCCTGACGGTGCAGCATTGACTCCATAAAGCTGAATACAGGGTTTACGGCTGCATGGTTCTTGCGGTTGTCGGTAGAGAAATATACGCTGCCGGTATGGTTGGTGCCTGTGCTCACTCCGCCGCGTATGGGCAGAATCATGGATGCAGTGAGCAAGAGCAGGGCAAGGTGTGCACCGATAAAAGATATTAAAGACCTGTGGCGGTAAGGCGTAAAGATACACTTGGTGGATCTCTTGAACATGAGGAAGATGCCAATGGTCAATAATATGATGGACAAAGGCGCTAAGAACATCTGGGTGGCAGTCATGCTTGCCATAGCATCGGCAGGCGACGAGGTGATATAGAGCACCGGGGTGCTGTCGAGCGGAAAGCCCCAATAGCCGTACAGACCTAAGTTGCTGACGATGGCGAGGGAATACAAGAAAGATGTAATGGCAAAATACCCGTGCCACAGATGACGCAGAGCCTTGCCCCTCCACCAAAGGGTAACAATGAGCATTAGTCCGGGGAGCATGGACAGGTAGCCGGCAATGGCGATGTCCAGGCGCAGGCCATAGACGAATATGTTGAGATAGTCTGACGGCAGAGGATTGGAAAACAAACCGTTATATAACAGTATGAAAAACAGTTTGCTTACAATGCCAACCAGAGTCCAGAGTAGGAAGATACGTATAAAAATCCTTATAGCTTTCATTCTTGCATGACACATTATTTCTCGCGTAGTGTGAGTCCTCCGTGAGTAACCTTCAGCCACTCCTCCTTGGAACGCTTCCAACGACGGTGACTCCACAGCCAGTAGGCAGGGTCGCGTTTGATTGTCTCCTCAAGCATCTCGGAATATATATCGGTAAGTTTGAACTGCTCAAACTTCTTTGGCTCGGTGGTGATGCGCTTGTATTCTGCTTCGTAGTAGCCACGCTTAACCCTGCGTACTTCAAGATAGTACACGTCCATGTCGAGTTTCTGCATAATGCGCTCTGCACCGGTAAACCATGGCGTCTCATGGTGCAGGAAGTTGTTCCAGTGGTAGATGCTTTCCCATGCCGGTCCCTGGTCGGCAATGAAACCGACGAGGATAGGCTTACCCTGACGCATATAGTTTACCATATACTTTATGGACTTGTCTGCCGTGATGTTCTTGCCACCGAAACGCTTACGGGTATAGAGCACCAGCTGGTCGGTCACGTAGTTCTCCAACGGATGGTACAGCTGCGTACATGTACAAAGTTCGGAGTTAATCCATAGCGGCATGCTGCTTATCCATTCCCAGTTGCCGTAATGACCGAGGAATACGCCACACGACCTGCCATTGCGACAAGACTCTTCAATCAGTTCTATTCCCTTGAACTTCATGCGGCGACGCATCTCCTTCTTTGATATTGAGAAGAACTTCACGCTCTCCATCATCAAATCGCAGAAGTGTGTGAAGAACTTACGCTCTATGATAAGGCGCTCGCGGGATGACAGTTCTGGGAAAGCGCTCTTGATGTTCTCATGTACCACCTTGCGGCGATAGCGTATGACATGAAATAAAAATACAGATGCCATGGAGGCAACGCCATGAAGGAACCACAGAGGCAAGTGTGACACCAGCCACCATACGCCAAACAGTATATAGTAGGCTGTCTGTTTTAGCTTGTGAAATCTTTCTTTATTGTAACTCATTACTGATTGGTAATTCTATATATATAGATGTAATCTATTAAAAAAACGTTTTTTCTCCCTTTTTATTGCTATATGTTGTGTAATTCACTTTTTTTTCTTATCTTTGCGAGAATAGAGAAATGCAAGAATATAGATTACAATAAAAATGCCAAGTTACGACATTCGACCGCTTCAACTGAGAATATTGCAGAATCTCAGTGCAATACACAAGGTGTGTGTGGAGCATGGACTGCATTATTATCTATGGGCAGGCACTATGCTTGGTGCGGTGAGACATAAGGGCTTTATTCCGTGGGATGATGATATAGACATTGCGATGCCGCGTAAGGATTATGATTTGCTTATGCGTAATGCAAGTAAATGGTTGCCGGCTCAATATGAGGTCGTCAGCTATGAGACGGATAAGGAGAATTATCCGTTGCCTTTCGCCAAACTGCAGGATGCGGGCACTACGCTGATAGAACGTGCACACCTCAGTTATCTTGGAGGGGTGTATATAGATATATTCCCGTTGGACGGAATGTGTGAGGGCAAGATGAGACAGCGCTGGCACTTCATGAAGTACCAGTGGTACAAGAAGGCTCTGTACTTCGTCCACAGAGACCCTTACCGTCATGGTCATGGTGTAAGCTCATGGCTGCCGCTGCTATGTCGGAAGGTTTATACCATGCAGGGACTGCAGGAGAAACTGAAGCGGCTGCAGACGGAGTATGACTATGACGAGTCGGCGTTGGTGGTTGACCATGACGATGGTCTGAAAGGCGTGATGCCGAAAGAAATCCTCGGTACTCCTACGCTGGTGGAGTTTGAGGGACAGCAGTTCTGCGGAGTGGAGCAGGCCCACGCATATCTGAGCAGGAAGTACGGGGAGTATATGGTAATACCGGACGGAGACCATCAGAGACAGCATAACTTCCACTTCCTGGATATGAACCTGAGTTATAAAGACTATAAAGAAAATAATTGATGTACAACGGATTCTCCATACTCATACCATCATGGAATAACCTGTCGTTTCTGAAATTGTGTGTGCAAAGCATACGCAAGAACTCTGCTATGCAGCATCAGATAATCGTGCATGTGAACGATGGTTCTGACGGAACATTGCAGTGGGTAAAGGAAGAGGGATTGGACTATACCTATACACAGCAAAACGCCGGAGTGTGCATAGCAATGAATATGATGCGCACCAAGGTCAAGACAGACTACATCTATTTCGTGAACGATGATATGTATCTGTTGCCGGGATGGGATACGGCTTTGATGGCAGAGATTAACAGCATAGGACATAACAGGTTCTATCTCTCATCAACCATGATACAGCCGCATGACCGTAATGATGTGGGCGTATGTGCAGATTATGGTGACAGCTTAGAGACCTTCAGAGAGGAGAAGTTGTTGGCTGAGTATATGCAACACCCGCGTGGTGACTGGCAGGGGGCTACGCGCCCGCCAAGTCTGGTACACAGAGATATATGGGACACTGTGGGAGGATATAGCATAGAGTTGTCACCGGGAATGTATAGTGACCCAGACTTTACTGCTAAGTTGTTGTTTATAGGCGTAACTTATTTGAAAGGCTTGGGTAATAGTCGCGTATATCATTTTGAGACGAAGACCACAGGACGTGTAAAAAGGAATGACGGCAACACGCAGTTCTTGTTGAAATGGGGTATATCAAACTCTGTCATGCGTCGTCTGATTACGCGTCAAGGGGAGGATTGGGAGAAGAGAGATAAGTCGTTGGATGTGGAGCGTATAAGGAGCAAGCGTGGTATGTCGAAGTGGAAAGCTGTGTGGTATCTGTTGAGAAAAGGCTTTGGCATAACACATAATATAGAAGAAACTTCAGAATCTGTTACGCCATGGATATAAAGATAGCTATAGCATACCATAAGCCTTCCGTCATTCTTGACTGTAAGCATTTCTTGCCGATACATGCAGGAAAGGCTCTCAGTACGTATGACTTACGTATTCAGGGTGATGATGAGGGCGATAGTATTAGTGAGAAGAATCCATGGTACTGTGAACTGACGGCTCTGTATTGGTTATGGAAAAACACTACTGCTGACTATAAAGGCCTGATGCACTACCGCAGGATATTTGTTCAGAAGAGGTCATTTGTGTTATACCGTGCTCTTTTAAGGGTAAAATATAAGGTCAGGCAGTTCTCTTCTCTATGGAGTAAGTATAATAGTGTGGGAGTGAAGAAACAGTATGGATGTGACGATACGGATGTATTCCGTGGATATTCTGATAAACTGTCTGCACAGTTAGAGTCTTTGTTAAGCGATGGGACTAACATTATAGCGCCACATCCGGGACGGTTTTATATGAGTGTCCGCCGTACATTGTGTAATGAGGTGGGAGGATACAACTTGGATATGCTTGAAGAGATTGTCAAAAACGATTATCCCAAGTTTTATCCGTATTACCAGAAGGCAATGAATGGCACATGGTTCTATAACTGCAATATGTCAATAATGGATAATGATACCTTCGGCACTTATTGCGAAATGTTATTTGATATACTTCGTAAGCATGAGGAGGCAACGGTAAGCAAAGGCTATTTGTTTGATGTAAGCAAGGAGAAGGCATACTCCAGAATATCGGGTTACCTGGCAGAGATGTTAACCAATGCATTCATTCAATATAGTAAGGCGTTAGGAAAGAAAGTCAAGGTGATGCCTGTAATATATCTAAACATAAAGTAAAAAGATGAATCAGCAGATATCGGTAGTCATAAATACATATAATGCAGAGAAATACCTGGCTCGTGTGTTAGAGACGGCAAGCTCGTTTGACGAGGTGGTAGTATGCGACATGGAGTCAACGGATGGTACGGTGGCTATAGCTCAAAGGTATGGTTGCAAGGTGGTGCCCTTTCCTAAGGCAAATCATAAGAGTGCAGAGCCTGCGCGTACCTTCGCCATTCAGTCAGCGTCATCAGACTGGGTGTTGGTGGTAGATGCGGATGAGCTTATTCCACAGGCGCTACATGACTATTTGTATGATTTCGTTAAGAACCCTGGCGATATCCGGGGACTGTATATACCGCGCAAGAATTACACAATGGGGGTGTTCCTGCCATCATCATATCCTGATTACCAGTTGCGTTTCTTCATAAAGGAAGGTACAGTGTGGCCACCATACGTACATACATTCCCGACTGTGCAGGGAAAGGTGGAGTATATAGATAAGAAGAGGAAGGATGTGGCGTTTGACCATCTTGATGACAGCACGCAGGCCACGATACGACGACTGAACAATTATACCGACAATGAGGTGGAGAAAAAGAGAGGCAAGCATGTGACGCTGCCGTATATGATATTCTCGCCGATGATGCGATTTATTAAACTCTATTTCCTCAAGGGCGGCTGTTTCTATGGTATAGCGGGCTTTGTGCAGGCACAGCGCTCGGCGATATATAAATTCACGATGCTTTGCAAACTTTATGAGAAACAGATAGGACTGTAGGACTGTCTTTCTTTGTTACTCTTAATGCAAATGATATAATGACATTCAAGAGAATATATTATACTCTGTTTCGTGGCATACACAAAAACAGGAAGTGGATATACTATGGCAAGGCAGTGCTTGCAATGCTGTTGCCCAATGCGTTCTGTCGTATAAGGAGACGGTCGCTTATGCGACAGTTTGATGCGATGGGGGCTGATGATAAGGCTAATATAACGGAAAGGGTGTTATATTACTGTAAGTTGCCGGCGGGTGCCAGCGTCAGGGAGATAAATGAACAACTGCCCCGTACCAAGATGGCCCCACCGTATATGCCATGTACTGTAGGTGATTATTCGTTGGTAAACAAAAGGGGTAACAGTGTCTATTTCTTTGATTCGTATGAGCACATAAGATGCTTTGATACCCAGTTGCGTTTCCTTATGATTCCCGGTGATGTGTTTATTGAATTGTCTGCGCCGGCAATATGTAAGTCACGACTGGTAAGAGAGGGAAACAGTAACAATGTGTTGCTTAATCTTGATAAGGTGCGTCATTTCTTGTGGATAGATGACCCGTTCTGTTGGGAGGAGAAACAATGTCGCATACTGTTCCGCGGTGCGACAGAGGGTAAGCCACGACGTGAACGCTTCCTTGAAATGTGGAGTGATAATGCTTTGTGTGATTTGAAGAGTACTGGTAGTATGGCGCTCTATGATCACCTGTGTTATCGCTATATTATGTGTCTTGAGGGAAATGATGTTGCGTCTAACCTGAAGTGGGTGATGTCTTCAAACTCCATTGCCGTTATGCCTCGCCCTACATGTGAGTCGTGGTTTATGGAAGGAAGGCTTATACCTGGCTATCACTATATAGAGATAGCAGACGACTATCATGACCTCATAGACAAGATAGAGTATTATGAGGCGCATCCTGATGAGGCTAAGGCTATAGTAGAGCATGCACATGAGTGGGTTAGACAGTTCCAAGACACAAAGCGGGAGAAGATAATCTCGCTCATGGTGCTGGAACGATATTTTCAGCAAACAGGACAATAAGCCTTGTTAAAAGTATATAAAGGACTGCATTATGCATAGCGTGTCAATAATAATACCAATATATAACGGTGAAAGATACTTGTATCAATGCCTTGAGAGCATACAGATGCAGGGGTACACTGATTTTGAGGTGTTGATGATAGATGATGGTAGTACGGATGGCAGCGCTGATATATGTATGGAGTTTGCGGAAAGAGACTCTCGTTTTATATATAAGCATAAGGAGAACGGTGGTGTCAGTAGCGCACGCAATGTCGGAATAGAAGAGTCCACCACGGGGGAATGGCTCCTTTTTGTGGATGCGGATGACAAGATGCCTGATAACGCATTAGGTAATTTCATGGCATGTCGTGGAGATGAGCGTACTGACCTCGTCGTAGGTGCTTATGCGATAGAAGACAAGGAAAAGCAGACTGTAGAGGTGCTTCGGGTAGGTAAGCCAGAGTTGAACAGGATAGATTCTGCGAATATGTTGTTCTTGGAAAATAAGTATGGCTATCAGGGGTATATATGGAATAAGCTATTCAAGCGCTCCGTGGTATTAGAGAATAATATCAGGTTTGATGAGAGATACAGATTCAATGAGGACCGTTTGTTTTGCGTAGAGTATATATGTGCCATGAATGGCGTGGCAAAGACATGCAACGATATCATCTATAATTATGTAAAGCATCCGGGAAGCACGATTGGTACTATGGGAAAGGACTTGCGCATTTTAGATGACTATACGTCTTCTCTCTATATTTACGAGCGACTGAAAGAATGTCATTTCCCGCGACGCACAGTCAGTCTGTCACGCGATAATCTCTTTTTCTCGTATGATTTCATCAGACATAATCTTAAGTTGGCTGACGCAGAGGAACAAGGAAGGGTAGTAGGGGACATTAAGTCAAGGGCAATCCGTGATTCTGGTGGCATGTTGTTCTTTGCAGACAATAGGTTACGCCGGTTCTTGTCACGCCAGATAAACCACCTGCGTAGCAATAAGATATATGTGGAAGCTCTGTTTTAGTTCTGGTTTCCTTTATGCTGTCACTTGACGGAATGTGGTAAATGCTTTATGTTTTGCCAGATACCTTTTAAGAACAAAGAGAAAGTAAGCCCATATTTCTCTCTTCCTGCATACATAGAGAGAAGTTCTTTTATGCTTGCATGCTTAACAAGAAACTTTGTTTCATTTCTCATGTCTTTCTCTATTGTGCGTATAATCATCTTCTTGTCAGGATGGCTGCCAGCATTGACAATCTCTGTTGCTATATGGCATTGTTGTCTCCATCCGATAAGTTTCTTTTGGTTATAAGAGAAGGTACGCCCCGTAATGTTCTTGTCAGTTCTGCGGAAACTCATCAGTCTCCTTGCTGATGATGCGACACCGCCATTACGACCTATACGGAATATCGTAGCACAGTCAGCACCCCATGCCATAGGGGCGGAAGCATAGCCATTAATGCCACGCAAGGCAGATGTCCTAAGCATCCATTCACTCATGGTCTGTCGGTTGTTCCTGCTATGCAGGTGCCATATATATTCTTCTATGCATTGGTGCTCTGGCGCGAGAGGGTAGTATTCTGTGGTGTTTCCATCACTGTCTATTTCCTTTACGCCACATCGGAAAGCATTACATTCTGGATATTTGCTCTGTAATGATATGAGTTCTGCAATGAAGTCTTTGTGATATACATCATCATCACATAGCAGACAAATAAAGTCGCCTTTTGTAAGTTCCAGGCACCTGTTCCAGTTCATTGACGGATCTTCCTTGCCAAGGTTCTTTTCATTTCGATGGTATGAAAGACGGTTGTCAGAGAAACGTGCCACTATCCCTTGCACATCGTTTGGGGAAGCATCGTCCACGACAATGACCTCAATGTCGGCATACGTCTGCGATAAGGCAGAGGATATGGCTTCTGCAAGGAAGTCCGTCTTATAAGCGGGGATTGCTATTGTGACCAGCGGTGTGTTAGTTTGTCTATCCATGTCAAAAGATGAAGGGTTGAACGAATTATGCGCCTGTAGACTCGATTTTTGGCACAATAGTTTCTCGTAAGAATGCAAGGTTTATTTTGGTAGGAATACCAATCTCTTAGGATATCAAGCACGTATGAGGGCAGAAGTTCAGCAAATATTCTGTCGTGCTCTGCATCACATAGTTTATGGTTAGTGCTTGCGCCTGTGACATCAAATCGACACACGAACAGAGGCAAATGCTGAAAACTTTTGCCTGCAAGGAACCACACCACATAACTCTTCCAGTCAGCCAACACTCGGTATGCCTCGTCATATCCATCCTCTGCCAACAAATCTCGACGTATGAAAGTGGATTGATGACAAAATGATTTCTCGTATAAGGAACCTAATGTAACCTCGTCAGTATATTGCTTGGCAAGTGATCTGGTAGGAAAATCAAACCAAGCATCTCCATATACTACATCAGCATTAAAGGTATGGAACTGTGTTTCTTGCAGTGTATTATTACTGGCAAATATATCTCCAGCATTCATGAAAAGCAAATAGTCTCCTCGGGCTATCTTGATGCCTTTGTTCATCGCATTATATATACCACTGTCCTTTTCATATATATATATGTCAGGCTGTCTGCTGACTGACTTCACAAACTCGGGGGTTCCATCCGTTGAATCTCCATCTATTACAACCCATTCAAAAGCTTGCGTGGTTTGGTTGGCGATGCTATCATAGGTTTTCTTTAGTCCCTCAAGGTTATTGCGTGTTACTGTTACTATGCTTAACGTCATTCCTCGTCTTTCTTTTTCCTTCGTTTATAGTCATGAAAGTCATTCCTGAGCTTATACCATAAGTATCTCAAATGATAAAGCACTCTATCCTGCCTTTGATCATAGATGCGTCCTTCTCTGTCGCGCATAGCTAAAAATGGCTTTCCCCAATACCGCACATAAGTACGATATCCTTTCTTACGGTATTGCCAATCCACCTCTACTTCGGTGGCAGGCAATTGCACAATTCTATCCTGCTCTTGTTGCTTCAGTAGCAATGAGAACACTGATTGATCGTGCCTATTTTCTCTAAAGCCCTCTATATTATCAGATATTGACAGAGAATCATCAATGAGGTTGTAATGATTAAACATTATGTCTTGCCACTTGCTAATTATCTCCGACGTGTATTCGTTTTTGCGAATAAAAAAAATACCAGTCATGATTTGCTCAGTATTAAGAATATTCTCGTCATCACGCACTTTGAAATAGTCCAAAATATCGCCTTTATCCCAAAGTTTTTCAACCTGTCCGTTATTGAAACAAACTATATCATATTGTTTAGTAGTTTCCAAATAGTCTCTGAAACGCTTTTCACCACTGTAATTAATTACGAAGCCTATGTCAAGATATAACAAGATGTCATTTTCATTCAGTTGTTCAAGCGTCCTGTTCACTATATAAGGCTTCCATACCCAATAGCCATAGCCCCTTTTGTTGGCCTTTATAAATTCCCCATGTTCCTTCCAGAATTGGGCATCCAAATCTTTCTCCGTGTAGATGATTACCTCATCAAACCATCCTGATTGTATTGTTTCATGCCGGAATCTTGTTATTACATGCTGTAACGAACTATCTGCAAAAGCCGCAACGACAATCCTATCATGCTGATGCGTATGAGTTTCTATGTCATTTTTCTCTATCATTCTTAAGCACAAACAATATAGTTACAACTGTTGCATATCATATAGGCGTTTGTAATAGCCGTCCTTGGCTATCAGTTCGTCGTGCTGGCCGCGCTCCACTATCTCGCCTTCATAGAGTACGTATATCTCGTCTGCATTCTTGATGGTTGACAGACGGTGGGCAATGGCCACAGTGGTGCGACTCTTCATCAGTCTCTCCAATGCCTCCTGCACCAGTCGCTCAGACTCTGTGTCGAGTGCTGAGGTAGCCTCGTCAAGTATCAGGATTGGAGGGTTCTTCAGTATGGCTCGTGCGATGCTGATGCGCTGGCGCTGACCACCAGACAAGCGGCCGCCACGGTCACCAATCATGGTGTCGTATCCATTTTCACTCTCCATTATGAAGTCATGGGCATTGGCAATCTTTGCTGCCTCTATCACCTGCTCCATGGTGGCATTCTCCACGCCGAATGTTATGTTGTTGTAGAATGTGTCATTGAAGAGTATGGCCTCTTGGTTTACGTTGCCTATGAGCTGGCGCAGGTCACTGATGCCAACCTCGCGTATGTCCTTGCCGTCAATGAGTATCTGGCCGCTGCATACATCGTGGTAACGAGGTATGAGGTCAACGAGTGTTGACTTGCCAGAGCCCGACTGTCCCACGAGAGCAATGGTCCTGCCTTTTTCTACGGTGAGGTCTATGTGCTTCAGTACGTCACGTCCCTCAACGTAATGGAAACTTACATCTTTAAGCTCCACCTTGTCAGTGAAGGCATTGAGCTGCTTAGGTTCCGGCTGTTCCTTGATTGGGTTCTCAGCCTTGAGTATGAAGTCAATACGGTCCATGGATGCCAGACCGAGAGGAACCTGGTATATAGCTCTTGTAAACTCTTTCAGTGGATTGATGACGCTGTATAGTATCACCATGTAGAATATGAAGGTGGAGGCGTCGATAAGGCGTGAGCCTGTAAGTATTAGCCATCCGCCGAAAAGCAGAACTATTACAATGATGACTGTTCCGAGGAACTCAGACATAGGGTGCGCCAGTGACTGACGTGCTGACACTGTGATGACGGCGTTACGATATGTGTCGTTGACAGCCTCAAAGCGGTCTGTCATCTTCTTTTCTGCAATGAAAGCCTTGATGATACGCAGTCCGCCGAGTGTCTCGTCAAGTTGTGACAGTATGTTGCCCCACAGCCTTTGTGCCGTGGTGCCCTGTGCTTTAAGGCGCTTGCTTACCTGCCCCATTATTATGCCTGCTATTGGTGCCACGACGATGACAAACAGGGTAAGTTGCCAACTTACGAATATCATGGTAGCAAAACATACTATGATAGCTATAGGGTGGCGTATCAGCATGTCGATAGAGCTAGTGAGAGAAGTCTCCACCTGTCCTACGTCAGAGCTCATGCGTGCTATGATGTCGCCTCTGCGTTCAGATGAGAAGAAAGCCAACGGCAGTGATAGTACCTTGCGGTACAGCTCCATACGTATGTCCTTCACTATGCCGGTGCGCAGCGGCAGCATGACGAAGAGCGATGCGAAATATCCGAATGTCTTCAGTAATGTCATGACAACCAGACCGCCGCCCATGATGCACAGTGTGACAAATGCCCCGTGCTGAGCCATCAGCTCCTGAACGTATGCGTAGCCGTTGTTGACGAGTAAGTCTTTGTTGAGTGTTGACCAGGTCCATTCCTGATAGTGATAAACCTTCTGGTCTATTTGGAATAGTATGTTGAGTATCGGTATCAAGACAACAAACGATACCACATTCATTACCTGTGAATAGATGTTGAGGATCACAGCCCATACGAGTGAAGACTTGTAGGGGCTGAGATAACGTCGCATTATCTGCAGAAATTGTTTCATAATTAGATGCAAAGTTACGTTTTTTTTATTACATACCAAAATAACGTAAGTTTTTTTTCTTTCAGTGCCTTATTTCTTCTGTTTTCATGTGTTGGTAAGGAAAATAATAGATACATTTGCAGCATATAACTGTAAAAGATGGAAAACGTACCTATAAAGATAGAGAGCTTTGGCAGTGAGTATTCAGAGCAGGGGCTCAAGGAGAAACTTTCCAAGATAGCACGCAAGGCCGGCATCAAGATGGCTTATGCTGTGCTTGTGGCCTTCTATGCTGTTCAGTCTGATACCTTGTCTTTCAAGGAGAAGGCGAGGCTATATGGCGCATTGGGCTATTTTATCTTGCCGGTGGACTTGATACCTGACGCAATACTCGGCATGGGCTATTCTGATGACTTAGCTGCTTTGGTGTATGTGCTACATACAGTCAGCTCAAATATAACACCAGAGGTGAAGCAGCGTGCACGAGAGAGATTGTGCTCGTGGTTTGATAATGTCGACATAGACATAGATTTCTGAGTGTTGTTGCAAAAAGCATGGCGCAGATATGAGGTGTGTTGCCTCATGTCTGCGCCATTTGTTTTATAGCTTGAGTACAGTTATTTCTTATCTTCCCATATATGGTCTTTAGGGAAAGCTTCTCCGCCCCATGCCTTTACCTGCGTCCATTTCTCTGATGGGCAGGTCCAGAACGGGTGGTCGGCAGGCAGTCCCAGTGGCAGCAATACCTCTGAGGTGATATATAGCGAACCGTTGTTGGTGTACCAGTCTGCCACCTCAGGCTGACGACCGCAGAAGCCTATCGTCAGGAAACCCTTCTCGTTATAGTTGCCCGGCGCATCCCACATGCGGTGCATTACCTTCGTGAGGGCAGCGCGCACCTGGCCGTTGCTGAGTTCCTGCGGCAGTGTCTGGTACCATGCCATCAGCGCCAGTGGTTGCATGGCAGCAAGACGATAAGGTATGCTACGCCCGAATACAGGGAATGTGCCGTCGGGTGATATGAAACGCTCAAGTATTATGCTGTATTTCTGACAGCGTTTAAGTGCGCGGTTGTAGTAGTCGCGGTAGTTTATCTTCCAGCCGTAGCCTCTCATGTCACGCATGGTGCCGAGAGTCTCGAGGTACATGGCATGGAATACGAAACTACTGTAATAGTCAAAGGCGAAAGTACCCTCGCCGTCACTGTACCAGCCGTCGCCCACGTACCATTCCTCAACCTTGCGCACGGCTCCGTTTACGCGGTACTGGTCGTATGGTGCTCCAGCCTTTGCGAGGAATGACTCTATCGTAGAGGCGAACAGCAACCAGTTGGTGTAAGGTGGCTCCACACGGCGCAGACGTGTAAACTCGTCAATGTAGCGTGCCTTGGTGACAGAGTCGAGTGGCAGCCACAGTGCGTCATAACCACGCAACAGGCTTTCTGCTATGTATGCAGCATCCACGAGCGGCTGTCCCTCCTTGCGCCATAGCAGATAGTCCTTTGACTGCGGGTCAACGGCCTGAGCATAACTCTTCAGCGCCCACTCGCGCAACTGCTTGCGCTGCTTACCCTCTGCAGTGTCATCATCAGGCAGAGAGAGCCATGGTGAAATGCCTGCCATGAGTCTGCCGAAGCACTCCATATATGTCACGCGCTTGTCACGCTTGTCAAATGAAGGACTCACCTCTATCTGCATCTCTGTTGAGAGCATACCGCGCGACATAGGCTCCAGCACCGGCGCCGCCAGTCTGTATGCCTGCTCTGCCCAGTATTCACGGTCTGTCTGCTGTTTCTTTGCCGCCTCTGCAATGCCTGTATACAACGACATACTCAAGACTAATAAAGAGAGTAGAATCTTATTTCTCATATTGTTTACGCTTTATTTATTTGTTCGTTTGCAAAATTAATGTTTCTTGTTTCGTATCGCACAACTGTGTTTGAATAAATGTATAATCAGTAAGTCAATAGCAAGTCTTTCTCACATTTCTCGCGGAGTCGTAATGCCAACCACACTCCCAGCCCCATTATCGAATATACTATCAGTCCTATTATCGAATATATCATTGCCTTAGTTCCCTTATTCCATAGTCATTTTTATGCTTATCCTTCTTGCCATATGCATTGTTTGTTGTCCATTCGCCTGACGTCAGCGTGACTTTAGTGTCATTGGCAGGGGCACCCGAAGGCAGTCCGCTTTCAAAGTCCTCATTGAGAATTTGAGCTTGACTGATGCCGACAGCAAGCGTAATGAATGTTGCAATAAAAAATGATTTCCTCATCTTATTCAAATTCTACGGTGATCTTTTCCATTCGCTTAATAGTCTGAATTATTAAGTTAAATGCAAATGTATGAATTTTTTTTTGAAATTTGTGCAAAAAAGGAAGAAATAGTTTCGTGTCAAGCGATTTTTTTACTTGTGAAGGATTATATAGTGGGTGTGTTGACATTTTGATAGAATTTGTGTGGTTTTTGTTTACAAAGTGTCAAAACGAAAAATGCCGTCAGGAAACTCAAAATAGAGTTTCTGACGGCATTTCTATATGTGCCTTTAGGGGTAAAAACAGCTCTTAGGATGTGAAAGCATAGCTTTTACATTGTGAAGTGATAGCTTTCATCTCATGAAAGCTATGCTTTGACAATGCGAGATGATAGCTTTTACGACGTGATTTGATAGTTTTCAGAGTGTGGGAAATAAGCCATGAATTTCAAGGTATTAATTATCAGTTGTTTGCGAAATTTGCTATTTTTTGCTGTACGAAAACGGATGGAAAACAAAATCGTACAGCGCAAGGAAACGGCTGTTGTGAATAACAAAGTGTAAGGAAATAGGTGTAAAAAGTAACAAAAAGTCTCTTGATGGAATTCTTGGTTAGTGTAGATTCGTTTCGTGAAGTGAAAAATGTAAGGACAAATCAAGAGACTATTACGGTATTATGGCGCTTGGCTGTTTTTATGTTGTATGTATTCTCAGTTAATCTTTTGATTTTTTTAAGAAAAATTTTGATGATTCGCAAAAACTTTGTATATTCGCAGTAGAAAATATCAGTTGTGTTTTTAGAGAGAAACATATTAAGACTGACATTTCACTACATATATGTAAAAGCGTCACACGATGCTTTGTCAATTGGCTATCTGAAATTACCACAATCAGTACGTTGGTCATAGGCAATGCAGAGTTTGATGCCACGTGGATGCTGATATAGTGTTCCCGTAGTGTGCTAGAAGACAGATAATGGTCTTCTATGCACACTTGATGGGATATATGTTCAGTATATACGTGGGTATCACTCTACTCGTCAACCAACGTGGGCTGTGGTAGGCCTCAGATAGCAGACGAGTAAACGAGTGGATACCCACGTTTGAGCCAGAATCGCACTTTGTAAATATTGATTGTCAATATGTTACAGATGGTTGTTTGATGTACTGATACCAAAATGTTCCCAAATTAGAACACCTTTAGCATTCGATTTCCCAAAGGTTTCAATGAGACTTTTTATGACGAAACGGCAATTTGCAGTTGTTAACACTTCAAATTGCCGTTTCGTTGTTGCAACCTTTGAATCAGTTCTTGTGCAAAGATAATTGCATCTGCATAACAGTCTGTACTGTATACGTATAGGTCGTAGTCGATGGTATAGAGTGGAGACCCACCCTGGTTATTTTCCTTTCCTGTCCCGAATTCAAGAATTTCAGAATTATTTACGGCATCCTTCTCTAATTCTCTAATTCGGGAAGGGGTTGCGTAGGTCTGCACACAGCCCAGCATGACAAGGATTGTGCATATCCTTGTCGCTGTTAAGCTGATATGTATAGTTACGACCTTCATAATATAATTGAACTAAAAAGGAAATTCTCCGCCGTTTATTGTGGGAGATTAGTACACATGACTGTTAGTTGGGATTTTAGGTGTTTTATATCAAACAAAACTTGGTATCTCTGGTTCCTATAAATTGCAGGAAGCTAATTACAACAATATACCATAATAAGTATTATGATTGTAGTTATGATAAGTCCGACAAAAGAGCCTAAACATCCTTGCTTTATTTCTTCGTATTTTACTTTTCTCTTAAGAATGTATTTATAAAACAGATATGTAATAGTACTCCCAAAAGAGTTCATAAACTGTCCTAACGTGAATCCTGCTCCCATTTTACTTCTTTTGCTTGTTATTATTATACATGAAAGTTTCCCAATTTATACTTTTTTGAAACATATTTTCCACATCATTGAATTTATTGTTCCAAATACTATTTACCTTGTCAATACCATAGTTGATTCCTCTATTTATAGTTCCACGAGTACTCGATTTCATACTTGCTATAGAAGTACCCTTGAATGTTTTAGAGAATTGTGCTGCATTCAACTTGTTTAATAATTTAAAGTCCTTACCAAACAGATAAGAATGTGAGATTGTATTCGGAGTTCTAACCAAACCAAAAAAACAACCTGCCAATCCAGGAATTGCATCTGTTTGATTGTAGCACGGTGATCCATCAAGGTTTCCGAAGTTTGCCCCAGTGAAAGGATTTTTCCATTCTGGTCGTTCTAAAAATCCTGGATCCAAAGCCTGAAAACCAATATAAATGTCATTTATCATTGAATATGCATATTTCACAAGCAGATTATCCGAGTTTGACATCTTTTGGAAAAATGTTGGTTCTGGTTCTACATAAGATCCAATATAACTATTAGAATTAACAATTGACGTACCAGCTCTTGTGACTGTAGTACCTAAGCATATATCTCCTGTTGCGGCATTTGTAACATCTCCGTTTCCCATTAAATTATATCGATAAGAATAATCTTTTGCTCTTACAAATCCCTCTTGGAATAAATACTTGGCACCTTCGCCTCCAAACTTAACTGCCTGCTCTTGATTATTTACTGCTGCACTATACTGGACAGTTGTACCTCCATCAGTTTCATACCAACCATTACCATCAGGATCGACCAATCTAATAGGATTACCTACACAATAAACATATCCACCCATGCCTGGATACTTCTCCGTCAATGGGTCCACACCATACCAAATGCTTGCTACAGGTTGCATATAACGTGCACCATAGTAATACAAGCCTGTTTCTTCGTCAAGTTCCTTGCCGTTAAACTTGTATGGCAAGTCTTCTGACGAAGAATGTTCATCGACAAGCAGTTCACCGTATGGTAGGTACGCATCGTACTGGGTAATGTTACCATTACCGTCAGTGATGTAGCTAGTGCTTCCAAGGTGGTCTGAATGATAATAGAATGTTTCCTCTGGCTCACCGCTATTGTCTGCTACAAAGCCGTAGCCTGGCAGAGCGCTTTCAGGGTCACTTGGATCGTCCCACTGGATTGGTGCACCAGGGGCAGTGTCAGCCTCGGTGTTATGTTTTACATACTGCGCCCACTCTGCAGGGACAGAGTGATCGCCCAATTCCTTGATTATGGTGTTGTAGCCAACGCCTGTGTTCTCTGGGTCGCCGTAGCTACCCTTCATAGTCGGGATGCCAGGGGCTATACCGAGTTCTCTGTAATAGTCCTCTCGCTGAGTCTCTATTTGGTTGAGCCTTTCAGCGTAATCCTGCTGACCAGCAGTCAGGAAACTGCCGTTCTAACCATAGACGTTATTGAAGCTACCATTACCGATACGTGACGCAATACGCTTATCACCAATAAAGTAATGCTTTGTAAACCTGTTCTTATTTACGGATATTATACTTGCTGGATAAAGCGTATATTCATCAGTCTCATGGAAGGTGATGCCCTGAGGCGCACCATTTATATAAACGCCTTCCATTGAACCATGACTCTTAACTGCACGTTCTCCTGCATGGTTGTAAGTATAGCGGCTTGTCTTGCCGTTGTCACTCAATACCATCAGGCGGTTGTCCTCATCCCAGTACATTTCACGCACAGCGGCCGTAGAGTCATTCTCTACCCTTGTAGGATTACCATTGGCATCATACGTATAATGCTCATGACCTATCTGACTTGGTGCGCTCGGATGGTCGCTGTCCTCATACTTGTAGTAATTGTGGTATGACTGGGCAGTCTTAGAGCCGTCGGTGGTCTGCTCCTTGCTCAGCGGCATACTCATCACATTGTACGCCATGTTCAAGGTGTAGCTTGCATCCTTCGCACTGCCTGTTGCTGAGATTAAGCGGTTCAGCTTGTCATACTGATATGTATGGCTGCTTGCACCACCTAACTTCGTGCTGCTGGTTGGGGTTACGTCATTGCTGATACCAAGTATGTTATCAACGGCATCATAGTGGCTTCGCCAAGTTGTGAATTATGAGTTATGAGTGTCCTCGCGCGGAACTATGAACTATGCATTATGAATTAAATTAGTTCCTCAGGGTGTTCCGGTGTTCACCTTACTGCTTGCGCCTGAGGTATGTTGTTCCCCTCACCATTTCACTATGGGAATGGTGTTGAGATTATAGTATAACGATTTCTCGCTTATCTGTTCAATCCTTTTTTATAGTCGCTCTGCCTGTCGAGCCTCGACTGTGTGTACAGTGGATGTCAATGAACGAAATTTGCAATATCGTTTTACTACGATTTTTTTTGCATCTGCAAATTTACAAATAAAACATGAACTAGACAAACATCTGTTGGAAAAAACAATTTTTTCTTGAAACGAATTATCATGAATAGCCATAAATAAAATTCGTGATAAAATTATTATAATTATAGTAATTCGTTTCTACACTACAACGAATTCAAGGAATTTCAGATTATTTGACTTTTTGTCGTTATTTAAGTCGTTTTCCTTACACTTTGATTTTTGCAATTTCAATTTCCTTGCGATATAATCCAGCGATGGGAAATTATTCTGGAAATCGGGCAGGATTTCGACGCTTGTAACTTACTGATAATCAGCAATGGGATTTTTCTTGAATTGTAAAAGCTATCATATTACGTTGTAAAAGCATAGCTTTTACATGGTGAAAGCTATTAAATTAGGGCGCAAAAGCTATCATATTACGTTGTCTGATTGGGTAGAATACGACGAATTTTACCTTCTCGGACAATATTTTTTACCCACCAGTACATTCTGAAGCATCATTTCCGACCTCAACCTTCTCTATTTTGCATCGTGAAGTCGGGAGTCAAAAAAAATCACTCTGTCACTAAAACGAGTTTTTTTGTGACAGAGTGATTTTGTTTGTTTAATGCTCCTTCGGAGCATAAATCCTTAAGAATCTTTTTAAGAATCTCAGGCTCTTACGAACTTAAGATATTATATCGTGTTTCCCCCGTTTTTATTGCTTGTAAGGCCGTTAATCTGTCCCGCGGCATTGTAGTGTCGTCGTCAAGATGTCATCATTCTTACTTTGTTCCAAGAGTCGTACTCATATCTATTAAGTCCAACTAAGAGAGCGCATTTTATGTCAGTAAACCTTTAAATACTGTTTTAATTCTTCATCACTCATCGTTCCGATCTCTTGTTTGATAATATAAAAAACACAATCTGGAATAGGCGACTTCCAGTAATTGAGGCCCCTTTCTCTCAAGAATTTAACCACTTCCATTTTTTCGTTGTACACTTTGGAATCCAATGGATATGTGCAACATCTAAGTTGATAGAGTATGTTGGTATAAAATATAGAATCTCCCCCATTGTCTTTGATGTCATGCTCTTCAAATTTGCGATTATAATCGGCTCCATGCTCTAATAAATATAATACGATATCCATTCTATTATGGACAAATGCCGCATCAAGTGCTTCTGTCATACTCGTTTTATTTGCGCCAGCTTCTGTCAAAGCTTTAACTTTTCCGAAATCATTAGGGGAAAATATAGAATACAGTGATTTTGCATATAGTGCATCTGTTGAAACAGCATGATATAATGCGGAAAGACTTGCAGACTCTTTACCCCAAGGTTGATTGTAAATACCACATTCCCTGGAATTAGGGTCGCCACCATATTTCAACAGCAATCGCAAAATCTTTTCTGAAGGATTTGTATATATAGATGCATAGATAACAGCATTACGTCCTGTCGAATGAACAGTGTCATCATATAAATTCGGATTTGCTCCTAATATCAACAATTGTTCAACAGACTTTTCATCATTATTTCGAACTGCCATCATTAAAAGTGTTCCACCAAAGATACTGTCTTTCAGATCTATAGGAACTTTAAGTTCTATGATTTGTCTTCTTATCTCGAAGGTATCTTCATCATCTACCGCTTTTGCTAAATCCCATGCGATTGTTCCTTGGTACAATCGATAATCCCACCCTAGTAATTTTTCTTTATTTACAGGATATTCTCTACAGGACATAAGCAAAACGGAGCAAATCAATATACTTATACTTTTCATCATTAAAATATGCGATTACTACTTTGGTTATACATCTGTTGTCCCAATCCGTTTTGTTTTTTTATGTAATTCTCAAACAATTTTACGTCTGAACAATAAAAGTTTTTTATGCCATGGCCAAATATTTCCCTTTTAAACCATCTTATATGATTATTTCCGTTCGCCCTGACTCCTAAATTTCGTTGGATTATATCCAATTCATCGAAATAATTAATATAAGCATCTATTTTTGCCGATTTCCTCTTCCAATAAGGAACGGTGAGTGGACTTACCCATGCAGCGTTAAATGTCATGGCATGATCTCCTGTAGTATATGCATTGGCAGCTGCGAGTCCACCACCTAACGAATGTCCCACAAAAGTTAATTCGGATTTTGATTTTTTCAATATAGCTTTTATAATTATAGCATTGTTCATTGATTGCTTATATTGCTCAGACATACCGGTTATTTGTTGGAAATTATTTTTCCAATCATTTAGTTCCGTAAAATCTGTACCAGCCGTTGCATAGACATATTCTAGCCCTTTCCCATTAGGATTTTTCCGTTCAAAGAGTAATGATTTAAAACCTGATTTCTTATCTTGATAATGTACTCCTTTTATGTTTAATTTTGAAACGTGCCATCCACCTGTTAATGTCACTTTCTCTTTTTGGTATACATAATCAGACATCCTTGCAGCTTCCTCTTCTGTAGGTTCTAAACCATACGAGTCAATGAATCTCATTGGATTAGAGAAAGTATAACAATATCCGCCAACATTTGGATACTTCTCCGCCAACGGATCCACCCCATACCAAATGCTTGCCATGGGCTGCATATATCTTGCACCGTAGTAGTACAGTCCTGTCTCTTCGTCCAGTTCCTTGCCGTTGAATTTATATGGCAAGTCTTCTGACGAAGAATGTTCATCGACTAGAAGTTCTCCGTAAGGTAGGTACGCGTCATATTGAGTTATATTTCCGTCCTTGTCGGTAATATAACTTGTACTTCCTAAGTGGTCGCTATGATAGAAGAATGTTTCCTCAGGTTCACCACTATTGTCTGCTACGAAACCGTAACCAGGCTGCGCACTTTCAGGGTCGCTTGGATCATCCCACTGTACAGGCGCACCTGGAGTTGAGCCTTCCACCTCATTGTGCTTAACATACTGTGCCCACTCGGCCGGGACAGTGTGGTCGCCTAATTCCTTGATGATTGTATTATAGCCTACACCTGTATTCTCAGGGTCGCCGTAGCTGCCCTTCATGGTAGGTATGCCTGGGGCTATGCCAAGTTCTCTGTAGTAGTCCTCACGCTGAGTCTCAATCTGGTTGAGTCTTTCCGCATAATCCTGCTGACCTGCAGTGAGGAAGCTGCCGTTCTGTCCATAGACGTTGTTAAAGCTACCGCTACCGATACGGCTTGCAATACGCTTGTCACCGATGAAGTAATGCTTTGTAAACCTATTCTCGTTGACGCTGATGATACTTGCAGGATACAGCGTGTATTCGTCCGTTTCATGGAAGGTGATGCCCTGTGGCGCACCATTGATATAAACAGCCTTCATTACTTGTACTGTTGCAGCATCAGAGTGACGCGACAGTAATGCTGACACGAGAACGTTAGTATCTATTACTGCGTAAATCATAAAGAGTCCTTTTCCCTGCGGTGTATTTCTTCGCGAGCCATCTTGATTTCATTATTAATCTCATCAAGCGTCAAGTCTGGATATTGTCCACTCTCTGCCATTTTCCTTATTTTGAGAAATGACTCCAGGCCTTTACTTGAATCATCTTTGTCGGCTGCTTTAATCTCAAATGGGATTTTCCTATACACAACGACTGCATTTGCAAAGATATTCATAGCAGTATTGGCACTCATGCCAAATTGTGAACAGAGTGCATCGAAACTTTGTTTAAGTTGCGAGTCCATGCGGACTGTCATTGATACCTGTGCCATAATTCTTGGGGTTTAATATATCATCACACACGCAAAGGTAGGTATTTTTAATTCATCATGCAAGCATTTTGACGTATTTTTTTATCATCTTGCTGCTATAGTAACAAAAAGCCCCCACCGGCTTTCGTTGTGAGGAATGCCGGTGGGGGATTTGTGTTGTTTAGTCTTTGGCTTACTCGCTCTTGAACAGGTCCTTTATGCCGCCGATAGAGCCCATGAGGTTTGTGGCCTCGTAAGGCAGGTAAACGGTCTTGGTGTCCTGACCGCTGGCGATGTCCTGCAGAGTCTGTATGTATTTCTGGGCAAGCAGGTAGTTGGCAGGGTTGGCGCTTTTGCCTACAGCCTCAGTAATCTTGTCGATAGCCACAGCCTCTGCCTCAGCCTTGCGGATGCGTGCCTGTGCCTCACCTTCTGCCTGCAGTATCTGCTGCTGCTTGGCAGCCTCAGCACGGTTGATGACAGCTGTCTTGTCAGCCTCAGACTTCAGGATGACTGCCTGCTTCTCACCCTCAGATGTGAGGATGGTGGCGCGCTTGTTACGCTCAGCCTGCATCTGCTTCTCCATGGCCTGCAGTACGGTAGCAGGTGGTATGATGTCCTGCAGCTCTACGCGGTTCACCTTTATACCCCACTTGTTGGTCGCGTCGTCGAGTACGAGGCGCAACTTAGAGTTGATGGTGTCACGTGATGTGAGAGTCTGGTCAAGCTCCATCTCGCCGATGATGTTACGCAGGGTGGTCTGTGTCAGCTTCTCAATGGCGTTAGGGAGGTTGCTTATCTCATACACAGCCTTGAACGGGTCAACAATCTGGAAGTAGAGCAGGGCGTTAATCTCCATCTGGATGTTATCCTTGGTGATAACATTCTGTGATGGGAAGTCATACACCTGTTCGCGCAGGTCAATCTTGTCTGTCAGCACATAGCGTCCGCGTGCCATTGCCACCATGTCCTTTGCTTTGTCGATGAAAGGAATGATGACGTTGATGCCAGGCTCAAGAGTCTGGTAGTACTTACCCAGTCGCTCAATGATTTTTGTCTCTGACTGTGGAATGATTACGATTGTTTTCTTCAATACGATTACTGCCAATACTACTATGACAATAAGAAATGTTGTTAAGAATCCCATAGTAATGAATAAGTTATGAGTTATGAGTTATGAGTTATGAGGGCCTCCCCAACCCTCCCTGTGAGGGAGGGGGAGAGATAGGATTTGTTAATTATTAGTTAATTATTAATTATGAATTGTGTCAACCGTGAGTATGATGCTGTCGCGTGACACTACTTGTACGGTGGTGCCTGCGGGTATCTCCTGTCCGTCAGCTGATACGGAACGCCACTCGTCGCCGTCTATCTTCACATATCCGCATTCGCCCTGGGGGATGGTTTCTATTACCTTGCCCTGTCTGCCTATCAATGCGTCAACGTTGCTCTTGCGCTCCTTCATGTTGCCGTGCAGGTGTTTTACAAGCGGCGGGCGCACGAAAAACAGACATAGCAGGGAGGCGCATACCCATACCAATACCTGTACCCAGAATGGCAGGCCGATAAGCGCAGCTATGATGGAGGCTAAAGCTCCGAAAGCAAAACAGATGATATAGAAGTCGCCACTTGTCAGTTCAAGAGTCATCAGCACTAAGCTCGCAATGAGCCATAGCAGCCATATATTCGTAGTAAAATATTCTAACATGCTATTTTAGGTGTTTATAAGTTAATGGTTAGTTGTCTTATTCTTTGCGAAGATACTAATTTTTTCTTATACAGAAAAATTATTACGTCTTTTTTTACATTTTGTCAGTGAAATAATGTTATTGTTATAGTCTGCATGGCAAATAAAAAACAGAGGGAAGCACCGTTGTGTGGTGTTCCCCTCTGTCTTATATAGTCTTATGTGGTTTCTCGTTGTTTATTCGTTGCCGAATACTATTACGCCGTCTTTGCTGTCCACGGTGATGGCGCGTTCCTTGTTGACGGTGCCTGCCAGCAGTTGCTTGCTAAGGGCATTGAGCACGTCTCTCTGTATAGCGCGCTTTACCGGACGTGCGCCGAAGTCAGGGTCAAATCCTGCCTCTGCCAGTGTATGTATGGCGGCGTCGGTAACCTTGAGCGTGAAGCCCTGTGACTCGAGCATCTTTGCTACGCGGTTCATCTGCAGGCGTACAATGTCGCTTATCTGCTCCTTGCTGAGCTGGCTGAAGTTGATAATCTCGTCTATACGGTTCAGGAACTCTGGGCGTATAGGCGGTTTTACCATGCCGTTGCCGTCGAGTATAGGTGCACGTCCGTAGAGCTGGTCCATGGTAAGGTTGCTCGTCATGATGATAATGGTGTTCTTGAAGTTCACCACGCGTCCCTTTGAGTCGGTAAGTCTGCCGTCGTCAAGCACCTGCAGCAAGGTGTTGAATACATCAGGGTGAGCCTTCTCTATCTCGTCAAACAACACTACAGAGTAAGGCTTGCGGCGCACCGCCTCTGTCAGTTGTCCGCCCTCGTCATATCCTACATATCCCGGAGGCGCACCGATGAGCCTTGTCACGCTAAACTTCTCCTGGTATTCGCTCATGTCTATGCGCGTTATCATCTGCTCGTCGTTGAAGAGGTAGTCGGCAAGAGCCTTTGCCAACTCAGTCTTACCTACGCCTGTGGTGCCGAGGAATATGTATGACGCTATCGGGCGCTTAGGGTCTTGCAGACCGGCGCGGCTGCGGCGTACGGCGTCACTCACCGCCTGTATGGCTTCATCCTGACCTATCACACGCTTGTGCAGCTCGTCCTCCAGGTGGAGCAGCTTGTCACGCTCACTCTGCATCATCTTGGTCACAGGTATTCCCGTCCAGCGGCTTACCACCTCGGCTATGTCATCGGCGGTAACCTCCTCACGTACCATTTTTACATTTCCTCCGGATGCTATCTCCTCCTGCACTTTCTTGATACCTTCCTCCAGTTCCTTCAGTTTGCCGTAACGTATCTCGGCAACCTTGCCGTAGTTGCCCTCGCGCTCAGCCTTATCGGCCTCAAAGCGCAGACGCTCTATCTCTTGCTTGTTCTGTTGAATCTTGTCAACAAGGTTCTTCTCCTTCACCCACTCGGAGCGCATACGCATCTGCTCATCCTGCAGGGCAGAGATGGTCTTGTTGAGCTCAGCCAGCTTGTCCTTGTCATCCTCACGCTTTATGGCTTCGCGCTCTATCTCAAGCTGCTTGAGGTGACGCTCCAGCTCGTCCAGTTCCTCAGGTACAGAGTCGCGCTCCATGCGCAGCTTGGCGGCAGCCTCATCCATCAGGTCGATGGCTTTGTCAGGCAGGAAACGGTCGGAGATGTAACGCTCAGACAGAGTCACTGCGGCGATGCATGCATCATCCTGTATTCTTACGCGGTGGTGGTTCTCATAGCGCTCCTTCAGTCCGCGCAGGATAGAGATAGCGCTCATCTCGTCAGGCTCGTCCACCATCACAATCTGGAAACGACGCTCCAGCGCCTTGTCCTTCTCGAAGTACTTCTGGTATTCGTTGAGGGTGGTAGCGCCTACGGCTCTCAATTCGCCACGCGCCAGTGCCGGCTTCAGTATGTTGGCGGCATCCATGGCGCCCTCGCCACCGCCAGCGCCGACAAGGGTGTGTATCTCGTCGATGAACAGTATGTACTTGCCCTGTGACTCCATCACACCGTTTATTACGCCTTTCAGTCTCTCCTCAAACTCGCCCTTGTACTTGGCGCCAGCCACCAGCGCACCCATATCGAGGGTGTAAATTTCCTTGTCCTTCAGGTTCTCAGGCACGTCACCGCGTACTATGCGTTGCGCCAGTCCCTCGGCTATGGCGGTCTTACCCGTACCAGGCTCGCCTATCAGTATAGGGTTGTTCTTGGTGCGTCGTGAGAGTATCTGCAATACGCGTCGTATCTCATCATCACGCCCTATCACGGGGTCCAGTTTCCCCGCCTTGGCATCGGCCACGAGGTTCTTGCAGAAACGTTGCAGAGCCTCCTTGCCACTCATTGCTTGTTCTTGATTCATCATCATAGTCTAACTCCTTTCTTCTAATGTTTTGATTTTGTTTTGTGTATTTACGCTTTTACACAACTCAAATCTTATTCCACAGATATTTCGTGTGTCATTGTGGCAACAAGAGAGGACAATGTGGCACTTTGCGGGTGGCTGCGCAAAACAAAAGAGAACTGAGCTATAATGAAGCGTCAGTCCTCTTTCTTTGCACTATAAATTAGGAGTTATTATTCTTTGTGTTGTGTTATATATATTAGTATCCTGGGTTCTGGCTGATGCCGAGGTCCTCGCCTGACAATCCTGTCGGGATAGGCTGGCGGTAGTGTTTGCCGCGTACATTGTCAAACTTAGCCTTGAGGTGTGTGTGCACCTTGCCGAAGTAGGTAGCCTGGTCGGCAGTGTATGTCTGGCCCAGTGATGTCTGCCAGTCATCAGCGAAGTGCTTGTAGTTCTGTACCTCCCTGACAGATGCTATGAGGTTCTTCCAACGGTATGAGTTAAGAACAGAGAACTGCTCGTATGTGAACTCATAGTCCCACTCACGCTTGATTTCGTCGAATGTTGGACCTTCGCTGCCTACTCCTGCTATGCCGGCACGTGAGCGCAACTGATTGAATGGCTCTGCTGCCTCGCTGTTACGTCCCAGCTGTACCAGTGCCTCGGCCTTGATGAGCAGTACCTCGGCGTAGCGTATCTCGATGCGGTCCACTGAGTTTTGGGTTATCTCCAGGTTCTCTGAGTTCTCGTAGCTCTGGTCCACTCCCTTGCCGTTGATTGGAGTATATACAGGTGAGTAGTAGGTGTAGGTCTGGCCGTCAGCAGGGTTTACTACTGATGTGAAGTAAGTCTCAGCCAGTCGCTTGTCGCCAGGCTGCTCAGTATGCCAGTCGTCATACAGATCGTCATCAGCCACCTCTGTGTGGTTCTGCTTGTAGCCGCGTCCGTGCTCTCCGTTCTGGAATGGGAAGGTCCATGAGCAGTGTGTCTGATGGTTACCTTGCTCGTCATATGCATCGCCGTCATGCGCAATGGTGAAGAGATGTTCGTTAGTGCCGCGCTTGTTGCTCTCATACTCGCGTCCCCACAGTTTGTTATAATCAGGGTCGAGTGCAAGCAGGTGGCTGTTGATAACCTTGTCGGCATACTCTACGGCTTTCTGCAGGCGTGAGTCGGTCTTGCTGAATGCAGGGTCTGTCTGCGTGTTGGCTATGGCAGCTACTTGTGACTGAGTAAGAGGGTTGTCACCCCATACCAGGTAGGTACGTGCCAACAGTCCTTGTGCGGCCTGCTTTGACGGTATGCGTGGGTCTCCGTTGTAGTTTTTCAGCAGAGACTCTGCGTCAGTGAAGTCTGATACAATCTGGTTGAATACTTCGTCTATTGACTTGCGCTCGGTCGTAGAACCGCCATTCTCTGTGAATACTGGTACTTCGCCCCATAGCTGGACAAGTTTCAGGTAAGCCAGCGCGCGGAGGAACTTAGCCTTACCTACAGCGGCATTGTATCCTTCCTGTGTTATCTTGCCGGCAGCAAGAGAGTTGTTGAGCGTTACGATGTTTTCATTGTTCTGTGCCACACCCAGAAGCAGGTGGTTGAATATCTTTACCTGATACCATGTGGTAGGCACCTGCTCAAAACGAGAGTTGACTGGTCCAGGCTCGCCTTCTTCACCTTCGAATGATATGAGCTTGTTAGAGTTCAACTCAATGATGAATGAGAATGAAGAACTCAGTGGCTGCCAATGATCATAAACGCCATTGACGAGTGACAGGGCGCTGGCATCGTCGGCTACTACGTTATCGTTGTTTACTTGGTTTCCTGTTGCGTTGTCGTCTGACGAGCATGATGTGAAACCGCTTTGCAAAGCTAGTGCTGCTACAGCTGATAGAAAAAGTGTTTTTTTCTTCATGTCTAATCTCCTTTCTTTTTTTGTTAATGTTATCTTGCCTTGTTTTCTGAATGCAAAATTACTGCCTTTTCCGCACCTGCACAATCGCCCTTTCGGGGTATTCTGATACCATGAATATGGTATTATGGCCTTTTTCCCATAGTTTATGCGTATTTATGCTCTTATATATATAATGTGTTCGGGTATTTTGCTATCCGTGCGTGATATTTTGTGATATAGATTTTTTTGTGTAATTTTGTAGTTCAGTATATAAAGGTATATAAGTGTTATGCAGGAAACTTTACTCATTGTCTTGGCAGTGGCTGTTGTCTTTTACTTCTTGTACAGCTATAAGAAGCGGAAGGAGAAACAGATGGGAGAGGATATAGAGAGTATGATAGAGGTGGGAGACTGGAATGGTGTATGCCGTATATTGCGTAAGCAACTTATAATATGGGGCGTGGTGTTGGCACTGGTTGTCTTTGCCGTTGTGTATGATATAGTGGCAATAGGCAGGATGCCATATCCCAAGATGATACTGGCGGCGTTGGTTATCTGGAGATATTATAAGCTGGTTGATATGTATCGCACCTCGCGGTATAATGAGAAGATTCTCAGTGAGCAGGAAAGAGGACTGGAAAGTCAAGATCCGGAACAGGAGGCAGACAGATAGCGTGATATGACAGTCACAGACGATATACTGGAGAAGGCGAAGCAAGAGGTCATGGCCGACATTGAGGCTCACACCGAATGGCGTGAGGAAGTGGGACGTGGCAAGATGTTTGGTTTCCTGTTGTATGACGGCGGTATGCTGAAGGCTTATTCTGGACAGATACTGGGACGGTCGGACTGGGATGGCTATGTGCCGGCGATATTCGACTATCTGCAGCCCGACGGGTATTTCAAGACTCATGAGGCGGAGATAACGCAGCTGAACAAGGAGGTAGAGAAATATCGTGGCATCAACGTGAAGGGTGATGAGCGACGTCGGTTGGACGCCATAAGGGCGGAGCGCAAGGAGCGTTCGCAGGCTTTGCAACGATGGCTATTCACGCAGTTTCGTATAACTAATCCGGAGGGCGAGTGTGCCAGTGTACTGGAAGTGTTCGATGAGTATGCAGAGCGTAATGCGCTGCACCAAACTGTTCCACCAAGCGGCACGGGAGAGTGTTGTGCTCCGAAACTGCTGAACTATGCCAACAGTCACGGACTGAAACCGTTGGTACTGGCAGAGTTCTGGTATGGCGAATCGCCAAAAGGAGAGGTGAGGCATCACGGAAGATTCTATGAACCGTGTCAGTCGCGTTGCCAACCTATAATATGGTGGATGAAGAATGAAGAACTCTCGATGGCGAATGCAGAAAAGGGCGAGGCCGTTGCCTCATCAGATGTCCTTGGCACCATATATGAGGACGAATGGCTCATTGCCGTCAACAAACCTTGCGGACTGCTGTCTGTACCAGGCAAGAGGCAGTTGCCTAATGCACAGGATATGATAGGGCACAGAGTGACGCACCGACTTGATATGGACACCTCGGGCATACTCTTGGCAGCGAAGACCGACGAGGTGTTTGTGGCTATGCAGCGGTTGTTTGCCCGGCATGAAGGGGTGAAGAAAGAGTATGTGGCGATATTGGAGAGAGAGATGGGAGAACAGAGTGGCACGATAAGTCTGCCACTGTCTGCCGACTTCCTCAACCGCCCGCGTCAGTGTGTTGACTATGAACACGGCAAGGAGGCGGTGACAGAGTACGAGATAAAAGGACGCATGGCACTGTTGCGGCCGTTGACGGGACGCACACACCAACTGCGTATGCACTGTGCCCACAGTGACGGATTGGACTGTCCTATACTGGGCGACAAACTATATGGCAGCATGGATGCTCCGCGTATGTATCTGCACGCCTCACGACTGGAGTTCATCCATCCTGTGACTGGCAAGAAGGTAGTAATAGAGAGCGATTCGCAATTCATGGTCAATAATTAATAATGTATAATTAATAATACCCCCAGTCTGCATCTCCCTCCCTCACAGGGAGGGTTGGGGTGGGTCTCCTTTTACACTTGAAAATAATTTACAATAAATATTTCCCTTTCGGCAAGTTTCTTGCCACTAATATCTTCGGCATCATTTTTTGTCGCAGCGACAAAGGAAGGCTGAGTGAGGTGGACAAGAACCATGAGTACATACACACCCTGCAACAGAGGGAATTAGGGTATGTAGGCTTTATGCTGTGGTATAGCATAGAGTGGCTGGTTAGGGCTGTGCAGTGTCGCAGTTTCATGAAGGCCTACTATATGTTGTATTTTGAACGGGAAGCTTATGTCATGGAGCGTCGCCTGGATTACAAGAGGACGAGGAAGCCTTTCGGATGGTGGCACTTATTCGTGAAGAAGGGTACGCTGCTGCATGAAGTGGGGCAGTTCATTGGCGATATAGCCAGATTCATACGACGCGACTTCATGCCACTGAAGTACTTGTATGTGGCATTGCTGGCACTGCTGATCATTATAGGACAGACGTGCTTTAATATATATGACCTCATCATAGCACCGTCATACGATGACGGTACATCTATGTTGCGTCTGCCTATGGTCTATGCTGCGGCATACTATATAGTGATGATACCTACGGTGCTGATGCATCATGAGTCGTGGCGTTTGCGTCAGTGGCAGGTGTGGGTGTTGCCGTTGCTGCTTGTAGCCATCGACGGAGCCGGACAGGGCTTTGATAATTACCGGGAGTGGTTGATGAATACCGATATGTTCTATAAGGAGAAGTTCTACTTGCAGCTCGTAGGCTCATTCTTCTTCCGCTCTGTATTCATACTTATGTCGCTGTGCGTGTTCCATTGGGCAGTGACGGGAAGAGTGGGACTGTTCGGATTGCATCGTTCAAGGAAATACCTGCGTGTGTATGCCCTTATATATATAATGTTGCTGCCGCTGTTCCTGTTGGTGTCGTTCACCCCGCAGTTCCTGGAGTTCTACCCTAAGATGCAGATAACATACTACGACGGAGCCTTCGGATGGGACAAGCTACGCATCGCCGCGCTGTTTGAACTATGCTATGCCAATGACTTCTTTGCCGTGGAGAGTATGTTCCGTGGTGCGATGGTGATAGGACTGGCTCGATGGCTCGGACCGCGTGCTGTGTTGCCTATGGCGGTAACATATATGTGCGTACACCTCGGCAAACCCGACCTTGAACTGTGCTCGTCAATCATTGGCGGCTACATACTCGGCATCCTTGCCTATCGCACCCACCACCTATGGGGCGGCATCATCATACACCTCGGCATAGCCATGTTCTTTGAGCTCATTGGTATGTTGCGACTGTTGGCATGTGCATCATCTGTTTAAGAATATTCACTAACAATATATAGCTATGATAATAACAACAACTCCACAGATTGAGGGACGTCCTATAAGGGAATATAAGGGCGTCGTAACCGGTGAGACTATCATCGGTGCTAACTTTGTAAAAGACTTCTTCGCAAGCATCCGTGATGTCATCGGCGGACGCTCTGGCAGTTATGAGAAAGTGCTGCGTGAGGCGAAAGACACGTCAATGGAAGAGATGCAGCAACGTGCTCAGCAACTCGGAGCCAATGCCATCGTTGGTATAGACATTGACTATGAGACCATAGGACAGAACAACTCCATGCTTATGGTGGCAGTCAGCGGTACTGCAGTAGTAATATAATTTATAGATGATAAAAAAGTAACGAGGCTTGATACAGAATATAGTATCAAGCCTCGTTACTTTTTGTTTATAGTGTCACGTTCACGCCGAATGTGAATGTGCGTGATGATGGATATGCTCCGTAGTCCGTACCACCTGCAACCTCTGGGTCATATCCCTTGTAAGGAGTGATGGTGAAGAGGTTTGTTGCAGTGAGAGACAGTCTTACCTTAGCAGGGAAGTGTCTCGGAAGAGGCAGGCGGTAAGCCACTGTGAGGTTCTTCAGTTTGAAGTAAGAGGCATTCTCTACATAACGGCTATCGATATATGAGAACGGTCTTGTGGTGGTAGCCAGTGGCAGCACGTTACCTCCAGCTTCAGGTGTCCATGATGACAATACTGTGGTAAGCACGTTGTAGGAGTCACCCGTCTGTTCCAGTCTGCGGCCCAGTGCGTTGTAGAGCTTTGCGCCATAAGAGCCAGAGAAGGCTGCAGAGAAGTCGAAGCGGCGGTAGGTGTACTGTAGCTGCAGACCATATATGGCCTTAGGCTGTATGCTACCCAGTATCTGGCGGTCGTTGCCGTCTATTCGTCCGTTGCCGTCAGCGTCAAGGTATTTGACGTCACCGGCTTTCGGTGTCAGTCCGTTGACGGTAGGCAGTGCGTTGACATCCTCGCCCTGCTGTACTATGCCGAGGAACTGCAGTCCGTAGAAAGAACCGAGAGACTCACCTTTGCGCAGTATCTGCTGGCTGTCAGGTCCCTGCAAGATGTCCTTGGCTTTGCCCATTTCCGTTATCTCATTATGGTTCAGGGCTATGTTGCCTGTTATTGACAGAGAGCGTGAGCGCTTGCGTATCGGGTTCCATGTTGCGGCAAGTTCCACGCCGCGGTTCACTACGTTGCCTACGTTCTGTAACTGTGTGCTTACACCAGAGGCAAAGCCTACCGGGACTATGAGAAGCAGGTCTGATGTCTTCTTGTAATAAAGGTCGAAGACTACGTTCAGGCGGTCATGCCACAGTCCGAGGTCAAAGCCCAGGTTATAGCTCGCTGTTGTCTCCCATTTCAGGTTGTCATTGGCAGTGTTCTGCTTGGCATAGCTGCTTGAGCCTGCGTATGAACCAGTGGAGTAGGAGGTGGAGAATGCATAGTCTGAAATCTCCTGATTGCCTACTGTGCCGGCAGAGAGACGCACCTTCAGGTAATCCAACTTAGAGAAGCGCTGCAGGAAAGCCTCCTTGTTTGCGTTCCATGAGATACCTACTGACGGGAACCATCCCCAACGGTTGCCTGAAGAGAAACGGCTTGACTCATCGGCGCGCAGTGTGGCTGTCACGTTGTAGCGGTCGAGCAGTGAGTAGTTCACGCGTGCTATCAACGAATTGAGTGAAGACTCGGAAATACCTGTCTGCGGAGTATAGATGTTTGCACCGTCTCCCAGGTTGTATTGCTTCAATGCCTCGTTGGTGAAGTGGTTTGTCTGTATGTTGTTGTAGGTGGATGTCTGAGTCTGGCGTGTGAAACCTACAAGAGCATCTACAGTGTGCTTGCCCTCTTGGAATTCGCGGTTGTAGTTAGCCGTGTATTCCTGCTGCCATACGTCGGTCTGTCGGTTGCCTATGCCTCCTATGCCCTCTGTAGCCATACCCAGTGAGGTGTAGGCACCAGAGAAGAACTCCTGTGTGAGCTTCTCGCTTGACAGACCTACAGAGGCCTTCAGCAGGAAGTGTCCTATGCGGTAGGTTGCCCATACGTTAGACAAGAGGTAGTTGTTCGTATTCTGTGCCACGCTCTCCTTCAGGTCATATACAGCGTTAGAGGCATGGTCGCCGATAGCGAAGTAAGCATATTCATACGGGTTGTTGAAGTTGTATGAACCGTCGGCATTATATACGTTGACTACCGGAGGAGTCAGCAGTGCATATACGAAGCTGTTGGTGATGCCTGCAGAGAAAGGTGAAGTAGAAGACTTGCTCTGCAGTCCCTCAGTGTTAGTGAGTCCCTGCTGACGTGAACGTCCGTAGGTGGCGTTAACACCGAAGTGCAGCCCCTTCTGCAGTTCCCATTCATTGTTCGTGTGGAAGTTGTAGCGTTGGAAACCAGAGTTGAGTATTATGCCGTCCTGGTCAGTGTAGCTGGCAGAGAAGGCATAGCGGCTCTTCTCCGTCGCACCGCTGATGCTGAGGTCGTGCTGCTGCTGTATTGCTGTACGTAGAACCTCAGACTGCCAGTCCGTGCCTTTGCCCAGTTGTGCTATCTGTTCATCCGTATAACCGCCTTTGTTGCCAAAGTACTTCTTCTGGAATGCAGCCCACTCCGTTGCGTTCAGCAGGTCAAGTTTCCTGCCCACGTGACTGGCACCGATGGAGTAGGTGTAGTTGATGATAGGCTTCTTCTGGCCTACCTGTCCGCGCTTGGTGGTGACGATTATCACACCGTTGGCGCCGCGTGAGCCGTAGATGGCAGTGGCAGACACATCTTTCAGTACCTCGATAGACTCGATGTCCTGTGGGTTGACGGTAGCCAGGGGGCTGATGCCAGAGCTGAAGCCTCCCAAACCTGTGTTGCTACTTTCCGTGTCGCGGAAGTAGATAAAGCCGTCAATGACATACAGAGGTTCGTTGGAAGCGTTGACAGAGTTACCGCCGCGTATGCGTATCTGTGCGTCTGCGCCCGGCTGACCGCTGGCGGCAGTGACGTTGAGGCCAGCCACCTGTCCCTGCAGCGCTCCGTCAAGTGTGGGAGTCACGGCCTTCTCAAAAATGTCAGAGGCGATAGTAGTGACAGAGCCTGTCAGCTGTGTACGCTTCTGTGTGCCGTAACCTACCACCACAACCTCCTCAAGACGGCTGGAGTTGTCAATGAGTGATATTTTGACGGGCTCGTCAAAATCATACACCTCAATGTCCAGCGGACGATAGCCCACATACTCCACGCTCAGGGTTAGCGGAGCCTCGTGGCGTGTGCTTAGAGAGAACTGACCGTTAATGTCGGTCACCACGCCGTGGCCTTTCTCGTTAATTACTTTCACTGCTGCGCCTATGAGGGCCTCGCCAGTGCGTGAATCACTCACCGTACCGGTGATAATGCTTTGTGCTGCCACGGTAAGGGTGGCGAGCACAGCAAGTGTAAATGTCGTTAATCTCCTAATCATAGTCTATTCCTTTCTTTTCCTTTATTGCTCCTGAATTTCTGTGTTATCCTGATATCATCTATAGTACATGTGTGGCTCATAGAGCCTGCAATCATCTTCCTTATCTCTGTGCTGTGAGCAGGTTGCTTACCTTGCCCAGCTCAGCCTTTGCCACCTCGTTGTCAAGGTTGAGCAGACCGTAAGCGTGGTTGTACTGTGTGCCGTTCTCTAACACCCAGCTGATGAACTGCAGTGCGTTGTCATCGTTGCGGTCATAGCTCAAGCCTACGCGCTCTGTTACCACCTCAGGCAGTGATGTGGTCTCAAGCACTGTCAGCACGTTGTCAAGTGTTCCCTCAGAGAGTGTGGCTGCCACATCCTTCTTTACAGAGAGTGAGAGGATGGCGAGGCCGTTCTTTACATGGCGGCTCTCCAGGTCATAGATGTTTGACAGAGTGTTGAAGGTCACACCCAGAGGGTCCTTCTCTATAGCCTTGTTGAGGAAGAGGTCATCGCCGGCAATGCGCTTGCCACGCAGCAGACTGCTGCTCTTGCCGAGATGGCGTGCGAATGACTCTGCCACTGATGCGCTGCTGGTGCCGCTGTAGATATTTATCTTTTCAAAAGTCTTGTTGCGCTCCTCCTCGTCGTCAAACTCGTCGTTCTCGAAATACAACTCACGCAACTTGTTCTCGTTCAGGCGTTTTCCACCAAGCAGTTTGGCTGCCTCTGAAGACTCTGTGGTGATAGGCAATACGGCAGTCTCACCTACATACACCACCTTCGCTGTCTCCTTCTGTGCGTCAGAAGAGTCCCATACTATGCTGAGGGCAGCCTCTGCCTGTCCCTGTGCAATCTGGAAGTTCACGTCGCTATGGCTGTTGTTGTATTCTGTAATCCATCGCTCCACCAGCGGACGCGCAAAGCGTGGAGTCTTGATGTAACGAACCTGTGGCTGTGCCACTGCTGCTGTTGCGAAAAGTGCGCTTATGAATAATGTAACTATCTTCTTCATGATTTATTTCTCCTTTCAGTTTTTGTTTTGTTCTTGTTTTGTTTTCTGAATGCAAAATTACTGCCTTTTCCGCACCTGCACAATCGCCCCGATGTGGTATTTATATACCATGAATATGGTAGCAGGGCTAAAAAACGGCAAAATTCTTTTGTAATTAGTCTGTTTTTCGTAACTTTGCGTCTGAATTATGATAAACTACAGGCTTATATATAAGATACTGGGTGCGTTGCTGTTCCTTGAATCGCTGTTTATGTTTCCGTGTCTCGGCCTTGCGGCGTGGTATGGTGAGGATGATGTGCCCGCGTTCCTTATCTCTATATTGCTTACACAGTTTGTTGCCTATATATTAAGGTATAAGGGACATGGTGCAGACAATACTCTGAGCCGTAAGGACTCTTTCCTTGTCGTTACGCTTGCGTGGACGGTGTTCAGCTTGTTTGGCACACTGCCATTCCTCGTCGGAGGATATATCACGAACTTCACCAACGCTTATTTCGAGTCAATGTCGGGCTTTACCACTACTGGTGCCACTATCCTTGACGATGTGGAGTGTCTGCCTCATGGAATACTGTTCTGGCGCACATTCTCCCAGTGGATAGGCGGCTTAGGTATAGTGTTCTTCACCATAGCAGTGCTGCCGTCAATGGTGGGTGGCTCTACTAAGGTGTTCTCTGCTGAGACTACGGGTCCTATAAAGACAAAGCTGCATCCGCGTCTCTCCTCGTCTGCCAAGAGTATATGGGTGATATTCCTCTGTCTTACGCTGACGTGTGCCGCATCCTACAAGATGTTGGGCATGGGATGGTTTGACAGTCTTAACTACTCCATGACGACCATCGCTACGGGCGGTTTCTCTACCCATAACGACAGTATAGCCTTCTTCCATTCACCGGCATTGGAGTATGTGTCAACGTTGTTCTGCTTCCTTTCAGGACTGAACTTCATCCTGATGTACCGACTCTTTGTGAAGCATGATGTGAAGAGTCTTGTGAAGAATACCGAGGTAAGGTTCTATCTGTTCCTTACGTTCTCCTTCACGGCGTTTATCATGTTTTTGCTTATTACCCGTTTAGGTTATGATTTGGAGCATGCTTTCCGCTCCGCTGTATATCAGGTGGTGTCGTTTATCACTACTACCGGACTGTTCAATGACGATGCTGCCCGCTGGCCTCACGTCACATGGGTGGTGCTGGCAGTGTGTATGTTCACCGGAGCCTGTGCCGGCAGTACGAGTGGAGGCTTCAAGTGCATACGCTGCACCATGCTGCTCAAGATTGTGCGTAATGAGTTTAAGCAGATACTTCATCCTAAGGCGGTGTTGCCGTTGCGTTTCGGCGATATCAACGTGTCCATGCAGCGCAGGGTTACGCTGCTGGCCTTCCTTACCGTCTATCTGCTGTTGTGCCTGGTGTGCGCCTTCACTATGATAGAGGCGGGCATCGACAATACCAATGCCATCACCATCACTATATCTACGTTAAGCAACGTAGGACCTACCCTGGGTACAGAGATAGGTCCTACGATGTCATGGAATGATCTTCCTGATTTTGCTAAATGGATGTGCTCCTTGTTGATGCTTATGGGACGACTTGAGATATTCTCAGTGCTTATAATCTTCACCCCTACATACTGGAGGGACAAATAATCTACTGTCCCTCTATCGCACTCATCAGTTTTACTGCGTCCACATACTGTGCTATGCCCTCAGCCACACGCTTTGCATCCTGCATGGCATGTACCACTGTGGCCTGGCGGTTGGCTACGTCGCCTCCTGCGAATACGCCCTTCCTTGTCGTCATGCCGTAAGGTATGTCACGAGTGATGAGGAACTTCTTCTCGTCATTCTCCAGTCCTGACGTGGTACGCACGATACGGGTGTTAGGCGTAGCTCCCACCGCCATTATTATGCGGTCGGCAGGCTCTGTCCTGCGAGTCACCTTTTCCTCGCCGTCCTCGTCTTTCTCCCTTGTCTCAATCACAACCTCCTTTATATTCTCCTGGTCGTCAATGTGTATCTCGGTTATTGAAGAGTGCCAGTTAAAATAGGCACCTTCCTTTATGGCATCGTCATACTCAGCCTTCAGCGCTGCCATGTTCTCTATACCGCGGTGATATACCACGTCAACCCTCTCGGCGCCTATGCGTATGGCGGTACGTGCAGCGTCCATGGCAGTATTGCCGCAACCTATCACCATTACCCTGTGTCCAGGTCTTACAGACACCTCGTCATGTGATATGAAACCCTCGTTATAGAGTTCCATGCGTCGCAGGAAGTGAGTGGCGAGACGTACGCCGCGCAGGTCCTCGCTGTTTATCTGCTTGTCGCCGCCAGTCATGGTTTTCACAGGTATGCTGAGGCTCTTAGGCTTACCAGTGCCTGTGCCTATGAATATAGCATCAAAACCTTGCTCAAACATCTTGTCTATGGTGGTCTCCACACCCACCGTGGTGTCACGGTGTATGGTCACTCCCATGCTCTCGATGTGGCGTATCTCACGTGCCACCACCTCTTTAGGCAGACGGTATTCAGGGATGCCGTAGCGCAATACGCCGCCACACTGGTGCTCCATCTCAAACATCTCGACGGCAAAGCCCATGCGTGACAGGTCGCCAGCCACGGTGATGCCAGCCGGACCAGAGCCTATGACAGCCACCTTGCCACGGCTCTTCTCTGCCATGTCCTCGTGTGTCAGGTGGTTCTCGGCGTCAAAGTCGGCAATGAAGCGTTCCAGCTTACCTATGTTGATATGCTGTCCTTTCTTTCCCAATATGCACGAACCCTCGCACTGGCGCTCATGTGCACATACCCTGCCACATACCGCCGGCAGGTTACTCTTCGTCCTTATTATACTTATGGCATTACCGAGGTTACCTTTCTTAAGTTCATGTATCCAGTCAGGTATCTCGTTGCTTATAGGACATGCCTTCTTACACTGCGGCACCTTGCAGTGCAGGCAGCGCTGCGCCTCCTGTATGGCTTCCGCCATGGTGTAGCTCTCGTTAACTTCGTTGAATTTCATATATTACTGACCCCCCTCTTACTCCCCCGAGAGGGGAGAGGGAAATTACGTTATACATTACACGTTAAACATTATGCATTATACATTATACATTATGCATTATTCATTATTCCTTTTTCTCCCTCCCTCCCTCCCCCTTGGGGAGGTTAGGAGGGGGTTATTGCGTCAGCCCCATCTCCTTAGCCTTCTTCATCAGCAGTTCCATGAGAGGCTCACGCTCGTTCTCCACTACATTGTCGAGCACAGCCTCCTTAAGGTATTGCTTCAGTATGCCCACCTCGCGCGACGGCTGCAGGTTAAACATCTGCATTATCTCGTTACCGTCAATGCAAGGCTGCAGCAGACGCTTGTAGTCGCGCTGCGCCAGGTCGGCAATCTTCTCGCGCACCAGGGTGTAGTTGTTCTTAAACTGCTGTTTGCGTGCCTGGTTCTTACTCGTAATGTCAGCCTCACACAGCAGCATAAGGTCATCGGTATAGTCGCCGGCATCGTTCACCAACCGCCTTACGGCGCTGTCCGTCACCTGCGTGTCAGCAATGATGATGGGGCGCATGTGCATATCCACCATCAGCTGCACATATTTCATCTGGCCGTCTTGCGGCAGTTTCAGTCTCTTGAATATCCCCGGCACCATCTTCGCCCCTATGTGGTCATGCGAGTGGAATGTCCATCCCAGCTGGTTGTCCCATCGCTTGCTCTTCGACTTGCCTATGTCGTGCAGCAGGGCAGCCCATCTCAACCACAGGTTGTCTGATACCTTTGCAGTGTTGTCAAGTACCTCGAGGGTATGGTAGAAATTGTTCTTGTGAGCCTTGCCGGCGCGCTCCTCCACAATGTCGAGGTTCGACACCTCGGGCAGTATGAGTCGCAGCAGTCCGCAGCGTTGCAGGTCCACGAATCCTCTGCTCGGCGTGTTAGTCATGAGAATCTTGTTCAGTTCCTCGTTGATGCGCTCGGCAGATATTATCTTTATGCGCTCCGCGTTACGCTCCAGCGCACTGAACGTCTCATCGTCGATGTAGAACTTCAGTCGGGTGGCAAAACGTATGCATCGCAGCATACGCAGCGGGTCGTCAGAGAACGTGATGTTGGGATCCAGCGGCGTGCGTATTATGCCGTCCCACATATCGTCAAGTCCGTTGAAGGGGTCAACAAGTTCGCCGAAACGCTCCTTGTTAAGACAGATAGCCATGGCGTTGATGGTGAAGTCGCGGCGGTTCTGGTCATCTTCCAGTGTGCCGTCCTCCACTATGGGGTTGCGTGAGTTGCGCTGGTAGCTCTCCTTCCTTGCGCCTACAAACTCCACCTCCTCCTTGCCCATCTTCACCTGTGCAGTGCCGAAGTTCTTGAATACAGAGAGATGAGCGTGGCGTCCCAGTTTCTTTTTCAGCAACTGAGCCACGGCAATGCCGGGGCTCTTCGTTTGCAGTGTGGGGTCAACCACTACGCAGTCTATATCCTCAGACGGTTTCTCGAGAAAGATGTCGCGCACGTATCCTCCCACCACGTAGCACTCCAGTCCTAACTCGTCAGCCGCGGCTGATATCTTGTGGAATATGTCTTTGTCCAGTATCTCTGCCAGTTCTTCGTCAGTGTATTCCCTCATCGGTCACTTGCTGTTTGTTTTGTCTCCTTATTTTGTGTGGCCTTGTTGCCTGTTATCTTTTTGTCGGTCTTGGCTGCTGCTTTCGGTGTTGCCTTGACAGCGTGGCCCTCAACCTTCTCTGTGTTCTTGTTTTGCGTAGCCTTGTCGGCCGTTGTCTTCTTCTCAGTCTTGGCTGCCGCTTTCTGTGCAGCCTTGCCAGCGTGGCTCTCGCCTTTCTCAGTGTTCTTTGGAGCGTGTGTCTTCTCAGCCTCCTTCTGTTCGTGAAGTCGTTTCCATGCAGGGTTCATGGCGTTGCCGCCGTCGTTCATCTCCAGTTCCAGCTCAGGCACGGTTGATGTAATGTCCTTAGGCTTGAACGGCACCTGCGTGTCGTCATATACGCTCACCTCCACCATGGCAACGCCAGATGAGAGCATGCCAATCCTGCTGGCAGCCTCATACGAGAGGTCTATTATCCTGCCGCGCGTAAACGGACCGCGGTCTATCACCCTTACCACCACCTCCTTGCCGTTGGCGGGGTTGCGCACCAGCAGTTTGGTGCCAAAGGGGTGGGTGCGGTGTGCGCACACCAGTGAGTCGTTATTCATTCTCTCACCACTGCTTGTGCGGTGGCCGTTAGTGCGGCGCGAGTAGTAAGAGGCCTTTCCTTTCTGTTGCGTCTTTGTCTGGGCATACATATTGGTTGTGGCTGCGAGCATACACAGCAACACACACAGCAACACCCTGACGCATTGTCGGTTTGTCAGCATTATAAAGGTGGGTTTTAGAATTTGATGACTGCAAAGGTACATAATTCTTTTCATATAATGCTTAATTTACTATGTGTACGTCATTTTTCTGAGAAAAAATTTTGTAGTTCTAAGAAAAAGTAGTACCTTTGCATTCCAAAATGAAATGACGTAACCGCTGGCACTCGACTACGTTGCGTTCTAAAACTTAAAAAAACAGTTAGTAAAATGGATTTAATTAAGGTTGCCGAAGAGGCATTTGCAACAGGTAAGCAGTTCCCTGAGTTCAAGGCAGGTGACACTATCACAGTGGCTTACAAGATTATCGAGGGTTCAAAGGAGCGTATCCAGCTCTATCGTGGTGTAGTCATCAAGATTACAGGTCACGGCGAGAAGAAGCGTTTCACAGTACGTAAGATGTCTGGTACTGTAGGCGTAGAGCGTATCTTCCCAATCGAGTCTCCAAACATTGACTCTATCGAGGTTAACAAGCACGGTAAGGTACGTCGCGCTAAGCTGTACTACCTGCGTAAGCTCACAGGTAAGAAGGCTCGCATCCAGGAGAAGCGCGTCCTTGTTAAGGAGGCTTAATAAGTCTTTCCTTAAGAACGTAAGAAAGAAAAAGCGTGGAGGATGTAACGTCCTCAACCATAAAGAAAGCAGTAAACCGTCTGTAAAGATTGTTTACTGCTTTCTTTTTTTTGTGTTTTTTTTCGTCATTTTCCGGTGTATGTTGAAAACCTCCGAAATAGGACATTTTCGTCATTTGGGGGTAAAAAAGATGTTCACCAAAAAACGCAAACTAGAGAGAAAAGGGTGGGGTAGGAACCCTGTTTTATGCCATTTTTTACTCATTTTTGTCACTCCACAGTGTAAAAGCATAGCTTTCACGTCGTCATTCGATAGCTTTTACACTATGAAAGCATAGCTTTTACATGGTAAAATGATAGCTTTTACACCGTAAAAGCTATCACTTTACACCGTCTTTTCTGAACCTGTTACTGATTATCAACGAGTTACAACCCTCTCATAATTCCCGTAGAAATCACCAGCCATATTTTTTTTCAAAAAACCGCCCTAAAATCGGGGTTGAAAAAAGTGCTCCGATAGGACAAAATCTTCATTCCGCTATTTTTTGCCATCATAAAAACAGCCCCAGACGGACATGAAAATCCTCCCTCCCAAAAATATTTTATTATGTAATTTCTCCGAAATTGTGTTTTTTTTGTGATTTATAACTAAAAAATGATGCATTCATGTTTTTTATTCATCAAAAATGATTATATTTGCATTGTGTTATTGGTAAAATAGCACAAGACATAATAGGCTCTTACATCACCGAATCACCACCTCGAAGATAGAAACGAGCCAATACAAAAGCTATTAGAGCGTCGCGCCATAGTGCGCAGGCGTTTCTATGATGCTTTTGGGGTTTGTGGTGAACCTTGGTGATGCGTAGAGATTGTCTGCGCATTTTTCATTGTATAAACTTAAAAACCTGTTAGGTATGAAAAAGATTTTAGTATTGTCGTTTGCTTTAGCAGCAAATCTATCTTCATCCGCTCAGACAGACGTCGAAATGGGAGAAAATTTCTCTCTTAGTGGTAAATCCATGACCTTCTTCAAAACAGAGAATGCAAATGGCGCTAAACCTTCTGTAAAGATTTGGAATCTTCAAGGTGTAAAGAATGACAGCATTGCTGTTGTTCGATTCTGGCTTAAAGACCCCAAAACAGAGGAGGTATCTGATAGCGTTGAATGGGGAAATGGTGCTCATGTTACAATGAGGATTAGTGATAAAGGTGGCAAAATGTATTTTGTCCAGGATGCAGACTCAATATATCTGAAAGTTATTAATTTGCAAGGTGATGTCTCTGCTGTCCAAATGTATTCTTCACCTATAAAAGTCACAACACAAGCAACTTCTTCTAGCAAAGCAGGATGGGTAATAACAAAACAGAAGGCAGATGAACTTAAAGGGAACGAAGCCTATACCAGTTATATGTACAACCAACCAGGGGAAGGTTCTTTTGTCTTTTGGGGCTTTGAAGAATATCAGTTTCGTATTATAAGTGAAAATGGAATCTTCAATTATGAATCTGGGTATAATCAATATTCTGGTTCATATTCTGGTGAAAGCGTAACTGTAGGCTTATATGATGGAAATGATAAACTTATAGAAAAGTTCAATATGTGGCTTGATAGAGATAAGAGCAAGAGTGGTACTTTCTTAAATACCAGAAATGCGGGAACAATGAGCAATCCTATGGGGCAGAAAGGAAAAGTCAAAAAGATTTTCAAACATCTGCAAGGAAATTGCGGATATGTCAGAATCGTTGCAGAACGCTACAACCACTCAGACTTTGATATTAAGATACCACCTATAAAGGAATAACCTTTAAGGGTATTCGCAAATTGCAATGCTACAAAAATAAGATCGAAGTGAGAAATCTCATTAATAAAATATAATTCGATGGTACAAGATAAGACAAAGAAACTGTTAGATCTTTTTTCTCCCTATAATGATGAAAAGTTACCTTTGGAAGAGGGATACAGTCTATCTGAATGTGATTGTGAGATGCTTTCCAATTATGAAGGATGCTTTGATGGTTCGTTTGAAGAACAAATAACAGAAAATTTTGATTTGAATAGCTTCGTCTTTCCATCTTCATTTGTAAGTCTTGACTTCGAAAATCTATATCCTCAACGTGTGACCGCCTGCTCTGTTGGAATGGTCAAATACAAGAATGGGATAATCGTAGATAAATACTATACGCTTATTCGACCACCATTTGAATATGAAGGCAAGAGTGGACCTGCATTGACTTGGATTCATGGATTTACAGAGAACGATTTTGAAGGTCAGCGAACATTCGCAGAGATTCTTCCAGAAATGGAATCGTTCATTGATGGTTTGCCACTCGTTGCTCATAACGCTTGTATTGAAAGGGCGTGTATCCATGATGCGTGTGCATATTACAGCATTCAAACTTCTATTCCATACGAGAATATAATAGACACCTATCTCCTATCTAAATACATGGATTCAAGATTCGGAATCAATATAAAATGTGAAGGTTTCCATTCGCTAAATGTGGTGTGTCAGAGATATGGGGTAAAGGTTCTTCGTCATCACCATGCTTGTGATGATGCCGAAATGTGTGGCAATCTTTTTCTCGTTTTTCCCAAATATTTATCGGGTGAACTAACACTTGATGAAACAGCATGGAAGTTAATTGCAGAATATTCTAGTAAAGAGAAGTCGACTATAAATCCTATTTATCAATCATTTGAAGCGAGAGGGCATACTTCCCTTAGCGGTGATATACTTCAGAAAGACTTATCATGTGCAGACCCTAACAATCCTTTTTATGATAGAAAGGTAGTTATTACAGGCGTATTCAACATCGAAAGACAGGAGTTAGCTAACCGACTAAAAACAATGGGAGCCGACATTGATACGGGAGTTGGTAGTAAGACGAACTATCTTCTTATTGGAAAAGAGCCCGGACCTTCTAAACTTAGAAAGTTTGACAAACTAATTGCTACAGGAAAAGATGTTCGCAAAATATACCAAGAAGACTTGGATTTGATTCTTGCAGGTATGGATTACGAAAAATATCACACGGAGACACCTGCTGCGTCTAAACTTAAAGCAAATGTTCCCAAGGAAAGAAAAACCACATGGCCGAATTTGGTAAAGAAGTTTAAACAATATGTGAGCGAAGATGGTGTTGAGTTTACTGAACGTGAAATGCAAAGTGAAGATTATCGCCTTTTGTGTCTTTACTACAAGCAACAGCAAAAGGTAGCTACGACAAAGGATACTGTTCTTCTTAATCTGAGGGAATTGGATGATGCGAATGAACGTGAATTTAAGAAGGACATTTTGGCTTGCTTCGTAGAAGGCGAGGACTTGACAAAAGAATTTGCTTGTAAAAGAATGCAGAATGTATTCACTAAATACGGACTTCAATTTAAAGCAAAGACATGTGTGCTGACAGAATTCGGCGTAGATTTCAAGGAATACAAAGATGATAAAACTAAAATATTACATATTACAATAAATAAGAAACCACAGGAATGATAAAAATAGGACAATGATACAACAAAAGCTATTTAGTGATAATAATATTTGTCAACAAAATCCTTTAACAGGGCGTCGTGTTGGTTTTGTTGGACAATTCAAGAATCGTGCAGCTCTGGTACGTAAAGTTAAAGAATTTGGGGCTTCGGAAAAAAGTAAGGAAGGACTAACTCGTGATACTCAAATTCTAGTGATAGGAAAGGATGTGAAGCAAGATGTTATGAACCGTTTGCTTTGCTATGAGCATGACGGTTGGAAACCTTTGAAAATAACAGAAAACGAACTTGAAGATATTTTCAAAGGGTATTATTCAGGTTACGAAACGCCTGCGGTTATGAAAAAGCAGATAAGTATAGATATGTCATATTATAATTGGAATCCACCTGCTTTTACTGACGGAGATGATGAAGATACGGGCGTTCGCTGTTCTTCGCCACTTGTATATGGCGATGATAATCCAATTTATGGAATGGAAATATTTGTTCCCAATCGACCAGATACAGATATGGGCATTTTACGTCAAATCATTGGTAACTTTGGAGGCTATGCGAATGTAGAATATTTTGATGAGACAAATGTGATTATGTTGAGCGCTAAGACGTTGCAATTGTTAGAACATGGTGTAAAGGACGAGGTTATAACAGAAATAGAAAGGCAATATAATGCAAGTTCTGCTAACTTTTTCAATTGCCAGTTTACTAGTGAGCCTGAATTTATTAACTGGGTAAAGCAAAGGCTAGAGAGGTTCCCTGATAGAAGTTCACTTGCTTTATTGAAAAGGTATATGGACTGTATGTAATGTGTTTTTTTGGAGAGTTAGAACAATGTTATACTGAGGCTTTATGGGTTTGCTGGTTTTTATGGGCTTACTGGGGAGGTTGACGGTTGTGCTTGGGGTGGTTGCTATGCTTGCTGGGCAGGTTTACCGCAGTGCTTAATGGGCTTTTAAGGCCAGCCCATTAACCCCATTAAGGCCCATTATCCCCAAAAATAAAAAAATACTCCGGCATGGAGTATTTTTCTTGTGAATAATTTGTCTGTTCGGTGAAATCGTTGTATTTTTGTGGAAATAATTTACTAATCACATGATTGAGAACAAGGATTTCCTTCGACAGGATAATAACTACAGGACCCTTAAGGCTTTTCAGAAGGCAGAGTGCATCTATGACATCACATTTTACTTCGCCCATAAGTTTCTAAAGACAGGCGATCGCACGATAGACCAGATGATACAGGCTGCACGCTCAGGTAAGCAAAACCTTGCGGAGGGAAACATCGACGGGATTACATCGCGTGAGATGGAACTGAAACTGACGAATGTGAACCGTGCTTCGTTACATGAACTGCTACTTGATTATGAGGATTACCTGCGTGTGCGTGGATTAGAACAATGGAAACAGGATGATCCGCGTTGCAGGCAGACACGCGAATTTTGTAAGAAACATCTTGATTCCGCCGTGTATCGCGAGAAAATAAAAGAACGCTCCGATGAGACTATTGCGAATATCGCCATCACGCTTATTTATCAATGTGATGTGTTGATACGTGGACTCATTGAGTGGAAGAAGCGTGATTTCATAGAGAAGGGAGGCATCAAGGAGGAGATGTATCGTGCGCGTAAGGACTGGCAGAAACGTAACGGGGCCTATGGCGCTATTCCTTATGAGAATAAGGGAACGTCACAAAGGTGATCTCCTTTTATCCGGAATTTATCTGAGATAGAAGTTTTTTATTCTGTTTCCGTATGTTTTACGGTTTGTCTTTCCTGATTTTATAGTATGTTATAAAACGGATTTTTTCATAAATTCATTGCTTTATTGCCTTATAATAGGGTGCTGATTGCAAAAAAACAGCATAAAATAACCAAAAAAAAAACATTTGATTGTAATGTCGTGGTATCTTGTTGCTTTTTAGTGAGTTAGGAAAGGAAATTAGGTGTGTAAATTTCGCGAAATTTACACACCTAATTGTCGAAAATTACACACCGTTATTGAAAATTACACACCTTGTTTGGAATTTTTTTTGTACTTTTGCAGCCAAATTACGGAAGATGTAACCAAAATAGCAGTTTCTGTAATATTGTGCAAAGATAAAGGTTATAAAATTATATAAATCAGAATGAAACCACTTATTACTCATTTGGCGCAGGCAACTATGATATCAGCCTTCACCATGACGCGAAGGATGGCAGTGATGCTTCTCCTCGCTATGTTCGTTGTCTCAACGACATGGGCAGACGGACTTACAGGCACCGGCACAGCCGATGCCCCGTATCTCATCAGCAGTGATGCTGACTGGAACACGTTTGCAAGCAATGTGAACAATGGTACGTCCTACAGCGGAAAGACCGTGAAGCTGACTGCCAACATCAACGTATCTACGATGGCGGGAACGAGCAGCAACAAGTTCAAGGGCACGTTTGACGGTGCCGGACACAAAATCAACCTCGCCCTCACGGCATCAGAAGACCGCTGTGCACCGTTCCGTTACGTTGATGGTGCAACAATCTGCATGCTTACCGTGACGGATACAGTCTCCACCGGCACCTATAAGTTTGGCGCGGGCCTTATTGCAGAGTCACATGGCAGCGTAACAGTCAAGAACTGCCGCAGCAGTGTGACCATCAGCGGTGACAGAAGCAGTCTAAATGACAAGGACGGTACCCACGGCGGCTTTGTGTCATTAGAGAGTAATGGCAGCCTTACATTCATTAACTGCCTCTTCGACGGCAGCATCAGTGACCAGTCAGCCACCAACTGCGGCGGCTTCGTGGGCTGGCGCAGCAGTGGCTCGCTGACATTCACCAACTGCCTCATGGCAGGCACGCTGAACATTGATGTTAACAACAACAGTGCTACCTTCAACCGCAACGGCTCGTCAACGCTTGACAACAGCTACTACATTACTTCGTACGGCGCTGTTCAGGGAACAGATGCCGGCAGCATGAGTAATGAGACTCTGCTCAGCAATCTCGGTTCTGGTTGGGAACTCATCAACAACAAGGTCGTGCCAAGTGTGAATACAAAGAATCTCTCTCTTGCCACCATTGCAGGATTGAGACAAAACTATATATATACAGGCTCTGCCATCAGCCTTGCCTATGTAGTAAAGGATTACGACGGCAATACACTTGTCAACGGCACCCACTACGATGTTACCATCACCAAGGACGGCAGCACTGTAAGCGAGGTGAAGGACAAGGGCATTTACACCCTGACCATCACCGTTCACGATGGCAGCGGCTACACAGGCAGCCAGAGCGTTATATTCGAGGTGGCTGATTATGTTGAGATAGGTGATCCTGAAAGCTCAGGATCAGAATATTATCTGCCTGTCAATATGCTTTACGAATCATCATTGACTCAACAGATATTCACTGCTGAAGAGATAGGAGCTGCAGGTACTATCAATTCCCTTTCATTTGAATACCTTTACTCGCAGCCATTCTCTCTGGATGGTATTCAAATCTACATGAAGACCGTGGGTAACAAGTCATCGTTTAGCAACAGTAAAGACATGGTATCCGTAAATGCTTCCGACAAGGTATGGGAAGGTACGTTCTCTGTCACAGGAGCCGGTTGGGTTACGATAAACCTTGATACGCCTTTCAGTTATGACGGAACGGAAAACCTGCTGGTATGCTTCTATGACCCTGTAACAGGCAGTTACCCTGGCAGTTCATACAAGTTCCGTGTTACCAATACAACAGGTAATATGGCAATTAGCTATTACAGTGATGATTATGTTCCTGATTTGAATGACTTGTCTAATTTCTCAGGAAACAAATATGCGTATGGCTATCGCAACAATATACGTTTTGATGTTGATGTCAATCCTATAGCCTTTCCTTCATCACTTGAGGTAACGGATATAACCGCCCATGAGGCAACCCTGACATGGGCCGGCGGTACAGGTACTTATAACGTAGAGTACAAGAAGAAAGAAGACACTGAGTGGACCTCAGCTATCACCAATACTAAAGAAACTTCCCTGACTCTGACAAATCTTGCACAAGATGCAGAATATGTTGTTCGTGTGCAGTCTGTTAAAGGTGAGAAAGTAAGTTCTTGGAAGAAAAATAACTTCACGACACTTGTCTCTTGTCCAATACCTACAAACCTTGCCGTAACGCTCACCGAAGGCAATGCAACAGAGGCAACATTGAGTTGGACTGAGAACGGCAGCGCAACATTGTGGGAGATATGCTTGAATGACGACGAGACTTCTGTCATCACTGCAACAACCAATCCATATACTGTGAAAAACCTTACTCCAGAGGCAACCTATACAGCCAAGGTGCGTGCAGTCAACAGTGATGAAGAAAAGAGCAATTGGAGCGACGCCGTGACTTTTGAACCTACAGAAAAGAGGGCTATTGGCATTGGTGCGAAAGACGCCTATGAATATTTGCCATTCTATAATGTATATAATTACTCTCTGACACAACAGATTTACACAGCTGAGGAGTTTGGTGAGAAAGGATTGATTGAGAGCATCGACTTCAAGAGTGTCAGTGGTGATGACTGCACACGCAACATCGATATTTACATGGTAAGCACTGACAAGACTGAATTTGACGGATCTGATGATTTGATTAGTGTCTCTGCCGATGATCTTGTATTCAGCGGAGAAGTGGACTTTGTAACTGGTTCATGGACAGAGATAGTTCTTGACCAACCTTTCCTACATGACGGTGTGAGCAATGTTGCCCTGATTGTTGATGACAATACTGGCAGTTACATGGACATTAGCAATTATTTCTTAGTCTATAAAACCGAAAATGTATCGTCGTCAATATACCTTTATGATGATGATATGAACTTTAATCCTGCTAACCCGGAAGATTACGATGGCTATGTAGGGAAATTCAAAAATGCCATACGCTTGCGTAAGAGTATTGGTGATGTGCTAAACCCAACCAAGTTAGTGGCTTCTGATGTAAGATCTGATAGCGTGAAATTGAGCTGGAAGGATAACTGCACCCCTGCGGCACAGAAATGGGTTGTAGCATACAAGACATCAAGTGATGAAGACTTTAGTGAGATAACAGTCTCAGAGAATCCATTCGTATTGACGGGACTCACGGAGGAAACAGAATATATCGTGAAGGTACGTCCTGTAGTTGATGGCGAGACAATAATAAAGTGGAGTCATGAACTTACTTTTGTAGCTACAGACAAGATACTCGTTGGCATTGGTACGGAAGACGACTCTGAAGTATTGCCATTCAATAATAACTATAATTACTCTCTGACACAACAGATTTACACAGCTGAGGAGTTTGGTGAGAAAGGATGGATTAAGAGCATCGACTTCAAAAGTGTCAGTGGTGTTAACAGCACACGCAACATCGATATTTACATGGTAAGCACTGACAAGACTGAATTTGACGGATCTGATGATTTGATTAGTGTCTCTGCCGATGACCGAGTATTCAGCGGAGAAGTGGACTTTGTAACTGGTTCATGGACTGAGATAGTTCTTGACAATCCTTTCTACCATGACGGCGTGAGCAATGTTGCCCTGATTGTTGATGATAATACTGGCGATTGGGTAGGCTATTACCTTGTTTTCTCGGTATATAAAACCGAAGATGTATCGTCGTCAATATACGATTATAATGATGGTAAGAACTTTGATCCTGTTAGTCCGGAATATTACGATGGCGATGTAGGGAAATTCAAAAATGCTATACGCTTGCGTAAGATTAGTGATGAGATTCAGCTGGCCAACGATGCAACAGACAACGCCACTCTCGTTGAGACGTACAACGGTAAGGTGGCCAACGTGACTCTTACCGACCGTACACTCTACAAGGACGGCAAGTGGAACACCATCTGTCTGCCGTTTGACGTTGAGATAGAGGGCAGCGTGCTCGAAGGAGCAGTGGCACGTAGGCTGACGGCAGCAAGCGTTACCGACAATGAGACAAGCGGACAGACACTCCACCTCACCTTCGGCAATGAGGTGACAGATTCACTCAAGGCAGGTGTGCCTTACATCATCAAGTGGGAGGAAGGCGACAATATCACCGACCCTGTATTCCCATGCGTAACCATAAGCAACACCTACGAAGGCTTTGACAACG